>NZ_JACXXG010000099.1 GCF_014764705.1 Stutzerimonas kunmingensis
TTCAGCGGGCCGCTCTGGATGACGTAGGCGATGTCGGTGTTGCGCTCCCAGGTCTTGCCTTCGCTGGCGCCGGCGCCGCGGTCGACGTTATCGCCGGAGACGTAGCGGGTCATCAGGCTCAGCCCGGGAATGCCCATGGCGGCGAAGTCGTAGTCATAACGGACCTGCCAGGAACGCTCGTCCTGGTTACCGAAATCGTTGATCTGCAACAGGTTGATCAACGCGTTATCGCCACCGGCGACGTAGGCGAAACCGGTATCGCCGCTCATGTGCTGATAACCGCCGGTGAAGGCGTGACCGCCATGCTTGTAGGTGAACAGCGCGCCGAAGGCGTCGTTGTCGACGTTGCTGCCGCCATCGTCGGTGGAGCGCACATAGCGCAGGTCGGTCTTGAAGCTCTGCGACTCGCCGATGGGCAGCACATGGACCAGGCTGAGGTTGTGCTGGTCGTAGATGCCGTCCAGCCCACCGTAGTAGTAGCTGGTGGCCAATTGTGGCGACCAGTCGTAGCGCCCACCGGCGAAGCGGAACTCGTCGCTCGTCGTATTGCTGCCAAAGGTAATGTTGCGCAGCCCGCCATTGAACACCGTCATCTCTTCGTAATTGGAAGAGTCGCGGTAGCTGGTGCGATCCAGCATGCCGAGATCCAGCGTGAGGCCTGCGACGTCCTTGCTCTGCAGCCAGGCGCCGCGATAGATGTTCGGCAACAGGCGGCTGTCGTTGCGCATCAGCACCGGGATAACCGGTTGCAGCGTGCCCACGTGCAGCGTGGTGGCGGACAGCTTGGCCTTCGCCGTCAGGCCGGCCGTGCCGTAGTCATCCGCCGGTTCACCGGAGGCCGAGCGTGGCAGGAGGCCGGTGCCGCCACGGCCGGAGCCGGAGTCGAGCTTGACGCCGAG
>NZ_JACXXG010000100.1 GCF_014764705.1 Stutzerimonas kunmingensis
GGCAGCATGGCGATGAAGCGATCGAATACGAGCGCTTGACCTGGTTCCCGCCTGAATGCACCGAAAGCGTGAGGAACTGGCCGGGCTCGAACTCGAACGGCAGCGCACCCACGCCCTCCACTGGCGCCAGCCGAAACGTCTTGACCTTGGGCGTCTCCTGGAAGACGCGTGCGACCCGCAGCTTGCCCACCCAGCCGCCCATGGTGGACACGGGTGCGCGTGCCTGCGGCTCGCCCTCGGCCGGCACGCCCGGAGACACGGACGCCGCGGGGGCCGGCGCCACACCGGAACGAGGCGCAGCGGCGGGGGCCGGAGGCACCGGTGCCCCGGTGCGCAACGTGGCGAGGACCGCATTCGTGCGTCGGGTTCGCGCCACGTACATCCAGGCGGCCAGCAGCGCAAAGGCCAGCAGCAACGCCATCGTGAAGTAGTGGAAGCCCGACAGGCCGAAGACGCCGTGCGCCGGGGCCGTGGTCAGGGGATCGGTCAGGTTCATCTCGCGCCGGAACCACGCCAGCGCGATCCCCCGCGGCGCCTGTCCTTCGGCCAGTGCGCGGTAGGCCGACAAGCCGCTGTCGAATTCGCCCCAGGCCACGCGCATGCGGTCGGATGCTTCCTGCAGGCCGCCGTAGTCGTTGCGCTGGACCGCGTGCGACGCCTCCGACGACAGGGACGCCAATAGCTGGATCCCTTCGTGCATCCGGTGGTGGGCGAGCTGCTCAACGCTCGCGCGCCGCTCCGGCGGTAGATCCGGCAGCGCCATCAGCTGCGGATACAGCAGCTTGTTGAGGCGCCGATCCCGACCGCACTCGTCTCCGCGGCAGCCGCGCATCATGTCGTCCATCATGCCGCCCAT
>NZ_JACXXG010000101.1 GCF_014764705.1 Stutzerimonas kunmingensis
TCAAGCGTGGCAACCCGCTGGATACCGACACCATGGTTGGCGCCCAGGCGTCCGAGCAGCAGTTCGACAAGATCCTTTCCTACATGGAGATCGCTCAGCAGGAAGGCGCACAGATCCTCACCGGCGGTGCCGCCGAGAAGCTCGAAGGCGGCCTGGCCTCCGGTTACTACGTGCAGCCGACCCTGATCAAGGGTCACAACAAGATGCGTGTGTTCCAGGAAGAAATCTTCGGACCCGTGGTCGGTGTGGCGACCTTCAAGGACGAAGCCGAAGCCCTGGCGATTGCCAACGACACCGAGTTCGGCCTGGGTGCCGGCGTCTGGACCCGCGACATCAACCGTGCCTACCGCATGGGTCGTGGCATCAAGGCCGGTCGCGTGTGGACCAACTGCTACCACCTGTACCCGGCGCACGCGGCGTTCGGTGGCTACAAGAAGTCCGGCGTCGGCCGTGAAACCCACAAGATGATGCTCGACCACTATCAGCAGACCAAGAACCTGCTGATCAGCTACGACATCAATCCACTCGGATTCTTCTGATGAGGGCCCCGGCGTGTGAGCTCCAGCGCGCCGGTTTATTTTGCTACGCACGTCATGTGCAGGGACCTGCGCCGCTTCTGCTGTAACCCCCCTCGAACCGAGCGCAAGGTTCCTATCGCAACGCGGCTCCGGCCGCGTTTTTTTTTGGCGCGCCAGGCATGGCGCGTAGCGCCGTGACTGGCGCTGTCGGGTTCACTGTGGTGGTGAGCCTGGCGACTTGGAGGTGAAAGTCCTCTACACACCCGGCAAGGGGAAGTGTTAGCTGAAGGCAAGGGT
>NZ_JACXXG010000102.1 GCF_014764705.1 Stutzerimonas kunmingensis
CGCATGAAAAGCAGTGCAGAAAAGTCGTTCAGTAAAACAAAGTCTGGATAACCGCCCCTATTTTCGGCAGCGGTGAACTCTAGCTAAGCCTTACGTTGGTTTTTGGTTCCACTGCTCCCCAAACCCCTAACACTGCTTTGCTGTCTGCTTGCGCTGCCGTAAGTGGGTTGGTACTGTGGGGTCTAGGTATATTGATGACTCTGGAGGAATGATATGAGCCAGACAGCTGCTGGACTCCTCATCCTTGCACTGATCGTAGTCACAATGGGGGGGGTGGGACTCTACGCTTCTTGGCCCAACGTGAAGCGCGAGTTTCAGCGTTTTCGTCACCGTCACCCTTAACCTCACCTCACCAAAAAGCCCCGTTATAGGGGCTTTTTTTTTGACACGTTTTTTTGCCATGATGCTAAAACACCATCACTTGTGACTCTAGGTATTTATGAGAAATTGTTTTTTGGCTCTCTTGCTCGGTGTGATGGCTGGTTGTGCGCAGTATCCCGCGCGAGACGCGCAGCCGGGCGAGGCTCTGGTCTTGATAAAACCAGTTCGTGAGAACGTGCAGATGCGCAGTGAAACGGTTTCCATGCGCCCCGCCGCGTCAGGATAGTTGTCGTGTGAGTTGATTCGATGAGTCTTGGTCGGTGGGCGGAAGTGAGAGCCGTGTGGCGCGTTATTCGATAGAGCATCGGGAGTGGGTGGTGCGGCAGATGATGCCG
>NZ_JACXXG010000103.1 GCF_014764705.1 Stutzerimonas kunmingensis
GGCAGCATGGCGATGAAGCGATCGAATACGAGCGCTTGACCTGGTTCCCGCCTGAATGCACCGAAAGCGTGAGGAACTGGCCGGGCTCGAACTCGAACGGCAGCGCACCCACGCCCTCCACTGGCGCTAGCCGAAACGTCTTGACCTTGGGCGTCTCCTGGAAGACGCGTGCGACCCGCAGCTTGCCCACCCAGCCGCCCATGGTGGACACAGGTGCGCGTGCCTGTGGCCCGCCCTCGGCCGGCACGCCCGGAGACACGGGCGCCGCGGGGGCCGGCGCCCCGGTGCGCAACGTGGCGAGGACCGCATTCGTGCGTCGGGTTCGCGCCACGTACATCCAGGCGGCCAGCAGCGCAAAGGCCAACAGCAACGCCATCGTGAAGTAGTGGAAGCCCGACAGGCCAAAGACGCCGTGCGCCAGGGCCGTGGTCAGGGGATCGGTCAGGTTCATCTCGCGCCGGAACCACGCCAGCGCGATCCCCCGCGGCGCTTGTCCTTCGGCCAGTGCGCGGTAGGCCGACAGGCCGCTGTCGAATTCGCCCCAGGCTACGCGCATGCGATCAGATACTTCCTGCAGGCCGTCGTAGTCGTTGCGCTGGACCGCGTGCGACGCCTCCGACGACAGGGACGCCAATAGCTGGATCCCTTCGTGCATCCGGTGGTGGGCGAGCTGCTCAACGCTCGCGCGCCGCTCCGGCGGTAGATCCGG
>NZ_JACXXG010000104.1 GCF_014764705.1 Stutzerimonas kunmingensis
CTTGACGACCATAGAGCGTTGGAACCACCTGATCCCTTCCCGAACTCAGTAGTGAAACGACGCATCGCCGATGGTAGTGTGGGGTCTCCCCATGTGAGAGTAGGTCATCGTCAAGCTCCTTTCCCAAGCCCCCGACCCGCGTAAGCTGGTCGGGGGTTTGCTTTTGCGCTGAAGAAATATCTATCGAGACAGCCAAGGCTGCTTCCGGCTCGGCGTGTAGAAGGATGGCTGAATAGTGCGGGCGGCAGGCTGAGGCCGTGCAGGACTTGTTGTGGAGCCTGTCTGCCTGCGATCTATCAAGAGTCGTAGTCATGCCTTCGGATAGCGCCGATGCTGAAATCAGCCGTTGCCGTTTTCTGTTGACGAACGGTTGCGCGACAAGCCGCGGGCCGGTTTGCCCTCTGGTGGCTATGAGTTGGCACCCAGCAGATCGGGTGCCAAAAACAACGTATCGATAGTCCCGCTTGGTCGTTCACTGCTACTGAGTGTCGTCTTCGTCGTAAGCGTTCATTCCAAGACATCCTGCCATCCCGCTGACTTCCGCCCTAGAGTGACCTCGCATTCAACAACGCGAGGTTATTTCCATGAGAAAACACCGCACCGCAGAACAGTGGCAAGTCCTAATC
>NZ_JACXXG010000105.1 GCF_014764705.1 Stutzerimonas kunmingensis
GAGCGGACTCAGGCGGGCCTGTCGGCCGCACGGTCGCGGGGCCGGATCGGTGGCCGTCCCAAGGGTCTGCCCGCCAAGGCCGAGGCCACCGCCATGGCGGCGCAAACGCTGTACCGCGAGGGTCGCCTGAGCGTCAGCGCCATCGGCGAGAAGCTACACATCTCCAAGAGCACACTGTACAGCTACCTGCGCCACCGGGGTGTCGAGATCGGCGCATACCAGAAGAGCGCCCGGTCACGCGATCAGCAGATCACGGCCTCGTCGTCATCGCCGGCAGAGCCGCCCGCTGTCGAGCGGGTGGCCACCGTCACCCTGCGCCTGGCGGTGGTGAATAACAGCAAGTTCGTGCGCGGCCGGAAACGGGCCAAGGAGAACATCGAGCGCTACTGCCTGGAACCCTACGGCATGAAACGGCTGGAGTCGGGCCACTACGAGTTGGCCATTTCGTATCGAAGCGACGACGAGCTGGACAAGACCGTGCACGACCTGCTGACCGAGATCAGCCAGGAAGCCGACATGCGCAACTGCTTCATCGAGGCGGATGCCTGGGAAGAAGGCACCGAGCGCAGGTGGTAGGGCTTACGTTGGTTTTTGGTTCCATTGCTCCCCAAACCCC
>NZ_JACXXG010000106.1 GCF_014764705.1 Stutzerimonas kunmingensis
CAGGCTGAACCCTTGGGCACGGCTGATTTGAATGGTGGCGCGTTCTTCAACGCTGAGTTCGGAATAAGACATAGGGGCAGCACCGTACCGGAAAGGTCAGGTGTTGCACTCAGTTTTTGCCGCCGCCCCTGCTATCTCCGCCGCCGCAAACCACAAATAACCTGCTACCTCCTCTTCAAAATCAATACAACTATTTCACCAACAAACGTGAAAATGTAATGCACAAGTAAGGTTTACGACAGCTTCTTCTCCGTAGGCTATTAGTAATAGCCTGATCTGTAAGGTAGTTTTTCCTACGCCCACAGCCAAAGTCAGAAAAACAACCATTAGGAGGTTGTCATGAGACCGCACCGACGCACACCCCTCGCTCCAATTTGCTTCGTGGGAATACTCCTCGCTGGGACGACGCTCGCTGATGATGACATGCACAAGAAGGATGCCATGCCAGGCGCCATGGGGCAGCAGCCCGCCAGCACCCCGGCGGCACCTCACGCTCCAGCGGCGCACCCTACCGATCCGAAGTCCCCTGCTTCTCAGA
>NZ_JACXXG010000107.1 GCF_014764705.1 Stutzerimonas kunmingensis
CGCGCCGCTCCGGCGGTAGATCCGGCAGCGCCATCAGCTGCGGATACAGCAGCTTGTTGAGGCGCCGATCCCGACCGCACTCGTCTCCGCGGCAGCCGCGCATCATGTCGTCCATCATGCCGCCCATGGAACCGGCCATCATGCCGCCCATGGAACCGGCCATCGATGCACCACTCGAAGCCGGCATGCTGGCAGTCGCGTCCGGGTGATGCGCGGCGTGATCGTCATCGCCCGCCGATGCGTCAGCCGGCGGTGTGGCGCTCATCGGCATGCCGTTCATCGAGCTGCTGCTTTGCGCCGGCATGCCATCGGCTGGCGCCGGCTGCGGTACCGCCATGCTTCCGGCCTTGTCCGGATGATGCGCGGCGTGATCGTCATCGCCCATCGGCGCGCCAGCCGGCGGCGTGGTGCCCATCGGCATACCAGCCATCGAGCCGCTGTCCCGGGCCGATGACGTGCCGGCAGCGTCCGGCTGCGCAGCCG
>NZ_JACXXG010000108.1 GCF_014764705.1 Stutzerimonas kunmingensis
CGCGCCGCTCCGGCGGTAGATCCGGCAGCGCCATCAGCTGCGGATACAGCAGCTTGTTGAGGCGCCGATCCCGACCGCACTCGTCTCCGCGGCAGCCGCGCATCATGTCGTCCATCATGCCGCCCATCATGCCGCCCATCATGCCGCCCATGGAACCGGCCATCATGCCGCCCATGGAACCGGCCATCGATGCACCACTCGAAGCCGGCATGCTGGCAGTCGCGTCCGGGTGATGCGCGGCGTGATCGTCATCGCCCATCGGCGCGCCAGCCGGCGGCGTGGTGCCCATCGGCATACCAGCCATCGAGCCGCTGTCCCGGGCCGATGACGTGCCGGCAGCGTCCGGCTGCGCAGCCG
>NZ_JACXXG010000010.1 GCF_014764705.1 Stutzerimonas kunmingensis
AGATCAACCGCAAGAGCGTGATCGTCCTGGCCGAGAACGGCACGAAACAGTACAAGGTCTCACCGGAATTGCTAAGGCCCCTTCGGGACGTAAAGTAAGTCCAGTACGTCGTGGAATGAACGCTTACAATTTCGTGGTCGCTGGGCTCTGTCATGGTTTAGCCTCCAAATAGGGGGAATCTACGACATGGGTGTGCGCTATGGTAAGGCGTCTCCGCCATGCTTCTGACTTTAGCTTCTGTAAGGAGGGTGGCGTCATGGACACACCTAACAGCTGGCGAGTTGTCTGCCAAGATCCGGGAGACGGCAGCGGAGACGTAATCGTTGAGCTTCCATCTGAGTTACTTGCGAAACTCGGTTGGACGCTGGGAGATGAGCTGATAGTGGAGAAAAGCGAGGAGGGATTTTCCCTAAAGCTCAAACCGCGGCCCGTGAACGCACCTCTTTAGGCGGATTGCACCGCATAGGCGGCATAGCCAATGAGGCGTTCCGGCGTTAGATCGAACTGCGCTTCGAAACACTCGACCATCGTTCTGGTCGAGTCGACTGCGGCAGTACGATGCACCGGAGTCGTTTCCACTTACATGATCACGCCATGCTCGGTGTCGCTCAGGAAGTTGGCGGAGTAGGCAAAATAAGCCGAGCCAGGGCGGCGGTGTCAGACTTTATTCCTGGCTGCGGTGGGGCTTTTCCGGCGGACGCGTTAGGCTGTGTCGAACTATATTTCCGTTGTTGCGGCATGCCATAGCGCTGAAGCTTGCGGATTTTGCGGCCCTCTATGTCAAACTATATTCTGGGCATCCATGTTGTCTTCGCGCGTACCGGAGCTCAATGCCAGGGCCGGCTCCACCTGCTGTGGTGCAGCGGTGCGCGGCAGGAACACCTTGACCGTCGTACCGATGCCCTCGCGGCTTTCGATACATGCGCCGCCACCGGATTGTTTGGCGAAGCCGAAGACCTGCGCCAGGCCCAATCCCGAGCCCTTGCCGACTTCCTTGGTGGTGAAGAAGGGTTCGAATGCCTTGCTCAGCACTTCCTCGCTCATGCCGGTTCCGGTATCGGTTACCGAAAGCACCACGTACTCGCCTGGGCTGGGATCTTCGGCGCGCAGTGCCGGTTCGCTGATCACCACGTTGCGCGTGCCCAGCGTCAGGCGTCCGCTGTCACCCATGGCGTCACGGGCATTGATTGCCAGGTTGAGAATGATCATCTCGATCTGGGTCGGGTCCACCAGCGCGTGCCAGATATTGGCCTGGGTATCGGTCTCGATGCTGACGCTACCGCCTAGGGTGCTTTTCAGCAGGCTGAGCAGGCTGACCAGGGTGTCGTTGAGGTCGATCGCTGCTGGCGTCAGCTGCTGGCGACGGGCGAAGGCGAGCAACTGGCTGGTCAGCGTCGCGCCGCGCTCGCCGGATTCGCGGATGTACTGCAAGCGCCGCAAGCTGCGCTCTGCTGGGGCGCCCTGCTCAAGGTCGCTCTGTAGAAAGCTGGCACTGGTCAGAATGACCGTCAGCAGGTTGTTGATGTCATGGGCGACGCCAGCGGTCAGCTGGCCGACGGCTTCGAGGCGCTGCATCTGCTGCAGGGTCGCCTCGACACGTTCGCGCTCCTGGATCTGCGCGCGGAGCTCGCGGTTGGCCTCGGCCAGTTTGTCGACCGCGGCGATTTCGCTGGTGATGTCCCGCGCCGCCGAGTAGACGCGGCCGTCATCGGCGACCACCGACCAGGACAGCCAGCGGTAGCTGCCATCGCGATGGCGTAGGCGATTGACGAAGCGGTTGGTGACCTTGCCTTGGCCGACACGGGCATTTTCTTCCTGGGTCGCCTGCAGATCATCGGGATGCACCAGCCAGGTCAGCGGGTGCTGCATGAGCTGTTCCAGCGGCCAGCCGAAGGCATCCTCCCAGATCGGGTTGAGCGCGACCGGCATCATGTCCAGGCGGGTGACCGCCAGCAGGTCACGGGACAACTCCCAGGTGCGGTCACGTTCGCGGGTGCGCTCCTGCACGCGCTCGCCCAGGGTTTCGTTCATCTGCCTGAGGGTCTGGGTCGCCAGCTGTTGTTCGGTGATGTCCATCACCACGCCGACGAAGCGCGAGCACTGCCCGCCTTCGAAAAAGGCTTGGCCGCGAGTTTCCATCCAGCGCAGGCTGCCGTCATCGAAGAGCACGCGATAGGTGGTGCAGTACTCGCCGTCATCTTCACCGGCGATGGCGCGGGCGATCTCCTCGCGTATCCGCTTGCGGTCTTCCGGGTGGCAGAGCCGTTCGAACAGCGGCATGTCCACCGGGTCCTGTTCACCGATACCGAGCATGGCCCGGCAGCGCTGGTCCCAGATCAGCGCGCCACTCTGTGGTTCGTAGTCCCACATGCCCAGGCGTGCCGCATCGATGGCCAGGCGCGCGCGCACCTCGACCTCGCGCAGCGCCTGTTCGGCCTGCAGACGGCGGCGCCGTTCGTTGACTTCGGCCAGTGCACGTTCCACCGCCTTGGGCAGAAAGCCGAGGTTCTGCTTGAGCACGTAGTCGACGGCGCCGGAGCGCATCATGTTGACCGCGTGCTCCTCGCCAAAAACGCCGGAGAGAAAGATGAAGGGGGTCTGTGGCGCCAGCCGACGCGCTTCCTGTAGGGCCTGGCTGCCGGAGAAGCCTGGCAGGATGAAGTCCGCCAGGATCAGATCAAAAGCGCGTCGCTGCAGCGCTTCCACCACGCCGGCATGGCTGTAGACCAGCTCGGTATGCAGGGTGTAGCCACTGCGCTCCAGCGCCAACTGGGCAAGTTCGGCGTCGTGCGGGCTGTCCTCGATGAACAGGACGCTGATGTTCTTTGACGCTGGCATATCCAACCTGTCGAGGAAGCAGGAATCATCGAAACGGCCCGCCAGGCGCGGGCCGGCAATGCACGTTCAGTTCTTTTCGTCTTTGTTGCGCGCGCGCTTGAGACGCAGCGAACCGGGTGGCGGCTCGTTGAGCACGGCCCAGAAGATGCCGAGGTCGGAGATTGCGGCGACAAAATCTTTAAATTCGACCGGTTTGACGACGTAAGCGTTCACCCCGAGCTCGTAGGCTTTCATCAGGTCGGGCTCTTCCCGCGAAGAGGTCAGCATGACCACTGGAATGCTGCGCAGCTCGGCGGTCTCGCGGACAGTCTTGAGCACTTCCAAGCCGTCGACCTTGGGCAGTTTCAGGTCCAGCAGCAGCACTGCTGGATTGCCATCGGCGCGATCGGCGTAAGCGCCGGTGCGCTGCAGGTAGTTCAGCGCCTCGGCGCCGTCACGCATGATCACCACCTCATTGGCCAGCTGGCTGCGCTCCAGCGCGATCAGGGTGAGTTCCAGGTCGTGGGGGTTGTCTTCGACCAGCAGTATTGGTTTCAGCATCAGATGTCTCGGTCCAGGAGGGACGATGTGTAGGACAGTTTGGGGAGTGAGAAGTAGAACGTGGCGCCCTTGTCCAGCTGGCCTTCGGCCCAGACCTGGCCGTCGTGGCGCTCGATGATGCGGCGCACGCTCGCCAGGCCGATGCCGATACCTTCGAACTCCTCCATGCGGTGCAGGCGCTGGAACACGCCGAACAGCTTGCTCGAGTACTGCATGTCGAAGCCGACGCCGTTGTCGCGCACATAGACGACCACTTCGCCGGCGCGCTGTTCGGCACCCACCTCGATGACGGCCACCTCCCGGGTGCGGCTGTACTTGACCGCGTTGTCGATCAGGTTGCGTAGCACCATGTGAATGAAGGCGGCATCGGCGACGACGATCGGCATTGGCAGCAGGTGCCATTCGATCTGGCGACCTTCGCAGTCAGGCGCCAGCTCCTCGCGAATCGAGGCGACCAATGCACCGAGGTCGACATCCGACAGGCGCAATGCCGAACGGCCCATCTGCGAGAAGCTCAGCAGGTTGTCCACCAGCGTGCCGGCGAAGCGCGCGGCGTCGGCAATGTTGTCGAGAAAGCGCATCCCACGTTCGCTCAGTTGCTTGCTCTCCATCTCGCTGAGCAGCTCGGTGTAGCCAGCGATATGCCGCAGCGGAGCGCGCAGGTCGTGGGAAACGCTGTAGGAGAAGGCCTCCAGCTCCTTGTTGCTGGCGCGCAACTCGCCGGCCAGCTGGGCCATCTCCTCGGCTTTGCGCAAGACAATACCGAGCACCGCATTGCGCAGTTCCAGCGCGCCCTCGATCACCACCTGATCCCAGGGCTGCGCATAGCCGCGCAGGGTTTCCTGCCATTGTTCGAAGCTGTGCCGCGGACTGAGCGCACCGCTCTGACGGTCGATCTGTTTTTCCGGCTGACCGGCCCAGTTGACCGTCTTGATCTGCTCGTGGCGAAACCAGATCAGATAGTGCGCGTGCAGGCGCGAGATGGAGATGGCCATGACCCCGGCACAATGCTCGGCGAGTGCCGGCATGTCGGGAATGTCGCGGCTGATGCAGTCACAGTGGAAGACCAGTTCGTCGCGTCGTTCGCCCAGCCACCGCGCCAGCTGCAGGATCTGTTCATGCTCCGGTGTGTCGCCGACGGTTTCGCACTTGTCGGCGGAAATGATCGCCGCGCCGTCGGCACCGGCGAACCCCAGCACCACCTCGGGGAGGTGGCGGAAACCCTCGACCACGCTGTCGCGATCGGCCATCGCCGCGAGCAGATGGACGATCTGGTGGCGCAGGTCCAGCTTGCGTTGCGCGAGGGTCTCGCTTTCCCGTGCCTCGATCTGCAGTGAGAGGATACGACCGAGCAGCTCGCAGGCGGTGCGCGTCTGGTAAGTGACTGCTCGCGGTTCGGCATCATGGCAGGAGATCAGCCCCCAGAGGCGGTCGCGAATGACGATGGAGATCGACATCGACGCCAGCGTGCCCATGTTGCGCATGTACTGCAGATGCACCGGGGAGACGCTGCGCAGTGCGGCGAAGCTCAGATCGAGCGGTGCCCCGGAGATCGGGTTGAGCGCCGGCACCAGGGGCGAGGGTTGATAGTTGGCGTCCTGAATCACCCGGATCAGGTTTTCGCGATACAGCCGGCGCGCCTGCTGCGGGATGTCGGCAGCCGGAAAGCACAGCCCGAGATAGCTTGGATAGCCCGGGTCGGCGACCTCTGCCAGCACTACTCCATTGTCTTCGGCATCAAAGCGATAGGCCTTGACGCGGCCGAAGCCGGTGATGCGCTTGACCTCCCGAACCGCCAGTTGGCAGAGCGCTTCCAGCTCGCGGCTGTCCTGCAGTTGGGCGACGAAGGTACGCATCAGCGGGTAGAGGGTGTCATAGGCCTGGCCGGAGGTTTCCGCGCGTTCGAATTCGAGGATCAGCTGGCCGCGATGGCGATGGCCGAGCAAGGCGAACGCCTGGCCGGCGACACCGGTGAGACCGATGCTTACATCGCTCAGGTGGAAGGGGTTGTGGTCGTCTTCGCTCAGTGCCGTGAGACCGGCTTCGATGCGTGCGGTGGGTAGCAGGTTCGACAGAGGCTGGCCGACCAGCGAGCGGGCGTCTATCCCGAGCCAGCGCTGAACGTTTTCACTGGCCTGCTGCACACGCAGCTCGGGCTCGCTGACCACCAGCAGGAAACCATGGGGCTGGATGCTACCGGGGATATGGATTGGTTCGTCGGCGCATCGATCGATGGCCTGGAGCAACTCCTGGGCTTCGGTAGTAGTCATTGCGTGTCCTTGTTCAGGTCCGAGCGGACCAGATGTGTTTGGCAGGCACCAATGCAAATTGCTACCTAATTTCTGCAATTGTGCGTATTGAATCGGGCAAGTCGCCGTGAATGTCTTAACCGAGCGTTTCGCTAAGCCATGCACTTTAACGCGACAGAACTGGCTCGCCAATCCGGCGGGCTGTATAAACGGGGCCTTGCCTGGGGGCATACGACAGGAGGTGGGTGTGGAAGAAGTCATCGAACAGCTGCGCGAGCTCAACGAGCCGGTGCCGGTACCGCTGGAGCTGCCCGACGACGATCTCTTGGTGGAGATCGAGGAGCAGCTGTTGATCAATCTCCCGTTCGGCCTGCGTGAGTTCCTGCTTCAGGTCAGCGATGTGATCTACGGGCGCCTGGAGCCGGTCACCGCCACCGATCCGCAGTCGCACACCTACCTGCCGGAAGTCGCCGCCAATGCCTGGGATGCTGGCGTGCCACGCGATCTGATTCCGATCTGCCAGGACGGGCGTGACTACTATGTGGTCGATCTGGAAGGCGAAGTCACCCTGTGGGACGGCGACGACTGCGAGCTGAGCGAGGAGGAAACCTGGGAGACCGTCTGGCATTGGGCGCGCGACGTCTGGCTGGAAAGCTGAAGCGGATATACGACGGTATCGACACGGCGGCGCCGCGACGGCCTGTTAAGCTGTGCGCCCGCCGGACACTTTCCATTACTTCATGCTGACTCTGAGCAATCTGTTTCTGTTCATGCTGCTGGCTGCCGCCGGCGCCTGGCTGTGGCACTCCCACGGTATTCGCGAGCGCGCCCTGCAGGCGGTGCGCCGGCACTGCCAGAAGCTCGATGTGGAATTGCTCGACGGCAATGTGGCCTTTCGCAAGCTGACGCTGTTGCCGGATGCACGCGGCCAGCGCCGGCTCGCGCGTATCTACGGGTTCGAGTTCACCGTCACTGGTGAGCAGCGCCACCCAGGCACCATCGTCATGTTCGGTGCGCAGGTCGGTCGTATCGAGCTGGCGGCGCATCCGTTCCAGCCCGCCGACGAGCCGGGGCGGGTGATTCAATTGGACGACTGGCGCCGCCCCCGCGAATGACAGGTCATTCGTCGATAAGGCACTCGACCATGCCCTGTTGCAGTTCCGCCTGCGACTGAGGTTCGCTGAAGATCAGCTCTATCCTTGAATCCCGCCGCCATTCGCTGCTCCTGAAGACCAACGCCTGGCCGTCCAGCGCGTTGGCTGACTGCCAACCGCTGCGGCCGTGAATTACCAGCTTGGCGCGACGCCAGGGCCAGCGCGTCAGCCATTGCGAGAGCTGGCCGAGATCGAAGCGCTGGCTCGGGTGCCAGCGCCAGCCGATGCTCCAGTGCTCTGCTGTCGCCTGAACCTGGCAGATCGGCTGGCGCGGATCGAGCCACACCTGCGCCAGCGTCGCCGACCCGCTGGGCAGGGTGGTCGCGCGTGTCGGTTCACTGGCGCGTGCGCCGATGCCGGGAAGCTGTTCCAGGGACAGCTGGCCTCGCGTGGTCCAGTAAAGCGGCTGCTCAGACAGCTGCTCGGCCAGTCGGATACGGCTGGGTTGGTCCAGCGTTTCGCTCTTGTTCATCAGCAGCAGGCCGGCTTGGGCCAGGGCCTGCTGCTGGCTGTCGGGCAGGGGTTCGCCGCGGCTGAGGGCGGCGGCATCCAATACCAGCACGGTTGGCTGGACGCTCAGCACGTTCTGCCATGGCGGTAGCCTGAGCTGCCGCAGCAATTCCGCCGGGTGGCCCAGGCCGGAGGGTTCGATCAGCAAGCGGTCTGGTTTTGCCTGACGCAGCAGGCGCGCTAGGCCGACCTGGAACGGGACGCCGTTGACACAACACAGGCAGCCGCCGGGGATCTCCGCCAGGCTGATGCCGTCTGCTTCGGTCGTCAGTAACGCGGCATCCAGCCCGATCTGGCCGAACTCGTTGATCAGCACCGCCCAGCGCTCGCCGGCTGGCTTCTGATCGAGCAGATGGCGAATCAGGCTGGTTTTGCCGGCGCCGAGCGGGCCGCCGATGAGATGGGTCGGGATATGTTCGAGCATGGCGGCTATGGTGAGCATTTTGCGCTGAGTCTGAAAGGGGCGGGTGGCTCATGTTAAAGTCGCCGGCGATTCTCGGAGAGGTGAAATCGTGCGGTTACCGTTCTTGCTGACAGCCCTGTGCGGCCTGCTCGTCGCTGGCGACGTGATGGCCGAAGCGTGCGTGATTAACAGCCACGACGACCGCGTGGCAGTGAAGCTTTGCCAGGCGAACATCAACATTCCCGCAGAGCTGTTCCGCAGCGGCTTCTGTCAGCCGCAGCTGAAGGATCACGAAGTCGAAGTGGAGTTCGTCGATCAGTGCCCGGACGGTGCCTTCGGTGTCTGCCGCAACGCGCAGGTGTCGAACATGCCGTACCGGCAGGACATTCACTATTACGGCATCGCCAGTGATGCGCGCTTTCTCCAGCCCGCCTGCGAGCAGAACAACCAGGGCAGCTGGAAGAAGAACTGACCTCGGCCCAGCAGCCATAGGGGTTTCACGTGGAACCCCTGCTGATTTCCCGGTGGCCTTCTACCGAGCCGGTTTCAATGCGCCGCAATCGTCCGCTATCCAGCGCGCGTGGGATTCGATTCGCGAGGTACCGGTCTCGGTGCCTTGGCGGTATTCACTTTCCACGGTACTGACGAACTCCTTGTCGCTGATGAAGCGCGTCTCGCCCTGACCTCGGGCATCAGGGCACTCGAACCTGAATTTCCACAGCTTGTCGCCACGCTCGGTGATCTCCTGGGTACAGGCCGGGTCATCCTGAAAGGGCAGCTCATCGGACTCCACCTGGGCCTTGCTCAGACAGATCTGCACGCCCTTGCCGCCGAGTTTCACGCCCTGCGCGGCCAGCATCTCCTCCATCATCCGGCGCTGGTCGGCGGGCAGGTTCTCCATCTGCGCCAGCATCGCGTCCATGCCGGGCATCTGTTGGCCGTCCACCTGTATATCGCCGCTGCTGAATTCCCAGAGGCCCGGCAGAATCTGCGCATGGGCTGGCAGCAGTGTCAGGGAGAGAAGCGCGAAAGCGGCCAGACGTGGCAGTTGAGTCATGAGCGTGCCTCCGGAGATGGGTTGTTCCTTCAGCCTAGTCGAGCTTTTTCTGCACCGTGCTCGAACGGACGTCGGTGGACAAAAGAACGCGATACAGCGATTGCCGATGGATTTGTGCTGTTGAGAAGCGTTAGCATTAACGCTTGCAGCGCTCATGGGAGGCCGCGTGGCAATTGAAGGTATGGTTCGACAGCAGATGCTGCATCGGCTCTATGCCGAGCATCACGGCTGGCTTAACGGCTGGCTGCGGCGTCAGCTGGGCTGTAATCAGCGGGCCGCCGACCTCGCGCAGGACACCTTCGTGCGGGTGATGACCAAGGATCAGGACGTGGGCGCCATCCGCGAACCCAGAGCCTACCTGCATACCATCGCCAAGGGCCTGTTGATCAACCATTGGCGGCGCCGACAGATCGAGCAGGCCTATCTTGATGCGCTGGCACTGCAACCCGAGCCCGTGGCGCCATCGCCGGAATCCCAGGCGTTGATCGTCGAAACCTTGCTGCAGGTCGACGCCATGCTGGCCCAGCTGCCGGCGAAGGTGCGCAGCGCCTTTCTCATGTCGCAGCTGCAGGGCATGACCTACGCCGCAATCGCCATCGAACTCGGCGTTTCCGAGCGGATGGTGAAGAAGTACATGGCTCAGGCCATGTTGCATTGCCTGCTGCTGGTGGCGGAGGACTGATGGGCATCGATTACCGCGTGCTGCAGGAAGCGGCGAAATGGTTTGCCGTGTTGCAGTCCGGTGCGGCCAGCGCTGGCGAGCGCCAGGCCTGGAGCGCGTGGCTGGAACAGCCGGAACATGCCCGCGCGTGGGCCAAGGTCGAACGCATCAGTGGCCAGTTCCAGCCACTGGCCGACGATGCCGTCGGGCGCACTGCCGGCGCGATGTTGCACAGCCGCCAATCGAGCCGTCGCCAGGCACTGAAGGTGCTGTCCGTGCTTTGTGGCGGCGCGGCACTGAGCCTGGCCGGCGGATCGCTGCCCTGGCGACAGTGGACGGCCGATGAGCGGACCGCGGTTGGTGAGGTGCGCGATCTGCGCCTGGCTGATGGCTCGCAGCTCTGGCTGAACACCGATACCGCGGTGGATATTGCCGATGACGCGACCGCGCGCAGGCTGGCGCTTTACCACGGTGAGCTGCTGGTCGATGCCTCGCCCAGCCAAGGCGGGCGGCCGTTGCTGCTGACCAGTCGTGAAGGTCGCGTGCGCAGCGAGCAGGCCGCGCGTTTCTCGCTGCGCCAGGAAGATGGCCATACCCGCCTGAGCGTGTTCGCCGGCGTTGTGGATATCCAGCTGGATGGCTTAGGCGTCACCCGTGTGGCGGCCGGGCAGCAGACCGATTTCAGTCGCCGCTACATCGCCCCCCTGTCAGCGGCCCGCGCCGAACATCAGGCCTGGGCGAGCGGCGTATTACTGGCCGACAACCAGCGCCTGGAAGATTTCCTCGTCGAACTGTCGCGCTATCGACACGGCTATCTCGGCTGCGATCCGCGTATCGCCGATCTTCGGGTGGTCGGCGCCTTTCCCCTCGGTGACACCGAGCGTGTGCTGGATGCGCTGGCGGCGACGCTGCCGGTGCGCATCGAGCGGCGCATGGCCTGGTGGGTCAGCCTCGAACCTGCCGCGGCACGGGGTGGCGTTTAGTTTGTTGCGGACACGAATAAAAAATATTCGCATCTGCAGTTCCCTTTCTTCGATCTGGTTGGGCATAGGGCTAAATCCGTCACTCGAACAGGAACACCCATGCGCTCGACCGCCTTGCCGTTCATTCCCAATCGCTCCCGCGCCTTGGCGCTCGGCATTCGTGCCGCGCTGCTGTGTCTGCCGCTGGCCAGCGTCGTGCCCGGCGCTGCCATGGCGCAGTCTGCGACCCAGCAGGTGGTGCGCAGCTACGACATTCCCGCCGGCCCGCTCTCCAGCGTACTGAGCCGTTTCGCCGGTGAGGCAGGTGTGCTGCTTTCGGTCGATGGCAGCCTGCTGCAGGGTCTGGACAGCAACGGCCTGCAAGGTCAGTACGGCGTCGACGAGGGCTTCGCCGCGCTGCTGCAGGGCAGCGGCCTGCAGGCCGTACGCGACAGCCAGGGTAACTATTCGCTGGAGCGCCGGAGCGCGCAGGCCGATGCCGTCGAACTGCAACCGATGACCGTCGAAGGCTTCGCCCTGGGCAACGCGCTGGGCTCGATGGAAGGCTACAACGCGACCCACAGCAGCGTGGCGACCAAGACCAGTATGCCGTTGGCAGAGACTTCGCAGACCGTTTCGGTGGTCACCCGCCAGCAGATAGAGGATCAGGGCTCGCGCTCCATCGCTCAGGCGGTGCGCTACACGCCGGGACTGATGAGTACGCCGTACGGTGCGACGACGCGCTACGACTATGTCGCCATGCGCGGCATCACCGATGGCTCGGTGGATAATCTTTATCTCGATGGCCAGAAGCTGCTGGGCGACAGCGGCACCTACAGCAGCCTGCAGGTCGATCCGTACTTCATCGAGCGCATCGACATCCTCAAGGGACCGTCCTCGGTGCTCTATGGCCGCAGCCTGCCCGGCGGCCTGGTGGCGATGACCAGCAAGAAGCCGCAGAAGGAAGCCAGCCGCCAGCTGCAGTTCTCCTACGGCAGCAATGATTACAAGCAGGCAGCGTTCGACTTCACCGGGCCTCTGGATGACGAGCGCATCAGTTATCGATTGGTCGGCGTGGCCAAGGATGCCGACAACCAGGTCGATGGAATCGAGGAGCAACGCTTTGCGGTGATGCCCTCGGTGAGTATCGACTTCACCGAAGACACCCGCCTGACCCTGCTGGCGATGCTGCAACGTGATCCGGAGAGCGGCTACCACGGCGGATTACCGGCCGATGGCACGGTGACGTCGCGCAACGGTCAGCGCATCTCGCGCAGCTTCTTCGAGGGCGACGAGGACTACGAGAAGTTCGAGCGCGACCAGCAGATGATCGGCTATCAGCTCGAGCACCGTTTCAATGATGTCGTTTCGGCGCGGCAGAACTTCCAGTACCTGGACTCCACCGTGGACTCGGGGCAGGTTTATCAGTACGGCTACGTGGCCCCAAGTTCCGATGAACTGGTGCGCTACTACACCGGGGCCGACGAAGCGCTGCATGCCTGGACCATCGACAACCAGTTGCAGTTCCTCTTCGATACCGGCGCACTCAGCCACACCCTGGTGACCGGCCTCGACTACCAGCGGCGCAAGGCCAAGGTGGTTTACGACGCAGCCTACGGCCTGCCCTCGGTCAATCCCTACACCGGTGCCGTAGGTGCGGGCAGCCCGGTGTTCTACCACCAGTACGACGAAACCCGTGAGCTGGAGCAGACGGGCCTCTATGTGCAGGACC
Organism: Stutzerimonas kunmingensis; assembly: GCF_014764705.1. Taxonomy (GTDB): domain Bacteria; phylum Pseudomonadota; class Gammaproteobacteria; order Pseudomonadales; family Pseudomonadaceae; genus Stutzerimonas. The sequence goes on from NZ_JACXXG010000010.1 coordinate 12,107, forward strand.
TGATCAGCCTCGGCAACTGGCGCTTCTCGCTGGGTGTTCGCCAGGATTGGGTGGACGTCTCGTTCGATCACACCAACGATGCGAGCTACGGCGATCAGTCCGATAGCGCCAAGCTCGAGCAATTCACTGGTCGCGTTGGTGTGCTCTATGCCTTTGATAACGGCCTGTCGCCCTACGCCAGCTACTCCGAGTCGTTCAATCCCAACGCCACTGCGGCCTATAACGCGAATGGCAGCGGCGGCTTCGACATCACACTGCTTGATCCGACTGAAGGCGAACAGTACGAGGTGGGCCTGAAGTATCAGCCGCTGGGCACCGACGATCTCTACACCATCTCCTACTTCGACTTGAAGCAATCCAACCTGGCGAACAAGGATTCCAACGAGAACTTCTACCGCGCGGTGGGCGAACTTACCTCCAAAGGCGTGGAAGTCGAAGCTCGTCTGCGGCCGCTGGAACAGGTCAATGTCATCGCCAGCTATACCTATATGGACGTCGAGTATTCCAAGGACTTCACCGGTGCTGCCGGCGTCAACAATCGCGGCAACACGCCCAACGCGGTGGCGCGCAACATGGCCTCGCTGTGGACCGACTACACCTTCGACCGAGGGCCGTTGGCCGGGCTGCAGGTTGGCGGTGGCGCACGCTACTTCGGCAAGAGCTGGGCTGACGCGGAGAACACCCTGCGCATTCCGTCCTACACGCTGTACGACGCCATGCTTGGTTATGACCTGTCTCGCGTCGGGCTGCAGGGTGTCGGCGTGCGTCTGAACCTGAACAACCTCACCGACGAGAAGTACGTCGCCGCGTGCAACAGCCTGAGCCAGTGCTACTACGGCGAGGAGCGCAATGTCATGGCTACCGTGACCTACGACTTCTGATCAACGCTGAACTGCCGCCGGCCCCACAGGTCCGGCGGCTTTGTGCTTTCTGAAGGACAGACAACCGACGATGCGTTCCATTCTCGTGCTCCTGCACCGCTACATCGGCCTGGCCACGGCGATCTTCCTGTTTCTCGCCGGCATTACCGGCAGCATCCTGGCCTTCCATCACGAGCTGGACGAATGGCTCAACCCGGAGTTCTACCACACCACCAGTGAGGGACCGGTGCTGGCGCCGGGAACGTTGGTCGAGCGCGTCGAGCAGGCCAACCCGCGTATGCAGGTCTGGTACATGGAGTTTCCCAGTGAGCCCGGTCACGCCGCTTTGATGGCACTGGTGCCGCGTAACGATCCGGCGACTGGCAAGCCGTACGGCGAGCGCCCGGTGGTGCACTACATCGATGCGGTGAGCGGGGACCCGGTGGGCACGCGTTACTGGGGCGAATGCTGCTTCTCGCGCAAGAACTTCGTGCCCTTCATCCTCGAGTTTCACTACAACCTGTCGCTGCCGGGCAACTGGGGGCTGTGGTTGATGGGTATCGTGGCGATCGCCTGGGTGATCGATTGCTTCGTCTCGCTGGTGCTGACCTTTCCTCGTGGCCGGCCGTTCTTTTCCAAGTGGTGGACGTCCTGGAAGATCAAGCGCCAGCGCATGAACCACGACGTACACCGCGCAGGCGGCCTGTGGCTGTGGCTGCTGCTCACGCCGGTGGCGGTCAGCAGCGTGGCGATGAACCTGCCGGAGCAGGTGTTCAAGCCGGTGGTATCGCTGTTCTCGCCCGTTGAGCCGAGCGTCTACGAGGCCCGCGGGCGGATGCCGGCAGAGCAGCTGGGCACCACCGCTTACGACTTCCACCAGGCGTACGACTACGCCATGCAGCACGCCGCCGAAGTCGGCCTGACCGAAGCGATCACCGAGCTGTACTACAGCTTCGAGTACAACTTCTATGGCGCTGGCTTCGGCGAGCACGACAGCAACCAGGGCAACGCCTGGCTGTTCTTCCATGGAACCGACGGTCGTCTGCTGGGGCAGGAGATTCCCGGCCAGGGCACGCTGGGGCAGCAGTTTCATCTGCTGCAGCCGGCGATCCATGGCGGGCGCATCCTCGGCCTACCAGGGCGCATCCTCATCGCCGTGCTGGGCGTGGCGATCGCGGTGTTGTCGGTCACCGGTGTGGTGATCTGGTGGCGCAAGCGACGAGCACGCATCAGCGCGGTGCTGCGTGAACCTCGCAGGGGAAGCGCGGCGTCGGTAAGTTCGGTCGGTGAGCCATGATGGTCATGAGGTGAAGCGTCCCCTCAACCCTATGCTGGGCGCCCCAGCCGTCTCCCCGGAGGGGCGAGGGGGTTGGATCGCAGAGGTATGTGAGTATTGCGGTAGTGTTCGATGATTGTGCGGCCAAAGATGGTTGCTGCGCCGTGCTGACGTCCGAAGCGTGCCGCCTCTGGGCCGTGCGTTGATTCGCCAGAGCCTGCGCCATCATCGAACATTCCCCTCGCCCCCTTGGGAGAGAGCTTAGGGAGAGGGGGCGGGCTTCCAGGCCCAGCGCCAGCTATGGTCCGTACACTGCGAACGCCAACAGGCTCGCTTTCCTCACTCCGCCTGCTTGACCAGCTCAGGCAACTGCTCGGCCAGTTTCTGCACCCGCAAAGGCGAGCGGATAAAGCCCTGCTGGCGGCCGTCCGGGCCGATCAGGACCAGGTTGCCGCTGTGGTCGACGGTGTAGTTTTCCTTGCTGGTATCGCCGGGTATGAAGGGAATGCCGACGCCGTTGGCCAGGGTCTGGATATCGTCCAGCGGGCCGGTAAGCCCTTGGAAACCGGCGTTGAAGTAGCCGAGGTATTCCTTGAGTTTTTCCGGCGTGTCGCGATTCGGATCGACGCTGACGAGGATGATGCGCAGCTGGTCGCGCACGGCGTCCGGCAGCATGCCGTTGAGTTGGCGCAGTTCGGCCAGGGTAGTGGGGCAGATGTCCGGGCAGAAGGTGTAGCCGAAGAACAGTAGCGTCCACTGTCCGTCCAGTTCGTTCAGTTTTACCGCTTCGCCGTCCTGGTCCGTCAGGCTCAGCGACGGCACCGTGCGGCTCTGCGGCAGCACGACGATGCCGGCATCCAGCAACTGCGTGGGGTCGAGCTGGTGCTGGCTGTTGAGCACCTTGGAAACCGTCAGCCCGACGACCAGCGCGATCAGCGCCACGAGAATGAAGACGGTTTTCTGGATGCGGGTCATGAACGTCCTTTGGGCGACTATCTAGAAATCGAGCAGCAGATAATGATCAACCAGCAGCGCGATGAACAGCGCGAACAGGTACCAGATGCTGAATTTGAAGGTCTTGATTGCCGCATGTGGCCGGCTGTCGCGGTACAGCGCGATCGTCCAGTAGAGGAAGCGTGCACCCAGCAACGCTGCGGCGGCGAGGTACAGCGGGCCGCTCATGTGAATGGCGAACGGCATGAAGCTGACCGCCAGCAGCATCACCGTGTAGAGCAGGATATGCACCTTGGTGTAGTGCACGCCGTGGGTCACCGGCAGCATCGGCACGTTGACCTTGGCGTACTCGTCCTTGCGGTGAATCGCCAGCGCCCAGAAGTGCGGCGGCGTCCAGGCGAAGATGATCAGCACCAGCAGTAGCGGTTCGGCGGTGACCTGGCCGGTCACCGCGACCCAGCCGAGCAGCGGCGGCGCGGCGCCGGCGAGTCCGCCGATGACGATGTTCTGCGGCGTGGCGCGTTTGAGAAAGCCGGTGTAGATCACCGCGTAGCCGATCAGCGAGGCCAGGGTCAGCCAGGCGGCGAGGGCATTGGTGAAGGTCAGCAGCAGGGCCAGCCCGCTGACGCCGAGGGCGAAGGCGAAGGTCAGTGCCGCCGCTGGCGAGACCCGGCCTTCGGCCAGGGGTCGCTTGTGGGTGCGGGCCATCACCGAATCGATCTGCCGGTCCACCACATGGTTCACCGCCGCCGCGCCACCGGCACACAGGGCGATGCCCAGATTGCCGAACAGCAGCACCGTCCAGGGCACGCCGGCGCGGGTGGCGAGGAACATGCCCACCAGCGAGGTGATGAGCATCAGCAGCACCACCTTCGGCTTGGTCAGCTCCAGGTAGTCGCGCCAGCTGGCCTGGGCGCTGCGTTCGCTGAGTAGAGTCGCCATGGGGGTTCTCCTTGTGGTCATGCGCGGGGCAGATCGAGCTGCCCCGTCGTGTTCGAAATCGATGCTGGCTCGGTTTGCCGGGCGGCATGTGGAGGCTGGCGCAGCCGGTAATTGACCAGTACCAGCACCAGCAGCAGCGCGGCACCGCCGCCGTTGTGCGCTACGGCGACCGCCAGCGGCAGGTTGAGCAGCACGTTGCTGATGCCCAGCCCGACCTGCAGCGCCAGCGCGGCGATGAGCAGCCCCGCCAGCCGGCCGAGTCCGCGGCGCATGAGCATTGCGGCCAGCAGCAGCAACACCAGCGTCACGCACAGCGCGCCGATGCGGTGGCTGACATGGATGGCCGTGCGCGCCTCGCCATAGAGCAGGCCGCCGAGGTAATTCGGGCCGATGTCGTGGTGGGTCAGGTTGAAGGCGTTGGCGAAGTCCATCCGTGGCCACCATTCGCCATGGCAGGTGGGGAAGTCGGTGCAGGCGACGGCCGCATAGTTGCTGCTGACCCAGCCGCCGAGCGCGATCTGGGCGACCACCGCGAGCATGGCGATGCCGGCGAATTTGCGCAGCCGACCGTCGATGGCTGGCAACGGAGCAAAGGCGCCGGACAGCCGCAGGCACAGCAGAAACAGCAGGCTGAGGGTGGTGAAGCCGCCGAGCAGGTGCGCGGTAACCACCTGAGGCCAGAGCTGCAGGGTCACTGTCCACATGCCGAAGATCGCCTGGGCGATGACCACCGCGAGCAGTAGCAGCGGCAACTTCACCGGCTGCCCGCGTTGGCCGCGACGGCGTATCGCCTGCGCCGCCATGGCGAGAATCACCAGCCCCAGCGCGCCGGCGAAATAGCGATGGATCATCTCGTTCCAGCCCTTGGTCACTTCCAGTGGCGTCTCGGGAAAGCGCAGCGCGGCGAGGTTCTGCTTGTGCTCGCTCATGGGCACGGCGAGAAAACCGTAGCAGCCTGGCCAGTCAGGGCAGCCGAGGCCGGCGTGGGTCAACCGCGTATAGGCACCGAGCAGCACGACCACCACCGCCAGCAGCGTGGCGATCAGGGCGAGGCGGTATCCGGGTTTGGCCATCGGTTTCTCCTTGGGCGGCCAGTTTGGGACCCCAGCGAAGCGGCAGAGTGCGTCAGCCGATCTGCGAGATCTTCAGCAGGTATTTCAGGTCATCAAGGATTGCCTTGCCGTCGGCTTCGGCGTCGTATCGCAGCACCAGGTTGCCGTGCGGATCGACGATCCAAAGCTGCGGCGTGGCCGGTGCTTCGGGGTTGCGGGCATACACGCCGGCGTCGAGGCCATGGCGTTGCAATTGCGGATACTCGCGACGCAGGCGTTGCTCGTAGGCCTCGTCCAGAGCGGTGGCGCTGGCCAGGGCGTGGCTGGCGCGGGCGGCTTCGCGAGCCAGGCCGATATTGATCTGGCGGGCCAGGTAGACCAGCTGCTGGCACTGCGTTTCGCAGCCCTGCGGGGCGGTGACCAGCAGCTCCCAGCGCCGTTCGGAGTCGGCTGCAGTCACGCCAATGGCAGCGCGGTCCTGGCCGTTGGCGATCAGCACGCCGTCGTAGCTGCGGGTCTGCGGTACCCAGAAGCCGAAGCGATACATCGCCGTAGCCAGCAGCATCGGTCCCAGCACGACGCCGAGGATCAGCAGCAGTTGCAGCCGGCCACGGCCGCGTTTTGGTTCACGGCCGGTGAGGGTCGGATTCATTGTCATCAATGTGCTTCTCCCGTGCCTGATGCACGCCGAAGTAGATGAACAGCGCCAGCAGGGCAGCCGCCAGGGCAAACCACTGCACGGCGTAGCCCAGATGCTGCGCCGGGCGCATGCTGGTGATCGCCCAATCGGCGCGGTAGGCGCTGGGGCCGGGCTCCAGACGCAATTCATGGATCACGCCTTCGCGGCCGGCCTGCTGCCACATCGCCTCGATGTCGACGTGGTTGATCAGGCGCGGCCAGCCCTCGGCCGTGCGGTGGCTGAAGATGAACGGCTTTCCTGGCGGTACGTAGACCCAGGCGGCGAGCTTCAAAGACTGCGCAGGTGTGTCGAAGGCCGGCGGCACGCGGCGATCGGGCCAGGGAATCCAGCCGCGGTTGACCATTACCCAACGGTCGCTGAGCTCGTCATGAAAGGGCTGCAGCAGCTCTACGCCAACCTGGCCGTCACGGGTGCGGCTGTCGAGCAGGAAGCTGTGCTCGGCATCGAAACGACCCTGCAGATGCACGCGGGAAAAGGCCGGCTGGGCGCTGCTTTCGATCTGCTCCGGTGACAGCGGCGCAGCTTGCTGCCTCGCCTCCTGGCGTGCCAGCAGATCGCGCTTTTGTTCGCCGCGCTCCAGCTGCCAGAAGCCCAGCCAGACCAGTACCGGCAGCATGGCCAGCACCAGCAGGGTAGGCAGCAGCCCCGGCCTGAAGCCGCTCATGCCCGGCAGCCTGATGTGTCGATACGGCTGGCTATACTCCACCCCCAATACCCCTGTCGTGGAATCGCTCATGCTCAAGGCGGCGATCGTTCTGTTGTTAGTGGCCACGCTGGTCAGTCTGTTCAGTGGGTTGTTCTTCCTGGTCAGGGACGAGGGCCGCACCTCCCGCGTGAACACGGCCCTGTTTATCCGGGTCAGCCTCAGCGCACTGACCGTTGCGCTGATCGGCTGGGGTTTCTATACGGGGCAGCTGCGCCCCGCCTTTGGTTTCTGATTCGCTAGATCACATAGACGAAGACGAACAGCGCGATCCACACCACGTCGACGAAGTGCCAGTACCAGGCCGCCGCCTCGAAGCCGAAGTGCTGCTCCGGGCTGAAATGCCCGCGCAGGATGCGCACCAGCATCACCGTGAGGATGATCGCGCCCATGGTCACGTGGGCGCCGTGAAAGCCGGTGAGCATGAAGAAGGTTGCGCCATAGATGCCCGAGCCCAGGGTCAGCCCCAGTTCGGTGTAGGCATGCACGTACTCCTCGATCTGCAGGACCAGGAACGCGGCGCCGAGCAGCACGGTCAGCGCCAGGCCGATCTTCAGATGCTGGCGATTGTTCTTGCGCAGCGCATGGTGCGCCCAGGTCAGGGTGAAGCTGGAGCTGACCAGCAGGATGGTGTTGATCAGCGGCAGGCCCCAGGCACTGATGGTGCCTTCCGGTGCCGGATAGAGCTTGGGATCTGGGGTGTTGAGCAGTGGCCAGGTGTATTCGAAGTTGGGCCAGAGCATGTTGCTGATGCCCTTGTCGCCTTCGCCAGCCAGCCAGGGGCCGGCCCAGTAGCGGATGTAGAACAGCGCGCCGAAGAAGGCGAGGAAGAACATCACCTCCGAGAAGATGAACCAGCTCATGCCCCAGCGGAACGAGCGGTCCATCTGTGCGCTGTACAGCCCGGCGCGGCTTTCCTTCACCACAGCGCCGAACCAGCCGAACATCATGTAGGCGATCAGCAGCGCGCCGACGAAGAAGATCATCGGCCCGCTCGACTCGTCACGCCCGGCTTTCAGGTCGTTGAACCAGCTGCCCAGTCCGTAGAAGGTGACCAGCAGGGCGATGGTGGCGATGATCGGCCATTTGCTCTGATCAGGAACGTAATACTGCTCGTGGGTGGTCTGTTGGCTCATTGCAGACTCTCCTTGGCCGGGGCCGATGTGGCGTTGACGGCCACCGGCGGCTGGCGGGACGTGATGTCGAACAGCGTGTAGGCAAGGGTCAGGTTGTGCACGTCGGCGGGCAGGTCGCGATCGACGATGAAGCGCACCGGCATTTCGATGCGCTCGCCCGGTTGCAGCACCTGCTGGGTGAAGCAGAAGCATTCGGTCTTGTGGAAGTAGGCCGCCGCCCGCGACGGCGAGACGCTGGGGATCGCCTGGGCGGTCATCGGCTTGTCGGTCGGGTTGTAGGCGACGAAACGAATCTCCTGGCTGGCGCCCGGGTGCACGCTGAGCTGGTCGGCCAGCGGGCCGAACTCCCAGCGCATGCCGGCGGCGTTGGTGGCGAGGAACTGCACCCGCACCGCCCGCGCCGCGTCGGCGCTCTGCGAGCCGGTGTAGGCGCCGGCGGTCTTGCCGTTGATGCCGAACGCCTGGCACATGACGTCGTAGATCGGCACCAGCAAGAAGCCGAAACCAAACATGCCGACCACGACGAACAGCAGGCGGCGAACCAGGCGTCGCGTGGGCAGGGACTCGTTCATGAGCGCCTCCCCGTTTGGTGGGAGCGGGCCTTTTCGCGGTCGACCTGGCAGACCCGGCCGGGCCTGCCAGCGACGCCCTGTTGCCTGCTCACGGCGTCAGCTCCCCGCCAGTGCCCTTGCGGTGCTCGTGCACATCGCTCATGTCCGGTGGTGTCTGGAAGGTGTGGTAGGGCGCCGGCGACGGCACGCTCCATTCCAGGCCCTCGGCGCCGTCCCAGGGCTTGGCCGGCGCCGGTACGCCGCCGCGGATGCACTTGATGACGATGAACAGGAACAAGAGCTGGGTGGCGCCGAACATGAAGGCGCCGACGCTGGAGACCATGTTGAAGTTGGCGAACATCATGTTGTAGTCGGGGATGCGCCGCGGCATGCCGGCCAGGCCGACGAAGTGCATCGGGAAGAACGCCAGGTTCATGCCGATGAAGCTCATCCAGAAATGCAGCTTGGCCAGCGTCTCGTCGTACATGTGCCCGGTCCACTTGGGCAGCCAGTAGTAGGCCGAGGCGAAGATGCCGAAGATCGCTCCCGGCACCAGCACGTAGTGGAAGTGCGCCACCACGAAGTAGGTGTCGTGGTACTGGAAGTCCGCCGGGGCGATGGCCAGCATCAGCCCGGAGAAGCCGCCGATGGTGAAGAGGATGACGAAAGCCACGGCGAACAGCATCGGCGCCTCGAAAGTCAGCGACCCGCGCCACATCGTCGACACCCAGTTGAACACCTTCACTCCGGTGGGCACGGCGATCAGCATGGTGGCGTACATGAAGAACAGCTCGCCGGTCAGCGGGATGCCGACGGTGAACATGTGGTGCGCCCAGACGATGAACGAGAGAAAGGCGATCGCCCCGGTGGCATAGACCATCGAGGTGTAGCCGAACAGCGGCTTGCGGCTGAACGCCGGGATGATCGAGCTGACCGCGCCGAAGGCCGGCAGGATCATGATGTACACCTCGGGATGGCCGAAGAACCAGAACACGTGCTGGAACAGCACCGGGTCGCCGCCACCGGCCGCGCTGAAGAAGCTGGTGCCGAAGTGGATGTCCATCAGCATCATGGTCACCACGCCCGCCAGCACCGGCATCACCGCGATCAAGAGGAAGGCGGTGATCAGCCAGGTCCAGACGAACAGCGGCATCTTCATCAGCGTCATGCCCGGTGCGCGCAGGTTGAGGATGGTGGCGATCACGTTGATCGCGCCCATGATCGAGCTGATGCCCATCAGGTGGATGGCAAAGATGAAGAAGGTCACCGACTCCGGTGCGTAGGTCGTCGACAGCGGCGCATAGAAGGTCCAGCCGAAGTTCGGCCCGCCGCCTTCCATGAACAGCGTCGAGACCAGCAGGCCGAAGGCCGCCGGCAGCAGCCAGAAGCTGAAGTTGTTCATCCGTGGCAGCGCCATGTCCGGCGCGCCGATCATCAGCGGGATCATCCAGTTGGCCAGGCCGACGAAGGCCGGCATTACTGCGCCGAAGACCATGATCAGGCCGTGCATGGTGGTCATCTGGTTGAAGAATTCCGGCTGCACGATCTGCAGGCCCGGCTGGAACAGCTCGGCGCGGATCACCATGGCCATCGAGCCGCCGAGCAGGAAGGCGCAGAAGCTGAACCACAGGTACATCGAACCGATGTCCTTGTGGTTGGTGGTCAGCAGCCAGCGCGAGAGACCCTTGGCCGGGCCGTGGTGGTGGTCATGTCCGGCATGACCATGATCGTCGATCACTGCACTCATCACCGAATCCTCTTACTGGGTGGCTTCTTCGGCCTGTTTGAAGTCGAGCACGTCTTTCGGCGTGACCATTTCGCCGGTCTCGTTGCCCCAGGCGTTGCGCTCGTAGGTGATGACCGCGGCCAGGTCGACTTCCGACAGCTGCTTGCCGAAGGCCGCCATGGCGGTGCCCGGCTTGCCGTTGACGACGATGTCGATGTGCGCCTCGATGTCGCCGGTGGCGATGGCCGAGCCCTTGAGGGCCGGGAACATCGGCGGGATGCCTTCGCCGCCAGCCTGGTGGCAGGACGCGCAAGCGGTCTGGTAGACCTTCTCGCCGTGCGCGGAGAGCTCTTCCAGCGTCCATTCCTTGCTGGTCAGTTCGGCCACCTTGGCGGCTTCGGCCTTCTTCTCGCCGAGCCAGGCGGCGTAGTCCTCGGCGGACTTGACCTCCACCACCACCGGCATGAAGCCGTGGTCCTTGCCGCACAGCTCGGTGCACTGGCCGCGGTAGATGCCGGGCTCTTCGACGCGGGTCCAGGATTCGTTGATAAAGCCGGGAATGGCGTCCTTCTTCACCGCCAGATCCGGCACCCACCAGGAGTGGATGACGTCTGCCGCGGTGATCAGGAAGCGCACCTTGGCGCCGGCGGGAATCACCAGCGGCTCGTCGACTTCCAGCAGGTAGTTCTCGCCCTTGGGCGCCTGGTTGTTGATCTGCTCGCGCGGCGTGGTGAGGTTGCTGAAGAACTCCACGTCCTCGCCCAGATACTTGTAGTGCCATTTCCACTGGTAGCCGGTGATCTGCACGTCGACGTCCGATTCGCTGGAGTCGTAGATGTGGATCAGCGTGCGCGTCGCCGGGATCGCCATGCCCACCAGGATCAGTAGCGGGATGACCGTCCAGAGCACCTCGACGCGGGTGTTTTCGTGGAAGTGAGCGGAATGCTGACGCTTGGAGCGGCGGTGCGCGACCATCGACCAGATCATCACGCCGAATACCAGCACGCCGATGACCACACAGATCCAGAAGATCGTCATGTGCAGATCGAACACCGAACGGCTGACGTCGGTGGCGCCGGAGCGCATGTTCACGTCCCAGGCCGCCTGGGCCTGGCCAAATATTGCCGAAAGCCCAAGCCCCATCCAGATGCATGGATGTCGAGACATTGCGGGTTCCCCTTATGATTCTTGTTATCCCGCCGACCGCCATCGCACCGCCGAAAATCGGCTGGCCGGGGAAACCATTCCCGTCATGCCAGCTACGTTTTCGATCGGTCCGATTCTGCCCAACGCCACCCGCGAAACGCTCGCTGGCGACATGGACGCTTGCACGCGCAGTCGGAACTCAATCAGGTACGCCTACGATTCGGAGTATAGACAGCGATCCCACTCTGGCAATTTAAGCGCGGGGCGCGTCTGGCTCGGGCTGTGTGGGGGCATCGTTCTTCTTCACCCCACGCAGGTTCATCAGCGCCAGGCAGACCTGCAGGGTGATCAGCGCCCACGCCTCGGCGTGCCAGCCCCAGATCACCCAGAGCAGGTTGCTCAGCAGAAAACAGCAGAAGCCGACGAAGCGCCGGCCGGGCTGCAGCGAGCCGATCAGCCAGGCGGCGATCACCGTGACCACCATGGCAGGCCATTGCAGCAGATCGATATAGACGTCCAATTCAATCCTCCAGAAGCGCCGGCAGCGCATGGGCTTACCCGATGCGCTGCCGGCTAGATGCACGTTGTGCATGGTCGTGTCTGAAAGATGAGGGGGCTGGTCGCCCTGATTAGTTCCCGTCGGCAGCCGCGGCAAGATGCACGGCCTGCCGGCGGCGACCTTCGACCCGTCGCGTCAGTGCCCGCGGCTCGATGATCAGCCGTGCGCCGCTGGCCTGGTTGGCGCGCTGCCATTCTTCCAGCAGCTCCATGCAGGCATGGTCGATGTACTGCAGGTGTGTCATCGGCACATGCACGCAGGCATTCTTCGGTACGCCATCCAGCGCGCGGGCCAGTCGCGGCACCTTCAGAAAGGTCGCTGCGCCCTGCATGCGCAGTTCGACCCGGCGGCCTTCCTGCACCACCGCGACCCTCAGCCGCGAAGCCTGCCAAGCCAGTTGCCCCAGGGTCAGCGCGAAGCCCAGCAGCACGCCGGTCAGAAGGTCGGTGGCGACGATGGTCAGCGCCGTGGCGAGATGGATCAGCATGGCCATGCGCCCGTAGCGGCCGAGCTGGCGCAGCGCGTTCAGGTCGATCAGCTTGAGCCCGGTGTAGACCAGCACACCGGCCAGGCTGGCGATTGGAATCTGCTCCAGCAGCGCGGCCAGCAGCACCACCGCGGCCAGCAGCCAGAGCGCGTGCAGCATGGCCGACAGCCGCGTGCGCGCACCGGCCTGCACATTGGCCGAGCTGCGCACGATCACGCCGGTCATCGGCAGCGCGCCGAGCACGCCGCAGAGCATGTTGCCGATGCCTTGGGCGGTGAGTTCGCGGTCGAAATCGGCGCGCGGGCCCTGGTGCATGCGATCGACCGCCGCGGCGGAAAGCAGGGTTTCGGCGCTGGCGATAAAGGCCACGGCCAGCGCCGCGACCAGCAGACCGGGATCGGCGAAGGCCAGCAGATCGGCCGGTTGCAGCCAGCTGATGGCATCGGCGAGATTGTCCGGCACCTCGACACGGCGCACGTCGAGCCCAAGCCATAGCCCCGCCAGCGTTGCCGCCGCGACACCCAGCAGCGCGCCGGGCAGCAGGCGTAGGCGCTGCGGCTTGAGCCGATCCCATGCCCACATGCAGGCGATGGTCAGTAGGCCGAGAGATGCGGCGATCAGTCCGTTACCGCCGCCGGAAAACGGCAGCGCGGCCCATAGCGCGGCGGGAAAGGCGCCGATATTGTCCAGTCCGGAGGCTTCCGGCTGCCCGTCCAGCATCACGTGCAACTGCGACAGCACGATGAGGATGCCGATGCCGGCCAGCATGCCGTAGACCACCGCCGGCGCGGTGACGCGGAACCAGCAACCCAGCTTCAGCCGACCGGCCAGCAGTTGCAGCGCACCGGCCAGTAGCAGGATCGGCCCGAGCATGGCCGCTCCGTATTGCTGCACCAGTTCGAACACCAGCACCGTGAGTCCGGCGGCCGGGCCGCTGACCTGCAGGGGTGCACCGGCCAGCCAACCCACCACCAGCCCGCCGACGATGCCGGTGATCACGCCTTTGGTGGGCGGCATGCCCGAGGCGATGGCGATGCCCATGCACAACGGCAGGGCCACCAGAAAAACCACCACGGACGCCATCAGGTCACGCGGCAGCGTTGCTTTGAGTGTTTGTGCATTCATTCGAAAATCCTCGACACGCGGCGACGCCCCTGGGGCGTCGCATGAAGCGAAAGCCAATGCCTTGCGGCCGGCGGTTCAGGCCTGCAGGTAGCGCGGCGTGGGCGTTGCTACCGGCAGCGGGCCGTCGCCGTCCAGCGGCGCGAAACGGCCGCTGGTGGCGTCGTAGGCGAGGATTTCGCTGGTCTCGATGCAATAGACCCAGCCGTGGATCGACAGCTGACCGCCGGCGAGGCGCGCGGCGACCGAGGGATGGGTGCGCAGGTGGTCGAGCTGGGCCACCACGTTCTCTTCGGTGAGCACGCCCAGGGCTTCGCCGGCGCCGCAGCTGCAGTTCTGCTCCACCAGGCTGCGCGCCACTTCGCAATGCCGCAGCCAGGCCTTCACCGTGGGCATCCGTTGCAGGCCGCTGGGGTCGAGCACCGCTTTCATCGCGCCGCAGTCGGAATGCCCGCAGATGATGATGTGCTGCACGTTGAGCGTCATCACCGCGTACTCGATGGCGCTGGAGACGCCGCCGTTCATCTGGCCGTAGGGTGGCACCACATTGCCGACGTTACGGGTGACGAACAGGTCGCCGGGCAAACTCTGGGTGATCAGCTCGGGAACGATGCGCGAGTCGGCGCAGGTGATGAACATCGCACGCGGCTGCTGGGCCCTGGCCAAGCGGGCGAACAGCGCCTGCTGTTCGGGATAGACCTCGGTGCGAAAGCGGCGAAAGCCATCGACCAGATGGGCGAAGGATTCGTCGGCGCTTTCGCCATGTGCGGATGGTTCGTTGCGCTCGGCGCGAGCGGTGAATATTTCACGCATGGGTGGTCTCCTGATGCAGGGCAAGGCATGCCAGCACTCATCCAGGCCGGTTGTGCGGCTGGTGACTGGCTGGTCACATTTGCCCCGAGGCTAGTCAGCGAGACTTAACTGAAACTGAACGAACCGCTCTAGGACGAGCCTTTTCGGCTTTCTGATTGCTGTCGTAGTGATGGCGCGCTGGCGGCGCTTTCGAGGTCTCAGAGCAACGACATCTGCGAACCCGGCACGGCAAAACGGCTGCTATCCAGGCCGTAGTTCTGATCCCGTCGATTGAAGCCCAGGCGCTTGCACGCCAGCTGAAAGCGTTGCGCCAGCAGCTGGGCAAATTGGCCTTCACCGCGCATGCGGCTACCGAAGCGGCTGTCGTAATCCTTGCCGCCGCGCGATTGGCGCACCAGGCTCATGACATGGGCAGCGCGCTGCGGAAAATGCTCCTGCAGCCATTCATCGAACAGCGTCGCCACTTCGTGGGGCAGGCGCAGCAGCACATAGCCGGCCGAGCGCGCACCGGCCTCGCGGGCGGCTTCGAGCAAGCGCTCAAGCTCCATGTCGTTGATCATCGGAATCATCGGCGCGCACATCACGCTGACCGGCACGCCAGCCTCATGCAGGGTACGCAACACCCGCAGCCGCGCCGAGGGTGAGGCCGCGCGCGGCTCCATGATGCGTTTCAGCTCGTCGTCCAGCGTGGTCAGGCTGACCGAAACGCTGACCAGCCGCTGCTCGGCCAACGGCACCAGCAGATCGAGATCGCGCAGCACCAGCGAACCCTTGGTAATGATGTGCACGGGGTGCTTGAAGCGCAGCAGGATCTCCAGCGCCTGGCGCGTCAGCCGCTGCTCGTGCTCCAGCGGCTGATAGGCATCGGTGTTCACCCCCAGGGCGATCGGTTGCGGCACGTAGCCAGGCTTGGAGAGTTCCTGTTCGAGGCGCTCGGCGAGGTTGGTCTTGGCTATCAGCCGCGTCTCGAAATCGATGCCTGGCGACAGGTCCCAATAAGCGTGACTGGGTCGCGCGAAGCAGTAGATGCAGCCGTGTTCGCAGCCTCGATAGGGGTTTACCGAGCGATCGAAACCCACGTCAGGCGACTGGTTACGGGTCAGTACACTCTTGGCCGTCTCCAGGCGCACTTCGGTGGCGCGGGTCGGCGGCACGTCCTGTTCCCAGCCATCGTCGTACGCCTCGCTGCGTGTCGGGGCGAAACGGTTGTCCGGGTTGATCGCAGTGCCGCGGCCGCGTGGTGTGGCACGGGGGAAGCTCATGGGGTGTCGGTCCGATTACTGTTCATTCATACAGTAGTCTTCTCGGCGACAGTACGCCAGCGCCGCTGATCGGTGCTGCCTGCTACCGCCTGTCGGTTGGCTCGGGAACATTTGCGCTGCACTCGGGACAAAGGGGCTGACCGGGTAACGCTTGCACGCGCGAGCGACGCCTGTCGTGGCGGCCGGCAAACAACAAGGACGATCGGAGCGCGGTGCGCGACCGATCCGGCAGTACCGGCATGCACCGCTTGCGTGCGCCCCTTTTCTTAGTCACTGCCGTTACTCGTCAGGAGCAGACCATGCATCCCACCGGCTCTTTCCACACCCGGGAGAATAATTTCGACTTCCTGCGCTTCTTCGCTGCGGCGCTGGTGCTGTTCGCCCACAGCTATCCGCTGGTTGGCCGCCGTGGAGATGAACCCCTGACGTTGCTCACCGGCTACGAAAAGGGCGGCTCGATCGCCGTCGGCATCTTCTTCGTCATGAGCGGCTATCTGATTGCCTCGTCCTGGCTGGCTAGCAGCAGCCCGAAAAGCTTCCTGATCAAGCGGGCGCTGCGCATCTTTCCGGCGTTGATCGTCGCGGTATTGCTCTCGGTGTTTGTCATCGGGCCGCTGGTCACCCATCTGACCCTCGGCCAGTATCTCGCAGCCGACGGCACCTGGACCTATCTGCAGAACATCCTCTTGGTGACACGCTACGAGCTGCCCGGCGTATTTACCGGCAACGTCTACCCCGACGTGGTCAACGGCTCGCTGTGGACGTTGCCGCTGGAAGTGCTGATGTACATCGGCGTGATGATTCTCGGGCTGACCGGTTTCCTCAAGCGCCGGCTGATCTTCCTGCCGATTGCCGTGCTCGCCATCGGGCATTTCTGGCTGCTGGGCAAGCTGGGTATCGAGTCCTACTTCATCAAGAACATCTTCAAACTGGGGCTGCTGTACTACAGCGGCTCGGCACTGTTCCTCTATCGCGACGACATCCCCTGGCGCGGCTGGATCGCGGCGCTGTTGTTCGCCGCGCTGGTGGCAACCTTCCGTACCGACATCGGCCCGCTGGTGTACTTCATCGCACTGCCGTATCTGGTGCTCTATCTGGCCTACGCGCCGCTGCCGCTGATCTCGCGTTTCGGCAAGTACGGCGATTTTTCCTATGGCCTGTACATCTACGCCTTCCCGTTCCAGCAGCTGACGGTCTACCTGTTCGGTCCGCAGGTCGGCGTGCTCGGCCTGACGCTGATCGCCTTCGTGCCGACGCTGATCCTCGCTGCGCTGTCCTGGCACCTGATCGAAGCGCCGGCAATGAAGCTCAAGCGCCTGTTTGCTTCGCCACCGCAGCCGGGGCGAGCGACGCCGAAGGTCGAAGGCTGATTTGGACTGGTACAAAAAAGGAACCCGCCACTTGGCGGGTTCTTTGTTTTAGACGTTGGGCGCGCCGAGTCTTGGCCGCGAAGTGAAGTCTTTCACCTCATGACTCGGCGCACCTGCAGATCACGGTAACCGGCTGTTGGATCGCCCTGTACCTCCAGACGCCCTGCGGCAGCCAGTACGCGGGCGCGCCAGTAGAGGAAGAAATCCGTGGGAAAGAAGCCGTCGCAATGGCCCATGACCTCGGCCATCGCACGCGCCAGCGGAGCGAATTCGTCGGGGCTGGCAGCGACTAGCGCCGCGTCGATCAGCCGATAGTCTTCGCCCCGAAACGCCCCCTCGAACCAGCGGCGAATGTCATGCGAGCTGGCGCACTGCTCGTGCCAGACCGCAGCGAGTTCAGCCTGGCGAGACGCGGGAACCGCCTGTGGGCTGTATAGCGCCGCCAGTGCCTCGGGCGAATGCATGGACACCGCCTTGCGCTGGCCGGCGCGGCTGTCTCCGGTGCCGCAAGCAACTTCGTGCAACCCGCACCTGGAGCCCTGCAGCAGCGCGGCGATGCGAGCCAGCAGCAGCTGTTCGGATGCGCTGTCGCCGTGCCAGACCGTTACGGCTGCAGCCTGTTTGGCTAGGTTGGCTAGCCAGAGTGCATCAGCCGCTAGCTCATCGGCGAACACCGGGCGTGGCGCCACCTCTGCGGGCCAGACCTGCTCCCAGAATGTGGCGCGAGCAGCGCAAGGCGCACGATCCACGCCATTCAGCGGTCCGACAGCCAGGTCGTCGCGCAACACCCGCACCTGTACCTCGGGCTCTAGCCTGGCCAGCAGCGCACGTACGCTGTCGCCGGCCAGGTCGCCGCAGGTCAGGTGCAGCACAGTGGCTACTCGGGCTTCTTCAGCTTCGGATTAGGGAAGAACTGCACCGATTGCACCTGCGGGTTGGCCGGCTTGGGCTGGACCTTGTTCACCCGCGTGCCCAGCTCCATCGGTACCGACTGGCCCTGGGCGTTGAGGGTGTCGGCGTAGCCGCAGTCGATGCATTCGCGGTGCGGCACGCCGTCGACGTCCCACATCTTGATGCAGTCCGTGCCGCTGCACGCGGGGCACACGGCCCCGGCGATGAAGCGCTTGGTGGTGACACGGGTTACTTCGTCGTTCATGCCGCGGCCTCCGCTACCAGCCCGAGGTGGCGCAGCAGGGCGTCGATGGACGGCTCGCGGCCTCGGAAATCGACGAACAGTACCATCGGCTCCTGGGAGCCGCCACGGGCCAGGATCGCCTCGCGGAAGGCGCGCCCGGTCTCGGAGTTGAACACACCTTCTTCCTCGAAGCGCGAGAAGGCATCGGACGACAGCACCTCGGCCCACTTGTAGCTGTAGTAACCGGCCGCATAACCACCGGAAAAGATGTGCGCGAAGCTGTTGGGGAAGCGGTTGTAGGCCGGTGGGCGCATCACCGAGACCTCGTCGCGGATGTACTCGAGTACCTGCAGCACGCTGCGACCGTCGCCATGGGTGGCGTGCAGTTCGAAGTCGAACAGGGAGAATTCAAGCTGGCGCGCCATCATCATGCCGGACTGGAAGTTCTTCGCCGCCAGCATCATGTCCAGTTTGTCCTGCGGCAGGCGCTCGCCGGTCTGGTAGTGGCCGGAGATGTGCGCCAGGCCTTCGGGGTCCCAGCACCAGTTCTCCATGAACTGGCTCGGCAGCTCCACGGCATCCCAGGCCACGCCGTTGATGCCCGAGGCGCCGGCGTGCTCGACCTGGGTCAGCAGGTGGTGCAGGCCGTGGCCGAATTCGTGGAACAGCGTGGTGACCTCGTCGTGGGTCAAGAGCGCAGGGCGCTCGCCCACCGGCGGGGTGAAGTTGCACACCAGGTTGGCTACCGGCGTCTGCAGCGTGCCAGCGGCGGTACGGCGCTTGTCGCGGGCGCCATCCATCCAGGCGCCGCCGCGCTTGTTCGGCCGCGCATAGAGGTCGAAGAAGAAGCGCCCGACGTGCTGGCCGTTCTCGGTGATCTCGAACAGACGCACTTCCGGATGCCAGCCATCGAAGCCTTCCAGCTCATGAATCTCGATGCCGTACAGGCGCTGGACGATACAGAACAGCCCGGACAGCACCTTGTCGATCGGGAAGTAGGCGCGCAGTTCTTCCTGGTTCAGGCTGTAGCGCTGCTGGCGCAGCTTCTCGGCGTAGTAGCCGAGGTCCCAGCTCTGCAGATCGTCCAGGCCCTGCTCGGCGGCGAAGGCGCGCAGTTCGGCCAGGTCGCGCTCGGCGAACGGCTTGCTGCGCACCGCCAGGTCACGCAGGAAACTCAGCACCTGCTCGGTGGATTCGGCCATCTTGGTCGCCAGCGACAGCTCGGCGAAGTTGCCGTAGCCGAGCAGCCCGGCCAGCTCGTGGCGCAGCTCGAGGATCTCGGCCATTACCGGGCCGTTGTCGAACTGCCCGGCATTCGGGCCCTGGTCCGAGGCGCGGGTGCAGTAGGCGGCGTAGACCTCCTCGCGCAGGTCGCGGTTGTCGGCGTAGGTCATCACCGCGTAGTAGCTGGGGAATTCCAGACTGATCAGCCAGCCGTCGAGATCCTTCGCCTTGGCTGCCTCGGCCATCTGTGCCTTGGCCGAATCGGTGATACCGGCCAGCAGGCTTTCGTCGGTGATGTGCCGGGTCCAGCCCTGGGTGGCGTCCAGCAGCTGGTTGGAGAATTTGCTGCCCAGCTCCGCGAGCTTCATCTGGATGGCGCCGAAGCGTTGCTGCTCGACCGGCGGCAGGTCGATGCCGGACAGGCGGAAGTCACGCAGCGAATGCTCGAGGATGGTCTTCTGCGCCACCTCGAAGCCAGCCGCCGCGGGGCTCGCGGCCAATGCCTGGTAGGCCTCGAACAGGTCGCGGTTCTGTCCGAGTTCGGTGTAGTAGGCCGACAGCTTGGGCAGGCAGGCCTCATAGGCGGTACGCAGCTCCGGGCTGTTGCACACGGAGTTGAGGTGGCTGACCGGCCCCCAGGCGCGCGCGAGGCGGTCGTTCAGTTCGTCGAGGCCGACCACCAGGGTCTGCCAGTCCAGGCTGTCGGCCGGGCGGCTAAGCAGTTCCTGGATCGCCACGCGGTTGTCGCCGAGGATGGTGTCGATGGCCGGCTCGACGTGCTCCGGGCGGATCTCGGAGTAGGGTGGCAGATCGAAATCTTGCAGCAGGGGATTGTTCGCGCTCACGGGGGACACCTTGTGACGAAAGGGATTGCAGGCCGCTCACTTGAGTGAGGCTGGACAGGCCAGCGCGCAGGCAGATGTCCTAGATGGACGCGCTGCCGCGCTTTTTCAACGCCGGGCGACGAAACGCGCCGCCGGCAAGCAGCCGGTAGTTAACTCTGACCACGCCAGGCGGCATGCTGCTCAGGCCTGGTTCACCGCGGCAATGCCGACCATCTTAATTACAATCGACCCTTCCCGCAGCCAAAGAGGTTTCTATCGTGGCGATACGCAGCTACCACAACAGCACTCCGAAACTGGGCGAGCGCGTGTTCGTCGACGACTCCGCGGTGCTTATCGGCGATGTCGAGATCGGCGCCGACAGCTCGGTTTGGCCGCTGACGGTGATCCGCGGCGACATGCACCGCATCCGCATCGGCGCGCGGTCGAGCATCCAGGACGGCAGCGTGCTGCACATCACCCATGCCGGGCCGTACAACCCGGACGGCTTTCCGCTGACCATCGGCGACGAAGTCACCGTCGGCCACAAGGTCACCCTGCACGGTTGCACCCTGGGCAATCGCATCCTGGTGGGTATGGGTTCGATCGTGATGGACGGCGTGGTGGTCGAGGACGAAGTGATCATCGGTGCCGGCAGCCTGGTGCCGCCGGGCAAGACGCTGGAGTCCGGCTACCTCTACGTCGGCAGCCCGGTAAAGCAGGCGCGCCCGCTGACCGACAAGGAGCGCAGCTTCTTCAGCTATACCGCCGGCAATTATGTGAAGCTCAAGGACCAGCACCTCGCCGAGCGCGGCTGATCCCGCTCACTTGGCGAACAGCTGGCCGATGTCCTTGAACGCCTTGAACTCCAGGGCGTTGCCGCAGGGGTCGAGCAGGAACATGGTCGCCTGTTCGCCGACCTGGCCCTGGAAGCGCACGTAGGGCTCGATGACGAAGCGCGTGCCGCGCGCCTTCAGCCGCTCGGCCAGTGCCTCCCATTGTTCCCAGCCAAGCACCACGCCGAAATGCGGCACCGGCACGTCGTGGCCGTCCACCGGGTTGCTATGCGCCGCCTCCTGATGCGGCATCTTCGGTGCTTCGTGGATCACCAGCTGGTGGCCGAAGAAATCGAAATCCACCCAGTGTTCGCTGCTGCGGCCCTCGGCGCAGCCGAACGCCTCGCCGTAGAAGGTGCGGGCGGCGGCCAGATCGTGGACGGGAATGGCGAGGTGGAAGGGCGAAAGCGTCATAGATGGCACTCCTGAGCATGGGACGCTTCGAGTCTAGAGCCTTTTTCCACCGATCGGCCTACGCTCAGCAGAACAGAGACGAAAGGAGAGCCGTCGATGCGCGCCATGTTGCTGGAACAGATTGGCCAACCGTTGCAGCTGCGCGAACTGCCCGAGCCTCAAGCGGGGCCAGGGGAGCTGCGGGTCAAGGTACTGGCTTGCGGCGTCTGTCGCACCGACCTGCACGTGGTGGATGGCGAGTTGCCGGAGGCGCCGCTGCCGATCATCCCGGGTCACGAGATTGTCGGCCGCGTCGATGCGCTGGGCGAAGGCGTCAGCGGTTTCGAGCTGGGCCAGCGGGTCGGCATTCCCTGGCTCGGGCATACCTGCGGCACCTGCAGCTATTGCCAGCACGCCGAGGAAAACCTCTGCGATGCGCCGCAGTTCACCGGCTACACGCGGCCAGGCGGTTATGCCGAATACGTGGTGGCCGACGCGCGCTTCGCCTTTGCCCTCGGCGACGAGGGCGATGCCGTGGCGCTGGCGCCGCTGCTCTGTGCCGGGCTGATCGGCTGGCGTTCGCTGGTCAAGGCCGGTGACGGCAAGCGCCTGGGCCTGTACGGCTTCGGTGCCGCGGCGCATATCGTCATGCAGGTGGCGCGCTGGCAGGGGCGCGATGTCTATGCCCTTAGCCGTCCTGGCGACATCGCTGCGCAGGACTTCGCCCGTTCGCTGGGCGCGCTCTGGGCCGGCGATTCGAACGAGTCGCCGCCGGTGCCGCTGGATGCCGCGATCATCTATGCGCCGGCCGGCGAGCTGGTGCCGGCGGCGCTGCGTGCCGTGCGCAAGGGCGGGCGGGTGGTCTGCGCCGGCATCCACATGAGCGACATTCCGAGCTTCCCCTACGACATCCTCTGGCAGGAGCGCGAGCTGGTTTCGGTGGCCAACCTGACCCGTCAGGACGGCCTGGACTTCTTCCCGGTCGCTGCGCAGGTCGGCATCCATACCGAAACCCATGCCTACCCTTTGGAACAGGCCAACCAGGCGCTGGACGATCTGCGCCATGGACGCTTCCAGGGCGCGGCAGTGCTGGTGCCGTGAAGAGCATGCTGCGCGAACCATTTCGTGGGCCCGCGTCCTGATATGGCTTGGTCGTAGGGTGGATCGCGCTTTATCGATCACGGGGTGGGGAACCACGGGTTAGCCGAGCGGGGGCTCGGTGGTTGTAAAAGGCGACATCCACCCTACGGCCAAAAACGAAAAACCCCGCCGAGGCGGGGTTCGTTCAGGACAGCGCGGTCAGGCTCAGAAGGCCGGAACGACGGCACCCTTGTACTTTTCCTCGATGAACTGGCGTACTTGCTCGCTGTGCAGCGCGGCAGCCAGTTTCTGCATGGCATCGCTGTCCTTGTTGTCCGGACGGGCGACCAGGATGTTCACGTACGGCGAGTCACTGCCCTCGATCACCAGGGCGTCCTGGGTCGGGTTCAGCTTGGCTTCCAGCGCGTAGTTGGTGTTGATCAGCGCCAGGTCGACCTGGGTCAGCACGCGCGGCAGGGTCGCGGCTTCCAGTTCGCGGATCTTGATCTTCTTCGGGTTCTCGGCGATGTCCTTCGGCGTGGCGGTGATGCCGGCGCCGACCTTCAGCGTGATCACGCCGGCCTTGTCCAGCAGCAGCAGTGCGCGGCCGCCATTGGTGGCATCGTTGGGAATGACCACGGTGGCGCCATTGGGCAGTTCGTCCAGCGACTTGACCTTGCTCGAGTAGGCCCCAAAGGGTTCGATATGCACGCCGGCCACGCTGACCAGATCGGTGCCCTTGCCCTTGTTGAACTCATCCAGGTACGGCTGGTGCTGGAAGAAGTTGGCGTCCAGACGCTTCTCGGCGACCTGGATGTTCGGTTGCACGTAATCGGTGAAGACCTTCACGTTCAGCTCGACGCCTTGCTCGGCCAGCTGCGGCTTGACGAACTCCAGCAGCTCGGCGTGCGGCACGGCGGTGGCGGCCACGGTCAGGGTTTCGGCGGCCTGTGCGGAAAATGCCGCGACGGTGGCCAGGGCGGCAATCAGTTTCTTCATCGTTCGGTTCCTTCGTAGATTGAGTGGGGTGCGAAGGTTCGCTCGCCCTGGTTGCGCTTCATTTGCGTGAAAAATGGGTGACCAGCCGGTCGCCGACGCTTTGCAGCACCTGCACCAGTACCAGCAGCAGCACCACGGTGACCACCATCACGTCGGTCTGGAATCGCTGATAGCCGAAGCGGATCGCCAGGTCGCCGAGGCCGCCGGCCCCCACTACACCGGCCATCGCAGTGTAGGACACCAGGGTGATGGCAGTAACGGTGACCGCAGCGATGATGCCCGGACGCGCTTCCGGCAGCAATGCGCTGAAGATGATCTGCCGCGTCGTCGCGCCCATGGCCTGGGTCGCCTCGATGATGCCGCGGTCCACTTCGCGCAGTGCGGTTTCCACCAGGCGTGCGAAGAACGGCGCGGCGCCGACCACCAGCGGCGGGATCGCCCCGGCGACGCCCAGCGAGGTGCCGGTGATCAGCACGGTGAACGGAATCATCACGATCAGCAGGATGATGAACGGCAGCGAGCGCAGCACGTTGACCACGAACGACAGCGCGGCATACAGCGGCCCGTTCTCGAACAGCTGGCGCGGGCCGCAGAGAAACAGCAGCACGCCCAGCGGCAGGCCGAGCAGGATGGTGAACAGCAGCGAGCCGCCGAGCATCAGCAGGGTGTCCAGCGTCGCCAGCCAGATCTCGTACCAGTCGACATTCCCTAACAAGGAGCTGAAAAAGGCGTCCATCAGCGCAATACCTCCACGTGCACGTCGGCGGCCTGCAGTTGTGCCATTGCCGCCGCCATGTCACCGCCGATCAGCGCCAGCGTGAGCTGGCCGTAGGGGGTGTCCTTGATGCGATCGATGCGCCCGGAAAGGATGCTGTAGTCGACCCCGGTTTCACGGGCGACGGTGCCCAGCAGGGGCTTGTAGGTGGCATCGCCCTGGAAGGTCAGGCGCAGGATGCGGCCCGGCACGTGGGCGAAATCGTCGTGCAGCTCGCTTTCATCCATCGCCTCGTCTTCCAGCACGAAGCGCTGGGTGGTCGGGTGCTTGGGATGCAGGAACACCTCGGTGACCGGCCCCTGTTCGACGATGGCGCCGGCGTCCATCACCGCCACGCGGTCGCAGACGCGGCGGATCACGTCCATCTCGTGGGTGATCAGCACGATGGTCAGCTTCAGCTCGCTATTGATCTCGGCCAACAGCTGCAGCACCGATGCCGTGGTCTGCGGATCGAGGGCGCTGGTCGCCTCGTCGCAGAGCAGGATGCTCGGCTCGGTGGCCAGAGCACGGGCAATACCCACGCGCTGCTTCTGACCACCGGAGAGCTGCGCCGGATACTTGCGCGCGTGGTCCTTGAGGCCGACACGGTCGAGCAGGGCGGCGACGCGGGCGTCGATCTCACTGCGCGAGCGGATGCCGGCCAGGCGCAGCGGCATGGCGACGTTGTCCGCCACGGTCTTGGACATCAGCAGGTTGAAGTGCTGGAAGATCATCCCGACGCGCTGGCGGAAGCGCCGCAGGCCGTCGGCATCGAGCGCGGTGACATCTTCGCCGTTGACCAGGATGCGCCCGCCGGAGGGTTCCTCGAGGCGGTTGATCAGACGCAGCAGCGTGCTCTTGCCGGCGCCAGAATGGCCGATCAGGCCGAAGACTTCACCGGAGGCGATCTCCAGCTGCGTCGGCTGCAGGGCAGGGACGTCTCTGCCGCCGGTCCGATAGGTTTTGTGGACTTGATGGAATTCGATCACGGGCGAACCTTGTGGGTGCGGCGTTCGTTGCCGGGATATTCGGCGAAAGCCGGGCATTCTACCCGTTTGCCGGCGAGGTCGCTTGTCTGTGCCGCTGCGATTGAGCAAATGCATCGGGCTTATAGCTAAAGCAAATCGGTTCGGCCGGCAACCATGTAGCCGCTATGGGGGTCACTAACCGGTACGCCGTGAAATGATCACGCATCAGGTCCAGACCGTGGCCCGATCGTTCGCGGTTCAGCTCACCGCTAATGGAGGCCCATCATGACCGAAAAGACCCCTAAACAGAGCGAGCTGGCCGGCACCGATACCGTCGACCGTGCCAATCACAACGCCAAGCTCGACCAACTGGAAGAATTTCGCAGCGACGCCACCGGCGAGGCGCTGCGCACCAACCAGGGCGTGAAGATCGCCGACAACCAGAACACCCTCAAGGCCGGCGATCGTGGGCCCTCGCTGCTCGAAGACTTCATCATGCGCGAGAAGCTCACCCACTTTGACCACGAGCGCATCCCCGAGCGCATCGTGCATGCGCGTGGTTCGGCGGCGCACGGTGTGTTCGTCAGCTACGCCGACCACAGCTGGCTGACCAAGGCCTCGTTCCTCGCCGCCGAAGGCAAGGAAACCCCGGTCTTCACGCGCTTCTCCACCGTGCAGGGCTCGCGCGGCTCGGCAGACACCGTGCGCGACGTGCGCGGCTTCGCCACCAAGTTCTACACCGACGAGGGCAACTTCGATCTGGTCGGCAACAACATGCCAGTGTTCTTCATTCAGGACGCGATCAAGTTTCCGGACTTCGTGCATGCGGTGAAACCCGAGCCGCACAACGAGATCCCGCAGGCGCAGTCGGCTCACGACAGCTTCTGGGACTTCGTCTCGCTGACCCCGGAATCGGCGCACATGGTGCTCTGGACCATGTCCGATCGCGCCCTGCCGCGCAGCTTCCGGGCGATGGAAGGCTTTGGCGTGCACACCTTCCGCCTGATCAACGCTGAGGGCGTCAGCCGCTTCGTCAAGTTTCACTGGAAGCCGGTCGCGGGCGCCTTCTCGCTGGTCTGGGACGAGACACTGAAGATTGCCGGCAAGGACCCGGACTTCAATCGCCGCGACATGTGGGAGTCCATCGAGATTGGCGACTACTTCGAGTGGGAGCTGGGCGTGCAGGTGGTGGAAGAGGCCGACGAGCACAAGTTCGACTTCGACCTGCTGGACCCGACCAAAATCATCCCCGAGGAGCTGGTGCCGGTGCAGAAGCTCGGCAAGATGACCCTCAACCGCAACCCGGACAACTTCTTCGCCGAGACCGAGCAGGCCGCCTTCCACATCGGCCATATCGTGCCGGGCATCGACTTCACCAACGATCCGCTGCTGCAGGGCCGGTTGTTCTCCTACACCGACACCCAACTGCTGCGTCTCGGTGGGCCGAACTTCCACGAAATCCCGATCAACCGTCCGCTGTGTCCGTTTCACAACAACCAGCGCGACGCCTTCCATCGCCAGACGATCCACAAGGGCCGCGCCAACTACGAGCCCAACTCCATCGACAGTGGCTGGCCCAAGGAAACCCCGCCGGCAGCTCAGGGCGGCGGTTTCGAGAGCTATCCGGAGCGGGTCGAGGGGCACAAGATCCGCAACCGCAGCGAATCCTTCGGCGACCACTTCTCCCAGGCCACGCTGTTCTGGAACAGCATGAGCGGCCCGGAGAAGGAGCACATCATCGGTGCCTATACCTTCGAGCTGGGCAAGGTCGAGCGGGTGTTCATCCGTGAGCGTCAGGTCAACGAGATCCTCGCCAACATCGACCTGGAGCTGGCCCGCCGCGTGGCCGAGAACCTCGGCCTGCCGGCACCCGCTGCGCCGACCGTAGCGGCGAAGGTACCGACCCCGCAAAGCTCGCCGGCCCTGAGTTTGATGAACCATGCACCGGGCAATATCAAGTCGCGCAAGATCGCCATTCTGGTGGCCAACGGCGTTGATGGTGCTGCAATCGATGCATTCAAGGCCAAGCTGGCCGAGCAGGGCGCGCTGGCCAAGATCATCGGTCCCTCGCCGGCGCCGGTGAAGACGGCGGACGGCAAGATGCTGCCGGTCGACGCCGCGATGGACGGCATGCCCTCGGTGATGTTCGACGCCGTGTTCGTCCCCGGCGGTGCCGATGCGGCGGCGGCCATGGCCAAGTCCGGCGAAGCCAAGCACTACCTGCTGGAGGCCTACAAGCACCTGAAACCCATCGTGGTGCTCGGTGCCGCGCGTCCGCTGCTGGCGACCCTGGGCCTGCAGCCCGACGCTGGTCTGCTGGAAGGCGATGATGTGGATGGGGTGTTTGGCAACTTCGCCCAGGCGCTTGGCCAGCATCGGGTCTGGGCGCGCGAGGCCGCGGCGGACGCAATTCCCGCGTGACGCTTGCGCAAGGTTCGGCGCGGGCGCCAGCCCGCTCGAAACGTGCTGCGAACCATCGACCACAGAACGCCGGCGCATGCCGGCGTTCTGCTTTTTTTTTACTTGGTTAACTCGCCGCAAAGGCCCGCAATAGACACAGGTCATGGTCTCGCTGATCTGGCTTGCCCATGCTGAAGGCGTCTGTCAGCGGATGGAGCCATACCATGAGCGATACCCCTAACGTAGCCCTTCGCCAAGGTCTGCTTGGCATCCCGATCGGTCTGTTGGTGGCCGTACTGGCGCTCATTGGCGTGCTGCTGATGCCACTGCCTGCCGACCTGCCCGTGGCCGGCCAGCGAGTGCTGGCGATCCTGGTGTTCGCGGTGGTGGTGTGGATCACCGAAGCGGTGTCCTATGAGGTCAGCGCGATCATGATCACCGCGCTGCTGGCGTTCCTCATCGGTACGGCGCCTACGCTGGAAAACCCCGAGGTCGTCTACGGCACCTCAAAGGCGATCGGCATGGGGCTTTCCGGCTTCGCCAATCCGGCATTGGCGCTGGTAGCCGGAGCCCTGTTCATCGCTGCGGCGATGACCCTGACCGGGCTCGACCGGCGCATTGCGCTGATGACCCTATCCAGGGTCGGCACCAGTTCGCGGCATATCCTCGGCGGCACGCTGGTGGTCATCGTCCTGCTCAGCCTGGTGGTACCCAGCGCCACGGCGCGCGCCGCCTGCGTGGTGCCGATCATGCTTGGCATCATCACCGCATTCGGGATCGACAAGCGTTCGAACTTCGCCGCCGGCATGATGATCATCGTCGCCCAGGGCACCAGCATCTGGAACATCGGCATCCAGACCGCAGCGGCGCAGAACCTGCTGCTGGTGGGCTTCATGGACAAACTGCTGGGTGAGCGAGTCAGCTGGATCGACTGGCTCATCGCCGGCGCACCCTGGGCCGTGATGATGTCCTTCGTGCTGCTGTTCATCGTGCTCAAGCTGCTGCCGCCGGAAACCGAGCGGATAGCCGGTGGCAAGGAAGCCGTGGCACGCTCGCTTGCCGAACTTGGGCCGATGACCTCGGCGCAGAAACGCCTGCTCGCCGTGTCCATCGGGTTGCTGCTGTGCTGGGCCACCGAGGGCAAGCTGCACAGTTTCGACACCACCAGCACCACCTACGCGGGTCTGGTGATCCTGATGCTGCCGCGCATCGGCGTGATGAACTGGAAGGAGGTTCAGGCGCGGGTGCCCTGGGGCACGGTGATCGTCTTCGGCGTCGGGATCAGCCTCGGCACGGTATTGCTCACGACTCAGGCCGGACAGTGGCTCGGCGCGCAGGTGGTGGCCCACACCGGGCTTGGCGTGGTGGGGCCGCTGGGTATCTTCGCCATTCTCGGCGCTTTTCTCATCGTGATCCATCTGGGCTTTGCCAGTGCCACGGCGCTGACCTCGGCGATGCTGCCGATCCTGATCTCGGTGTTGCTCAGCCTGCCAGGGGATTTCAGCCGGCTGGGGATGACCATGCTGCTCGGTTTCGTCGTCAGTTACGGCTTCATCCTGCCAATCAACGCGCCGCAGAACATGGTTTGCCTGGGCACCGAGACCTTCAGCGCCCGGCAATTCGCCAAGGTCGGCGTGCTGGTAACGCTGATCGGCTATCTGAGCATGTTGCTGTTCGCGATGACCTGGTGGCGCTGGCTGGGCTGGATTTGAGCGCACTGCCAGCATACGAGGCGAGGCCTGGCGCCATTCGTGCGCTAGGCGTCGTCGCCGGAGCCGGCATCCTGTGCCCGCAGCTCGCGCCAATGCAAAAACAGGCGCAGATCGAACTCGATCTGCCCGTAGCCGGGCAGCATGTGTTCGCACAGCTTGTAGAAGGCACGGTTGTGCTCGCGCTCACGCAGATGGGCGAGTTCGTGCACCACAATCATCTGCAGGAATTCCGGCGCCGCCTCGCGAAACAGTGCGGCGACGCGAATCTCCTTTTTCGCCTTGAGCTTGCCGCCCTGCACCCGTGATACCGCGGTATGCAGGCCCAGCGCGCGATGGGTCAGGTCGAGGCGATTGTCATAGAGCACCTTGTCGATCGGCGGCGCGCTTTTGAGGTGGTCCTGCTTGAGCTGCTGCACGTAACCATACAGCGCCTTGTCGCTCTGCACCTGATGGCGGCCAGGGTAGCGCCGCGCGAGGTAATCGCCCAGGCGATCCTCGGCGATCAGCTGGCGTACCTGAGCCAGCAGCGGCTCGGGGTAGCCGCGCAGGTACTTCAGGTCACTCATGCGCGCTTCGGCCAGGCGAAGCTGAGCAGGAACAGCGCGGCGGCGCTGACCACGATGGACGGCCCGGCGGGGGTGTCTTCGAACCAGGACAGCGTCAGACCCAGGCACACCGCGACGATGCCCAACACGCTGGCGCCAAAGGCCATCTGCTCCGGCGTGCGCGCATGGCGTTGCGCCGCGGCGGCGGGAATGATCAGCAGCGAGGTGATCAGCAGCACGCCGACGATCTTCATCGCCACGGCGATCACCACGGCGATCAGCAGCATCAGCGCCAGGCGGATACCGGCCACCGGCAACCCTTCGACCTTGGCCAGCTCCTCGTGCACGGTGATCGCCAAGAGTGGCCGCCACAGCGGAATCAGCATCAGCAGCACCAGGGCGCTGCCGCCGATGATCCAGGCCAGGTCGCTCGGCCCGACGGCGAGCAGATCGCCGAACAGATAGCCCATCAGGTCGATGCGCACGTCATCCATGAAGCTCAGCGACACCAGGCCGAGCGACAGCGTGCTGTGGGCGAGGATGCCGAGCAGCGTGTCCGAGGCCAGCGGCTGGCGCTGCTGCAGGGTGACCAGCAAGAGCGCGAGCAGCACGCAGCCGACCGTCACCGCCAGAGTCAGGTTGACGTCGAGCATCAACCCGAGGGCGACGCCGAATAGCGCGGCGTGGGACAGGGTGTCGCCGAAATAGGCCATGCGCCGCCA
Organism: Stutzerimonas kunmingensis; assembly: GCF_014764705.1. Lineage (GTDB taxonomy): Bacteria > Pseudomonadota > Gammaproteobacteria > Pseudomonadales > Pseudomonadaceae > Stutzerimonas. Next base: position 42,355 of record NZ_JACXXG010000010.1, read on the forward strand.
GACGACGAAGGAGCCGAGCGGGCCGGCGACCAGCGCCAGGGCGAGGCCGGCGAGCAGGGCGTTGAGAAGGAAATCGGGCATGTCAGTGCTTGCAGTTCGGGCCGTGGACGTGGGGTTTGCCGGTCACCACGCTGCCGTGCAGGTCGTGGCTGTGGTCGTGCTGGTGGTGATAGATCGCCAGACTGCGCGCGTCCTGGCCGAACAGCTCGACGAAGGCCGGGTCGCTGCTGACCTGTTCCGGATGCCCCGAACAGCAAACGTGGCGATTGAGGCAGACCACCTGGTCGGTGGCGCTCATCACCAGATGCAGGTCGTGGGAAACCATCAAAACGCCGCAGCCGTAGCGGTCGCGTAGCACGCCGATCAGCCGGTACAGCTCGGCCTGGCCGGCGACGTCGACACCCTGCACCGGTTCGTCGAGCACCAGTAGCTCCGGCTCGCGCAGCAGCGCGCGGGCGAGCAGCACACGCTGCATTTCGCCGCCGGAAATCTTCTGCAGCGGGCTGTCGATGACGTGCTCGGCGCCGACTTCGCCCAGCGCAGCCAGGGCTCGGGCGCGATCGACGCCGGGCACCAGGCGCAGAAAGCGCAGCACCGACAAGGGTAGGGTGGGGTCCACGTGGAGCTTCTGCGGCATGTAGCCGACACGCAGCTTCGGCTTGCGCCAGACCTGGCCGCGATCGGGTTTCAGCAGGCCGAGCACTGCCCGTACCAGCGTGGTCTTGCCGGCGCCATTGGGGCCGATCAGGGTGACGATCTCGCCGCGATGCACCTGCAGTTGCGCGCCTTCCAGCACGTTCTGGTTGGCGAAGCGCACGTGGATGTCATCCAGCCGCAGCAGCACCTCGCTCATGCGGCTTTCCGGCAGTTTGAGCAGAGGCCGACCACTTCCACGGTCTGCCCCTCGACGGCGAAGCCGACGCTGCTGGCGGCGCTGTCGATGGCCTCGGCGATGGCGCGTTGCTCGAGTTCGATGGCGGTGTGGCAGTGCCGGCAGATGAGGAACTGGCCCTGGTGTGGATGCTCCGGATGGTTGCAGCCGATGAAGGCGTTGAGCGACGCGATGCGATGCACCAGGCCGTTCTCCAGCAGGAAATCCAGCGCGCGGTAGACAGTGGGCGGCGCGGCGCGGCGGCCATCCTGCTCGCTCAGTACGGCGAGGATGTCGTAGGCGCCGAGCGGCCTGTGGCTTTGCCAGACCAGCTCCAGCACACGCTTGCGCAGGGCGGTCAGGCGTACGCCCTGGCGCGCGCAGAGGCTGTCGGCTTCGGCCAGCGCGTGGCTGACGCAATGGTCATGGTCGTGGGGCGTACAGGCCAGCGGGGTCTTGGACATGAGCGGCGACGTGTTGGGGTAGAGACGTTATTATGTACCAATTCCCCCCGTACGAGTGACGCCCGTGAATCGTCTTTTTTCCCTTCCCTTGCTCGCGGCGCTGGTTGCTGGCGCCGCGTCCGCCCACGCCGAAGTCCGCGTGCTGACCAGCATCAAGCCGCTGCAGCTGATCGCCGCGGCGGTTCAGGATGGCGTCGGTGAGCCTGACGTTCTGCTGCCGGCCAGCGCTTCGGCGCATCATTACTCGCTGCGACCGTCCGACGTACGGCGTATCCGCGATGCGCAGCTGTTCTACTGGATCGGCCCGGATCTGGAGAGCTTCCTGCCGCGCGCACTGAGCGCTCGTGAAGGCACGACCGTGGCGGTGCAGGACCTGCCGCAGCTGACCCTGCGTCGTTTTGGTGATGCGCACGCGCACGACGATCACGACGATCACGACGGCCATGACCATGATGCTCACGAGCATGACGAAGCCGCACATGGCGAGACCGCGCATGCCGAGGAGCACGACCACGACCATCGCCCGGGCACGCTCGATGCGCACCTGTGGCTGCTGCCGGCCAACGCACTGGTGATCGCCGAGCGCATGGCTGCGGACCTGGCCACCGCCGACCCGGCCAACGCACAGCGCTACCAGACCAACTCGGCGGCCTTCGCCCAGCGCATCGAGGCGCTCGACGCCCGCCTCAAGCAGCGCTTCAGCAAGGTGCAGAACAAGCCGTTCTTCGTTTTCCACGAGGCCTACGACTACTTCGAGGCGGCCTACGGCCTTCGCCATGCCGGCGTGTTCAGTGCCGGTGGCGAGTCGCAACCCGGCGCCCGGCATGTCGCGGCGATGCGCGAGCGGTTGCAGCAGGCTGGGCCGAGCTGCGTGTTCAGCGAACCGCCGGCGCGTCCGCGACTGGCCGAGACGCTGACTGCCGGGTTGCCGGTGAAGATGGCGGAGCTGGATGTGCTCGGTGTCGGCCTGCCGACCGATGCCAAGGGTTACGAAAAGTTGCTGGAAGGCCTTGGCGACACCCTGGCCGGCTGCCTGGAATCGCTTTGATCCAGTGCCCGGCCTGATCCGTCAGGCCGGGCCACGCCTCTCGGGGCGCTGCGTCAGCCGGCCTTGCGGATACCGTCGGCGAGCAACTCCATCATCTGGTCGATCTCGGCCTTCTCGACGATCAGCGCCGGCGACAGGGCGATAGTGTCGCCGCTGGCGCGTACCAGCAGGCCCTTCTCGAAACACTTGCGGAACACCTCATAACCGCGCTTGCCGACGCCATCGGCATGGGCAGCGAACTGAATACCCGCGACCAGCCCGACCGTGCGGATGTCGATCACGTTGGGCAGGTCCCTGAGGCTGAAGAGTGCTTCCTGCCAGTAGGGCTCCAGGTCGATGGCCTTCTGGAACAGGTTCTCCTGCTGATAGATCTGCTGGGTCGCCAGTGCCGCTGCACAGGCCACCGGGTGCCCGGAGTAGGTGTAGCCGTGGAAGAACTCGATGACGCTTTCCGGTCCCTTCATGAAGGCATCGAACAGGTGGTCGGCGACCAGCACTGCGCCCATGGGAATCGCGCCGTTGGTCAGGCCCTTGGCGCAGGTGAGGATGTCCGGCGTCACGCCCCAGCGCTGGGCGGCGAAGGCTTCGCCGACACGGCCGAAGCCGGTGATGACCTCATCGAAGATCAGCAGAATGCCGTGCTTGGCGGTGATCTCGCGCAGACGCTGCAGATAGCCCACCGGCGGCAGGATCACCCCGGCCGAGCCGGACATCGGCTCGACGATCACCGCGGCGATGTTCTCCGCGCCATGCAGCACCACCAGCCGCTCCAGTTCATCGGCGCGCTCCACGCCATGCTGCGGCAGGCCCTTGCTGAAGGCGTTGCGCTGCAGATCGAGGGTGTGCGGCAGGTGATCGACGCCCGGCAGCATCGGGCCGAAGGCGCGGCGATTGTTGGCCATGCCGCCCACCGACATGCCGCCGAAACCGACGCCGTGATAGGCCAGCTCGCGGCCGATCAGCCGCGTACGCGAGCCCTGACCGATGGCGCGCTGATAGGCCAGGGCGATCTTCAGCGCGGTATCCGCCGACTCCGATCCGGAGTTGGTGAAGAACACCCGGTTCAGTCCTTCGGGGCTGATGGCGGCGAGTTTCTCGGCCAGCTCGAAAGGTAGCGGATGGCCCATCTGAAAGGTCGGCGCGAAGTCCATCTTGGCGATCTGCTTGCTCACCGCTTCGCTGATCTCGCGTCGGCCATGGCCGGCATTGCAGCACCAGAGCCCGGCCGTGCCGTCGAGCACCTGGCGGCCGTCGCTCGCCGTGTAATACATGCCCTCGGCGCTCTCCAACAGGCGCGGCGTGGCCTTGAACTGGCGGTTGGCGGTGAAGGGCATCCAGAAGTGATCGGGCGAGGCGTTGGGATGGAAATCCTGTGACATGGGGCTGGCTCCGGGTGGCGAGCGGCTATGCTGCGACGGCGAGCCGCAGGGTTTTCATCGAGTCTATGTTTAATAAAACGAACAAAACAAGGCGATAGACCGGCCGTTCGTAAAAAATATTGATAGGGTCCGCGCCGCTGGTTTAGGGTGCCTTTTCCACAGCCCGAAGACCTGACTAGAGAGGATGCACCATGCCCACCCTGACCCTCGCCGACTGGCAACAGCGTGCCCGCGACCTGCACATCGAAGGTCGCGCCTTTATCCAGGGTGAGTATTGCGCTGCGGCGGACGGCGGCCAGTTCGACTGCATCAGTCCGGTGGACGGGCGGGTGCTGGCGCAGGTCGCCAGCTGCGACCAGGCCGACGCCGAGCGCGCGGTGGCCAGTGCCCGTGCCGCATTCGATGCCGGCAGCTGGTCGCGTCTGGCACCGGCCAAGCGCAAGGCGGTGCTGATCCGCTTTGCCGATCTGCTGGAAGACCACCGCGAGGAGTTGGCGCTGCTGGAGACCCTCGACATGGGCAAGCCGATCGGCGACTCGCTGGCGGTGGACATCCCCGGCGCCGCGCGGGCGCTGCGCTGGAGTGGCGAGGCGATCGACAAGATCTACGACGAAGTGGCGGCCACGCCCCACGACCAGCTCGGCCTGGTCACCCGCGAGCCGGTCGGTGTGGTGGCGGCCATCGTGCCGTGGAATTTCCCGCTGATGATGGCCTGCTGGAAGCTCGGCCCGGCACTGGCCACAGGCAATTCGGTGGTACTCAAGCCGTCCGAGAAGTCACCGCTGACCGCCATCCGCATTGCCCAGCTGGCGATCGATGCCGGCATTCCGGCCGGCGTGCTCAACGTCCTGCCGGGCTACGGCCACACCGTCGGCAAGGCGCTGGCGCTGCACATGGACGTCGACACGCTGGTCTTTACCGGTTCCACGCGGGTAGCCAAGCAGCTGATGATCTATGCCGGCGAATCGAACATGAAGCGCGTCTGGCTGGAGGCTGGAGGCAAGAGCCCGAACATCGTCTTTGCCGACGCGCCCGATCTCGAAGCAGCAGCGCAAGCCGCGGCCGGCGCCATCGCCTTCAACCAGGGCGAGGTCTGCACCGCCGGCTCGCGGCTGCTGGTGGAGCGATCGGTCAAGGAGCGCTTCCTGCCCATGGTGGTGGAGGCACTCAAGGGCTGGAAGCCGGGCAACCCGCTGGACCCGGCGACCAACGTCGGCGCGTTGGTAGACACCCAGCAGCTCAACACCGTGCTCGGCTATATCGACGCCGGCCGTGAAGCGGGTGCGCAGGTGCTGATCGGCGGCCAGCGTACGCTGGAGGACACCGGCGGGCTGTACGTCGAGCCGACCATCTTTGATGGCGTCGACAATGCGATGAAGATCGCCCAGGAGGAAATCTTCGGCCCGGTGCTGTCGGTGATCACCTTCGACAGCGCCGAGGAAGCGGTGGCGATCGCCAACGACACGCCCTACGGCCTCGCCGCCGCCGTCTGGACCGCCGACCTGTCCAAGGCGCACCGCACCGCACGGGCGCTGCGTGCTGGCAGTGTGTGGGTCAACCAGTACGACGGCGGCGACATGACCGCGCCGTTCGGCGGCTTTAAGCAGTCCGGCAACGGCCGTGACAAGTCGCTGCACGCCTTCGACAAGTACACAGAGCTGAAGGCGACCTGGATTCAGCTCTGACGGCATCCGTAGGGTGGATGTCGCTTTTTACATCCACCTTGTTGCACGGCCATGGTGGATCGATGAAGCGTGATCCACCCTACGGTTTTTGAGCGTTCAGCTAGCTTTGCCCCCACTGCCCGCTGCGACGCATTGCGCCCCAGTGGTGCTTGCGTCGCGAGAACCATTGCCAGAGCCCGCGGCAGCGCCAGACGGTGTTCAGCTGGCGGTAGCCGAAGTTCTCCAGCACGGCCATCAGAAACAGCTGCAGCATGTCGCGTCGGCGGCTGTAGACGCGGAACGACATGGTTTCCAGCAGCAGGCCGTTGACCGACAGCAGGATGCCCATGCCGATCGCCACCAGCAGGAAGGCCGCCAGCGCCGCGTAGGACACCGCACCGAAGGCGAAGCCGGCGAGCATGAAGCCGTAGCCGACCAGCTCGATCAGCGGGCCGATCCATTCGAACAGCGCCATGAACGGCCAGGCCAGCCAGCCCGGCGTGCCGCCACGCAGGCTGAAGGCCAGCCGGGCATGCCGACTCAGGCTTTCGGCCAGGCCGCGTTGCCAGCGGCTGCGCTGGCGGCCCAGGGTGCCGAGGTCTTCCGGGCATTCGGTCCAGCAGATCGGATCGGGCAGGTAGCGGATGCGGTAGGGGATGCGCTTCTCGCGGTGATAACGGTGCAGCCGCACCACCAGCTCCATGTCCTCGCCGACGGTATCGGTGCGATAGCCGCCGACCGCCATCACCCGTTCGCGGTCGAACAGGCCAAAGGCGCCGGAGATGATCAGCACGGCGTTGAGCGGCGACCAGCCGAGACGGCCGAAGAGAAACGCACGCAGGTATTCGACGATCTGGAAGCGCGCCAGCCAGTTGCGTGGCAATCCGGCTTGGATAAGAAAGCCGCCGCGCACCTGCGAGCCATTGGCGATGCGCACGGTGCCGCCGGCGGCGATGGTGCGTTCGTCCTCGAGGAAGGGCTGCACCACGCGCAGCAGGCTGTCGCGCTGCAGGATCGAGTCGGCGTCGACACCGCAGAACAGGCCGTAGCGCGCGGCATTGATACCGGCATTCAACGCATCGGCCTTGCCGCCGTTGGCCTTGTCCACCACCCGCAGATTGGCGTAGCGCCGCGAACGATAGATGGCCTGCACCGGTTGGTGGGCCACGGCCTGGCGCAGCGGCTCGGGGTGCGGCACCAGGTCGAATTCCTCGATCAGCACGGCGAGGGTGTTGTCCTTCGAACCGTCGTTGATCACCACGATCTCGAACTCGGGGTACTGTAGCTGCAGCATCGAGCGCACCGAGGTGCGGATCGTTGCCTCCTCGTTGAAGGCCGGCATGAGCACCGACACCGGCGGTTCGACGCCGAGATAGGGCGCCAGCTCGCCGGTTTCCGCGCGCTGGCGGATGTAGCCCATCAGGCTTGCCATCGACAGCAGGTTTAGCAGCAGGTACATGCCGTTGAGCAGCAGGAAGTAGAGAATGAAGGCGACCTGCAGCCACCACAGCCAGTCGACCGTCACCGGCGCACCTCCGCCATGGCCCGGCGCAGGGCATCCCTGCCGTAGCGGTCGTGCACCTGCTCGAGCAGCTGCTGCAGCGCTTCGGTGGATGCGCCGGGCAGTGTCGCCAGGCTGTCGGCCGCCGCCTGGCGCACCCACCAGCTGCTGTCCGATAGCAGCGGCAGGAACAGTTCGCTGTCTTCGCGGCGTGCCTGTTTGTGCAATGCCTGCAGCGCCGCCAGACGCACGGTGTCCTGATCGTGCTGCAGGGCGCGTAGCAGGCGGTGGCGGTCGCGCGGGTCGCCGAGTTCGCACAGGCAGCGCAGCGCTACCTGCAGATATTCTGCCGGTGCGCCTTCGTCCAGCCGGGCACGGGCCCAAGGCGCGGCGTGGCGGGGATCGCCCTGCACGAGCAGGGGAACCAGACGCTCGCGACGCGGATCCTCCGAGGAGGACAGCACGATCAGCAGCGGCGTGGTCACGGCCTGTTCGCCAGCCTGCTGGCAGAGACTGATCAGCCGCGGCAGTGCCCAGTCGGGGCGATTCACCGCCGCCGGCAGGATCAGCGCCATGGCTTTGCTGGCATCCATCGCCACCAGGGTCTGGGCGGCGGAGAGGGCGACGATGGAGTTGCGGCTCAGCAGTAGCGGTTGCACCGCCTGCCAGTGCGCCGGGTCAGCCAGATGCCGCAGGCACGTCAGGCCGATCAGCTTGCTGCGCACTCTCCCGCGCAGCAGGATCAAGGCCTGGCGGTCGATGCCCAGAGCGATCAGCGCGCGGTTCATGCGCTCGCGTGCGGCCCCGCGCAACTGCAGCTGGGTGCGGTTCCACTGCAGCAGGAACCACAGCTGTCGCCGCCGTGGCAATGGCGCATGGCTGGGCGGGAGTTCGTCGCTCAAGCTGCAGAGGGCGAAGAAGGGCCGCCACTGTTCGTTGAACTGCTGCCGGCGTACGGTGCGCCGGCGTGATACCTCACCGAGCAGCAGCACCTGCAGCAGCACCAGCACCGTCAGTGCGCCGAGGCCGAAAGCGCAGTACAGAGCCAGCTGCAGCATGCGGTCTTCCGGCCAGAGCTGCGCCCAGGCGTTCGCCGGTGCTTCGCACAGCCAGCGGGGGCAGCGCGCCAGCCATTCAGAAAGCATGACGCAGGCCGAGCTGCAGCCATTGACGGTCGTAGTAGCTGCCCTGCTGGTGATGGCCGATTTCCCAGCTCAGCGCCCAGCGGCTGTCGAACCAGTGGCGACCCTGCAGGCTGATGGCGCGCACGTCGCTGGTGATCAGCTGCTGTTCCTCCACCGCTTCTTCCTCGCCCACGGTCAGGCGCAGGCCGGCGTAGCTCAGGCCCTGGTAGTAGTAGTCCAACGCCACATCATGGCCGATTGGCGTGCCGGCATTGGCGACATCGGTGACGTTCAGCGTGTAGCCGGCGCGCCAGGCATTCCAGTAGCGCTCGGCGCTCAGCGCCAGGCGGTCGACCCGGGTCGTCTCGTACTCGGTGCGGCGGACACTGACAGCGCCGAGGTAGCCGTCCGGTAGCCGCCGCTGCAGGCGCAGATCGGCATGCCAATCGGGAAGGAAATAGGGTGACGGCTGGTAGCCGACCTCCGGTTGCAGGGTCCAGTTCTCGTCCAGCGCAATGACGGCGCCGGCTTCGACGCCTTCGTCCCACTCGCCGAAGCGTTGCTCGCGTGTCAGCGCGCCATACCAGCCGAGACTCTCCGGCTTCATCGAGGCGTAGTCCAGGCGCTGGCTGCGCCAGTTGTCAAAGCCGCTGTCGAGCCAGTCCTGGCGAGCAGAGATTTCCAGTTCGTGGCGTCGCCTGGTCGCGGCGTCGACGACCGGCACGGGCGCCGCTGCGGTGCTGGGCACGGTCAGCGCAGCACGGGCCTGCTGGATCACCTGCTGCACCTCGGCATAGTCCGGGGCGAGCTGGGCGGCGCGCTCGAGCGATTGCAGCGCACGTTGCGGATGACCGGCCCAGAGTAGCGCCTGGCCCTCGCCGAGCAGATAGTCGGCGTTGTCCGGCTGATGCTGCAGCAGGCGGCGATAGATCGGCAGCGCCTGTTCAGGGTGGCCTTGCCAGCTCAATACGCGGGCGAGCAGGAACTGCGCCGCGGTGTCGTCCGGCTGCCCGGCCAGATGCGCCCGAAGTGTTGCTTCGGCCGCGTCCAGTTGTTGCGCCTGGACCTGCCGCTCGGCGGTGGTGACGTCCGCCAGCGCCGCACCGCAAGGCAGCGCCAGGGCAAGCAGCATTACCGCTCGCTTCATCGGCGGCCCCTCAGCAGACGGCGGATGCGCGCCAGCAGTTCTTCCGGCTGGAACGGCTTGGTCACGTAGTCGTCGGCGCCGAGTTCCAGCGCTCGGACGATGTCCACTTCACGGGCCTTGGCCGTCAGCATCAGCACCGGCACGCTGTCCCAGCCGGGCTGCGCCCGCAGCCGTTCGATCAGCTCGAGGCCATCATGGTAGGGCAGCATGATGTCCATCAGCGTCAGGTCCGGCGGCTCGCTCTGGGCGAAGTACTCCAGTGCCTGCCGGCCATCGGCGGCGTGGTCGACCACGAAGCCGTGACGTTCGAGCATGTAGCGGATGAGAAAGGCGATGTCTTCTTCGTCTTCCACCATGAGAATGCGTTTGCTGGCGGATTCGCTCATGGGTGAGCCTCGTCGGTTTCGTGTGTGTGCCCCGGCGGCCAGTGTTGCAGCAGGTGCTGGATCAGCCTGGCCAGCTCATCGCCGTCGTGACGGGATTTCACCAGTTGGCGCAGCGCCAGGCGGTCGTCCTGAATCGGGGTGTCGAGCGCGGAAAAGATGATCACCGGCGGCGGTGGGACGCTCTGCGCCAGCTGGTCGAACAGCTCGGTGCCCTGGCCGTCCGGCAGCATCAGGTCGATGATCGCCAGGTCGAAGGTCTGTGCCGCGATCAGCTCGCGCGCGTCGTGCAGCGTCGCGGCGCCGGAAAGATCGACATCGAGCGCGGCGATCTGCCTGGCCAGCAGCACCCGCAGGTCGTCGTCGTCCTCGACGTGCAGGATGCGCGGTTTGTGCCCGCCGAGCTGCAGACAGGCGCGGATCACGTCCATGACCCGCGAGGGGTCGATCGGTTTGTGCAGCCAGTCGATCACGCCCACCGCGCCGCCGCGCAGCGTGCCGTCGTCGTCATCGCGGCGCTGCGGCTGCAGGCTGACGATCAGCACCGGCAGGTTGCGGTAGTTGTGCTGGCTGCGCAGGCTCTGCAGGAAGGCCGCGCTGTTTTCGTCATCCAGCGCCGGGCTGAGGGTCAGTGCCTCAATGTCGAACTGCTGCAACAGTCGGCGTGCCTCGGCTGCGGTGCCGCTGATCAAGGTCGCGTAGCCATGCTGCTGCAGCGCCGCGGCCAGCTGCTCGGCCGCATGGGTGTCCGGCTCGAGGATGAGGATCAACGCAGCATTGTCAGGCTGGGCTGCTCTGGCCGGCGGCGTAGTGGGTCGCTGCAGCGGCGTCGCGGATCGCACCTCCAGCGGCAGCTGCAGCCAGAAGCGCGAGCCGTGACCTTCCTGGGAATCGAAGCCGATCTGCCCGTGCATCTGCTGCACCAGCGAGCGGGTGATTGCCAGGCCCAGCCCGGTGCCGCCGCGCTGGCGGGCGTCGGAGGAATCGGCCTGGGCGAAGCGCTCGAAGATGCGCCCACGGAAAGCCTCGGGAATCCCCGGCCCCTGATCCTGTACGCCGAGTTCCAGCACGTTGTCATGGTGACGTAGATCGACCGTCACGCTGCCGCCGGCGGGGGAATGCTTGATCGCGTTGGACAGCAGGTTGGCCATCACCTGGGCGAAGCGGTCGGGGTCGACCATGGCTTCGCTCGACAGCGACTCATCGGCGCCCACCAGCGTGAGATTGACGTCGTAGTCGCGGGCGTACGGCTGGATATCCGACAGCGCCTGCTGCACCAGCGCGCGCACGTCATGGTGGCCGAAGTTGAAGGCCAGGCGTCCGGCTTCGAGTTTTTCGATGTCGAGGATGTCGTTGATCAGGCGCACCAGGCGTTCGCTGTTCTTGTGAGCGATATCCAGCAGCGGGCGGGCGTCGTCGCCGATATGTCCGGCAATGCCTCCGATCAGCATACCGAGGGCGCCGCGGATGGCGGTCAGCGGCGTGCGCAGCTCGTGGCTGACGGTGGAGATGAATTCGGTCTTCATCTGCTCCATGCGTCGGCGCAGGGAGATGTCCACCGCCACCGTGACCACATGACAGGTACGTGTCGAGATCCGCAGCGGGCGCTTGACCACCTGGAACCAGTGCTCCGCGCCATGGGCATCGGTCAGCGCGACCTCGGTGCTGCGCAGATCGCCGCTGCCTCCCGCCAGTTCGGCCAGCTCTTCGTCACCCAGCAGCAGCGGTTGCAGCCGCACGGCAGACGGCACCTCGTCGGGGCGGCGCTGCTCGATGTCCTGCGGGCGCACGTCCAGCAGGGCCGCGAGCGCCGAATTGCAGAGCAGGAAACGGCCCTGGGCGTCGCGAACAAAGATCAGGTTCTCGTCGGTGTCGACCACGCGGCGGAGAAAGACCTGCTGGTCGTGCAGGCTGTCGCGGTTGCGCTGCAGTTCGCTGACGTCGCGCGCGATGGCCAGATGATCGCCCAGCCCGGTGGGCGTCAGACGAACCTCGAATGTGCGCTGGGTCTGCAGCTCGCACCAGGTCTTCTGGCGCAGTGCGCCCTCGTCGGTCTGATTGAGCAGCTCGATGAGCAAGGGTTCGATCGCTTCCGGCGGCGGTGCGCGGCGCGGGGTGCCTCGCGAAATGCTCGACACCTGCTGCTGCTCATCGACCGCGTAGAGATGGTCCGGGATGGCCTGCAACAGCGCCCCGAGGCGTGCTTCGCCGGCCTGAGCGCTGCGGGCGAGCTGCTGGCGAATCTGCAGATTCCGCTGCAAGGCCCAGAAGGCCGCCAGAAACAGCCCGATCACCACCAGCGTGCCGATCAGTGCCAGTTGCTGCGCGCGCTCGGTGGTGCGTGCCACGGCTGCGCTGGCGGCGGCCAGGTGGCTGCGCTCGTGCTGCTCGACGGCGTTGAGCAGTGCGCGCAGGCGGTCCATCAGCAGGTGCCCGCCGGCCTCGCGCAGACGCTCCACGGCAGCCTGCAGCCCGGCCTCGCGGCGGGTTTGCATGTTGCCGGCGGCTACTTCGAGGCGGTCGGCGATGGTCGCATCGAGGGTCCGGAACCAGCGTCGGTCGGGATAATCACGTCCTTCGACCTGGCGCTGCAGGCTGCGTCGGTTGCCTTCCAGCTGTCTGAGGCCACGTTCGTAGGGTTCGAGATAGGTGGGGTCGCCGGTGAGGATGAAACCGCGCGAACCGGTTTCGATGTCCTGTAACGAAGAAAAGATAGCCTGGACCGAGGTGATGATTTCCAGGCTGTGGCTGACCGAGCGATTGGTCTGCAACAGCGCTTCCTGCGTGCGCTTGCCTTGCCAGCCAAGCGCGACGAGCAACAGAAACGCAGCGAGAAAGGCGATTGAGTGCCAACCGATCGCGAGTCTTGCGGGCAAACCGGACTCCTTCCGACGGGGACGACTGCACAGAATCCCCAGTTGCCTCGCTACCGCGTGGTCACCGGGATGAATTCAGTATAGTCAGACCTGCCCGGACCACTGCGGTTCGCCGCCGAAAGGGCCGGGCGCTCAGCGCTGGGAGATCTGCACCTGGTTGCGGCCATTGTGCTTGGCCACATACAGCGCCTGGTCGGCACGCTCGAGCAGCAGGCCAGCGGGGCTGTGACCGTCGGTTTCGCAAATGCCGGCGCTGAAGGTCACGCAGAACTCCTGGTCGCCGGCATTGAAGCTCAGCGCGGCGAAGCGCACGCGGATTTCGTCGAAGATGCGCCGCGCCTGCAGGGCCGAGCATTCGGGCAATACGGCGACGAACTCCTCGCCGCCATAGCGGCCGAGGCTGTCGATACGCCGCAGGCGCTGGCGCAGCAGGTTGGCCAGGGCGCGGATCACATTGTCGCCGGCGGCGTGCCCGTAGGTGTCGTTGATCTGCTTGAAATGATCGAGGTCGAGCATCACCACGCTGGCGGGTTTGCCGGTGCGGGTGGTGCGCTGCACTTCCAGCGCCAGCTGTTCCTTGATATCGGCGTGCTTGAGCAGGCCGGTCAGGCTGTCGCGGGCCAGCGCCGTACTCAGCGAGCGCGCACGCTGGGCGTGGGAATACACCGCGGCCACCAGCGCGGTATCGCTGATCGGCTTGGTGATGAAATCGTCGCCGGCCTTGAGCAGCGCCGCCATCTGCCGGTGGGTATCGGTCTCGGCGGAAAGGTAGATGATGGTCACCCGCAGCCATTCGTCATGCAGGCGGATCATCTGCGCCAGCTCTGGCCCCGAGCAGTCCGGCATGTTGACGTCCAGCAGCAGTACCTCGGGGTTGAAGCTGCGCATGGTCTCCAGTACGCGGGTAGGTTCGGTGAGTATCTGCACCTGCATCTGCGCATTGCGCAGCACCAGGCTGTAGCGTGCTGCCAACTCGGCGTCGTCATCGACGATCAGCACGCGGAAGGGTTCGCCCTGCTGGCGATCGAGGCAGCGCTCCAGGCTGTTCTCCAGCTGGGTGATATCCAGCGGGCGGACGAAGAAGCCCTGGGCGCCGGCACGCACCGCGGCCAGCTGGCTGGCGAAATCGGCCCGGTCGTGGATGACCAGCAGCGGCAGTGGCTGCTCGAGGCCTTGCTGCAGAGCAGCGAGCGCGTCGAAATCGCTGTCCTGCTGCACGCTGACGATCAGCGCGTCGGGCAGTTCATCGGCCACGGCCGCTTGCAGTGCGGCGAAGTTGGGCCACTGGCTGACCAGATAACCGAAGTTGCGCAGGGTCACCGCCATGCTGGCGCCCGCGACCGGATCGGCCTTCATCAGGTAGATGCGACAGCCGGGTGCAGGCTCCTCGTGGTGCTCCGGCAGTTCCGCCGCGCCGTCGCGTTCCTGGCCAGGGGTTTCGCCGGCCAACTGCAGCACCGCGCGGGCGAAGGCCTCGGCGGCGCGGCTGCCCGGCTTGGCCGAATCCAGCCAGCGGTCAGCCCGCTGCTCCAGCTGCCTGGCGCGCTCCCCGAGCTTGGCGAAGCCGAAGGTACCGGCGGCGCCGGCCAGCCGATGCAGGCGCTCGCGGATGCTCAGCATCACTAGCCGGCGGCTGGCGGTGGCACGGGTCTGCTGCAGATCCTGGGCGAGCGTGGCGAGGTCGGTCAGGTCGGCCTGCAGGCGCTCGCCGAACTGCTGTTCCAGCTGCGCCAGTTGCGCCTGCAGCGCCAGGCGGGTGCGATCATCCATGCTCGGCCTCCCAGATCTGCCGCAACTGGGTGGCAAGTTGCAGCGGGTCGAAGGGCTTGCCCAACACCTGGCGCACGCCGAGCTGGCGCAGCTCCTGCAGCCGTTCGGGCTGCAGGTGGCCGGTGAGAAACACCACGGGCGTCTGCTGCAAATCGACCAGATCGGCCAGTTGGCGAACCAGCTCGATGCCGTCCATCTGCGGCAGCATCACATCGAGCAGGATCAGGTCGGGGGCGAAGGCCTGTACCTGGTCGAGCGCGGCCTGGCCGGACTGACAGCTGAGCACTTCGAAGCCGCCGAGCTTTTCCAGGGCGATACGTGTCACCACCTGGATGGACGGTACGTCTTCGACGTGCAGGATGCGCTTAAGCTGTTTCATCACGGGCTCTCCTTGGCCTGGCCTTGTATGGGTAGTTCGAACCAGAAGCAGGCGCCCTGGCCAGGTCCGGATTCGAAGCCGATCTGCCCGCCCATGTGCTCGATCAGCTCCTTGCTGATCGCCAGGCCCAGTCCGGTTCCGCCTTGCTGGCGGCTGTCGGACGAGTCGGCCTGGGCGAACTTCTGGAATACCCGCGCACGAAATTCGTCGGAAATGCCCGGGCCCTGGTCTCGGACGCTGACCCGTACCCGGCCGTCACTGACCCGCGCCGACAGCTCGACCCGCTCACCGGCCGGGGAAAACTTCGCCGCGTTGGACAGCAGGTTGCTCAGCACCTGCTGCAGGCGCATGGCGTCGACCGTCACGTTCACCGGCGGGCAGGCGCCGAGTTGCAGTTGCACGCCATGCCGTTCGGCATAGCTGCCGTTGCTGCGCAGGGCCAGCTCCAGCTGCGGCTGCAGCGCTTGTTCGAGCATGTCGAAGCGCATCTTGCCGGCGTGCAGCTTGTCCATGTCCAGCAGGTCGTCGATCAGCGCGCTCAGGCGCAGGCTGTTCTGCTGGGTGATCTCCAGCAGCTCGTGCATCGACTCGGGTACTTCGCCCATGACGTTCGAGCAGATCAGCGCCAGGGCGCCGGTGATGGAGGTCAGTGGTGTGCGCAGCTCATGGCTGACGGTGGAGATGAACTCACGCTGCAGACGCTCGATGCGCTTGCGCTCGGTGATGTCGTGCAGCACGACTACCGCGCCCATGCGCTGGCCATCGGAGGTGTACAGCGGGTCGGCGTTGGACAGTACGTGCCGCGGTGCGCCATTGCTCAGCAGCACCATCTCGTGATCGATGACGTGCTCGCCATTGAGGGCGCGGCGCAGGGGAATCTCCTCGGGTTCCAGCGGGGTGACGCCATCGGCGCGGTACAGCCGGTAATGGCGGGCCCATTCGCTCGGCGATAACGGGGCGACATCGGCGCCATGCCACTGTTTGGCCTTCTCATTGAAGAGGGTCAGATTGCCCTCGGCGTCGCAGGCGATCACCGCTTCGCTCAGCGCCTCAAGCAGGCGCCGGTTCATTTCCTGCTGCTTGTCCAGCTCCAGCTGCTCGGCCTTGCGCGCGGTGATATCGGTAACGAAGCCGTGCCAGAGCACCGAGCCATCGGCCTGCTGCAGCGGCGTGGCTCGTGCCTCGACCCAGATCAGCCCCTTGTGCGGGTGCTCGACACGGTGCTCGCTGTGCCAGGACGTGAGTTCACGAGCCGCCTGGCGGATGCTGAGCAACAGGGCGCTGCGGTCGGGGCCGTGGACCCGGCCGACGATCGGCGCAAAGCTGCTGGCCAGCTGCGCCGGGCTGAGCCCGTAGATCTGCTCGACCCCTTCACTGACATAGGGAAAGCACGCCGGCCCATCGGCGCGCCAGTGGAACTGGAAGAGCATGCCCGGGACCTGCGCGGCGATCTGCTGCAGGCGCAGTTGCAGCTGCTCCTGATAGGCCAGGTCGTAGGCGTTGATCAGGTAGCCGCGCTGGTGCTCCTGCTCGTCATGGATCGCAGTCACGCCCAGCAGCACCGGCACCTCGTTGCCGTTCTGGTGGCGCAGGCGCCATTCGGACATGTCGCGCCGCCCGCGGTGCAGCGGCGCGCTCAGCACCGAGAAATCTGCCTCGACCGGCATCTGCAATTCGCTGGAAAGCAGCAATGCCCGGCGCTGCAGCGCCTCCGGACGGAACAGCGCGGCGGTCAGCGGATGGCCGACCAGCGCCTGTTCACTGTAGCCCAGCAGGCGTTCGGCGGTCGGGTTGACGCTGGTGACCACGCCATCGGGGCGGGTCACCAGCACGGCGCTGGAGGCGCTGTCGAGGATCGCCTGTTGCAACGCCGCCTGCTCCGCATGGCGGTGCGCCAGCAGATGCTGCTCGAACAGGCGGATCACCTGGCGCCCGAGGCGCTCCAGGGTCTCGCGCTGCTCCGGGCTGAGGCGGCGTGGCTGGCGGTCGATCACGCACAGGGTGCCGAGGTTGTAGCCATCCGGCGAGGTCAGCGGCGTGCCGGCATAGAAGCGGATATGCGGATCGCCGAGCACCAGCGGGTTGTTGCTAAAACGCGGGTCCTGCAGCGTATCCGGTACCTCGAAGATCTCGTCGCCGGCGATGGTGAAGGTGCAGAAGGAGATCTCCCGCGAGGTCTCGCTGACGTCGAGGCCGACCCTGCTCTTGAACCACTGGCGGCGGTCGTCGACCAGCGAGATCAGCGCGATCGGCGTGTCGCACATCTGCGCGGCAAGCGCTGTGAAGTCATCGAAGGCGCTGTCTTCGGGGGTGTCGAGGATTTCGTAGCGCAGCAACGCTGCCAGGCGTGACAGCTCGCGCGGCTGGGCGGTGGATGGCATCGGCGTCGTGCTTTGTTGCGGTGACTCCATCGTCGCGCCTTGCTGGTTCGGTGGGGGGCGTCCGGTCGGCAGCGTTTCACGACCGGGGGATTAAGCAGTTCTGCCTAGTATCGGCCACTCAGCCAGATGCTGCGAATCTGCTCGGCCAGCTGCATCGGGTCGAACGGCTTGACGATCACGTCGCGCGCGCCCAGCTTGCGCAGGTGCTCGATCTCGCTCGGCTGCACCTTGGCGGTCATGAATGTTACCGGAATCCGTTCCAGGTCGATGCGCTCGCGCAATCTGAGCAGCGTCTGCGGGCCGTCCATGCCCGGCATCATCACGTCCAGCAGGATGAAGTCGGGGGCGAAGGCTTCGACTTCCTCCAGCGCCTGTGCGCCAGAGGAGCAGGACAGCACCTCGTATCCGCCAACGGCCTCCAGGGCCAGTTTGGTCACCGCCTGAATCGACGGATCGTCTTCAACGTGCAGGATGCGCCTTAGCTCGGCCATTGTGCCTCCGGGGGTCGTTTGCGTGCGCGTCCGCTTAACGGAAGCATCAGAATCGATCTTGCGCCAGCGGCGCGACTGGTAATTCGCACCAGAAACAGGCGCCTTCGCCAGGCTCGGAATCGAAACCGATCCGGCCGTGCATGTGTTCGATCAGTTCCTTGCTGATGGCCAGGCCCAGGCCGGTGCCTTCCTTCTGGCGGCTGTCGGAGGAATCGGCCTGGGAGAATTTCTGGAAGATTCGTGTGTGGAATTCAGGGGCGATGCCCGGTCCCTGATCGCGTACCGAGATTCGCACCCAGTCATCGCGTCGCTCGCTGCCGAGCGTAACGGTGCCACCCTGCGGCGAGAATTTGACCGCATTGGAGATGAGATTGGCCAGTACCTGCTGCAACCGGTCGTCGTCTGCCATCAGCTGCACGTCCGGCGCGGGCAGCAGCTCCAGCGTGACGCCATGCTTGCTGGCGTAGCCCTGATTGGCGGCGATTGCCTGTTGCAGCTGCGTCGGCAGCGCATGCGCGCGCAGGTCGAGGGTCATCTTGCCGGCGACCAGCTTGTCCATGTCCAGCAGGTCGTCCACCAGGCGCCCCAGGCGCAGACTGTTCTGGTGGGCGATGCTGATCATCTGGCCCATGTTTGGCGAGGGTTCGCCCAAGGCACCGCCGACGATCAGGCCGAGGGCACCGGAGATCGAGGTCAGTGGCGTACGCAGCTCGTGGCTGACGATGGACACCAGTTCGCTCTTCATCCGCTCGATGCGCTTGCGTTCGGTGATGTCGCGCACCAGGCCGATGAATCGGCGCTCGCCGTGATGGTTGATCTGCGACACGCGCAACTCGATGGTGAAGGTTTCGCCGGTACGGCGCAGGGCGGTGAGTTCGCGGTTTTGTTCCAGCGCGCGAGGAATGCCGCGTCTTTCGTAGGTCTCCAGATAGCCGTCGTGGGCGGAGCGGTCCGGTTCGGGCATGAGCATCGACAGGTTGCGGCCGATGACCTCCGCGGCGCTGTAGCCGAAGATCTGTTCGGCGGCATGGTTGAAGGTTTCGATGATGCCGCGGGCGTCGATGATGATGATGGCGTCGATCACGTTGTCGATCAGCATGCTCAGGTAGCGCTCGCGCTCCTGCATCTCTTCCTTGGCCAGCGCCTGGTCGGTGACATCCCAGATGAAACCGTCGCACCAGCCGACCGGGTCGTCACGCTCGTGCAGGACGCGGGCTTTTTCCCGCACGTAGACGGTGCGGCCTTCGGCATTGGTGAGTCGGTAGATGCCCTCGAAGGTGTCCTGCTCGGCGTGCTGCCGGGCCAGCTCGAGGTCGTCTGGGTGGATCAGGCTGGCGTAGCTGCGCACGCGGTCGCCGACGAAATCGCTGGCCGGGTAGCCGGTCAGGCGTTCGATGCCGTCGCTCAGGTAGCTCATGCGCCGGCGGCCGTCGTTGCGGCAGCGGTAGACCACGCCCGGGAGGTTGCCGACCATGGCGCGGTAACGGCTCTCGCTCTTCTGCAGCGCGCGGGTGGCTTCCATCAGTTCGGTGATCTCGGTGACGAAGCCGTGCCAGAGCACGGTGCCGTCAGGACGTCGCTCGGCGGTGGCACGTCCCTCGGCCCAGAGCAGACCGCGTTGCGGATGCTGGATGCGGAACTCCACCGAGCCGGTTGTCGACCCAGCTGCCACACGCAGCAGCGCGGCTTTCAGGCGTGGCAGGTCCTGCGGGTGAACGTGCACCAGGGCCTGGGAAGCATCTTCCAGTAGCCGCTGCGGGTCGATGCCGTAGAGGTCGCGTGCGCCCTCGCTGGCATAGAGAAAGGCATAGCGGCCGTTGGCGAAGCGCTTGAGCTGGAAAACCACACCGGGCAGCAGGCTGGCGATCTTCTGTGCGCGGTCGAGCAGGCGCTGGCGGCGTCGGCCCTGCTGTTGCTGGCTGAACTGATGCTGCAGCTGCGCGCCGATGCGCCGTTGCAGCAGTACCGCCAGGGTCAACAGCAGCGCCTCGGCGATCAGCCAGGCCAGACTCCATTTGATCAGCAGCCGGCGCTCGGCCTGTTGGTGCTCCTGCTGCATCGCGGTGATGTCGCGCCAGACCAGCGCCGCTGCCAGCAGCGGCGCCGATGGCTGGGCCCGACGGTCGCTGTGCAGGGGAATCTGATTGAGCATATAGGTGCGGCCGTCGGCACTCAGCAGGCGCAAGGCCAGGCCGCTCTCCGGCTCGGGCAGCATGCTCTGCTGCGCCCAGTGCAGAATCTGTGTCGCCGAATGTTCGATCAGCAGCCAGCCGCCGTCGCTGCGCAGTTGCACGCCGCTGGGGGCTTCCACGTCTGCCGCCTGCAGTGCCTGGCGATTGACCACCAGCGCCAGTCCGGCAGCCAGCTGATCGCCCAGCTCGGGCAATTCCGGCAGCACGTTGTAGCCGACTTCCAGGGCGCCGATGATCTCGCCGGACTCGCTGTCGGTGGCACGCAAAGGAACGATGGCGCGACTGCTGGCGCCGAGCGCATTGACCTCCATGCCGTACTGCATGCTGCCTTCGCTCATCGCGCGGCGCAGCATCGGGCGCTGCGCCGCCATTGCGTCACCGAAGCGCTCCGGTTGCTGCATGCGCAGCAGGGCGACCCCAGCGTCGCTCCAGAAGATCTGCAACTGCAACGCGCCGTGGCGTTGCATGGCGCTCCAGGCCGGGCTCAACGCGGCGCGCAGACGCTGACGTGCCAGCTCGATACGTGCATCGTCCATGGCCCGGCCATCACGTAGCGCCGTATCGATCTGGCGTACCTGGCGCAGCACTTCGGCATTGCCGGCCAGCGCCGTGGCGACCATGTCAGCCTGCCGCCGCTGATTGAGCTGCGCGCTCTGCAGTGCCAGGCTCTGCAGTTCGCCGTGGGTGTCGATTTCCAGGTGCCAGGCGGCATCGCGCGCGCGGTAGTCATTGAATGCCAGGCTACCGAACAGCAGCACGAGCAGCAGGCTGCCGAGCGTGAAGATCCAGTGGGGTGTGGTGATGCCGGCGTTCGTCATCGGCGGGCCGGCCAGAGGCGCGAGGTGCTGCGCTCGACGTACGACGTTTGCATGAGCCGCAACTTTCCAAGGCAAAAAAGAAACAATGATAGCTCTATGCCAGTACGGCCGATAGCGTCTTTCGGGAATGCACGTCAGCATGGCGCCACGTACCGAAGCGTAGCGATTGCAGCCGAATCTGGCTAAAAAATCACCAGCTTTTAGACGGTCGGTCGGGCTGTTTCCTAGACTCGCCGACGCCTGGTGTTAGGCTGAAGGCAGGTGGACGCCAGCGGACGTCGCTGGTGCACCGTTCTGCAAGAGGCACCCCGTTATCATGTGGCACACCGGTTTACTCGACCTGTCGGTCTGGCAACTCATCGCGACCACGCTGCTGCTGACTCACGTCACCATCGTCAGCGTCACGGTCTACCTGCACCGTTACTCGGCGCACCGCTCGCTGGAGCTGAATCCGGCACTCAAGCATTTCTTCCGCTTCTGGCTGTGGCTGACCACGGCAATGAACACCCGCGAGTGGACTGCCATCCATCGCAAGCACCACGCCAAATGCGAGACCCCCGATGACCCGCACAGCCCAGTGCACAAGGGTCTGAGCACGGTGCTGCGCAAGGGCGCCGAGCTGTACATGGAGGAGGCGAAGAACGAGGAAACCCTGCGCATCTATGGCAAGAACTGCCCGGACGACTGGATCGAGCGCAACCTCTATTCGCGTTTCCCCAATACCGGCATCGTGCTGATGCTGCTGATCGACCTGGCGCTGTTCGGTGTGCTCGGCCTCACCGTGTGGGCCGTGCAGATGATCTGGATTCCGTTCTGGGCCGCCGGCGTGGTCAACGGTCTCGGTCACGCGGTCGGTTATCGCAACTTCGAATGCCGTGATGCGGCGACCAACCTCGTGCCCTGGGGCATCCTCATCGGCGGCGAGGAGCTGCACAACAACCACCATACCTATCCGAACTCGGCCAAGCTGTCGGTGCGCAAATGGGAGTTCGACATGGGCTGGGCCTGGATTCGCCTGTTCAGCCTGCTGCGGCTGGCCAAGGTCAACCGTACCGCGCCGATCGCCCACCGCATCGAGGGCAAGCAGCAGCTGGACATGGACAGCGCCATGGCGATCCTCAACAACCGTTTCCAGATCATGGCGCAGTACCGAAAGCTGGTCATCGTGCCGCTGGTGCGCCAGGAACTTGGCCGCGCCGACGCCACGCTGCGTCATCAACTGCGCCGGGCCAAGCGTCTGCTGGCGCGGGAGCCGAGTCTGCTGCAGCAGGAGCAGCAGGCGCACATCGACGACATGCTGGCGCAGAGCCAGTCGCTCAAGGTGATCTACGAGAAGCGTCTGGCGCTGCAGCAGATCTGGACGCGAACCAGCTCGAACGGCCACGAAATGCTGGCGGCGATCAAGCAGTGGGTGCACGAAGCGGAAGCCAGCGGCATCCAGTCGCTGCGCGAATTCGCCGAGCATCTGCGGACCTATTCCCTGCGCCCGCCGGTCGCCATCGCCTGACCTTCCATCGGCTCAAGCACAAGGCCTGCAGCCGGCCGGAACTTTGCTTCTGGCCGGCTCTCTGAACAGCATTCTCAACATGCAGTACCGTCGCAATCGCGACGGTCGTTTCAGGAAGAAGGCTATGCGGCTGGCGAGTAATCAGGGTGATTCGGGTATGGGCATGCTACCGGGCGGCGATGCGCAGACATTGCTGGCGCTGATGCATGCGCGCGCGGAGGCTGCCCGCCTGGGCGAGCGCGAGCAACTGTTCAGCACCCTGCTGGGCGGCGTCAACGCCGTGCTCTGGGCGTTCGACTGGCAGGCGCAGCGGATGATCTACGTCAGCCCGGCCTACGAGCGCATCTTTGGTCGCTCGCCGGCCCTGCTGCTGGCCGATTACGGCGAGTGGCGCAATGCGATCTATCCGGATGACGTCGAGTTTGCGCAGAAGAGCATGCTCGCCGTGCTCGACGAGGGCGCGGTGGAAACCCGCGAGTACCGCATCATCCGTGGAGACGGGCAGTTGCGCTGGTTGAGCGACAAGTGTTTCCTCGGCCGCCGCGCCGATCGTGGCCAGGGCCCGATCATTGTGGGTATCGCCGAAGACATCACCGAGAAGAAGCAGCTCGAAGGCGAACTGCAGCGTCTGGCCACTACCGATGTGCTGACCCAGAGCAGCAACCGCCGGCACTTCTTCGAATGCGCCCGCGGCGAGTTCGAGCGGGCGCGGCAGTTTGCTTCCTCGCTGGCGTTTCTGCTGCTGGATATCGATGACTTCAAGCGCATCAACGACACCCACGGCCACCAGATGGGCGATCAGGTGCTGCAGAAGGTGGCCCGCTGCGGCGCCGCCGTGCTGCGCCAGAGCGACCTGTTCGGGCGCATCGGCGGTGAGGAATTCGCCGCGGTACTGCCAGGCTGTCAGCCGGATCTGGCCGAACAGATCGCCGAACGCCTGCAGCGCGAGATCGAACGGGTGGTGTTTACCGCCGACAACGGCGAGCGTTTCCGCGTCACCGCCAGCCTGGGCCTGACCTACCTGAAAGCCAGCGATCCCGAGCTGAGCAGCGTGTTCGCCCGCGCCGACGCGGCGATGTACACCGCCAAGCGCCTAGGCAAGAACCAGGTGATCGTCGGCTAATTGCGGCGGGCTGGCCGGGCTGGCTTGCCCGGCGCGCTCTGTCGTCACTGGCCAAGCTGCTGCCCGAAGCTCTCCATCTGCTGCTTGAACTCGGTGCATTTCGCCTGACGCTCGGACGCGGGGACATCCTTCCACTTTGCCTCGCTCTCCTTGACGCCGTCGGCAAAGGCCGTATCGAAAGCTGCCGGGTCCATCCCGGCGCGGGTCGCCTGGGTTTTTTGCTGCTCTCTATGCTCGGCAAGTTTCTCGTCGGTGTAGTCGTCGCAGACTTTAGCTGTCACATGCATGGCGCCGCCAAACTTGGCCAGCTGCGCGTGCATGTTGGTCATCATCTGTTGATCCGACTCCTGCGCCTGAGTGATCGAGCTGATCAGCGTGAACGCTGCGGCGAGTGCCAGGGATGGCAGGTGGATGGCTGAAGACATGATTGCTCCTATGATCAGTACTTGTTTTTTTGGTGCGTGGCGAGGCCTCAGTGGTTTCGGCCTGTTGGTTGTGATTCGACTCAGCGAAGCATTCGGTGAATGGCGATGGCTGCCTCGATCGCCTGGTCGTTGGTGATGTACTCCATGCTCTCCACTTTCTGCAGGGCGATACCGGCAGCCGTCGCGGTGACGGTGACCCGGCCGACGACCACCTGAGGGCCGATGATCCCCAGCTGAGCGCTGGGGTCCATACGCTTGCTGACATCTACCACGAAGCCGCCGATATCCTCGGCGCGGGCGTCGTCATGGACCATGCCCATTTTGCGAAGCATCTGTTCGTCCGAGGGTGTTTCGTCGACAGAGATGCCGATGGAAAGACCGCCACCTTTGACTTGCTGGGAGATATCCGCGTTCTGCATTTCCCGGGAAAGCCAGGAGCAGCTGATGCCATAGACGGTCACATTGTCGTAACGGCCACCATCGTCCTGATCCACGAGGGCCAGACCATCCAGAAGCGGCGTGAGTCGTGCCGCGATCCGTTCACACTTGGGCAGCTGCTCCAGCGTCGGAGCGGCATTAGCGGCCTTGGGAATGGATGCTGAGCCCTCTTCTTCGCTGCAGCCACTGGCTGCGAGAGCGAGCGACAGCAGCACGAACTGGACTGAAAGGGGGATCGACAAGAGGTGTTTCCTGACGGGCGCTGGGATGTGTGACCGCACCAACGGTCAAGCGAACCCCAAATGTAGACCAGATCGACAGGGCTTCAAGTCAGCGGGGGCCTGCCGGGCTCTGGCATCAGCGCGACTTGCGGTATACGTCGTCGAAGCGCACGTTGAGCCCGCCGCAGTGGCTGTTATCGGTCACCACCAGATTGCCGGCGACATGCTGCAGGGTCACCTGGCAGTCGTACTCGTCATCGCCTTCGCTGATCTTCAGCAGGTCGTCGGAGGGACGACCATGGCCGGAGAATGCCCCGACATGAACGATTGGCTCTCCGTAGCTGTTGAGGCCGCCTTGCCACATGGCCTCGCCTTCAACGGCGAAGGGTTCGTCGGGGGAGGGCTGGGTAATGAGGATGCTGTTGCTACCCGCGATGGGGTGCCAGCGGCCGATCCAGTCGCCGGCCGTGGGTACCGGCGTAGCGTGGTCGGTACGGACGTGGTGCGCGGGCAGCCAGCCGACGAACTCGCGCTTGCTGGAGAAATACCAGGCGCAGGCCCAGCCATCCGTCTCCTTGCCGACCAGCAGCTTGTCACCATTCACCAGATAGGCGCGTCGGATGCAGGATTCCTGCTCCGGGCAGCCAACCGCGTCATCGCGAAAATGCACGGGTTGATCTGCATTGGCTACAACCTCCGCATGCCTTACCGCGCCGGCGAAGGCCGGAAAGAATCCATTGCGGCAGGAATACGGCTCGATGGCCTGCGCTGATGGCGCCAGTAGCATGCATAGCAGGAAGGCTCTGATTCGCACGGTGCGCAGTCTCCTCATTACAGCCATGTTGACCCGCCCAGGGGATCAACTACATGGCTGATCGGTTCAGCGGTGCCGGCTGCTGCTGGGTGATGCAGTGGATGTTGCCGCCGCCGAGGAGGATCTCGCGGCCAGGCACCATGACGACCCGGTGCTCCGGGAATACCTGCGCCAGGATGCGCTCGGCTTCGGCGTCCAGCGGGTCGCCGAAGGCTGGGGCGATGATGCCGCCGTTGACGATGAGGAAGTTCACGTAGCTGCCGGCCAGGCGTATCGACGGGTCGCGCGGCTGGCTGCCGTCCAGCGCGAGCACCCCGGCGCATTCTTCGGCAGTCGCATGCAGCGGGCCGGGAATCGGCATCTTGTGCACCGTCAGCGTGCGGCCCTTGGCGTCGCGAACGCTCTGCAGCACGGCCATGGCCGCCTGACAGCGCTCGAAGTTGGGGTCGTTCGCATCGTCGGTCCAGGCCAGCAGTACTTCGCCCGGGCGCACGAAGCAGCAGAAGTTGTCGACGTGGCCGTCGGTTTCATCGTTGAACAGGCCGTGCGGCAGCCAGATGATGCTGTCCACTGCCAGCTGTTCCCGCAGCACGCTCTCGATCTGCTCGCGGGACAGATGCGGGTTGCGATTGCGATTGAGCAGGCATTCCTCGGTGGTGATCAGCGTGCCCTCGCCGTCGACGTGGATCGAGCCGCCCTCGAGCACGAAGCCCTCGGTGCGGTAGCGGTCGCAGTATTCGAGTTCGAGGATCTTACGCGCCACTTCGTCGTCGCGCTGCCAGTCGGCATAGAGGCCGCCGTCTTCACCGCCCCAGGCATTGAACGTCCAGTCGACGCCGCGCAGGCCGCCTTGGTCGTCGATGACGAAGGTCGGCCCGGTATCGCGCACCCAGGCGTCGTCGGTGCTCAGTTCCACCACGCGGATGCGCGGATCGTCCAGTGCCGCGCGGGCTGCGAGGTACTGCTCGGCGCTGGCGCAGACGGTAACCGGCTCGAAGTGTGCAATGGCCTTGGCGACAGCGGTGAACGCGGCCTGCGCGGGCGCGCCGTTGTCACGCCAGTTGTCCGGGCGTTGCGGCCAGACCATCCAGGTCTGGCTGTGCGGTGCCCATTCGGCGGGCATGAAGTAGCCATCGGTACGCGGCGTGGTGGTCAGGGTGGTCATCTGCATCTCTCATGAAGCGGAAAAGGACAGGCCTTTCCCGTGGTTCGTAGCGGCGGGCGCGCGGCTCACTCTGAAGGCTGCGAGCCGTCCAAGGTCCGGATCGAGCCGTAGAGATTCGGCCGGCGATCGCGGAACACGCCCCAGGCGCTGCGGATGTGTTCGAGCTGGTCGAGATCGAACTGGTGCACCAGCACGCCCTCGCTGGTTTCGTCCATTTCCTCGACCTTGGCCCCGAACTGGTCGGCGATGAATGACGAGCCGTAGAAGGTGATGTCGTAGCCGTCCTGCTCTTCGCGGCCGATGCGGTTGCTGGCGATCAGCGGCATCAGGTTGGCGCCGGCATGGCCCTGCTGCACGCGCTGCCAGTGGTCGCGCGAGGTGATGTTCGGGTCGTGCGGCTCGCTGCCGATGGCGGTCGGGTAGAACAGCAGTTCTGCGCCCATCAGCGCCATGCTGCGCGCGGTTTCGGGGAACCACTGATCCCAGCAGATGGCCACGCCGATCTTGGCGTAGCGGGTGTTCCACACCTTGAAGCCGGTGTCGCCCGGGTTGAAGTAGTACTTCTCGTGGTAGCCGGGGCCATCCGGAATGTGGCTTTTACGGTAGACGCCGAGCAGCTTGCCGTCGGCATCGATGATGGCGATGGAATTGAAGCGGGCGCGTCCGGCCAGCTCGAAGAAGCTGATCGGCAGCACCACCTGCAGTTCGGCAGCGACCTTCTGGAAATGCTGGATGGCCGGGTTTTCCTCGACCGGCGTCGCCAGCTGCAGGTACTCGGCATTGGGCTTCTGGCAAAAGTAGGGCGTCTCGAACAGCTCCTGAATGAGGATGATCTGCGCGCCCTTGGTGGCGGCCTCGCGCACCAGCTTGTCGGCATTGGCGATGTTGGCCTGGCTATCCCAGGAACAGGCCATCTGGGTGGCGGCAACGGTAACGACTCGGGACATGGAAACCTCGCGGCTGCAGTTGAAAGGGCGACGGCTATCGAAAGCGCAAATTTATTCGATAGTTATCTGGATTGATAGGGGGCTGAACGCCGATGGCAAAGAAAGGGCTGACCGTTTATCGATATTTATCGGTCAGTGGTTCGGTGTTTCCCGCTTCGGCAGGCATGGCGGCAGATACAGGCCGAGATAGGCATCGAATACACGCAGGCCTTCCTCGGCCATGCGTGGCGTCAGGCTGCCGTACAGCTGTATCGATCGAGCATAGACGCGGTCGCCGAGTTCCACGGCCATGGCGAACACATCGATGTCCTGCGGCAGAGGCGGCAGGGCGAAATGTCGCTCGAACACGGCCTGCATCGCCTGGCCGAGTTCCAGGTCCAGGCGCTGATCGGTCTGCGTTACCTCGCCGAGGCCGTGCTGCACGAGGATCAGCTGGCGGGCGGCGCTGTCCTGTTCGTAGACCCCGAGCATGCGCTGTTCGATCAGTCGCGACAGGTCGCGCCAGCTGCTCAGGCTCTGGTGATCGATGGGCTGCTCGAGGCTGTCCCTGAACGTCGCGTGCACATCGGCGGTGAGCGCCGCGAGCAATGCCGGCACGCCGGAGAAGAAGTGGTAGACGGAAGAGGGCGGAATGCCGGCGCGCTCCGCCACCGCGTACACCGATAGCGTCGCGGCACCCTGCTCGGCGAGCAGTTCACGGGCGCTGGAGAGAATCTGGCGGATGCGCGCCTGGCTGCTGGCGCGCGGGCGGCGACTGGGCGTCGCGGGGCTGGGCTTGGTCATCGGCCTATTTGAAGCCAGCACGGCGGCGGATGCAAACCGCCGTGGCGGTCGCCCCGCTGCACACGGGCCTGCGGCTAGACGGTATGCAGATACCAGTTGTACTCGAGGTCCGAGATCGAGTGTTCGAACTCGGCCAGTTCGCTTTCCTTGCAGGCGACGAAGATGTCGATGTAGTCCGGGCTGATGTAGCGCGCCATGATCTCGCTGTCGTCCAGCTCGCGCAGGGCGTCGCGCAGGTTGGTCGGCAGGCTCTGCTCGACTTGCTCGTAGGAGTTGCCCTCGATGGGGTCGTCCGGCTCGATCTTGTTGGTCAGGCCGTGGTGCACCCCGGCGAGGATGCCGGCGAGCAGCAAGTAGGGGTTGGCGTCGGCGCCGGCGACCCGATGTTCCACACGCACGGCGTCGGGGCTGTCGGTCGGCACGCGCAGCGCCACGGTGCGGTTGTCCATGCCCCAGCACGGCGCATTGGGCACGTAGAACTGGGCGCCGAAACGGCGATAGGAATTCACGTTGGGGCAGAGGAAGGCCATCGAGGCCGCCATGGTCTGCTGCAGGCCGCCGATGGCGTGACGCAGCGGCTCGCTGTCCAGCGGATTCTCTGTGGCGAATATGTTGTTGCCATTCTTGTCGAGCAGCGAGATGTGCACGTGCAGCCCGTTGCCGGCCTGGCCCGGATAGGGCTTGGCCATGAAGGTGGTGTCCATCTCGTGGTCGTAGGCGATGTTCTTGATCAGGCGCTTGAGCAGCACCGCGTAATCGCACGCCTTGATCGGATCGGCGACGTGATGCAGGTTGACCTCGAACTGCGCCGGGGCGCTTTCCTTGACGATGGCGTCGGCCGGAATGCCCTGTTCCTTGGCGCCTTCGAGAATGTCCTGCAGGCAATCGACGTACTCGTCGAGATCGTCGATCAGATAGACTTGGGTCGAGTGCGGGCGCTTGCCGGAGATCGGCGAGCGCGGTGGCTGCGGCCGGCCGTTGATGTTCTCCTGATCGATCAGATAGAACTCGAGCTCGAAGGCGGCGCAGATGGTCAGGCCCAGCTCGTCGAACTTGCTCACCACCTGGCGCAAGACCTCGCGCGGGTCGGCGAAGAAGGGGTCGCCGTCGCGCTCGTGCATGGTCATCAGCAGCTGCGCAGTGGGACGCTTCTGCCAGGGTTCCTTGCACAGCGTGTTGGGGATCGGGAAACAGGTGCGGTCGGAGTCGCCGATATCCATGCCAAGGCCGGTGCTTTCAACGGTGATTCCGTTGATGTCGAGGGCGAACAGCGAAGCGGGGAGGTTGATGCCCTTTTCGTAGACCTTGTGCAGGCTGGCGCGCTCGATGCGCTTGCCGCGCACGACTCCATTCATGTCGGTGATCAGCAGATCGACGTACTGAACCTCCGGATGTTCCTTGAGAAATGCGTTAGCTTCGTTGAGCTGAACGGCACGCGGCGGGGCCATGATGAATTACCTTAATTGTTAAAAATTTCAATCATCAGATGCTTGTCTGGGAGTCAATCGAAAAGCCTGTTCACTGTCAATAGTAGCCCGCCAGCGCCCCATGAGTGCCCACAATGGGCCTTTTTTGGGGCATCTCCGGTGCGCTGAATCCATCGCGCACCGGGCTAATGCTCGGGCTATTGTCTATAAAAATGAACAAGACTACTCTCCGGTATGCCCCATTCGAACAACGAGTATCCCATGCCTCGCAAGCCTCTGATCGGCGTTTCGGCCTGTACCAAGCAGATCGGACATCACGGTTTCCACATCGCCGGTGACAAGTACCTGCGTGCCGCGGCGATTGCCGGTGTGCCGCTGGTGATTCCGGCGCTGGATGAGCTGATCGACCCGGCGGCCCTGCTGGAGACCTTCGATGGCCTGCTGTTCACCGGCTCGCCGTCGAACGTCGAGCCACATCACTATGGCGGCCCGGCGAGCGAGACGGGCACCCATCACGATCCGCTGCGCGACCGTCTCACTCTGCCGCTGATTCGCGCGGCTGTCGAGGCGGGCATCCCGGTGTTCGGCATCTGCCGTGGGTTTCAGGAAATGAACGTGGCCTTTGGCGGCAGCCTGCACCAGAAGGTTCACGAAGCCGGCCCGTATCAGGACCACCGCGAACGTCCGGACGATCCATTGGAGGTGCAGTATGGACTCAGCCATCCGCTGCACGTGCAGCCGGGCGGGCTACTCGAGCGGCTGGGCCTGCCGGCGCAGATCCAGGTCAACTCGGTGCATGGCCAGGGCGTCGAGCGGCTTGGAGCCGGTCTGCGCATCGAGGCGCTGGCGCCGGACGGACTGATCGAGGCGTTCTCTGTCGAGCAGGCGCGCAGCTTCGCCCTCGGCGTGCAGTGGCACCCGGAGTGGAAGGTTCACGAGCATCCGCATTATCTGACGCTGTTTCGCGGCTTCGCCGAAGCCTGCGAGGCGCGCGCCCGACAACGCTGACGGCCGACCCAGGCGGCCCTCCCCAGCAACCCCGAGGTCAACATGAGTATCCAACTCGACCAGCTCACCGGCTGGCTGAAAGAACACAAGATCACCGAAGTGGAATGCCTGATCAGCGACCTGACCGGGATCGCCCGCGGCAAGATTTCACCAACCAACAAGTTCCTCGGCGAGAAAGGCATGCGCTTGCCGGAAAGCGTGTTGCTGCAGACCGTTACCGGCGATTACGTCGAGGACGATATCTACTACGAGCTGCTCGATCCAGCCGACATCGACATGTTCTGCCGCCCTGACCCGAACGCCGTATTTCTCGTGCCCTGGGCCATCGAGCCCACCGCCCAGGTGATCCACGACACCTACGACAAGATGGGCAATCCCATCGAACTGTCGCCGCGCAACATCTTGAAGCGCGTGTTGAAGATGTACGCCGACCGTGGCTGGCAGCCCATCGTCGCGCCGGAGATGGAGTTCTACCTGACCAAGCGCTGTGAGGACCCGGACCTGCCGTTCCAGCCGCCGATCGGCCGCTCAGGCCGCCAAGAAACCGGCCGCCAGTCGTTCTCCATCGACGCCGCCAACGAGTTCGATCCGCTGTTCGAGGACATGTACGACTGGTGCGAAGCGCAGGGCCTGGATCTGGACACCCTGATCCACGAGGAAGGCACCGCGCAGATGGAGATCAACTTCCGTCACGGCGAAGCACTGCACCTGGCCGACCAGATCCTGGTGTTCAAGCGCACCATGCGCGAGGCGGCGCTCAAGCACAACGTTGCCGCCACCTTCATGGCCAAGCCGATGACCGGCGAGCCAGGCAGCGCGATGCACCTGCACCAGAGCGTCATCGACCTCAAGACCGGGCGCAACATCTTCTCCAGTGAAGACGGCTCCATGAGCCAGCTGTTCCTGCACCACGTCGGCGGCCTGCAGAAGTACATCCCCGAGCTGCTGCCGATGTTCGCGCCGAACGTCAATTCGTTCCGCCGCTTCCTGCCCGACACCTCGGCGCCGGTAAACGTCGAGTGGGGTGAGGAGAACCGCACCGTGGGCCTGCGCGTGCCGGACTCCGACCCGCAGAACCGCCGCGTCGAGAACCGCCTCGCGGGCGCCGACGCCAACCCCTACCTGGCCATCGCCGCGAGCCTCCTGTCCGGCTATATCGGTATGGTCGAGCAGCTGCCACCGAGCCAACCGGTCAAGGGCCGTGGCTATGAACGGCGCAACCTGCGCCTGCCGCTGACCCTGGAAGCAGCGCTGGAGAGGATGGAAACCTGTCGCGAGCTGGAGAAATACCTGAGCCCGAAATTCATAACCGGCTACGTCGCGGTCAAGCGCGCCGAGCAGGAGAACTACCACCGCGTGATCAGCTCTTGGGAGCGGGAATTCCTGATGCTGTCGGTGTAGGGCCGCTTCCGCCGGAGCCGGTCGTAGGGTGGATGACGCTTTTCTCGTCCACCGAACATGCACGAACTTTTATCGAGAGGTGACTGATGAGCGATTCGCAAACCCTGCACTGGCAAGCGCTGAGCCGCGACCATCATCTGCCGCCGTTCACCGATTACAAGGCGCTGAACGCCAAAGGCACGCGCATCATCACCAAGGCGTCAGGCGTCTATCTGTGGGACAGCGAAGGCCACAAGATCCTCGACGCCATGGCCGGGCTCTGGTGCGTCAACCTGGGCTATGGCCGCGAGGAGCTGGTCGAGGCCGCGACCAGGCAGATGCGCGAGCTGCCGTACTACAACCTGTTCTTCCAGACCGCTCACCCGCCGGCCGTGGCGCTGGCCAAGGCGATTGCCGACATCGCGCCGGCCGGGATGAACCACGTGTTCTTCACCGGCTCCGGCTCGGAGGCCAACGACACCGTGCTGCGCATGGTGCGCCATTACTGGGCGATCAAGGGCCAGCCGGCGAAGAAGGTGGTCATCGGCCGCTGGAATGGCTATCACGGCTCGACCATCGCCGGCGCCAGCCTCGGTGGCATGAAGGCCATGCACGAGCAGGGCGACGGCCCGATCCCCGGCATCGAGCATATCGACCAGCCCTACTGGTTCGGCGAGGGCGGCGACATGAGCCCGGAAGAGTTCGGCGTGCGCATCGCCGACCAGCTGGAGCAGAAGATCCTCGAGGTCGGCGAGGACAAGGTCGCCGCCTTCATCGCCGAACCGATCCAGGGCGCCGGCGGCGTGATCATCCCACCCGAGAGCTACTGGCCGCGGGTCAAGGAAATCCTTGCGCGCTACGACATCCTCTTCATCGCCGACGAGGTCATCTGCGGCTTCGGCCGTACCGGTGAGTGGTTCGGTAGCGACTACTACGGCCTCGAGCCGGACCTGATGCCGATCGCCAAGGGCCTGACCTCAGGCTACATCCCCATGGGCGGCGTGGTGGTGCGCGACGAAGTGGTGCACACGCTAAACGAAGGCGGCGAGTTCTATCACGGCTTCACCTACTCGGGACACCCGGTGGCCGCCGCGGTGGCACTGGAAAACATCCGCATCCTGCGCGAGGAGAAGATCGTCGAGCGTGTGAAAACGAAGACGGCACCCTATTTGCAGTCTCGCTGGCAGGAGCTGCTCGAGCATCCGCTGGTAGGCGAGGCGCGTGGCGTCGGCCTGCTCGGCGCGCTCGAGTTAGTGAAGAACAAGAAGACCCGCGAACGCTTTGCCGATCCCGGCGTGGGCATGCTCTGTCGCGAGCACTGCTTCCGCAACGGCCTGGTGATGCGTGCGGTTGGCGACACCATGATCATCTCGCCGCCGCTGGTGATCAGCGAAGAGCAGATCGACGAGCTGGTCGGCAAGGTGCGGTTGTGCCTCGATGCCACGGCCAAGGATGCGCTGGGTTGAGCCGGGCGGCAGCCCGCGCCAGCTGAGCTAAGGTTGTCGTTTGCACCGCTGTGCGTTCGGCTTGTTGAAAAGTGGGTCCTGACCTTGCCAGACTGCGCGCGTGCTGGAGGCCAGATCGGCCGAGGGTGTGTCGATGCCGCCACACCGCCAGGCCGCCGCGTGTTCATGGCCTGTTCCACTGCCCCGACATTAATGATGACAACAGGAGCTGCACGGATGAATCCCTTCGCCAAGACACTACTTGCCATGACGCTGGCCGGCACCGTTGCCGGGGCTGCGCAGGCCCAGGAAAAGGTTCTGCACGTCTACAACTGGTCCGACTACATCGCCGAAGACACCCTAGAGAACTTCACCAAGGAAACCGGCATCAAGGTCGTCTACGACGTCTTCGACAGCAACGAAGTGCTGGAAGCCAAGCTGCTGGCTGGCAGCTCCGGGTATGACGTGGTGGTGCCATCCAACCCCTTCCTGGCCAAGCAGATCAAGGCCGGCGTGTTCCAGAAGCTGGACAAGTCCAAGCTGCCGAACTGGGAAAATCTCGACAAGGACCTGCTCAAGGCGCTGGATCCGAGTGATCCGGGCAACCAGTATTCGATTCCCTACATGTGGGGCACCATTGGCATCGGCTACAACGTCGACAAGGTCAAGGCCGTGTTGGGTGACAACGCGCCGGTGGATTCCTGGGACCTGGTGTTCAAGCCGGAAAACATCGAGAAGCTGAAGTCCTGCGGCGTTTCCTTCCTCGATTCGCCGACCGAAATCCTGCCCGCCGCCCTGCATTATCTGGGCTACGCCCCGGACAGCGGCAAGGCCGACGAGCTGAAGAAGGCCGAAGAGCTGTTCATGCAGATCCGTCCGCATGTGGCCTACTTCCACTCTTCCAAGTACATCTCCGACCTGGCCAATGGCGAGTCCTGCGTGGCGATCGGCTATTCGGGTGACATCTATCAGGCCAAGGCGCGCGCCGAGGAAGCCGGCAACGGCGTCAACGTCGGCTACAAGATTCCCAAGGAAGGTGCCG
This sequence comes from Stutzerimonas kunmingensis, assembly GCF_014764705.1. Classification (GTDB taxonomy): domain Bacteria; phylum Pseudomonadota; class Gammaproteobacteria; order Pseudomonadales; family Pseudomonadaceae; genus Stutzerimonas. The sequence goes on from NZ_JACXXG010000010.1 coordinate 76,568, forward strand.
GCAGCTTCTTCGACATGCTGGCCGTACCGGCTGACGCGAAGAACGTCGACAGCGCCCATGCCTTCATCAACTACCTGATGAAGCCTGAAGTCATGGCGTCGATCACCGACTACGTGCAGTTCCCCAACGGTAACGCCGCGGCCACCCCGCTGGTGGACGAAGCGATTCGCACCGACCCGGGCATCTACCCGAGCCAGGACGTGCTGAAGAAGCTGTACACCTTCCCCGACCTCGATCCGAAAACCCAGCGCGCCATGACCCGCAGCTGGACCAAGATCAAGTCGGGCCGCTAATACGACCGATCCGTTGCCGGGCCGCATGGAGCATGCGTACCGGCACCGGAGCCCGGTTGAGCGCAGCTCGTCGCGTAGCCACGTTCCCTGTCTTTTGTGATGCACCGACATTTGCATCAAATCTGTTGATTTTCAGAGGTTTTTCCAATAAACAGCCCGCCTTTCCCGCCGGGATCACGCGCGGCCTGTAACAAGAGGACTCATCCCATGCGCTCGACACTCAAGTCGTTGATCGTCGCCGCCGCCGTAGCCGGTGCGGCCACCGCCCAGGCCGCCTCCGTGCATATCTACAACTGGTCGGATTACATCGGCGAAACGACGCTGGAGGAGTTCGAGAAGGAGACTGGCATCAAGCCCGTCTACGATGTCTTCGATTCCAACGAAACCCTTGAAGGCAAGCTGCTGGCCGGCCGTAGCGGCTACGACGTGGTGGTGCCTTCCAACCATTTTCTCGGCAAGCAGATTCGCGCCGGTGCCTTCCAGCCGCTGGACAAGAGCAAGCTGCCGAACTGGGAAAACATCGATCCGGCACTGCTCAAGCAGCTGCAGAAGAACGATCCCGACAATGCCCATGCGGCGCCCTATCTGTGGGGCACCAACGGCATCGGCTACAACGTCGAGAAGGTCAAGGCCGCACTGGGTGTCGACACGATCGACTCGTGGGCGGTGATCTTCGAACCGGAGAACGCCGAGAAGCTGGCCAGTTGCGGCATCGCCTTCCTCGATTCGGCCGATGAGATGATCCCGGCCATGCTCAATTACCTGGGGCTCGACCCCAACAGCGAGAACGCGGCGGACTATCAGAAGGCCGAGGAGAAGCTCCTGGCCGTGCGGCCGCATGTACGTTATTTCCACTCGTCCAAGTACATTTCCGATCTGGCCAATGGCAATATCTGCGTCGCCGCCGGGTTCTCCGGTGATGTGTTCCAGGCCGCCGCCCGCGCCGAGGAAGCCGGCAAGGGTGTCGAGATCGCCTATGCCATTCCCAAGGAGGGCGCGAACCTCTGGTTCGACATGCTCGCCATCCCCGCGGATGCCAGCAATGTCGAAGAAGCCCATGCCTTCATCAACTACCTGCTGCGCCCCGAGGTGATTGCCGCGGTGAGCGACTACGTCGGTTACGCCAACCCCAATCTCAAGGCGGGCGAGCTGATGGACCAGGAGGTGCGTGGCGATGCGTCGGTGTATCCGCCGCAGGAAGTGCTCGACCGGCTGTATGTCTCCGCTGAGCTGCCGCCGAAGATTCAACGTCTTTCGACCCGCTCCTGGACCAAGGTGAAATCCGGCAAGTGAATTCCATGGTCTGTTCCCGTTTCGTCTGCGGCATTGCCGGTGACGAATCGGAACCGGCCGATCGGGAGCATGTCAGGCGACGCGCTCTCTGCAACGACCATTAGATCCCCGGCCCAGGCCGGCCAACCTTTTTCATTTCGGGAGTTCGCGCATGGCCGTTGCCTCCAGCGCCTACAAGAAAGCCCTCAGTGGCGAAAGCAAGAACAAGCAGGTGCTGCTGAAGATCGACCGCGTCACCAAGAAGTTCGACGAAACGGTGGCGGTCGATGATGTCTCGCTGAGCATCCATCAGGGCGAAATCTTCGCCCTGCTCGGTGGCTCGGGTTCGGGCAAGTCGACCTTGCTGCGCATGCTCGCCGGCTTCGAGCGGCCCACCGAGGGGCGCATCTTCCTCGATGGCCAGGACATCACCGACATGCCGCCCTACGAGCGGCCGATCAACATGATGTTCCAGTCCTACGCCCTGTTCCCGCACATGACGGTGGAGCAGAACATCGCCTTCGGCCTGAAGCAGGATGGCCTGCCGAAACAGGAAGTCGAGGCGCGGGTGAAGGAGATGCTCGGCCTGGTGCAGATGACCCAGTACGCCAAACGCAAGCCGCATCAGCTGTCGGGCGGGCAGCGCCAGCGCGTCGCCCTGGCGCGTTCGCTGGCCAAGCGGCCGAAGCTGCTGCTGCTCGATGAGCCCATGGGCGCGCTGGACAAGAAACTGCGCTCGCAGATGCAGCTTGAGTTGGTGCAGATCATCGAGCGCGTCGGCGTGACCTGCGTGATGGTGACCCACGACCAGGAAGAGGCCATGACCATGGCCGAACGCATCGCCATCATGCATCTGGGCTGGATCGCCCAGGTCGGCAGCCCGATGGACATCTACGAGACCCCGGCGAGCCGCCTGGTTTGCGAGTTCATCGGCAACGTCAACCTGTTCGACGGCGAGCTGATCGAGGACATGGGCGACCACGCCGTCATCGCCAGCCCAGGCCTTGAGAACCCGATCTACGTCGGCCACGGCATCAGTACCCGCGCGCAGGACAAACAGATCACCTACGCGATCCGCCCGGAAAAGCTGCTGATCGGCACCGAACTGCCGGAACTGGAGCGCCCCGGCTACAACTGGGCCAAAGGCGTCGTGCACGACATCGCCTATCTTGGCGGCCACTCGGTGTACTACATCAAGCTGCCGTCCGGCGGTGTGCTGCAGGCCTTCATGGCCAACGCCGAACGTCACGTGAAGCTGCCGACCTGGGAGGAAGAGGTGTACGTGTACTGGTGGGATGACAGCGGCGTGGTGTTGCAGGCATGAAGCGCTCGCCCCTGAATACCGGGCGCCGACTGGTCATCAGCGTGCCCTTCCTGTGGCTGATGCTGTTCTTTCTGCTGCCCTTCGCCATCGTCCTGAAGATCAGCTTTGCCGAAGCGGATGTGGCCATTCCGCCGTACACCGACATCTTCGCCTACGCCGACCAGCAGCTGCAGGTGCTGATCAACCTGGGCAACTACATCTTCCTCAGCGAAGACGAACTGTATCTGGCGGCCTATCTGGGCTCGCTGAAGATTGCCTTATTCAGCACGCTGCTCTGCCTGCTGATCGGCTATCCGATGGCCTACGCCATTGCCCGTGCGCGCAAGGATCTGCAGACGGTTCTGCTGCTGCTGATCATGATGCCGACCTGGACCGCCATCTTGATTCGCGTCTACGCCTGGATGGGCATCCTCAGCAGCAACGGCATCCTCAACGGACTGTTGCAGGGTCTCGGCCTGATCGACGCGCCGCTGCAGATTCTGAACACCGATACGGCGGTGTATATCGGCGTGGTCTACTCATACCTTCCGTTCATGATCCTGCCGCTCTACGCCAACCTGGTGAAGCATGACCCGAGCCTGCTCGAGGCGGCTTCCGATCTCGGCGCGCGCAACCTCACCAGCTTCTGGAAGATCACCGTGCCGCTGTCGAAGAACGGCATCATCGCCGGCTGCATGCTGGTGTTCATTCCGGTGGTGGGTGAATTCGTCATCCCCGAGCTGCTCGGCGGTCCGGAGACGCTGATGATCGGCAAGGTGCTCTGGCAGGAATTCTTCAACAACCGTGACTGGCCGGTGGCCTCGGCGCTGGCGGTGGTGATGCTGGCGATCCTGCTGGTGCCGATCATCCTGTTCAACCGGAACCAGGCGAAAGAGCTGGAGGGCAAGCTATGACCTACCCAACTCGCTGTCTGTCCTGTTCAACCGGCTCTTCATTCACAAGCATGGCCAAGGAACTGGAGGGCAAGCTATGAAACGCTGGAGCTTTTCCAACCTGATCCTGGTGCTCGGGCTGCTGTTCATCTACCTGCCGATGGTCATCCTGGTCGTCTACTCGTTCAATGCCTCGCGGCTGGTGACGGTGTGGGGTGGCTGGTCGCTGAAATGGTACGCCGGCCTGCTCGACAACTCCCAGTTGATGGGCGCGGTAATGCGCTCGCTGGAAGTCGCGGCCTATACCGCGATTGCCGCGGTGGCTCTGGGCACGATGGCGGCTTTCGTCCTCACCCGTATCCCGGTGTTCCGCGGCCGTACGCTGTTCGGTGGCCTGGTCACCGCGCCGCTGGTGATGCCGGAAGTGATCACCGGTCTGTCCCTGCTGCTGCTGTTCGTCGCCATGGCGCAACTGATCGGCTGGCCGGCGCAACGCGGGCTGGTGACCATCTGGATCGCCCACACCACGTTCTGCTCGGCCTACGTCGCGGTAGTGGTGATGGCGCGCCTGCGCGAGCTGGACCTGTCCATCGAGGAAGCGGCGATGGACCTCGGAGCGCGGCCGTGGAAGGTGTTCTTCCTGATCACCATGCCGATGATCGCGCCCTCGCTGGCGGCCGGCGGCATGCTCTCCTTTGCCCTCTCGCTGGACGATCTGGTACTGGCCAGCTTCGTCTCCGGGCCGGGCTCGACCACCTTGCCGATGGAGATCTTTTCCGCCGTGCGCCTGGGCGTGAAGCCGGAGATCAACGCGGTGGCGAGTCTGATCCTGCTCAGCGTGTCGCTGGCTACCTTTCTCGCCTGGTACCTCAGCCGCCGTGCCGAGAAGCGCCGTATTCGCGCGATGCAGCAGGCGATGGATGAGACCGCTGGCAATCCCACCTGGCGTCAGGTGATCGACAGCCGCAAGGTGCTGGTGCCGCCCTCGGCGCATACCTGATGATGGTTTGAACAGCAAAAACGAAAAGGGCGCATTGATGCGCCCTTTTCGTTTCAGATGGTTTGTCCCCTGCCGCAGAGCGGTAGGGTGAATAACGCGAAGCTTATCCACCGCCGCGCCTTCTCCGTCGCCGAGTCCGCATTCACGGCTCGGTTGTCTGTTCGCCTGCAACGAATATCGCGTCCAGTTGCCGATCACCGCTCAGGTCCGGCAGCCCGAACCCGTGCTGTGTTCATCCATCGGTTCTTCACATCCCGTACCACCGTCCGGGCGCGGGCGCAGCCAGATCGGTGCCAGGTAGCACAGCGCCAAGCCAAAGACTGTCAGCCAACCGAGCCCGGCGAGCATGTTCAGCAGCGGCACGGGAGCGCCCGGCAGCCTCGCACTGGCACGCAGCAGCGCGGCGAGCACCAGCAGGCAGGTCGCGATCGGCACCCAGCGCCGCTGATCCAGTGCATAGCCACTGTGGGTACGCCCGGCGATGCACAGCACCGCGAGAATCGATACGCCCATGGCCCCGAGTGTCAGCAGATGGCGGCCGGCGCTGCTGGCAAAGCCGTCGGCTAGCAGCGAGACACCCAGTGCACCATAGCCCAGCGCCATCAGCCAGTAGACGCTGTAGAGCATCAGCGACCAGCGCTCCAGCAGCGCTCGGCCGATGTGCCAGTCGTTGAGCAGATTGAACATGGCGGCGGCTGTGGCCAGGGCCAGCCAGCCGTTCAGCGGGGCCGGCAGTGCCAGCCATTCGGCGAGAGTGAACAGGCTGATGCAGAAGATCGCCAGGTTGCGTCGTGGCGGACGCGCGCGGTAGTCGTCGTCCACGTCGTGCCCGGCATCCCGGCGTGCCTGGATGGCGTCGTTGAGAATGCGCATGGAGATTCGGCTCATGGCCACCACGATCAGTACCATCATCACGCCGATGCCAGCGTACAGCCAACGCATCGGGTATCGGCCGCCGACGGCATCGACATGAAAGCCCACGGTCACCAGCGCCAGCGCGGCGAGCCCGCCGAACAAGCCGTACTGCCGGCGCAGCGGGTCGCCGAGCAGGCGCGGTGCGAGCAACACAAGCAGCGCAATGGCGAAGGCACTGTTGCACAGCGCCGCCGGCCACGGCCCGATGACGCCGGAAAGCCAGAAGCTCAGCCGAGCCGCTAGCCACAGCACTAGAAAACCGAAACCTACCTGCCGACCGAACGCTGCGGTAGCAGTGAATTCCGGCACCGCGGTGAGAACGAAGCCGGCGACCGCCGCCAGGCCGAAGCCGAGCAGCATTTCGTGGGCATGCCAGACCATTGGTCCACCCGGCACGCCTGGCAGCAGCAAGCCGAACCCGAGAAAGCCCAGCCAGAGTGCGATGCCGGCCACGGCCAGCAGCACGGTGGCGAGAAACAGTGGACGGAAGCTGCACAGCAGCAGCGGCCAGTTGGCGAGTCGCGGCGATAAGGTTTTCAGCATCGTGAGCGCGCTCTGCTGGCGGAGGATAAGGGGGCCGCCTCGCGAATGGCGACTTTGGTGGCGCCAGGCAAGGTCTGCGGCGCGCGGCTGGCCAGGCCGAAACTTTCCCGTACGGCCGGCAACTGCAGCAGCTCGGCGGTGTGCTGATAGATCCAGGCATCGCTGCGCTGCACGGCTGGCAGATCCAGCTCCAGGTGGCTGACGATGCGCCCCGGCGCCGCCGCCATGACCAGGATGCGGTCGGCCAGGCGCACGGCTTCCATCAGGTCGTGGGTGATCATCAGCACGCCCATGCCGCGTGCAGCCTGCTCGGCCAGCAGCAGGGCATAAAGGTCTTCCTTGAGGCCGATATCCAGTGCGGCGAAGGGTTCGTCAAGCAGCAGCAAATCCGGCTGCAGCACCAGCGCCCGCGCCAGGGACACGCGGCTCTGCATTCCGCCGGAAAGCTGGTGCGGAAACTTGCCGAGATCGCCTGCGGCCAGGCCCAGACGCAGCGCCAGGGCCGCCGCCTGTTGCACGCGTTGCTGGCGCGGCATGCCGGCCGCCTTGAGCCCCAGGGCGATGTTGTCGAGCGTGGTTTTCCACGGCAGCAGCCGCGGTTGCTGGAACATGCTGGCGGGATTGCCGAAACCGTTGTCGATGCGACCTTCTTGGGCGTCCAGAAGCCCCGCGCAAAGATGCAGCAGGGTGGTCTTGCCGCAGCCGGAGGGGCCGACCAGGGCGACCACTTCGCCTGCCGCCAGGTTGAAGTTGATGCCGCTGAATATCTCGTCGCGACCGAAGGCGTGGGCCAGGCCGTGGATGTGCAATTGCGTCATGAAGACACCTCGCGCCAGCGCTCGACTTCGCGCTTGATCGGTTCCAGCAGCAGGTACTCCACCGCCAGCAGCAGACCGACCACCGCGGTGATCCAGGCCATGGTCGCGCTGGTATCCAGGTGCGAGCGTGATACCGCCAGCGCGGCGCCGACGCCGTCCTGGGTGGCGAGCAATTCGGCCATCACCACGATCTTCCACGCCATGGCGAGCGCGGTGATCCAGGCGGGAAACAGGTAGGAGACGACGTGCGGCAAATAGACATCGAGCAACAGCATCCGCCGCGGCAGACGGAATGCCAGGGCCATGTCCTTGAGCTGGTTATCCAGCGTGCGGGTGCCTTGCAGTGCGCCGATGAACACCAGCGGAAAGCTGGCGATGAACACGGTGAACACCGGGGTGCCGTCGCTGGCGCCGAACCAGAGCATCGCCAGTACCAGCCACGCGATTGGCGGCATGCCCATGAGCACGGTGACCAGCGGCCGCGCCATCATCGAGGCAGTCATGGAGACACCGGCGGCAAGCCCGAGCACGCTGCCGACTGCCACGGACAGGGCAAAGCCGAGCAGCGCCCGGCGACTGGTGGCCAGCAGCTCCGGCCAGGCGGCACCTTCATCGATCAGCTGGAGCAGGCGGGCAAAGGTCTCCAGCGGCGCCGGCAGCACCAGCGCGCCATAGTGACTGGCCGCTGCCTCCCAGGCGGCCAGCAACAGAAACAGGCTGGCCAGCGCGCCCCAGCCGCTCCACAGATAGCCGGGCAGGCTGGTTAGCCAGCTGCGCAGGAGGCTCATCGCTGATCGCTGACTGGCGAGTAGAAGTCATCGGCCGGCAGCTTGCCGCCGATCAGCGCCGGATTCTTTTGCAACAGCAGCTCGAACAGATACTCCACTTCCGCCCGCGCCTCAGCGGCGGGCACGGCCTCCATCTGCGCCACGGCCAACGAATCGGTCACCGCTTCGGCGCTGAGCATCGGCAGATGCGTGGCGACCAGCTGCCCGCAGCGCTCGGCGTTGGCGCTGCACCATTGCAGCGAGTCGGCGTAGGCCTGGGCGATCCGTGCGGCGATCTGCGGCTGGTCCTTCACGCTGGCCATCAGCGCGATGCCCGCCTGCGGGATGCGTGCTTCGCGTTGCAGCAGGCGGCCCCACTCCTGTTGCAGGTCGACACTGCGATACAGATCCGGCGCAACCAGCCCCAGCGGCCCTTCGCTGGCCTTGCGCAGGGCCATGGAGATGGCCGGCTCGGCCAGCAGGGCATGGTCGGTACGACGCATCAGCAGCAGCTGCATGGCGTCGATCGGGGTGGCGACGTAGCGCAAACGCAGGTCCTTGCGCACATCGATGCCGGTACGCTCGGCCAGCAGGCCGAATAGGATGTCCGGCATGTCGCCGCGGAACGGCATGGCGATTTCCTTGCCGCGCAGGTCGTCGAGGGTGCTCAGGCCCTGCTCGCGGGATACCAGCCAGAGCAAGCCCCAGGTCGAAACGTTGAGCATGCGCAGCTTGGCGCCGCGGTTGTACAGGTTGGCGGCGACGTTGACCGGCATGGCCAGCACGTCCGCCTGCTGGTTAAGCGCCAGCAGGCGCAGCTGGTCGGGATCGCGCCAGCTGACGAATTCCACCTTGTCCGCCAGGTCGTCCAGTGCGCCGGATTCGACCATGTGGATCAGCGGGTTCGATACCGACGAGGAAGGGCCGGCCAGGACCAGGAGCGGCAGCTTGTCCGCCAGCGCTGGTGCTCCAGCCGCCAGCAGAATGACCATCAGCAGATGGCGCAGCATCAGAAGCTCCCGCTCAGCGCGACGGTGATGCCGCGCCCGGGTGCTTCCAGCTCGTTGCCGCTGATGCCGTCAGCCAGATGCTCGTGGTAGGCCTTGTCGAACAGGTTGCTCAGGCGCGCATCGAGGTTGGCGGTCTGCAGTACACCGATCCTGCCGAAGCCCCAGCCAAGGCTGGCATCGGCGGTAACGAAGCCTGCGGTACGGTCCTCGCCACCGCGGGTGAACTCGGTCGCTACACGATCCTGCTCCGCGACGGCACGCAGCTGCGCATGCCAGTAGAGGCCGCGCTCGGCTGGCTGGCCGATGCCCAGGGTCAACTCGTGGGCCGGCATCTGGTGCAGTGGTTCGTCGTCCTGTTTGTTCTCGCCGCGCAGCCATGTGAAGCTGCCGTCCACCACGAAGGCGCCGACACCCTTGCTGGCGCTGCCTTCGAGGCCGTAGATCACCACTTTGTCGAGGTTCTCGGTGCGCTTGATCGGCAGCCCGTTCGTGGCGTTTGTGCCGGTCACGCGGCCGGCAATGTAATCGTCGATGCGGGTGTGGAAGGCCGCCAGCTGATAGGTGAAATCGCCATCGTTACCCTTGAGGCCGAGCTCGAAACTGGTGGAGCGCTCCGGGTCCAGCAGCGGGTTGCCGACGTGGAAGTAGCCGTCGCCGCGCGGCGCATCGTCGTAGCGCTCGCGCATGTCGGCGGCGCGGTAGGCCTGGCCGACGTTGGCGTAGAGGTTCAGGGTGTCAGTCAGCGGATGCAGCGCGCCCAGCGACCACGACAGGTTGTGGTCGGTGCTGTCCAGGCCGCTGGTTGTAAATGAAGGACCGTTGCCCTTGGCGCGGGCGTCGGCGCTGATGCGGTCGTAGCGGGCGCCGGCGGTGAGGCGCGTCTGGCCGAGGTCGAATTCGTCCTGCACGAACAGTCCGTAGGACTCGATCTCGGCATCCTTGAAGGGGTCGTTGCGCTGGTTGTTGTTGAAGGTCGGCGGGCCATCCACGTAGCGCTCCGGATCGCCGGTCATCTTCCAGCCGTCGACGCCCACCGTCAGCAGGTGATCGGCGATTGGCACCACCCAGCTCGAGCGCAGTCCGTGGGTGATGAAGCTGACGTTGTTGCGTACATAGTCGCGGTCGAGCCGCTCGGAGTAGGCGCGGATCTCCCGGTACACCTCCTGACGATAGAGCTCGGTGGTCAGGGTGCCTTCACCGAGGCCGTTTTCCAGGCCGATCTGGAACAGCTCGCGCTGCTGTTCCGGCGAATGGATGGTCGCGGTGCCGAGTGGTACCGGGATGCCGGCGCCGCCCGGCTGCCCGCCGGTACGCGCCGAGCCCGGGTACCAGACGTCGCGGTCGGTGTGGCGCTGGATGTTCAGGTTTACGCTGACATCCTCGGCCAGCCGTTGCTTGTACTTGAGCAGCAGGGTATCGGAGCTGTAGCCGGTGTTCTCTTCGGTACCGTTGGGGCTCTTGTAATCGTTGACCTTGCGCCCGGCAACGCCCAGCACCAAGGCATGATCGGAGCTGGAGTCGCGCAGCAGCGTAGCGCCGGTAAAGCCCTTGTCGACGCTGCTGGCGCTGGTGGAGAAGCGACCGCCGCGTTCGTCCTGCTCGGTGAAGCGTGCCTTTGGCGTGATCAGGTTGACCACCCCGCCCATGGCGCCGCTGCCGTACAGCACCGAGCCCGGACCCTTGACCACTTCGGCGCGTTCCAGCAGGCCGAGATCGAGCATGGAGGCCAGCGAGCCCTGTGGCTGGCCGGAATTGACCCGCACGCCGTCGACCATCAGCACCACGCTTTCCTTCTTCATGCCGCGCAACACCGGGTTCTGCCCCCAGGCGCCGTCGCTATGCACGGCGAGCCCGGGCTTGCCGCGGAACAGGCTGCCGGCCGGCGCTGCCGTTTCGGTTGGCTGAGCCTGCAGCACCTCGATGGCTTGCGGAATGTCCCGCGTTGCGGCCTCGTAGCCCTTGGCGGTGACGACGGTTTCCTGCAGCTCCAGCGGAGCGGCGAAGGCGGACGCGCTGCTGACGGCCAGGCAGGCCAGGGCGAGTGGGTGAAGGCGGAGTATCATCGAACGGCTCCCGGATAATTCGTCGGCGGTGATGCCGACTTGGATGGGAGTAATTCTCGTTTAGGTGATAATAATTATCATTTGATCGCGATCAAGTTTCCTGTCGCAAGCGCGCTACTGCTGCCAGTCGCAGAAACAGGCCACCGCCAGCGAATGGGTAGCGCGCACCTTGCGCCCGGCCAGCACGGCATCAAGGATAGGCTCGACGAAGCTGTTGTCCGAACTGCACACCGCACCTTCGCTGTAGGGGCCGATATAGACCAGCTCCCCGCTTTGATCCCAGATGCCGACAGTGGGGCTGGCCGGTAGTTGCTCGGAGCCGGGCGGGGCGCTCAGCGGTTTCAGCGCTGCCCGCGGCTGCGGCAAGCGGCCCTTGCTGCCCGGCTTGCGTACTTCGTAGAAGTCCACGGGTTGTCCAGCAAAGCGCTTGAGCAGTTCTTCCAGGTGCTGCTGATTGCCGACGTTGCACGGGCATCCCGGGTCCCAGAAATGCACGAAGCGCACTGGTCCCGGGCCCTGTAGTTCGGCGGGCAGGCGCAGTGCGTCGCCGGAGAACAGCTCGGCACGTTCGCCATCGAAGGTGCGCAGATAGCGCGCCTCGAACCACCAGAACGCAGCCAGCATGGCGCCGCCCCAGAGCAGGGCGATCAGTGCAGCGATCAGGTATTTGCGACGAGCACTCATGGCTGGCTCCGATGTGGGTGCGCAAGCTTGCCATGGCGCGGCGCAGAGCTGAATATCCCGAGTCCTTGCCAACCGAAGAAAGTCCATGCCCGCGCGTATCCAGCCCGATCGCCTGCGTAACAGCTTGCCCGCCCTGCGCGAAGCAGCTGACGCATCCGCCGAAACGTTGCACTACCAGGCCTATTACGGCCTGGACATGCCGCATCGGGGCAATGTGCAGCGGCGACTCGGGCGTTTTCGTGTGCATGACTACGATGTCGTCGCCCAGGCCTGGTGGCCCGAGCAGCCCCACGCCAGCCTGCTGATCCTGCACGGCTACTACGACCACATGGGCCTGTATCGCCATGTGGTCGACTGGGGACTGGAGATGGGGTTCGCCGTGCTCGCCTGCGACCTGCCGGGCCATGGGCTGTCCAGCGGTCCCCGGGCGAGCATCAACGAGTTTGCCGAATACCAGGCGGTGCTGAGCGGTCTGTTCGAACAGGCACGCCAGCTCAATCTGCCGCGTCCCTGGCACCTACTTGGCCAGAGTACCGGCGGTGCCATCGCACTGGATCACCTGCTGCACCAGGCCGACAACCCGGACCTGGGCCGCACCATTCTGCTCGCTCCGCTGGTTCGACCGCGCGCCTGGTTGCGCTCGCGTGTCAGCTACGAACTGTTGCGGCGTTTCGTGCAGCAGATCCCGCGGACGTTCAGCGAGAACTCCAGTGATCCCGCTTTCCTCGAGTTCGTCCAGAGCCAGGACCCGCTGCAGCCGGACATCCTGCCCACGGCCTGGGTCGGGGCCCTGTCACGCTGGATTCCCCGTATCGAGGGTGCGGCTGACAGCACGCACGCGCCGTTGATCATTCAGGGCGAGGCGGACATGACCGTGGATTGGCAGTACAACCTGCCGATTCTGCAGCGCAAGTTCCCAAGTGCTGAGGTGCTGCGACTGCCCGAGGCGCGCCACCATCTGGTGAACGAGCGCGAGGAATTGCGCCAGGCGTACTTCGACTTCCTGCGCAAGCGCCTCAGATAGCGGGATCAGATGCCCTGCTGCGGCTCCAGCTCGGCGCCGCTCATGCCCACCGCCAGGCCGGCGCGTAGCGCCTGCAGCGCGGCCTGGTAATAGGCCTTGCCTTCGTCCGACTGGGCGAATGTCACATATTCCTCCAGTTCGGCATCGGACAGGTCGCGATAGACGTACAGCAGCGTGTTGTCGAGATCGGCCTCTATCTGCTCGATCATGCGTTGGCGCTGGCTGCTCAGCAGGCTCTGCGCCTGATTGCCACCGAGCAGGCCGGGAATCATCTGGCTGAGACTGTCGGCGGCGACGCCGGCCAGTGCCAGGCTGACTTCCGCGCCCGCTTCGCTGGCTGGCAGCGCCTGGGCCAGGTGGCGGATCAGCAGTTGTCGGTTGCTGCCGGCTTGCACCCGCGGCAGGCCGGCGGCGTGCTTGGCCAGCTGTTCGCGCCGTGCGGCGAGCACTTCGGCCGAGACGATCTTGCGTCCCAGGGTCGACTGGAAGAATTCCAGCGCCGGCTGCGGCTCGGCCAGGTTGCCGCGCAATGCCTGCTGTGCGCGCTGGTCGATGGCATGGGCGGCGAAGCGGCGGTTGCTGTTGGTCACCAGTGCCTGGAATACCGCCGGTGGCAGGGTGTCCTTGTAGCGTTGCTGGGCCGCGGTCAGGGCATCGCCGAAATTGGCGCGCTGTTCGGTCCAGCCGGCGGTTTCGTAGAGTTCCTGATAGGTGTCGGCGAAGCTGCTGAAGCTCAAGGTCAGCAGTACACAGGTCAAGAGGGCGCGCATGGAAGCTCCTGTCTGGCGGGCGGTTCATTTTCCGTGCGTCGACGCGTGCTTGTCGAGGCGCACGGTTACTGCTGCCATTTGGCGCAGCGACGCAGCTTGTAGCGGAGTCTCAACAGACCCTAGACTCCTGCGGTATCCCTTCGGAGTCACTTCCTTGCCGTTCTCTTCGATCATCGACGACCTGGCCGAGCGCGGCTGGTCGGTGCAGAGTTCTTTCCTTCCCAGTGATGTGACCCACAAGCTGGCCGACGAGTGCCGCAGGCGGGAAGCCGAGGGTGCGCTGGCACCGGCAGGGGTCGGCCGCGGCGAGGCGCAGGCGGTGCGCGAAGGCATTCGCAGCGACCATATTCAGTGGCTCGAACCGGGCCAGTCTGCAGTCTGCGACGACTACCTCGAACTCATGGACGGCTTGCGCCAGCAGCTTAACCGCGAGTTGTTCCTCGGGCTGGAAGAGTTCGAATGCCATTTCGCCTTCTACCCGCCGGGCGCCTTCTATCAGACGCACCTGGACCGCTTTCGCGATGACGACAGCCGTTCGGTCACCGCCGTGCTCTATCTGAACCCGGACTGGCAGCCCGGCCATGCCGGTGAATTGCGCATGCACATGCCTGATGGATCGCATCTGGACGTGCCACCGCTCGCCGGCAATCTGGTGGTCTTTCTCTCCGGCGATTTCCCCCATGAAGTGCTGGTCACCCAGGCCGACCGTCTGTCGCTGACCGGCTGGTTCCGTCGGCGGCCGGCCGATGTGCTGGTGCTCTGACGAGCCCACATCGACATTTGCGCAGACGAAAAAAAGCCCGGCACAGGCCGGGCTAAAGGGAAGTAAGTGTCTCGGGCTACATGCCCAGCATGTTCGGCAGCGCCAGGGAAATCGACGGCACGTAGGTGATGATCACCAGGAAGCTCAGCATCAGCGCCAGCCATGGCAGAACTGCGCGGATCACCTGGGTCACCGGCATGCCCGTCACCGCTGAGGCGACGAACAGGTTCAACCCCACCGGTGGCGTTATCAATCCTATCTCCATGTTCACCACCATGATGATGCCAAGGTGGATCGGGTCGATGCCCAGCTGTATGGCAATCGGGAACAGGATCGGCGCCAGGATCAGGATGATCGCCGACGGCTCCATGAAGGCGCCGGCCACCAGCAGCACGATGTTCACCACCAGCAGGAACATCCACGGCTGCAGACCGGCCTCGATGACCCAGGCAGTGATCGCCTGCGGAATCTGCTCGGTGGTCAGCACGTGGGCGAAGAGCATGGCGTTGGCGATGATGAACATCAGCATGATGCTCAGTTTGCCCGACTCCAGCAGTACCTTCGGGCATTCGCGCAGCTTGAGGTCCTTGTAGACGAAGATCGCGACGAAGGCCGAATACACCGCCGCGACCGCTGCCGCTTCGGTGGGCGTGAACATGCCCGAGTAGATGCCGCCGAGGATGATCACCATCAGCAGCAGGCCCCAGACCGCCTTGCGCGCGGCGGACAGCCACTCGCGGAAGCTGGCGCGCGGTAGTGCCGGCAGGTTCTTCTTCACCGCGATGATGTAGATCGCCAGCATCAGCGCGCCGCCGAGCATGATGCCCGGGACGACACCGGCCATGAACAGCTTGCCCACCGAGGTCTCGGTAGCCGCGGCGTAGACCACCATGACCACCGACGGCGGGATCAGGATGCCCAGGGTACCAGCGTTACAGACGATGCCAGCGCCGAAGGCCTGCGGATAACCGGAGCGCACCATGCCGGCGATGGCGATGGAGCCCACCGCAGCCACGGTGGCTGGCGACGAGCCGGACAGCGCTGCGAAGAGCATGCACGCCAGCACCGCACCGATCGCCAGGCCGCCACGGATGTGGCCGACACAGGCGTTGGCGAAGTCGATCAGGCGACGCGCCACGCCGCCGGTGGTCATGAAGGCGCCGGCCAGGAGGAAGAACGGGATCGCCAGCAGGGTGTAGTGCTCGGAGGTCTCGAACAGCTTGATCGCCAGCGAGCGCACCGAGTCCTGGCTGAAGATCATGATGGTCAGCGAACCGGCCAGACCGAGGGATACGGCCACCGGCACGCCGATGAACATCAGCACGAAGAGGGCGACGAACAGGAACAGGATGGTCATTACTTGGGCTCCTCTTCGCCGTGCTTGAGCGCATCGGCCGCTTCATCGGCGAGGCCGAGGCCGGTCTGCTCGTTGCGCAGGATACGCACGAAGATTTCGGCGAAACGGATGAACACCATGGCGAAGCCGAACGGCACGATCATGCCGATGTGCCACTGCTTGACGCCGACATGGCCCAGGTCTTCCGCGCCGATGTTGGCAACGAACAGCGCCTGGATCCACTCGAAGCTGGCCACGGTCAGCAGACCGGCGTAACCCAGGCAGAGCAGGCAGGCGATGATGCCGATGACGCGCTGGATGTGTCGCGGCGCCAGCTTCACCAGAGCATCGACGCCGATGTGGCCGGCGGTGCGCACGCCATAGGCGAGGCCGGAGAAGATCAGCCAGGCGAACAGCGCCTTGGTCAGCGCGGTGCTCCAGGTCATGGACTGGGCCAGGCCGATGATGAAGTCACCGATGGCGAACCAGAAGTCGGCGCTTCCCTCGAACCGGTCGCCCAGGTCGTAGAAAAGTGTGTAGAGGTTGTTGAGGATCACGTAGACGAAGGTCACCAGTGTCATGGCGGCCAACAGAAAGGCGATGAAACCTTCCTCGAAGTGGTCCCAGACGCGCCAGAGGGCGTTCATGGATGACATCTCCCGATGGACTGCTTGTTGTATCGAAGGCAGCACGGAGGTGCGCCGTGAACCAGCCAGGGCAGGCTGGGGGACAGAGCAATGAAAAACTCTTGTTGTGACTGTCGAAGCGGCGCGGCCCGGGATCGCCTCGGCCATGCCTGTCAGCCCTTGGTGCGGGCTTCGCCTTCTTCAGCTGCTGTGTTTTTTCACTGAGCTGTCGGTATCGCTGGGTAGTGCAGCAAAGGGGCGGGGTGTCCGCCCCCCGGCAAGGCTTATTTAGCCTGGTTGGCAGCTTCGGCGGCCTTGATCAGGTCAGCACCGATTTCGCCTTCGAACTTCTGCCACACCGGCTTCATGGCTTCGCGCCACTTGGCGCGCTCTTCCGGCGTCAGCTCGAGGATTTCGGTAGTGCCGGCGGCGAGGATGTCAGCCTTGGCCTTCTGGTTCAGGGCGTCGGCCTGCTTGTTCACTTCAACAGTGACTTCTTCCACGATCTTTTCCAGCTCGCCACGTACATCGGCAGGCAGGCCGTTCCAGAACTTGGTGTTGGTGATCAGCATGTAGTCCAGCAGGCCATGGTCGGACTCGGTGATGTGCTTCTGCACTTCGTGCATCTTCTGCGAGTAGATGTTCGAGTAGGGGTTCTCGGCACCGTTGACCACGCCGGTCTGCAGGCCCTGGTAAACCTCGGCGAAGCTCATCTTGCGCGGGTTGGCACGCAGCGCCTTGAACTGCTCGTCCAGCACTGCAGAAGCCTGTACGCGGAACTTCAGGCCGCGCGCGTCTTTCGGCTCACGCAGTTCCTTGTTGGCCGACAGCTGCTTCATGCCGTTGTGCCAGTAGCCCAGGCCGGTGATGTTCTTGTCTTCCATGGAACGCAGCAGGCCCTGGCCAGCCTCGCTCTTCTGGAAGCGGTCGACTGCCGCGATGTCGTCGAACAGGAATGGCAGGTCATAGACCTGAACGCCCTTGGAGTAGTGTTCGAACTTGGCCAGAGACGGAGCGATCAGCTGAACGTCACCCAGCAGCAGGGCTTCCATTTCCTTGCCATCACCGAACAGCGAGGAGTTCGGGTAAACCTGTACCTCGACCTTGCCGGCCAGACGCTCTTCCACCAGTTTCTTGAACATCAGGGCGCCCTGGCCTTTCGGCGTGTTTTCGGCGACCACGTGGGAGAACTTGATGGTGATCGGGTCAGCCGCGTGGGCCAGACCAGCGATGCTCAGCGACAGGGCGCATGCCAGCGCCTTGGCAGTCAGTTTGAACATTGATGTTTCCTCTTGTTGTGGGTGGGAGGCCACACGGCATCCCGGCAGTAACCAGCTGGACAAGTCTAGGCGTTGAAGTCCGGGTGCGATGCTCTATCGCGACTCGTTCCGTCCGGTTCATTGAGTTTCAGGAGCAATGCCTGTGCCAAGAGCTGGCAGAGCCGCCTGAGGGCAGCGAGTTTACCCAGCAATAGATGAAGGTTTGAATGGCCAATTGCCAACAAGCGCGTCTAGGTCGCACCTTTGCGCGGGACCGCCGGTGCTGGCGCGGGCCACGCACGTGCCGTGGTCTGTGCCGGCGAGTTCGACCCTAGTCAGCATCGAAGATGGCGGGTTTCCGCCATCTAGTCGTTTTCATCGGGCGAGCTTCCGCCAGCATCGGTAAAACTCAGCCCGTGCTTGCGCAGCTTGTCGTGCAGCGTCTTGCGCGGCAGGCCCAGCGCTTCGGCGACGCTGCGCAGCGAGCCATGCGGGCGATTCAGCTCGTCGGCGATCAGTGCGCGCTCGAAGGCCTCGACCTGCTCGCTCAGATTGCCACCTCCGGCTATCCCGGCAGCCGGTTCGCCGGTCGTCTGGTCGAGCCCCAGGCCAAGGCCCAGGGCGAAGCGCTCGGCGGTGTTCTGCAGCTCGCGCACGTTGCCCGGCCAGGCGTGACGTAGCAGTGCAGCGCGTTGTTCCGGCTGCAGCTCGCGGATCGGCAGGCCATGGCGCTGGGCGGCGGCTTCGGCGAAATGCTGGAACAACAGCAGGATGTCCTCGTTGCGCTCGCGCAGCGACGGAATTCGCAGCGGCGCGACGTTGAGCCGGTAATACAGGTCGGCACGGAACCGGCCCTGATCCGCGGCCACCCGCAGGTCCTCCTTGGTCGCGGCGATGACCCGGATATCCAGGGTGATCGACTGGTTGCCGCCGAGCCGTTCGACCACCCGCTCCTGCAGCAGGCGCAGCAGCTTGACCTGCACATCCAGGCTCATGCTCTCGATCTCGTCGAGGAACAGCGTGCCGCCGTTGGCGAATTCGAACTTGCCGATGCGCCGCTTCTGCGCGCCGGTGAAGGCGCCCGGCTCGTGGCCGAACAGTTCGCTTTCCACCACCGATTCGGCGAGCGCCCCGGCGTTGATCGCGACGAAGGGGCCGTTGCGCCGGCTGGACAGGTCGTGCAGCGCCCGGGCGACCACCTCCTTGCCGGCGCCCGTTTCGCCGAGAATCAGTACATCGGCCTGGGTCCCGGCCAGCGCGCCGATCTGTTCGCGCAGGCGCAGCATTGCCTGGGATTGTCCGAGCAGGCGCGCCGACAGCTGCTGGCGGTCGGCCAGGGCCAGGCGCAGCGAGCGGTTGTCCAGCACCAGCTGGCGCAGCGCCAGGGCGCGACGCACGCTGTCCAGCAGCGCCTCGCTGGGGAAGGGCTTTTCCAGGAAGTCGTAGGCGCCTGCGCGCATCGCCTGCACCGCCAGCTGAATATCACCGTGGCCGGTGATGAGGATCACCGGCATCTCGCTGTCGCGCGTGCGCAGCTGTTGCAGCAGCTCGAGGCCATCGATGCCGGGCATGCGAATGTCGCTGACCACCACGCCTGGCCAGTCCGCTGGCAGCCGCGCGGCCAGGTCGCGGGCATCGCCCAGGCTGACGACCTTGAGACCGGCCAGGTCGAGGGTCTGGCTCAATGCCTGACGCAGGTGCGGATCGTCGTCGATCAGCAGCACCTGCGCCTGGGCGCTGATCGACTGGTCACTGCTCATTGAAAATGGTCCTCGGTGGGGAAGGCGACGCCGGGCTCGGCGCAACGCAGAAACAGGCCGAGCTGCGCGCCACCCTCGGGATGGTTGCTCATGCGCAGCTCGCCGCCCAGGGCGCGGGTGAGGGTATCGCAGATCGCCAGGCCGAGGCCCAGCCCCTGCGCGCTGGTCTTGGTGGTGAAGAACGGCTCGCGGGCACGCTGCAGCGCTTCCTCGCTGAAGCCGGGGCCGTTGTCGCGCAGGCTGAGCAACACGCCGTCACCCTGCAGTTCGGCGCGCAGCCAGATGCGTCGCGGCTGCGGCCGCTCGGCCAGCGCATCGAGGGCGTTGGCCAGCAGGTTGGCGAGGATCTGCCGCAGCCGCGTCTCGCCGGCCTGCACCCACAGGGTGGCCTCCGGCAGGTCGCGGATCAGCTCCACGTCCATGGCCTGGCGGCGCTTGGCGAGCAGGGCCAGGGCGTCGTCCAGCGCCGGCTGCAGCGCGACCCGCTCCGGCGCGTGCTGGTCGCGACGGGCGAAGGCGCGCAGGTGGGCGATGATCGACGCCATGCGCGCGGTCAGTTCACTGATCAGCCGCAGATTGTCGCGGGCTTCGGCGTTGCGCTGCTGGTCGAGCAGCACCCCGGCGTTGTCGGCGTAGCTGCGGATCGCCGCCAGCGGCTGGTTGAGTTCGTGGCTGATGCTCGCCGACATGGTGCCCAGCGCCGACAGCTTGCCGGCCTGCAGCAGTTCGTCCTGGGCACGCACCAGTTCCTGCTGGGCCTGCTCGCGCTCCAGTACCTCGACCTTGAGCCGGCTGTTCAGCGCTTCCAGGTCGCGCGTGCGTTCCAACACGCGCTGTTCCAGCTGCTGGCGCGCCCGGGTGTCCAGCGCCAGGCGTTCGATGAAGTGCCGGCGGCGCTGCATCAGCAGGCCGATCCAGAGCAGCAGGGCGAGCAGTGTGGCGGCGCCGATGGCGACCACGGTGCGCACTGGTCGCTCGATCAGGTTGATCGGCGCGAGGATGCGCACCGTCCAGCCGGTCTCCTTGAGCTCACGGCTCTGGATCAGCCAGGCATCGATGTCCAGCGTCAGGTCCTGCGGATAGAGGGTTGGATAGGGCTGATCGAAGGCGATCTGTTCGCGCTCGTCGACACCCAGCCCGCGGGTCGCGCGGAAACGCCATTCCGGGCGCGAGGTGAGAATCACCACGCCGAAGTTGTCGGTCACCAGCAGCTGCTCCGGGGTGTTGCCCCAGAGCGTCTCGGTATGGTCGAGGTCGACCTTGACCACCAGCACGCCGAGGATGCCGCGCTCGTCGCGCACGGCGGCGCCGAAGTAGTAACCGCGCTTGCCGGAGGTGGTGCCAAGGCCGAAGAAACGCCCCAGGCGACCTTCCATGGCCTGGCGGAAATAGGGGCGGAAGGCGAAGTTGCGGTCGACGAAGCTGTCTTCCTCGTCCCAGTTGGAGGCCGCCAGGGTATTGCCGTCCGTGTTCATCAGATAGATCACGTCGGCTCCGGTCTGGTTGCGCAGGCGTTTGAGCAGGCGATTGGCATTGTCCCGCACGGCCGGCGCTTCGGCCTGCTGCAGGACGGCGCGTAAAGCCGGCAGGTCGCCGAGGATGCGCGGCAGCACCTCGTAGCGGTTCAGCGTGCCGAGCAGGTTGGCGACGTAGAGGTCGAGGGTCTGGCGATTCTGCTCGGTCAGCTCGTTGCGGTAGTAGCGCTCGGCGAGCTCCTGCAGCGGCCAGAGCAGAGGCGCAAGCAGCAAGGCCAGCAGGGCGAGGGTGCGCCAGCGAGGGCGGCGGGGTGGATGCAGTGCAGTCATGCGTGGGCGCCTGGATGTCGGGCGCATTATGCACGCAGAGCGTGCCGGCTTTCAGCGTCGCTTATCGAGCTGGCCGGATCAGAGCAGAGTGGCAGAGGCAGCCGTGAGGCCTAGCCGCTGTTGCCTCAGCGGCCGGCTGCAGCGGTCTGGGGCGCGTTCGCCGCATCGAAGTGCCGGGATTGGGCAAGGCACTCGTGTAGTGCCGTCTCCCAGTCCGGCAGGCGGATGCCCCAGTCCTGCTGCAGGCGTGCGCAGTTCAGGCGGGAGTTGAGCGGACGCTGGGCGGCGGTCGGGTAGTCCTTTGACAGGATCGGCGTGATCTCGGCGCGCAGACGGCCCTGCTGGCGAAGCTGTTCGGCAATGCTGCAGGCGAAGCCGTACCAGGAGGTCTCGCCGCTGGCGGTGAGGTGATACAGACCGCTCGGGCCCGCTTCGCCCGCACTTCGCTTGCGTACCATTTCTGCCGTGGTGCGGGCGATGGTCGCCGCCCAGGTCGGCGCGCCGATCTCGTCGCTGACCACCGACAGCGCATCGCGCTCCTGCAGCAGGCGCTGCATGGTCAGCAGGAAGTTCTTGCCGCGCTGCGAGTATACCCAGCTGGTACGCAGGATCAGGTATTCGCCGCCGACCGCCTGAATCGCTTGTTCGCCGGCCAGCTTGCTCGCGCCGTAGACGCTAAGCGGTTGCGGTACGTCCGCTTCGCAGTAGGGTTCGGCCTTGCGACCGTCGAACACATAGTCGGTGGAATAGTGGATCAGCGGCACGCCAAGACGTGCAGCCTCTTCGGCGAGCACCTGTGGCCCGCGTGCGTTGACCGCGAAGGCCAGTTCACGGTGGCTTTCCGCCGGATCGACGGCGGTGTAGGCCGCCGCATTGATGATCAGATCCGGCCGCAACAGGCGTACCTGTTCGCGCACCTGATCCGAGTCGGACAGGTCCAGTGCGTTGTGCCCAAGCGCCAGCAGCTTGCCGGCGCCCGCCAGCTCCAACTGCAGCTCACGGGCGAGTTGCCCCTTGCTGCCGGTGATCAGGATTTTCATGGAAACAGCTCCGCATCGCTGAGGCGCTTGCCAGCCTGGTCCTTCGCGGACAGTTGTGGTGCTTCGTCGAACGGCCATTCGATGCCGAGCTCCGGATCGTTCCACAACAGGCTGCGCTCGTGCTCCGGCGCGTAGTAGTCGGTGGTCTTGTAAAGGAACTCGGCAGTTTCGCTGAGCACCACGAAGCCATGCGCGAAACCTTCGGGGATCCACAGCTGGTGCTGGTTCTGCGCACTCAGGTGAGTGCCGAACCAGCGGCCGAAGCTCGGTGAGCTCTTGCGCAGATCGACAGCGACGTCGAACACCTCGCCGGCCACCACGCGCACCAGTTTCCCCTGCGGCTGCTGGATCTGGTAGTGCAGACCGCGCAGCACGCCGCGCTGGGACTTGGAGTGGTTGTCCTGGACGAACTGGCGCTTGAGCCCCGTGGCCGCTTCGAAGGCGGCCGCGTTGAAGCTCTCGTAGAAGAAACCGCGTTCGTCGCCGAAGACCTTGGGCTCGATGATCAGTACGTCGGGAATGCTGGTTTCGACGACCTTCATGCGTCTTCACCCGCCAGCTTGAACAGGTACTGGCCGTAGCCGGTCTTGCCCAGAGCGTCGGCGCGGCGCAGCAGCTGCTCGCGATCGATCCACTTGTTCTGGTAGGCGATCTCTTCCAGACAGGCGACCTTCAGACCCTGGCGATGCTCGATGGTCTGCACGTACTGCGAAGCTTCCAGCAGGCTGTCGTGGGTACCGGTGTCGAGCCAGGCGAAGCCACGGCCGAAGCGCTCGACGTTGAGGTCGCCACGTTCGAGGTAGGCCATGTTGACGTCGGTTATCTCCAGCTCGCCGCGTGGCGAGGGCTTGATCGACTTGGCGATCTCGATGACGTCGTTGTCGTAGAAGTACAGGCCGGTCACCGCGTAGCTGGACTTCGGCTTCTTCGGCTTTTCCTCGATGGACAGCGCTTTGCCGCTCTCATCGAAGTCGATCACGCCGAAGCGCTCCGGATCCTTGACCCAGTAGCCGAATACGGTAGCGCCGCTTGGCTGGGCGGCGGCGCGCTGCAGCTTCTCGGTGAAGTGCTGGCCGTGGAAGATGTTGTCGCCGAGGATCAGGCACACCGAATCGTCACCGATGAACTCTTCACCAATCAGGAACGCCTGGGCCAGGCCATCCGGCGAGGGCTGCTCGGCATAGCTGAAGTTGACGCCGAACTGGCTGCCGTCGCCCAGCAGGTTCTTGTACTGAGGCAGGTCCTGCGGGGTGGAAATCAACAGGATGTCGCGGATGCCAGCGAGCATCAGCACCGAAATCGGGTAGTAGGCCATTGGCTTGTCGTAGATCGGCAAGAGCTGCTTGGATACGCCAAGGGTGATGGGGTGCAGACGGGTGCCGGAGCCTCCGGCGAGGATGATTCCTTTCATGCGTTCTCCAGGGCGCCAAGGCGCTCGCGTTGATAGCTGCCGTCCTGAACACGACGGCACCATTCGAGGTTTTCCAGGTACCACTGCACGGTCTTGCGCAGGCCGGTCTGGAAGGTTTCCTGCGGCACCCAGCCGAGTTCACGCTCGATCTTGCTGGCGTCGATGGCGTAGCGCAGGTCGTGGCCCGGGCGATCCTTGACGAAGGTGATCAGGTCTTCATAGCGCGCAAGCCCGGCAGGCTTGCTCGGCGCCAGCTCTTCCAACAGTGCGCAGATACCGCGCACCACCTCGATGTTCTTCTGCTCGTTGTGGCCGCCGATGTTGTAGGTCTCGCCGACCACACCTTCGCTGACCACCTTGAACAACGCGCGGGCGTGATCCTCGACGAACAGCCAGTCGCGGATCTGCGAGCCATCGCCGTAGACCGGCAGCGGCTTGCCATCGAGGGCATTGAGGATGACCAGTGGGATCAGCTTCTCGGGGAAGTGATACGGCCCATAGTTGTTCGAGCAGTTGGTGATCAGCACCGGCAGCCCGTAGGTACGCTGCCAGGCGCGCACAAGGTGATCCGACGAGGCCTTGCTGGCCGAGTAGGGCGAGCTGGGCGCATAGGGTGTGGTCTCGGTGAACAGGTCGTCGACGCCATGCAGGTCGCCGTAGACCTCGTCGGTGGAGATGTGGTGGAAGCGGAAGGCCTCGCGGCGCTCGGCCGGCAGGCTCTGCCAGTAGGCGCGGGTGGCCTCGAGCAGCTGGTAGGTGCCGACGATGTTGGTCTGGATGAACTCCGCCGGGCCGTCGATGGAGCGGTCGACGTGGGATTCGGCGGCCAGATGCATGATGGCGTCCGGCTGGAAGTCCAGCAGCGCCTCGCTGACCCGCTCACGATCGGCGATGTCGGCCTGGAGGAACTGATAACGCGGGTTGTCTTCCACGGCTGCCAGCGACTCCAGGTTGCCGGCATAGGTCAGTTTGTCCAGGTTGAGCACGCTGTGCTCGGTATCGAGAATGAGATGGCGGATCAGTGCGGAGCCGATGAATCCGGCTCCGCCAGTTACGAGAATGCGCATAGTGATGGGGCTTCCTTGGCGCGCTGTCGAGCGTCAGGCTCTTAGCATGTCGGCACGATAGACCGGCCACTGATACAAAAATTCCCGAGCGCTTCGGGGCGTTGGGTAACCGTATCGTTACGGACGCAAGTATAGGCTAGTGGCCTTTTGCTGGTCAGCCAGCGTGAATCGCGCAAGCCCCTGATAGAGGTTGAGATTTCGCCGCTAGCGCAACGACACCCGTAGTCGCGATAGCGCGCCAAGAAAGAACACCGTACCGATCACGCCCAGCGCGAGCAGCTGTGGCCAGACGATGGACGGGCCGGCGCTGCGGAACAGGATCGCCTGCGCCAGTTCGACGAAATGCGTGGTGGGCGCCACCAGCATGATGTTCTGCACCAGCTCGGGCATGCTCTCGCGCGGCGTCACCCCGCCGGAGAGGATTTGCAGCGGGATCAGCGTGAGGATCACCAGCAGGCCCAGCTGCGGCATGGAGCGCGCCACCGTGCCGAAGAAGATGCCCATGGAGGTGGCGGCGAACAGGTGCAGCGCCGCGCCGCCGGCGAACAGCCACAGCGAACCCTGAATCGGAATATCCAGCCAGCCTTCCACCACGAAGCGCAGGGCGAACGCCGCTGCGGCCAGCACCACCAGGCCCATCGCCCAGACCTTGCCGACCATGATTTCGAATGGGGTCACCGGCATCACCAGTAGGTGTTCGATGGTGCCGTGCTCGCGTTCGCGGATCAGCGCCGCGCCGGTAAGGATGATCGCCAGCATGGTGATCTGGTTGATCACCTCGTTCACTGCGCCGAACCAGGCGCGGCTGAGGTTGGGGTTGAACGCGGTGCGCACCACCGCTTCGACCGGCAGTGCGTCGCTGCTGCGGTAGCGACGGACGAACTCGGCGGTTTCGCTGGCGATGATCTGCTGGATATGCCCGGCGCCGGTGAAGGCCTGGCTGACCTGGGTGGCATCGACGTTGAGCTGGATGTTCGGCTGGCGGCCGGCGAGCAGGTCCTGCTGGAAGCGCGGCGGAATGTTCAGGGTGAAGGTGTAGAGGCCATCGTCCATGCCGCTGTCCATTTCCTGCAGGCTGATCGCTTTCGGCTCGATGAAATAGGGCAGTTGAAAGGCGTTGATGATGCGCAGCGAGGCTTGTGAGCGATCCTCGTCGACCACCGCGATGCTAGCCCGGCGTGGCGCCTCGGGGATCGCGGTGGCGCCTTCGTAGATGGCCAGGGTGAATGAATAGATGATCAGCACCAGCATCGCCGGGTCACGGTAGAGGCTGCGCAGTTCCTTGAGGCCGAGCTGGAAGATGTTGCCGAGTTTGCGTCGCAGGCCGCCCATGTCATTTCTCCTGCTTGCGCAGGCCGGCGACGCTGAGCAGGGTCAGCAGCGGAATGGCCAGCAGCATGGGAATGAAATAGGGGTACAGCTCGGCCAGCCCCAGCGACTTGGAGAACACCCCGCGGCTGATGATTAGGAAGTGGCTGGTCGGGTAGAGTTTGCCGATGAAGGCACCGGCACCCTCCATCGCCGAAACCGGATGGATCAGTCCGGAGAACTGGATGGCCGGCAGCAGGGTGACGATGGTGGTGCCGAAGATCGCCGCGATCTGGCTGTTCAATATCGACGACATCAGCAGGCCAAGGCCGGTGGCGCAGGTCACGTAGAGCAGCGCGCCAAGGCAGAGGGTGAGGATGCTGCCCTTGATCGGAATACCGAAGACGAACACCGCCAGCAGCGCCAGGGTGGCGAAATTGAACATGCCCAGGGCGATATAGGGCAGTTGCTTGCCGAGCAGGAATTCCAGGCGGGTGGTCGGCGTGACGTAGAAATTGGTGATCGAGCCCAGTTCCTTTTCGCGCACCACGCCGAGGGCGGTGAGCATCGCCGGGATCATCATCAGGAGCAGCGGGATCATCGCCGGTGCCATGGCTGGCAGGCTCTGCACGTCCGGGTTGTAGCGATAACGAATGGCCACGTCAGCCGGTGCCAGCTGCCCGTCGACGCCCGCCTCGCGGGCCAGCTGCTGCAGGTAGCTCAGGTGGATGCCTTGCACATAGCCCTTGATGGTGTCGGCGCGCATCGGCATGGCGCCATCGATCCAGAACGCGACTTGCGGCACGGCGCCGCGCTTGAGGTCGCGGCCGAAATTCGGCGGAATCTCCACGGCCAGGCTGATGTCGTTGCTGCGCATGCGCTGATCGAGCTCGGCATGGCTGGCCAGCGGCGCCTGCTCGATGAAGTAGCGCGAGCCGGCCATGTTCAGCAGGTAGTGCTGGCTGGTGGTGGTCTGGTCGCGGTCGAGCACGGCGTAGGTCAGGTTCTCCACGTCGAAGCTGACGCCGTAGCCCATGATGAACATCAGCAGCACGCTGCCGAGCATCGCCAGCGTCGCCCGAATCGGGTCGCGGCGCAGTTCCATGGCCTCCCGACGGGTGTAGCTGAGCAGGCGGCGCAGGCTGAAGCGGGCCTGACGGCCATTGTTGCCGGCCGGTTGGATCGGGTTGCGCGTCGCGGCAGGCGGCGCTGCTGGCTGGTCGGCGGCATGTGCGGCAGCGGCTTCCTCCAGGTAGGCGATAAAGGTCTCTTCCAGCGTCGGCAGGCCGCGCTTGGCCATCAGCGCCTGCGGCGTGTCGCTATCGAGCACCCGTCCGGCATGCATCAGCGAGATGCGGTCGCAGCGCAGTGCCTCGTTCATGAAGTGGGTGGAGATGAAGATGGTCACGCCGTCCTCGCGGGACAGCTGCACCAGCAACTCCCAGAAGCCATCGCGCGCCACCGGATCGACCCCGGAGGTGGGCTCGTCGAGGATGAGGATTTCCGGGTTGTGGATCACCGCCACGGCCAGCGACAGGCGCTGGCGCACGCCCAGCGGCAGGCTGCTCGGCAGGCTTTCGGCATCGCCGGTGAGATCGAAGCGGGTGAGCATCTCCTGAATGCGCGTGGCGCGCCGCTCCACCGGCAGGTGGAACAGTCGCGCATGCAGCTCGAGGTTCTGCCGCACCGTCAGCTCGCTGTACAGCGAGAAGGCCTGGGACATGTAGCCGACGCGTTGGCGGGTCTGCATGTCGTGCGGGTCCACCGGTTTGCCGAACAGCAGCGCCTCGCCCTCGCTGGCCGGCAGCAGGCCGGTGAGCATCTTCATGGTGGTGGTCTTGCCGCAGCCGTTGGAGCCTAGAAAGCCGAAGATCTCGCCGCGGGAGATGCGGAAATTGACCTGGTCCACCGCGACGAAATCGCCGAAGCGCATGGTCAGCCCGTGGGCCTCGATTGCGATGCTGTCACTGTGCGGCTGTGGCGGAATGACCAGCTCGCGGTGCTGGCTGCGCTTGGCTTCCGGCAGGAGGCGGATAAAGGCCTGCTCCAGCGAGTCGCTGCCGGTGCGCGCCAGGAGCTCGGCCGGTGTGCCGGTGGCCAGCACCTGGCCGGCGTCCATCGCCACCAGGTGATCGAAACGTTGCGCCTCATCCATGTAGGCGGTGGCGACCAGTACGCTCATCTGTGGCCGCTCGGAACGGATGCGCTCGATCAGCTCCCAGAATTGCGCGCGCGACAGCGGGTCGACGCCGGTGGTGGGCTCGTCGAGGATCAGCAGGTCGGGGTCGTGGATCAGCGCGCAGCAGAGGCCGAGCTTCTGCTTCATGCCGCCGGAGAGCTTTCCCGCCGGGCGCTCGACGAACGGCGCGAGGCCCGTGCTGCGGGTCAGTTCGGCGATGCGCCAGTGGCGCTCTTCGGCGTCCTGGCCGAACAGCCGGCCGAAGAACTCGAGGTTCTCGAACACCGTCAGCGTCGGGTAGAGATTCTTGCCCAGCCCCTGAGGCATGTAGGCGATGCGCGGGCAGACCGCGCGGCGGTGGCCGGCATCGCCCATGTCGCCGTCGAGCACCTGCACATGGCCCTGCTGCAACTTGCGCGCACCGGCGATCAGCGCCAGCAGGCTCGACTTGCCGACCCCGTCCGGGCCGATCAGGCCGACCATGCAGCGCGCCGGCAGCGACAGGCTGAGGTCGTCCAGCGCGCGGGTCTTGCCGTACTGCAGGCTGACTCCGCTGATCTCGGCGACCGGGTCAGGAGACTGGTTCATTTGCCGACATTGATCTGCAGGTGCGCCGGCCATTCGGCGTCAGCGTCAAGCTTCAGATAGGCCATTCCGGGCAGCCCGGTCTTGACCTGCTCCATGTGTTTCTTCAGCAGTTCCGGATCGATCCGCGCCTTGACCCGGAACATCAGCTTCTCGCGCTCGCTCTCGGTTTCCACCGTCTTCGGCGTGAATTGCGCGACGCTGGCGACATAAGTGACCTTGGCGGGAATCACGTACTGTGGCGCCGCATCGATCACCAGGCGCACCTCGCTGCCCATCGCCACCCGGCCGGCCTGGCGCTCGGGGAGGAAGAAGGTCATGTAGACGTCGGCCAGGTCGACCAGATTGAGCAGCTTGCCGCCGGCGCCGAGTACCTCGCCCGGTTGCGCCACGCGGTACTGCACGCGCGCCACGCGATCGGTCTTCAGTTCGCTATCCGTGATGTCCGCCTGCAGCCGAACCACGCTGGCCTGTGCCGCCTCCAGCGCAGATTGCGCTTCGATGACCTGGGACCTCGCGGCGGCGATGCCGGCATCGGCCGAGAGCACCTGCGAGCGCGAAGCAGCCAGCGCAGCCTGCGCGCTTTGCATGGCGGCGAGGTCGTCGTCCAGCTGCTGGCGCGGCAGGGCGTTGCGGCCGACGAGGGTAGCGGTGCGCTGGTGGCGTTTCTGCGCCGCGGTCAGTTCGGCGCGCCGCTGCAATACCACCGCCTCGGCAGTGGCCTTCTCGCTCTCGCGCTGGGTGACCAGCGCCTGGGCGGTGAGGATGGCGTTTTCTGCCTGGCGCACCTGGGCGCGGGCCTGGTTGAGCTGGGCGTCGAGCACTTCGGTATCCATGCGCGCGATGACCTGGCCCGGCTGGACGAAGTCGCCCTCGTCGACGGTGATCTCGCGGATGCGACCACCGAGCTTGGTCGCCACATCGATCTCGGTGGCCTCGATCCGGCCGTTGCCGCTGGCAAAGCCCTCGCCCAAGCCATCCGTGCGCAACTCCGACCATGCCAGCAGGCCGATTACCACGAGCGCGACGAGCGCGAACAGCACCCGTCGAAGATTTTTCTGGGCTGGCGCTTTCATGGGCGTTCCTTACGTGAAGCGATAGTTCGCATAATAAGCGATTGCCCTGAAGGTTACGCTTAGCCTGAGTCAATAAAACTGCGGTTCAGCGCCTTTAATCGACTTTTTCGCCGGTTTTCACTGCGCGGGATGGCTTTTTGCTACCGCCACGACCCAGCTTTGCAACTGCTGACTCAGCTCGTCGCTGGCCTGGGCGAAGGCATCGACGACGCTTTCCAGTTGTGGGCTGTGGGCGGGCTGGAGAATGTCGAAGCGGCGACTGGCGAGAATCCGCTGGTCAGCGGTCGAGGCGAGCTGCGCGTCGAGACGGATCCGCACATGAGGGTGGCCGTCGATGTATTCGCTTTGAAACGCCCTCAGATCGCTGAACAGCTCCAGCTCGGCGAACAGGTTGCTTTCCTCATTGCTCACTGCCGCTGCCTGCCCGCCTTGCCTGAACTGCTCGACCAAGCGGTCGCGCAGTAGCGTCGGTGCCGCATCGCCCCAGCGCGCGCCCTGATAGCTGCTGATCTGGTTGCCGTTCGGCACCACGGCGATGCGTGGCCCGGCAAGGATGCGGCTTGCATGGGGGGTATGAATACGCAGTGCCTGGCGCAAGGTGCCAGTGGACTGATTTGCCGGCACGTCGCCGGTCGGCAGCAGAAACACCCGGATTGGTTCGGCGTCGGGCAGCAAGGTGCAGGCCGAAAGCGTGCCGAACAGCGTCGCGAGGACGAGGGGGCGGAACAGCGCTAGGCGGCTCATGGGGTGAACTCCTGAATCTTTTCGCGGCCGAGCAGGAAGCCGCTCGGGTTGTCTTCGAGGCGCTGGGTGACGCGACGCAGCGCGCCGAGGGTGCCGCGCAGTTCGTTGATTGCCGGACCGAGGTCGCTGAAGCCCTGCAGGCCGTTGTTCAGCGCGCCCTGGTTGTCGGACAGCAGCGAGTCCAAGCGCGAGGTGGCACGCTCCAGCGCGGCCATCGATTCACCCGCGCTGCTCAGCAGTTGGCGTCCTTCATCGTCGATCAGGCCGTTGGCGTTCTGGGTCAGGCGGGTGATTTCCGCCAGTGCGGTGTTGGTCTGCTGCCCCAGTTGCCCGAGCTGGGTCAGCGCTTCGCTGAGATCGCCCCGTTGCTCGGCCAGCACGCTGGTCGCCTGTTCCAGATTGGCCAGGGTGCGGCCGATGCGACCGGCATTGTCTTCGGAGAGCATCAGGTTGGCGCTGCGCAGCAGGTTGTTGATGTTGGTCATCAGGTCTTCGCCGTTCTCCAGCAGCGCGCTCAGCGGCGATGGGTCGGCGATGATCAGTGGCGGCTCGCCGCGCTTGCCCTCCAGTGGCGGGCTCTGTGGCGTGCCGCTGTGCAGCTGGATGATCATGCTGCCGGTGATGTTGGCCAGCGCCAGGCGGGCGCGGGTGTCCTGCTTGATCGGCGTGCCGGAATACACGCGGATGCGCGCCCGCACCTTGCGTGGGTCGTCCGGCTCGAGCCACAGCGCTTCGACGTCGCCGACCTTGATGCCGCTGTACTCCACAGAGCTGCCGTTGGACAGCCCGCTGACCGCGCGATTGAAGCTGATCTCGTAATAGTTGTATTCGCGATCCATGCTCGACTTGCCCAGCCAGAGGGCGAACAGCAGGGCGCCGCCGACTGCCAGGACGGTGAACAGGCCGATCAGCACGTGATGGGCGCGGGTTTCCATGTCAGTTCTCCTGCAAGTCGGCAGCCTGTTGCGCCGCCCGGCCACGTGGGCCGTGGAAGTAGTCGCGAATCCAGGCGTCGTCGGTGGCTTCCACCACCTCCAGGCGATCGGCCACCAGCACGCGCTTGCGCGACAGCACGGCGACCCGGTCGCAGATGGTATAGAGCGTATCCAGATCGTGGGTCACCAGAAACACGCTGAGGCCCAGCGCGTCGCGCAGGGTCAGGATCAGCTGGTCGAAGGCTGCCGCGCCGATGGGGTCGAGGCCGGCGGTGGGCTCGTCGAGGAACAGTACTTCCGGGTCCAGCGCCAGCGCGCGCGCCAGTGCAGCGCGCTTGATCATGCCGCCGGACAGCTCGTCGGGGTACTTGCAGGCGGCGTCCGCCGGTAGGCCGGCCAGCGCCAGCTTCAGCCGCGCCAGGTGCTCGGCATCCTTGCGTTCGAGGCCGGCGTGCTCGATCAGCGGCAGGGCGACGTTCTCCTGCAGATTCAGCGAGGTGAACAGTGCGCCACGCTGGAACAGCACGCCGAAGCGTCGTTCCAGCTGTGAGCGGCGCTCGGCCGACAGTTCCAGCAGGTTCTCGCCAAATACCGTTACGCTGCCGGCGTTGGGCCGGCGCAGGCCGACGATGCTGCGCAGCAACACCGACTTGCCGGTGCCAGAACCGCCGACCACGCCGAGAATCTCGCCACGGCGGATGTCCAGGTCGAGATTCTCGTGCACGGTCTGGCTGCCAAAGCGATTGACCAGTCCGCGTACCTGAATCAGCGAGTCGTTGCTCGTCACCAACCCATCTCCATGAAGAACAGCGCGGCGATGGCGTCCAGCAGGATCACCATGAAGATTGCCTGGACCACGCTGGAGGTGGTGTGCTCGCCCACCGACTGCGCGCTGCCGCTGACCTTGAAGCCTTCCAGACAGCCGATCACCGCGATGATGAAGGCGAATACCGGGGCCTTGCCCAGCCCGACCAGGAAATGGCTGACGGCGATATCGCGCGCCATGATGTTGAAGAACATCGTCGGCGAGATGTCCAGCGCCAGCACGCACACCACCAGCCCGCCGGCGATGCCGCTGAGCATGCCGACGAAGGTCAGGATCGGCAGCGTGATCAGCATCGCCAGCACCCGTGGCAGCACCAGCAGCTCGATCGGGCTCAGGCCGAGGGTGCGGACCGCGTCGATCTCTTCATTGGATTTCATCGAGCCGATCTGCGCGGCGAAGGCGCTGGCGCTGCGTCCGGCGAGCAGGATCGCCGCCAGCAGCACGCCGAACTCGCGCAGGAAGGAAAAGCCCACCAGATTGACGGTGTAGATAGTAGCGCCGAAGTCGGCGAGCACGGTCGCGCCAAGAAAGGCCACCACCGCGCCGACCAGAAAGGTCAGCAATGCGACGATCGGCACCGCGTCCAGTCCGGTCTGTTCGATATGCACGGCCAGTGAGGTCAGCCGCCAGCGCCGCGGTCGCGGCAGGGTCAGCAGCAGCGTCTGCAGGGTCAGGCCGATAAAGCCGAGCAGCATGCGCTGCTGCTTCCATACCGCAGCGACGGTGCGACCGACGTGGGCCAGTATGTCGCCGAAGGCATAGCCACGCGGCGGCTCGGCGGCATCCGGTTGATCCAGGGCGCTGGCAACGGTGCGCAGCAGCGCCAGGCGTTCGGCCGGCAATTGCGGCGCCCAGGCTTCAATGGCGGCGATCCGCTCGGGTCCCAGCAGTTCCACCAGCAGGCCGGCGCCTGCCGTATCCAGTGCACCCAGCCCGCTCAGCTCGATCTGGCTGCGCTCGTCGATCCGCGCCCTGAGCCGCTGCACCTCACGACGCAGCGCTGCGTAATGGGCGATGGTCCAGTCACCGACGATGTGCGCCCGCAATGGTGAAGCCCCTGGATCGAGGGTCACCGAACCGGGAGACGAGGACAGGGTGGCGCTCATCTTCTGCAAACGGGTGCCTATGTCGGGCGATGGAGTCCCGATTGATGCTAGCAGGGCTCTGCCCGGCAAGACAGGACCGGATGGCCCGTGGTCGGCAACGGCCGGCGGATGGACCACGACGGTCGCGTCAAAGTGCGCCGTTACGCTCGAGCCGATAGCTGCTGATCGCCTCGTACACCGCCTTGCGCAGCCGATTGATGCCGCCGATGGGACGATGCTCCGGCAGTGCGTGCCAGGGGTTGAAGCTGAGGTTGTCGCAGGCGAGATTCTGCTCGGGGCTGTCGAAGTCCTGCGGCGGCAGGCGGATGTCGGCGACCGTCTCGAATGGCGCGATGGCTTCGTCCCACTCGATGCTGGTGTCCTCAATGGGCATGTAGTGCTCGGCGTTCTGCCGCTGCACCTGCAGGGCGAAGCAGGCGGGCGCGCGGTCGAGGGACAGCTGCTGATAGAGCGCACTGCGCAGGAAGTTCGGCAGGTCGCGGTTCTGCTCGGGTAGCTGGTAGGTTGGGCAGTTCTCCGGCGTCGGGATGACCCGGTACTTGATGCTATGCGGGCCGAACTTGTAGGGCGCCACCGAGCTGTAGGTGGTGGCAACCGGGCTTTGCGGTGCAGGCGCCAGGGTCTGCAACGCGATAAACAGATGGCGCAGCTCCCAGCTGCGCGGATCAACGCTCGGGAAGAACGCCAGCGCCTTCTTGCCCTGCGCCTGGGCGGCGAAGTTGCTGCGGTATTCGGCAACGTCGCGGACGAAGAACACCGGGTGGTTGAACATCACGAAGTCCTGCTCACTGGCGTGGCGCGGGTCGCGGCTGAGCTTTTCCCCCGGCACGTCGAGCAGCTTGATCGCCATACCACGCGCGTCCCGGATGCGGTCGAACTGCGGATAGGCGTTGCCGTTGGACAGTCGCACCCAGGCCTGCCAGGTCTTGCCCGGTTCGCTGAAAACGCCCTGGCGCAGCATGGGCTGCAGGTCGGCGCGCACGCTGACCTCGGCGCGCACGCAGCCGTGGGCCTTGGCATGGGCGTCGCGCAGCACACGGGTGTTCCCGCTGTACTGCTCTACCACGGCAATGGCGTCGGCGATGATCGCCTGGGTGTCGGCCGCTTCGCTCGGCGCGATGACTTCTTCGCTGGAGACGGGGCCACGATGGGTGAGGTGAAAGTGGACGGCGGCAATCGCCCAGCCTGCCAGGCCCACGGCGGTGACGGCGAGCAGCAGCCGGCCCAGCAGGCGACCGATCCAGAGCCAGAGTCTTGTCAGCATGAAACAGATCCTTGTGCGGGGGCAGGTCAGGGGCAGCTTGGGCCGGGGTTGTGGGGGGGCGCCGGCAATTCCTCGAGGCGCGGTTCGAATCGGGGGTCGCCGAGCACCTTGAGGTACTCGACCAGCGCCCAGCGCTCGTGCGGTGCCAGTGCCCGGCCGATCACGCCGTTGCCACGGCAGCCGGCGCGGAATTCATGGCCGCGGTTGCTGTTGCCGGTGATCGCGGTATCCAGCAGAAAGCCGCCGTCGAAGCGCTCGGTGCGGATACCTACGTGCTGCGGATCGTATTCGCGACTACCCACCCAGAACTGCTTCTGCCGTTCGGCGACCGGCGACAGCAGCTGGAACAGAGTGGGGACCGAGCCGTTATGCAGGAACGGCGGCGTCGCCCAGATGCCGTCCAGCGGACGTGCCTTGTAGCCGCGCAGTTCCTGCACGCCGATCGGCAGGCCGAAGCCGTCGAATTCCGCGCGCTCGACCTCGTCGATGCCGGCGTCACGGTAGGCGCGCTCTTCGACATAGACCGTGATATAGGCCAGCCCCTTGGCGCTGGACAGGCTGGCGAGATCGAGCGGGCCGGCTGGCGCGCCATACAGCTGCACATCCAGACGATCCAGCTCGTCCTGAGTCCAGCCCAGACGGGTCAGGTCGAAGCGGTGGTCGGCGATATTGTCGGCCGTGGTCGGATCGGTACCGACGAAGGAGGTGGGGATCACCTTCATGCGCCACTCGGGGTCGCGCTCGGCAGCGAAACGCTTGTCGACCGGCCTGGGCCTGGCGTCGTGGCAATGCGCGCAGTTTTCCTTGTACAGCGCGCGACCGAGGCTGGCCTGCGTGAGATCGATCGCGCCCAGCACGTCTTCGGGCCAGCGGGGCGGGGCCAGCTGCATGAGCGTGGTTTCCAGCCTGTGCAGGTCTCGTACGCGAACGCCCGATGCGTAGCGCTCGGCTTCGGCGACGGGCTGGCCGTTCTCATGCAGCAGCCGCAGCGTGGCGCCAACACCCAGCGCCTCGCCGATATTGCGCGCCATCGGCTGCATGGCCGAGCCGTTCCACTGCACCCAGTCGAACTTCCAGATATCCCACAGATGCGGGTAGCTCACCGGCGCGTTGGCCACGCGGTAGTTCGCCGGATCGATGGTGTCGCCGAACACGCTGTTGGCGATGCGACCGAACGCATCGGTACGGCCGAAGCCTTCTTCGGTAGGGTAGAGCCCGCGGTGCCAGTCGTTGTAGGCGGTGCCGAGCAGACGGTCGAGCACCTGCTTGAAGTCGTGGCGCAACTGCGCGCGGTCCTGCTCGTAGCGCTCGCCCAGCACCTGCTCGGCGAAGCGACGGAACTTGAGCGGGTTGTAATAGGTGAAGGCCATGCTCATGCCCAGCGCCTGGCCAAAGGCTCCACCGCGCAAGGTCGGCACGGTGGAGGCCAGCGAATGCATCGCCGCGCCGCCGTCGATACGAATGGCCTGACCCCCATAGCGCAGCTCGCCGGTGTGGCAGGCCGCGCAGGTCACATCCAGATAGGCGCGACCGGTCTCATCATCCTCGTGGCGGGCAAAGCCGACCGGCAGGTTGCCGGGGTTCAGCGCGGTGGCTTGCTGTGCGGGATCGACCAGAAAGCCGAAGCGCGCGAGGTAGTCGGGCGTGGCGAACCTGTCCCGGCTGAAGGGCAGCTCCAGCGCACGGAACCAGTCGTACTCCAGTCCCTTAACCTGGGTGCCTTGCGGCGTGTAGTAATAGGTCTGCCGCTGCGTGGTGTCCCACTGCTCCAGATAATGCAGCGCTTCGGGCGCTTCGTACTCTGGAAGGTTCGGGTAGGCCACGAAATACAGCCCGACCCCCACGACCAGCACGGCCAACAACAAGACAGCCCCCAGGGCTCGGCGCAGCAATCGCATCGGTACATCCTTGTAGCGTCATGGCGAGTGCGCGTTTATCGCAGGGTTAATAAGCAATGGCAATAAATGGGACAAGGAACATTTATTGTTTGCCGGGCAAATATCAAGGATGCGTCTAAAACGCGCGTGAGGTTAGGTTGAGGGGTGATCGGTGATGGCGCGGCAGGTTTGCCTTGAGCCGACCGGCCGTCGTTGGCAGGCGATCCGTTCATCGCTGACGGACCTGCGGAAACGCAAAAGCCCGCAGTGAGCGGGCTTTGTCGGAGCGTTTCGAGCGGGACTCGAAACGACTATCTATATGGCGCATCCGGCGGGATTCGAACCCACGACCTCCTTCGGAGGGCAAAATTTATAGCTGAGCGTCAAATGTTATTTTTCGGCGATAAACGGTCTGGATGGTCGTATACTTGGCTAAGCGCTTGATATTTAGCAATATCTATTATCACCATGTTGTGCCAATTTGCTTCGATTAATCGAGGCTCAAAACCGATTCGCAACTATCTCGGCACAAAATTTGGCACGTAAATATATTGCCGTTTGACATAGAGCTGTGCGATAGGCCCGCCGCGTCAGGATAGTTGTCGTGTGAGTTGATTCGATGAGTCTTGGTCGGTGGGCGGAAGTGAGAGCCGTGTGGCGCGTTATTCGATAGAGCTTTGGTGCTCAGTCGGCGATTGGCCGCCAGTGGGTGCGGCTTCGTACGCCTGCTCGGCCAGCTCGATCAGCTGCCACTGGGTGAGGTTGTCGTTGCACGGACAAATGCAGCTCTTACGGGTCGCAGTCGTGACCTACAGGCAGAAAGATAGCCATGGCAGGGCGGGGCCAGTTTGGCCAGCGCATACCCTCTCGCAGGCACCGCTTGATCACGCCAGGCATCTGCTCTGTATCTAAGGTGGCCGATCTCCTCGGTGTGCATAGGTCGACGACTATCTAGCCAGGGGCGTTGCAATCGACTGCAGAATCGCTATGTCGTATGCATCTGGAACCATACATTTCTGCAATTTTTTATTGAATTATGTAGTGATAGACGTATACTTAAGCTGATCGTGTTTACAAAGTTTACGGTGTAACCGGAGGGTGCTAAAATGGCTTCGCCTGTTCTGTCGTTTCGCCTTGACGAAGAAATCGTCTCCCAGCTGGACAAGCTGGCCGAGGCTACCGACCGGGATCGTCTGTACCATGTAAAGCGTGCTATGGCTCGTTACCTCGAGTCCGAGTCGTGGCACCTGCAGGCGATCGAGGTCGGCATCGAAGCTGCGGACGCGGGCAAACTTACTGATCTAGCAGCCGTCAAGGCTAAGTGGGTGAGCCGTGCCGAAAATCGTAATAACCGATCCAGCGGACAGTGATCTAGACGCGATCTTCGATTACTACGGTCCTCTCGTTGGAGAGGACCACGCAAACGCAATCATCGTGCAGATCCTAGAGCAGCTAGAACTCTTGGAAGCATTCCCTGGGATGGGGCGTCCCTCGCTCAAGCCTGACGTGCGGGAAGTGGTCATCACACGCTATCCATTCCTCGCGCCCTACCGCGTCGTGAACGATGAGATCCAGATCCTCAGGGTAGTGCATCAGCGAGCCGAGCACCCCAGCGATTGGTAAAAGTCCCGGAAGGGGGTTTTCGTTTTTGGGCTAAGGGTTTGGGGGCAATGGAACCAAAATCCAAGCGGAAGGGCTTCTGCCACACCTAATCGCGACTGCCATCTGCCCGGCTTGCTATTCAGCTAGCCGGAACCCTTCCCCAATAGACAGACGCCTTGGCAGATCCTGGCGGTAATACGTCAGGAAATGCCGGAACAGGCCCTATCCTAGCGTTGCGCAGGTTGCCGCCCTGGCGGCCCGACTAAGCCATAGCCATTTCGCACTGCGAAATGGCTATGGCGGTTCACAGACAGCGACTGAAGTACCTAGTGCGAATGCGAAATGGCTGAATATCAGTTGGATTTGACCAAATATTTCCGACCTTAGCTGATGCCAGCTAGTTCAGCCACGGATGGTAATGTCGATTTGCTCAACCCCAACCCCAAACCTCAATGCTAATCCTCGCTTCGCCTCATCAATCGACAATGACTTTGGCTCTTCCTGCGCAGGCAATATCGGATCGTCAATCGTAGCGGCCTCGTAGTCATCACCTGGCATCTCTTTGGGTTCCACGTCTCCAAAATCAATATGACTGCCAAGTCGCGTCCAGGACAGGCCTTCGAGGTCATCAAGGGTGTGGATGCCGTAATCTGACAATTTAGTGTATGCGACAGGGTTTCGATTCCCATCCCATGAATTAGGGACGTTCAATTCTGCGAATGCAGATATCTTTATGATCGATCGATCCGAAGCACCCTGTTCCGTTGATTTCGTTACCGTGCTGATCTTGCCGATAAGAAACGCCGATTGATGCTCAGCCGTAGCTTGGCCCCAAGTCTGGTTTCTGTTCTGCACACACACCAGGTACTTACGCTTCGACGCTTTTGACATGTCAATCCGCCAAGCCTGGCTGCCACCCTCATAAAGAATTCTGTCCTTACCGCGACAGGTGTAAACCGTTACGCACTCTTCATTTCCAACATCTTCAATCATCATCACAAGCTACTCCGCCACTAGGCAATCACTACTTAAACACTAAGCTGATAGTACCCTGTATTTATTAGTCGTCAACTAGTGTCTGCGTAGTGATTGCTTACGCTGCGTCTATCCGCGTGTTTAGCTGGCGCAAACGCCTGCCCGTCCTGGGCGTGATGAACGACGCGCCCTGGTCTAATCAGTCACCAATCACGGGCCATTTAATTAACGATAAAATACGTTATCGTTATATTTGAAGAACGCCGACGTCGATGAATTTGCGTCGGGAAGGGTCGTGATCGCAAATGACCAGGGGAACCCATCAAGAGGACGTTCCCCATGTTCTACGATGACGACACTTGCCCGCTCTGCGGCCTTCCCTATCAGGCTGTGGAATGGATCGAGGATCTATCCGGGATCGGTGACGACCTCACTGACCTGATGATCTTCCAGGACGACGATGAGCTGTGCGCCTGCATGGCAGAGGACGAGAATGAATGATCTGATCGCACAACCAGCCGGTGTCCTGCAGGTCGCAAGT
Source organism: Stutzerimonas kunmingensis (assembly GCF_014764705.1). Lineage (GTDB taxonomy): Bacteria > Pseudomonadota > Gammaproteobacteria > Pseudomonadales > Pseudomonadaceae > Stutzerimonas. Next base: position 116,008 of record NZ_JACXXG010000010.1, read on the forward strand.
GAGCGCCGCCTCACAGCAGCCGAGTTCCAGGGCTTGGCCGAAGTGCCAGCTGCGGCCGAGTGGTTTGCGAACCTGGACAACCCGCGCACGCGCCGTGCCTACCAGGGCGATATTGAGGACTTCAACAGTTTCATTGGCATCAGCAGCCCGGACCAGTTCCGAGCTGTAACCCGGGCGCATGTCCTCGCCTGGCGTCGTCAGCTCGAACAGCGCGGCCTGGCCGGGGCGACGATCCGGCGCAAGCTGGCCGCGCTGGCCAGCCTGTTCGATCACCTGCTTGAATGCAATGCCGTCTCCGGCGGGAACCCGGTGCATGGGGTGAAGCGTCCGAAGATCGAAAGTAACGAAGGCAAGACACCGGCGCTAGGCGATTACCAGGCGAAGGCACTGCTCGATGCACCGGATCCGTCGACAATCAAGGGCATGCGTGATCGGGCGATTCTCGCGGTGTTGCTGTATCACGGGCTTCGTCGCGAGGAGGCAGCACGACTTACCGTCCCAGATCTGCAGGAACGTCGGGGCATCAAGCATTTATGTGTTCACGGTAAAGGCGGCAAGCTGCGGTACCTGCCTTTACACCCGGTTGCAGCCGAGCGGATCTATGCCTACCTCGAGGCGTCAGGTCATCACCTGTCGCAGGAGCGAGCCCCCTTGTTTATGCCGCTACGCGGTCGCAGCACCGGCTCCGGCGTGTCGGCCAATGGCATTTACGCATTGGTGGGGGAGTATGCCCGGGCGGCCGGCATCGAAGTGGCGGGGCTCGGAGTGCATGGGCTGCGAGCCACGGCCGCGACCAACGCGCTTGAACACGAGGCCGACATCGCCAAGGTTCAACAATGGCTAGGGCACGCCAATATCAGCACGACGCGCATCTACGATCGCCGTCAGATGAGGCCTGAGGACTCGCCTACATTCCGAGTCAAATACTGATCACCATGCTGATCACCACGCCGATAATCCATTGGCACAGAAGCGAGCATGTCACGGCCACCATGCTGGTGGTGCGGCTTTTGTGCAGGCATAAAAAAACCGCCTGAGAGGGCGGTTTTTCCCAAGCGTTACGTTGAGAGGCGTAACGCTTGCACATCCGTTACACCAGATGCGTCTATTCACGTGGGTTCATCCTAGATCATGGTGCAACTCCGATCAACCCCTTAACCGCCATGGTGGTGGTCACCAGGTGTACGGAAGCGAATCCATCCATCACCACCACCATGACCACCATGCCGATTGACCCTGCAAAAAAGCAATTTGCCATAATTCGAAAACGGGTATCATCATTGTCGCTCACTACGAGCTTAGACCCCGGATGGGGGAGCCAGAAGTCGACAGGATTCTTCGCCCCCTCAAGCTCAGCCTGAGAAACTGGGCCCGGACATAGAGGGGATCACAACCTGGTCGCCTCACCGGATGCGTCTATTCACGTAGCGAATCCAAAGGCAGTCTTTGTCCGGTACGGGCTGCTGGAGGTTTGGCCTCAGCTAACAAGGGGCCAAGTATGAAGCTTTTGCGACGTACTATGAGCGGTCTGCTGAAGGTGTGGAGGCTGTATAGCCTGTACGACCTGATGCGTGACAGCTTTGACGATTTCTTCATGTAAGAATCGTTTTAGCACTGCAACAGGCCCGCCTCGGCCCCGGTCGAGGCGGGTTTTTTTTGGGGGGGAAACCCAGGGTTAGCCTTTAGCGCCTTTCATCAGCATGCCACCCCCTTTGCCACCAGCATCCTTCACGCCACTTGTCCCCATCTGAAGCCCTTGCAGTGCGCCCCCAGCGGCGAAGCCGGCCCAGCTCAAGGCGCCGATCCAGAACAGGGGCAGGAAAATGAAGACCGCGGCCATTACATAGTTCAACACCATGTCCCCCGTCGCGTTGTTCAACCCCATCAGGGGGTTGAGCGTGGAGTGCGGGGCGCCGCTGCCGTACATCGTGTCGATGATCGTCGAATCCAGCCATCTTGCCAGCTGCAGCCAGAACTCAACAAAGAAGATCCCGAAGTAGATCATCGATACGGTTGTAAGGGTCTTCAGGCTGTACGTCCCCATGACCAGGACAAACGGAATGCAGACGACCATGCCCAGCTTGATGAAAGAGAGCACCATCGGCAGGGCCTGACGAACCTTATCCATCGCCGGGAAGTAGGCCAACGCTCCTGCAGCTGCGCCGATGTCGCTGGCTACCCGCGCCGTTGCGTTAGGCAATGTGTGCCCAACCTGCCCACCGTAATCTGCATAGACTTGGCCTAAAGTCATCGATTGCTGAGCGGGCGCGACCACGGCCCGAATAAGCGAGTCGCCAATCTCTTCTTGGCTTCGATCGGCGAGCCAGTTACTAAAGCGCTCGAGGAGTGTCGGCTCGACTTGGCCTAGCAAACGGCTACGGAGCCCGATGTTCTCATCGGCCCACCATTCCCTGCAGGTTGGGTAACCACCACCACTGCCAACGCGTGCTAGCCCTTCATCTCGTGACTCACTGTACGGCCAGTCTGCCCTGGGCTTGGTGGAATTGAACGTGCCGTAGTAGTCCCCACTCTCCAGAAATGTCTTGGAGCCGGGCCACGAGACGTCGTAGAGCTGCTCCTCAGAGAGTTCTGGGCGATCCTGAAACATCTTCGCTCTCGATGGCGCATAACAGTCTCGGGTGAAATCAGCTACCTCTTGCGCAAGAAGCGGATCGTTTACTCGCGTGGTGTCGACCTCCATACGCATCTGCCGCAAGTCGAAGCCACATGGTATGGCTGCGATACTGGAACTTGTCACAGCCCGCGATACAGCATGCATCATGAACCACCACAAAGGAGTTTTAGCGCTCTGGCCGTTGAGGGTGGAGAATGAGGCGCCGTAGGCAGTGTCCTCAGGCTGTTTCGTCGCCTCCCCTGCAGGTACGAATGCCTGGCATTGCATGCTTCGCTCGGTATTGAACTCGATCGTCGAGAAATCCACAGGCATGAGCGGCAGCGCTGCAAAGAACAAAACCACTAAGGCAACCCAGACCCGCGTCTCAATGCGGTTGGCAGACAATATGCCCTTGTTGCCTTCGTCAGCACCTTCAGCACGGGCTCGCAGCCACTCCTGCAAGACGATAACGAAGAAGGGAACAGCGAAGAGCCCCGTATCCGCAAGCGTCGCCCATATGCCATTGCTGACGATCCAAGACACCAGCGTCAGAAAGTACTCAAGGTAATCCGTGGTGTAGAGAGTCATGGTTTCGTTCCTAGATAACGCCAGCGTTGACCAGCTCGAACACGACGACCGTTAGGCCAACCGCGATTTCGACACGAAGCAGCCGCTTGCGGGCATCTGCGGATGGCTCGCGCTCTAGCACCCTGCGCTTGAGCCCTAGCCAACACCAAACCATGGCCGCATAGACAACGCATCGCCAGACAAAGAGGAGAGGAGCTGCCTGGTCGAGCATTCGCTCCCACGCATCAACGCTCCCAAGCATGGAAACACCCCAAGACATGGCGGCGAGGCCGACGACAAACAGCGCTATGGTCCAGGCGACGCCTATCCAGAGGCCTTTTGATCGAAGGATTTTGGTGATGGCCATCTAGGTCGCCTCTTTATCGATCAATCTGCTGCAGACGATTTGGTATGGGATCACCTTGGAACACGCCGCGAGAGTTCTCACGCTTCTCCAGGTTGCGATCAATGATCGTTTTGGCTGCGTTCCCGCTAAGGGAGCGACGGAGTTCCAGCTCCGTTTTGAGGTTATCCAAGTCCTGCTGCAGGCTGCGGTTTTGCTTATCAACCGCAGCTAGCGCGAGATCATTGGAGGCAACATTTGGCTCGCGGGTGCCGGCGAACAAAATACGAACCAGCAAGAGTGCCTTCTCAACAATGCTTGAAAGCGCAATTTCAGAGGCCAGCCGTCGAGTCAGCAGATCCTGGTCCTCCTCTTGCCGTAAAGCCTCGATCAAGCGTCGAGTCACAGGAACAGAGGCCGTGCTCGCTTCCTTTAAGTTCTCCAAAGTTAAGCCAGTATTTCCTGCGACCAGGTTCTCCAGCGCCGTCAGCTTTCGCTCGTACTCTTCTTGAATCAGCGGGGTAAGTCCCACACCGGGAATGGTCGATGTCTTGGTGCAGCCCTCGCAGGTCTGTTGCTCTTCTTCCCCAAGTACCCGAACGGCGAATGCTGCTGCAGCTTCAGGACTCTCCCAGGCATCACAAACTAGCCCGTCGTTACAATCCTCTTCACTGATCGAGGACGTCTCCATGACAGCTCTTTCGTTGAGGAGGTTGTATCCGGCTTTGGCAATATCACTGACTATCCGGATCGGCTCCTGGCCATCTCCTCCCGCGTTCTGGCCACCGACCCAAGGAACACCGTAACGGCCGCGACTCTCCTCTGCCTCGGTCACGGAAGAAACCGCGTCCTGGTCAGAGGAAAGAATGGCTTCTCTCATCGCCTGCCCTTCCGCAATCTGGCCCCAGCCCATTTGCTGACCGGCTGCGTCGGCCATCCGCTCGGCCATTGCCCGACACGTCATTTTGCTGCGGTCGAAGTCAACCCGAGCCTGGAGAATGCCGTTGGTGAGGAGGTTGTAGAGCGCGGGGTTTGCGCGCTGAATGATAAGAGCAGGTAGCGATGCGACAGCGCTGGTAGCGTTCTGAATGACGCTACTCATGATGTTCTGGAAACCCTGTGTAGCACCGTTCAACTGGTTCTGAAGGGTAGTACTTAGACTCATATTTCCGCAGACCAAGCTGCTATTCCAGCCAACGCCAACGCCAAGACTGCGCATGCTTCCCGCCCGCCCCATCCCGACCGCGCTGCCGCCACCAACGCTATACAGCACGTCATCTGCGATGACATTGCCTGAAGCTTCGTAACCGTACTCTGCCGCAGAGGCATGGCTTGCCCCCATCGCCAGGATGGCGACCGCTAGCGAAGCAGCCAGCAGAGAGGAGCGCTGGGGAGGGGGGCAAGAACCTATCATCGAAAACCTCACTGTTCCAAAGTCCGTTGTCCGGGGCATCACTTTCTTCACTGCGCGAAATCGACGCTGCCGAGGAAGGTTTGGCCCTTCCTTTCACAGCAGCTGTACGGGCGCCAAAGAGCCCATGCATAACCACCGTCTATTGCTTGATCGCGCGTCATGTCATGGGGAAACACCGCACAGGTATCTCGTAGCGTTGGCACGAGCTCTTGCCATTTGTGGTTCGTGATATCGCCTTCTACGATCGGCTCTGGTGGCCAGTACCCATCTTTCTCATTCGCAGTGATTGGCAAGTACACATGTGGCTGCCAGGTGCGCGTGACGATATCGCCCGCCCGCTGCGCCATGACCGCAGATGCCTTGTGGTCGTCAACTTGGTGTAGAAAACCTTCACGCGGATAGACGTTGCCCCAGGTGTTGCCTTCTAGAAGTCCGCCGACCTCTCGCATGCCAGGTATAAGGGATTGGGGATAGGCCATTTCCGGAATGCCGAATCGCCACGCAACCGTGTCGAGCACACTCAGGAAGTAAGGGACGTAAGGGGTAGTCGCGCTATCGCAGATATACCCCGTCGACTGCGCGAACTCATTAAGAAGGGTGCCTGGATGGCCGATGACATCGACATTCTTGAAGATGCTCATCTCGTTTTCGCGCTTGTGGTTGGTTGTGCTGTTGCCGCCGTCCTGTGCAGCCCCGGTCGGACTGCTATAGGAGGCAACTTCGGTCCACGGGTTTTGGCCGGTCACTGAGTAGCTGGATACCACCGTCTCAGGAATAAAGTGCCGTACCTTGACCGACGTTTCGACGTCGCAACCAAAGCTGGTACACCGCAACCAAAAGCAAATGCCCACGACCTGATATTCGATGCAATCCTCGCTTAGTGCGGACTGAACAAGAGTGGAGGTCTCGATCGCTAAGACCGGCGAGCTGATCGCCAGCGCGCCAATCATTAACGAACGACGCATTTGATGCAGTCGGATCAGCGCCATCGTTAGTGCGCCCCCTGCAAGTAAGCGTCGACTAGGCCTGCTGCCTCAGCTACATCCGAAAGCCCGTAGACCACATAGGTCCTGTCTACGATCACAGCGGGCACTTTCTGGACCTTCAGGGCTTTGGCGTCTGCGACATCCTGATAGGCGCGCCGGAGCTCTGCCGTTAGGCGGCGGCCCTCTTCGCTGGAGAGCATCTCCTCGGCTGCAGAGGCCGCCCGCTGCGGATCGGTTGGTAATCCTTGCGACAGGGCCTGGGTGAGCTGCGCAGGTCTGTCCAGCTCAATGACTCTGGCATTGCCCGCATTTGTGACAGGGTGCTGGCTGTCCGTAACGACAATCGTCTCGGCCATGGCCGCGCCGCCCCACAGGCAAAGCGAGGCCCCAAGGCGGGCATATAGAGATCGAGCGGTTCGGAGTGTGACCATCGGACTGCACCCTGCGGTTCATTTGTGGGCAGTCAAACGCAATCCTGTCCTCCTTACCGCAAACAATGCGAATCTCGTACTTCACTATTTTCCGACCGAATCCTTGAGCAAAAAAAAAGGGGCCAGAGGCCCCTTAAATCAGTGGTTCCTACCGACAAACAGTCGCCCCATCCGGCAAGCGGATTTCGGGCAGTTCCAGAGTGGCCCGGATAGAAAGCAGCTCATGTGATGCATCATCTGGCTGGGGGTGTCGGGCAAGCCAGTCATTCAGTTTCTCAACAAGAGAAGCGCTGATTTCACGGCGATCGACGGCGAAACTCCGCACGATCTGTAGCGAGTCAATCAGCGCGGGCGCGCCAACTTGCAGCGATTGCAACGCTGCGGCTGGATGTTCGCGAAGCAGCACAGTCAAGGTGTCGATCAGCTCTTGCGTTACGGTGTCCATGGCCCGACTACTCATACTGATCCTCCGCATTTTCCCGCTTGATAATCTCAAGCCCACGCGCCTTATCAATGCGTTCCGCCATGATGATCGCCGCGTCCACCTCGTCGCAGCCATGCTCGTTCATGATCCGATAACGCTCGTTCTTTTCATCCGGCTCTGTCATCGCAAGAGCCAGATACAGGCTCGGCGGAACTGTACGGAACAGCAGCTCCATCGACTTACTCAGCACAACGCCCTCCGCGTATTTGTGCTTTTCCTTGCGGGCCGAGAGCATCAGCGCTTTCTGTGAGTCGTTCAGCTCACGGAAGCGGGCGATCTTGGCAACCTCATCAGGCGGCATGCTCAGGCAGATCCACCACTCGATCATGTTCAACATCGGCGCCGCTTCGGGGGGCAAGTCATCGACATTCTGGGTTGCGAGCCAGAACCATGCGCCCAGTTTCCGCCACATCTTCGTGATCTTCACAACGTAGGGAGAGAGGAGAGGGTTCTTCGTGATGATATGCCCCTCGTCCGTTACGTTGATGATCGGACGCCCAAGGTACTGATCGCGCTCGGCAATGTTGTTCACGGTATTGATGAGAGAGATGTACGCGATGGAGAGCTGAGCGCCATAGCCCTCCCGCGCGTACGTGGCAAGGTCAACAATCGTGATATCTGCCTCAGGCCAAGGAGTGCCCTCCCGGTTGAACATGGCGCCGTCAGCGCCTTGGCAGAACATGTCCATCGCGTCGCCCATTTCAAGCATGCGGTGCCGTCGCGCGTCGGGTAGCGACTCATCGCGGCTCGCTGCGTGAAGCGCATCTCGAACATCCTGAGTCAGAACGGTCCGACCCTCCCGTTGGCAGCGTTCTGCCGCTTTCAAAATGCACTGGCGGATCGCACTTCGATCAGCTCGGGACATGCGTGCATCTTCTTTAGCTTCGCCCCCAGTGATCATTAGCCGAGCTGTGATTTCCAGCTCGCCCAGGATGTCTCGCTCATCATCATCATCCGCACTTTGATCCGGGGTGTTTTTGCCTCGGCTTTGGAGATCGTCCTCCAGGTCCTCTTCCTCTACGTTGAGCCGGTCTTGCTGTTCTGGCGAAAGCAGCTTCGTAGCGTCTGCAAACGGGGCCAAGCTGACTCCAGATCCAGGGGCAAGTTTTACTCGGTTCACGGTGAGGCCCATCCGGGCGGCATAGTCGCCTGTCAGACCAAAGGAGTTACCCGCTTCGACGATAAAGATTCGTGGCCGATAGATCGCCAGCACCTGGTGGATCAAGGAATTGAGCGTTGCTGATTTACCAGCCCCCGTCGGGCCGAACAGGAACAGGTGCGCATTCATCTGCCGATCAAGAGGGTTGAGCGGATCGAAGGTTACTGGTCCGCCGCCACGATTGAACACGGTAAATCCTGGATGCCCAGTGCCCTCACTCCGCCCCCAGATGGGACAGAGATTGGCGACGTGCTGGACGAACATTAGGCGCGTGTACCACTCGGCATTTTTTACCGATGGGTCAAAGCAGGCAGGTAGCCACCGAAGATAGCTGTTGAGGGGTGCCACCTCATCATGCTCACGCACAGGCAGGAGGCCGTTGTTCAGCAGCACGTTGTGCAGCTGCAGCGTTCGGTCGTCCAGCTGCTGGAGATCATCGCCACGGATGTAGAAGCCGATGCTGCATTGGTAGAGCTTGTGGGAGCTACCGAGAATCGATCGGGCACGATCGATGTCTTCCCGGGCCTGAGAAGACGCGAGGGTGTCACCTACGGACTTTTTGCCCAGGTAATTTAGTTTGTCCTCAAGGATGTCTTGCGGGGTAACAACCATGGTGATGCACAGGGTTGTGTCCTCAGGCATCTGGTCGAAGAGGGCATTGATCGCGTCTCCGCCTTTCTTGGTCTCCCCTGTGAGATGCCCTATTTTTGGGGCGTTGCGGAGCCTGTCGACCATCACGACACGATGCGGCATGTCGTCGAAGTACCAAACCCCATTCTCGACGTCGGAGATGGGCTGATTGAAGAACAGTCGATCTGAGAAGTCCCGGCCTGTTGCCAGCTCAAGCTCTCCAGGTTCTGCAGTCTCAGGGTATGCGGTCAGACGATAAAACTCGTCCTTGTCATCCATCAGTTTGGGGTTAGGGTTGAACCAACGCAGCAGCCAGTCATGAATATTCGCTTCGTTCATGCGAGTGGCGCGTACGTTGGAGTTGGCCAGGCCGCCCACCAGCCGATCGCAGATAGTGTTGAGCTCGTCCTCAGGAGACTGACCACGTCGGGCGGTACTACCGTTCGCTCGGCGGTATATCACCATCCGCACTTCGCGCATCTGCCCGCGCCACGGTAGCCGGGAGACGGCCGTGTCCTCAAACAACCCGCCCGGTCGGGAAACCCCTTTGAGGTGGTGCGAGAAATCACGCAAGTAACTCTGGGTGAACTTCGTCCCCTTCGCACGGGGTTGGATGTAATCCTCAAGGCGCTCCGTAAAGGGGTCCCAGTTCGTATCCTCACGTGCATAGAACTGGCATACCCAATTCTGATCGTCGTGTTCGTCAAAGCTGTCCTGCAAGGCGTTCTCGAGTCCGTCCCGCAGTGCTCGGAGCCAATCGGGCTCCCGCCCCTCGGTACCAACTGCAGAGAGCTCAAAGAACGCTGCTACCGAGACAGCATCTTCCAGAAGCATGCACTCGCCGTCAGGCAAGTACTCAGCCCATGGCAGCATGCGAACGAACGAAGGTGGCACGTCGTATGCCCGGCGATAGTCGGCCTCAGAGACGGCGCTCTGATCGCTTTCTACCGCTTCGCCAGGCTCTGGAATCCCACGTTCACGCAGTTTGGCAACATGGTCCTCCCAAGCATCCGGCTGCTGAGCGGCGCGTTTAGCGCGACCCTGCCCCAGTGCAAACAGCTTACCCAGTGAAAACTTGGCTTGGCTCGTCATTGTCAGTAGTCCTCGGTCCGCTCACCTGGCATTGCGTATTGAACCCGCTGATACAACGGGAACACCGTGCTGTAGCCGGGGATCGGAGCAGGATCGGTACCCGCCAAATGCGGATAAACGTACATAACAAGGTCTGGGTTAGGCAGGCGTTTGAACTGGCTATAGATCTCATTCTGAGCCGTACGCGTGTATCTGGCGTTTTCCTCCTGAACCGAATCGGATGTCGAAATCGCCCGACGAAGATCCTGTCTCGCGTCCAGCAGCTTTCGTTCACCTATCCCCCCCGCGCCTCCCCCGGTGCTCTGCAGCCAGACATCCATCATCGTCTCGTCACCATGAGGCAGCATCTCGTCCTTGGTCGTCGTGCAGCCTTGAAGTGCAGCAGCTGCTACAACGATCACCGCTGCAATCTCAATCGAGCGTCGAAGCATGAGTAGCCCCCATTGCGTACCGGACCTTGCGGCCTTTGATTTCATAATCGATCTGCAATTCTTGATCGATGTGGATTGCGACCTTCGCGTTGGGCTGCACATAGATGGCTGCGAAGGCCTCTCCATAGAGCTTGTTAACCCAGTCCGAGATATCGCTGACGCCGCTGCTGAGGATCTGCTGCATCGCCTGGTTACCGGTTACGGTGGACGAAGCGAACTGGCCTGAACCTGAGCTTCCGAAGACAGCCGTTCCACTTTTGCTTTTGTCCTGGTTACCCAGAAGGGTAGCGACGCCGGCTCCTGCTGCAGTTACGAGGCTCTGGGTACCGATGTACTGCTTGGCGTTGCTTTTGCGCTCCCCAGCGATGCATGGGATGCCGTATGGATCACTGATCCAGCCCAGTCCGCCCTGAATCTGATCCAGCTGCCGGCCCTTACTCTGGTTTGATACGCTCTTGGCCTGCGCAGCATCCTCAGGGGTAGGGAGGGTGCGTACCGTTCCATCGTTGAAGACAAAGGTAATGCTGCGGACCTGGCCACGAACGCATGACAAAGTCCAATCACCCGTTGCTGTACCGCTTACAACCGCGCCGGCGACCTCGGGCAGATCAATGCCATTGGCTGTTAGGTTGTCTGCGCCGACGATGACTTTGAACGGGTAGGGGTCATTCACTGTTCCGTCGATCGGGACTCTCCCAATCAGGGCGGTCATGGCCGTGGACCCCATCAGGGTGGAGTTCTGAGGCACGGTGTATACCGGCCTGACCTCCTTCTTCTTCGAGCCGCCCGGGGTCCTCGCCACTCCAGTATTCAGCTTCGCTTGAGTGCTATCGACAGCATCGCCAAAGCTTGTAGGGAAGCTGTAACCTTCGCCCTTCGCACTACTAGACGATCCGCTCGCCTTGGGGTCTGCCTGGAGCTGGTCTGACGGATCGATCCAAACCATACTGTCGCCGCCACTGGCGAAGTTCGATCCTTCACCCTCCTTCAACCCAAAGCCCACAGGTAGCTCTTTATCGTCCTTGCTGCCGGGCATACGGTTCTCATATGCGCTCCGGAATTTATCGAGCAGGCTACGCGCTTCTTTCTTGGCCCTTTCTACCTCTTCACGGTCACCCTTAATCTTGGCGCGCTCTCCAGCCAGGCCGCTTGCGATGCGAGAGTCGATTTCGCGCTCACGAGCCCGAAGTCGCTTGTTCTCTTTCAGGAGCTCTTCATTGGCCGCCTGAGCTGTTTTCATCTCAGTTCGCATGGCCTTGACCTGCCCCACCAGCGTGGCGACGGTGTCTTGGGGCGTATCCCCTTGGATGCCCAACAGATCCATTTCCTCCTGGGAAAGAACTGGAGCCTCAACAACCTCTTGGGTCTTTTTCTCGACCTTGCCGTTGTTGACCACCTTTACGATGGCCAACACCAACACCACCGCAATGCCAGCGGCAAGCCACTTAAGAAGTCCGGTTGACTTATTGATCGCCATGGTTAGTCCCTCCCTGGTTACTGGCCGAGTCCACCTGACTCAGGGAAGGGAGGATGGATTTGGCGAGATCGCGACCGCGAGTGACCAGGTACACCACCGTCGTATCGCTCGGATCTCCTCGACGCCCCAAGTAAGAGTGCTGGAACGTGGCCGTGTGCAGATCACCCTGCAGAGCCCGCGGATCCAGATCGAGAGGTTGCGCAGTCAGGTTGGTGAGCTTCACCGCAGTGACCCAGAATTCACTCAGTCGCCAAGCTGCCAAGGCCCGCGCTCGAACAGGCAACGAAGGTGCAAGGGTTGATAGATCGAGACGTGGATGTATGTTGGCTTGGGCAATCCCATCAACCGGCTCCACCGTCCGCAGCGGCGCGTACAACGACTGGGCGGCATAGCGGGTCAGCACTACAGGAACCGGAGTTTCTCGCGGCTGCTTGGTAAGCTCCGCTGGCCCTGCCTCGTCCTCATCCACTTCATCACTGCTGTCAGAAGCTCTTCCATAACGCTCCGGCGGGGTATCCCCCCCTACAATCTTCACCGGCTCAAGCTCCGGTGCTCCGTCCTCCACCGCAGTAGCTGCAATGTCGACGAGGATCAGTTCACCAGTGGTTGCAGACTGAAGCTGAATCCGTGTCGGCTCGATCGGCTTGGAGGCCAGCAGGTAAATGGCACCACTGGCACTCTGCACACGGATGTCATCGTTAATGGAAGACGGGATGCCGACACGAACATTTTGATCGACAAAGATGATCCGCTCCTGTCCGACCTGAAGCGGTACGGCCAGAGGTAAACGTTCCCACCGCATTATCTCTACCGCATTAGCGGAGCCGCTGACGGTTACCGCCAGACCGGCCAGTAACCGCCACGCCCGCGAGCGCAATTGTGCTCGAGCCATCACTTGACCTCCGCGGTTGTTGCAGCTTTTTCATCAGGAGTTGCGATGCGCATCGGCGCGCTTGCGTAGCAGTCCAGAGCAAGCCCCCACGGATTTTTTTCCGCGTCTTTGTCCAGGCGAACAACCCGAATCGGGTAGCGAACGAACGTCCGCTTAACCGGCTCTGAGGAGTAGTACTCGTCCGTTGCCAGGTCGAGATTCACGACCCAGTCGTTGATCGACTGCTGCTGCACGCGCAGGGCTTTGTTATCTGCGTAGCCCCGACCAGGCAACTCATAAACACCCCGGACCCGCCCTTTGAGTTCGTTGTTCTTGTTACGGAACTCGTAATCACCTTCAAAGAAGACCTTGCAGGCCGGGGTAAGGTAGTTCTGTAAGGCGTGGATTTTTCGCTTGTAATCCTTGGCTCCATCGGCCGGCCAGCTGTTGAGCTGCTGGAAGATGTAGCTGGTGAACGCATAGACGTTCTCTGGCGGAACGTCCCACCACATGCGCGAGCTACCTGAACGGAGATCAGGCGGCACATGAATATTCAAGCTGTCCGGTGCTGTCTTCATGCCATAGATGCCATACGCAGCAAGCATGCTTACCAGCAACAGCGCAATTCTCAGCGATGTAACGTGCCCCTCGAGGCGGCGCACCTCGTTTCTCACTCTGCTCACTATCTTTCCCCTCGCCGGTGATACCAGACCCCTGAGCGCCTGATCAGATCCTGCCCACCTGTCCATGCCATCAGCAGAGGAAAGCGGTTTGCGATCCGCCACTGCAGATTCCGGTAGAACCAATCGTCCGGCCGGCCACGTTTCACCCTCCGCAGCACTCGACCGCCTAAACCAATGCCCAAAAACACCGCAAAGAGCACTACGGTCGGGACAATGGCAAAGGCCGAGAAGACAAAGGCGAAAGGAATGCCGATAACCACGCCTGCAGCCGCCGAGGACAGCCCAACAAAAAACAGCTCATTCGCCGTCAGACCCAGCACAACAATGGGCTGCCTGTTGAGGCGGTTCGGCAAGAAATTCACCGTGCCCTCTGATGTGAAGCTGACCGGCTCATTGCTGTCTGTCATGGGATCTGTCCTCGGGAGCAGGGACTGGCGTCAAAGGATCTCGGAGGCTTTGGTGAGCATCCAAATGATCAGCACGATCAACCCTCCACCAACGGCGACCGTCGCCCCGAATTGACCCCATGTCGCTTTACGGGCCTGCACCTCGCCGTACACGTTGTATGAGTGATAAGCCACACCCAGGAAGGCGACGCTGCAGACAATCAGGCCCAGCAGCACGATGATGTCGTAGCTGTAGTTCTGCCAAAGCTCGAGGATTCCATTGCCGCCGCGGGATGGTTGCTCCACCTCTGGTAGATCGGCGCGTGCGGACGTCATCGCGCCCATTGCTATCGAGGCAAGCAGCAGCCCCTGGTTCTTTTTCGAGCTAACCCAGTCGTTTACGCGGGTCATTGGTGAGATACGAGCGGTTGCTTTCATGAGATGCCTCCTTGGGCATTGGTTGGGTGACACAGCTAAAGAACTTCGGGTTTAAGAGACCAGTACCGCGAGCAGGACTAGATAGATCATCGAGAACCGCGCAATCAGAGACGCTAGCGCTGACTTTTCTACCTGCCCTCTTGCCCACCCCTTGTATGCCGTCGTGATCGCCCATGCGCCCCAGACCAACAGCACAGCCAGGACGATCCCGACGACCAGATCCGAAAACTTGGCAGCAGCAAATCCGCTTGTTGCCTTGAAGGCAGCGCTCTGCGCCGCTGTCATCGCGCTCACGGCCTGTCAGACCCGGTGCGGGTGTAATGGCCCGAAAGTTGGCCGGGGTCACGAGGCTGAGCGCGAGCGGGAGAGAGGTAGCCTTGGATGCCACCCCGTACCTGGCCGAGATCCTCAAGCAACCGCTGGTAGTCGAAGTGGTAACGCCCGCCCTCAGGGGAAGGCCGGCCTGCACTCTTCTGCGCAACCTTCTCGATCATGCTCAGCTGACGAAGGATGAGTTCGAGATTCGCCTGCTCGTCTGCCGTTGCAGCTGCGGAGCAAAGAGGGGAAAGCAGAAGTGCCGAAGCAACGAGCAATGGCGCTGTAAGCTTTCTTGAGAGGGGCTCGTTGATCGTCATCTTCTGAATCCTGGCGTGACATTGAGTGTCAGGTTGCCAAGCCTCTGCGGGTTTATCCGCAGGAAATGCGATCTACGTGGTTCACCTATTTATTGACGGAAAAAAAACTGTTGACCGGTTTGTTGACGTGCCAACCACGGAACTAGGGGAGCTGTTTTTTGAAAAAGAACAGATAGCCGTCGACGATGGTATTCCCGTTACCGGGCTGATCTGTTTGATGGTTTCCGGCCAGTCCAACCGTCTTCCATACAGGCTCGGTAGAGACCAGTTCCCAGCCTTCTTCGCCAAAAGTGGCTAGAACCTGCTGCTGACTCCGCAAGGCGAATGCAGCAGCCTCAGGCGCGCCGAAATTCTCTCTGGACTGTTTAAACATCAGCCTCCCGATGGTTTCCTGTTGATAGGGCAACGGTTCGTAATGCGTTCGGTATTCATATCGGGTCATGGATTACTCGACTCCTCGTTATGTTGCGGGCCGCAACACCCATCACAGGTATTTCTTGAAGCTTCCTACCGTGACGCTCACTGAGAGGGCTAGGAGGGCTGCGCAAGGCAAGAGAATCAAAAGGGGGCTGATGCTGACTGGCATCGAGAGATAGATCAGCCAAGGCGCTACCGCCAAGGGTTTGATGGTCGCTCGGGCTCTGTGATGGACGAAACCAGACTCGAGCCCCGCGCCGAACCGGCGGATGTCCCTTCGGACCAGGCCGTCTACCAAGCCGACCGCAATAGCCATCAGAAATAATGGTGTGGTCAGGGTTAGCACAATCAGCCGAACGAGAAAGGTAAGAACGGAAAACACAGCGGCCAGCGCATAGTCTTCGATTAGGACCATAGCCGAGCCGATCGCTTGGTCGAAGCTTCCGTCGCCCCGTAGGCTCTCTCGATGGTAGGCCTCGGATTGGCCATGGAAGAACTCCACGATGCCGGTATCTTCAAAGCCTGCCTTGTATGCAGCCTCAATCAATTGGCTTGCTGTCAGCCCTGGCTCCTCGATGATGAAGCTGTTTGTGAAGTCTTCCGAGATCCAGTCCAGCTCAAGGAACATCATGTCGCGGGCGTGGTGCCATCCCTGATCGCTCCAAAAGAAGTAGAGGCCGATCCATTCGAAAATGACGCTGAGAAACAGAGATAGCAGCATCACCCCGATGAAGCGGAAGGGGAGAGAGATCGTCTTCCCTAACCAACCTTGTTCTCTGATCTGCTGTTGCTGTGCAGTGTTTGCCAGGTCAGCCATAGCGGAGTCCTAATGTAATGTGACGACAGCCGTTTCGCAGCGCAGAACCACTTGGCCGGCAACGGGATCGACCAAGCGGATTGCCGGCGAGAGGTTTCGCCTGACCCATTCCGGTGCCATACCCTGGCGATTCAGTTGATCGAACAACGTCTGCCCATCGAGCCA
Organism: Stutzerimonas kunmingensis; assembly: GCF_014764705.1. Taxonomy (GTDB): domain Bacteria; phylum Pseudomonadota; class Gammaproteobacteria; order Pseudomonadales; family Pseudomonadaceae; genus Stutzerimonas. The sequence goes on from NZ_JACXXG010000010.1 coordinate 132,048, forward strand.
ACCCAGACGCGCTAAACCAACGAGTCGAAGTAGCGCGAAAGACAACGAAGCATTCGCTTCGGCCGCCAGCTCAACGAGTCGGATCTCAGAGCGGGTATGGGTTTGGGGTTGCATCATCATGCGCTCGGCTCCTGCTGCATCTGTTCAGGTATCGCCACTGACTGCACGACATCTCCCTGGTCCAATTCAAGGTCATCAGGCAACGCATTCGCGATCGGTGAAGCGAATCCAGATCCGTTCCACCAGTCGCCACCGTCCAGGTAGTTTTTCCTCATATACCCAGCCAAAGCCTGTAAGTCCTTCGGCATATCCTCATCCGGATCGGACGCTGGGAGAGGCATACGGACCTTCCAAAGGTTCCCCCCCTCGATCAAGGCAAACGCTTGGCCTTTCGGCAGGCTCACCACGTTTGAGGGCTCGATGAGCGGGACCGTGACCGTGCTCACGCGGTCCTGAGTTTGAGAGGTAAACGCGGTGTTACCGGTGGGATCTGAGGTATCGGTGGCACCACTGACCTGCGTGGTGGTGTAGACATCAACCTTGCTTAACTGTAAGCGTCCGCCCTGCACCCACTGCCTGCCCTAGCCTCGAATAGCCACAATGGTGCCCACCATTTTTTAGTGGACACCATTGTGGATACGCCCCCCTCTACTCCTCGCCGCAGTCGCCGCCCCAACTTTTCGGTGGAGTTCAAGCGTCGTGTCGTCGAGGCCACGCTATTGCCCGGCGCATCCGTCGCGTTGATCGCCCGAGAGCATGAGGTCAACGCCAACCTCGTCTTCAAATGGCGCCGTC
>NZ_JACXXG010000109.1 GCF_014764705.1 Stutzerimonas kunmingensis
CAGACTTGATGCAGTTTCTGCGTTCACTGTAGCGAATAGTTCTGTGGCCTACAGATCGCGCCACCCCGCAGCCGAGGCCGTGCCGCGGACTGAAGGCCACATAAATCGCAAGGCCACACAAGATATGTTCTGTGGTCAGCCACAGAACATATCGACTACCACGTCGAGGTCGACGGGCATTACTACTCGGTGCCTTACCAGTTGGTGAAGAAGCAACTGGAGGTGCGCCTGACGGCGCGCACGGTGGAGTGCTTCCACGCCAATCA
>NZ_JACXXG010000110.1 GCF_014764705.1 Stutzerimonas kunmingensis
TGATTGGCGTGGAAGCACTCCACCGTGCGCGCCGTCAGGCGCACCTCCAGTTGCTTCTTCACCAACTGGTAAGGCACCGAGTAGTAATGCCCGTCGACCTCGACGTGGTAGTCGATATGTTCTGTGGTCAGCCACAGAACATATCTTGTGTGGCCTTGCGATTTATGTGGCCTTCAGTCCGCGGCACGGCCTCGGCTGCGGGGTGGCGCGATCTGTAGGCCACAGAAGCATCAAGGCAACCGAGAGCAACATGAGTCTTCCGTCCA
>NZ_JACXXG010000111.1 GCF_014764705.1 Stutzerimonas kunmingensis
CAATCGAGTCCAGCTCACGGTCACCGCCGACAGCCTTCGCGAACAGGCGCAACACGCTTGCGATACTTGCGCCGTCGCAGCCATTGGCCTGGATGAGCTCTGTGTATAGCGTTAATGCGTGTAGGAGTGTTGGCGCTGATGGAAAATTGACCCACCCTGCCGATTGAAATTTGACCCAGGGCGGATTGCTGATTTTGTTACCAGCAACTGTGGATAAGTCTACCAGCGCAGCTGCTGTTGCCCCCACTCCTTCG
>NZ_JACXXG010000112.1 GCF_014764705.1 Stutzerimonas kunmingensis
AAGGAAATCGGAGACTTTCTCGGTCACAGCCACCCCGCAACCACTGCGCTCTACGCCAAGGTCGACATCGTCGGTCTGCGCCGAGTGGCCGACGTCGATCTCGGGAGGTTCCTGTGAAGCTCCTACATGTTGCCGCTGACCGAAAACTGACCCAGTAGAGGCTGTTCTGCCGACTGAAAACTGACCCAGGTGTTCAACTGCTTCTGCTCAATTTTTGAGCAGGAGAACACGGGGTGATCAGTATGGAAATGATG
>NZ_JACXXG010000113.1 GCF_014764705.1 Stutzerimonas kunmingensis
CAATCGAGTCCAGCTCACGGTCACCGCCGACAGCCTTCGCGAACAGGCGCAACACGCTTGCGATACTTGCGCCGTCGCAGCCATTGGCCTGGATGAGCTCTGTGTATAGCGTTAATGCGTGTAGGAGCTTCACAGGAACCTCCCGAGATCGACGTCGGCCACTCGGCGCAGACCGACGATGTCGACCTTGGCGTAGAGCGCAGTGGTTGCGGGGTGGCTGTGACCGAGAAAGTCTCCGATTTCCTT
>NZ_JACXXG010000011.1 GCF_014764705.1 Stutzerimonas kunmingensis
TATAACTGAACAGCTCGTTTTGTTTGAGGTCGAGTCCACGCATCGGCTTGGGCTGGCTTCGGCAGAAGAGGATGGCCGCCATTTTGCCAGAGCCACGCGGGCTCTGGCTTTTTTCAACGGCCTGCTAGGCCAGAACTCGGTTGCGCGGCCAGTTCAATGAAATGGCGGATATTGCCCAGACGTGGCCGCAGCCGGGCGACGCACTCGGCAAAGCTGCTGTCGAACAGCAGCACCTGACTGCCGGCGTGGTTGATGGTGTAGACGATCTGTTCGTCCGACAGCCGCGGGTTGGCCGTGTGCAGCACGGCGCCGATGCCGGGCACGGCGAAGAACAGCTCGTAGTGACGGTGAGTATTCCAGGCCAGCGACGACACGCAATCTCCGGGGCCGATGCCGAGCTTGCCCAGCATGCTGGCGGCCTGCGCCGAACGGGCGGCGAGCCCGGCATAGTCATAACGCCAGAGGGGTTCGTCGACCAGCCGCGAGACGATTTCGCGATCACCGTGAGCACGGGCGGCGTGGGTGACGATGCTGCTGATCAACAGGGGGGCGTTCTGCATCAATCCTGGTTGCATGTTTCCTACCTCTATCTTGTTTTTATTGTGCAAGTGCCGGTCGAGGAAACGGCGTTCTACCGGCACCACTGAAATCACGTATCGATGCGCCTTGGGGCACGCAGGCGCAGCTGGTTCAGCTCAGGCCGGCCCTCCGAGGTTGCGCGCGATGACCAGGCGCTGAATATCGCTGGTGCCTTCGTAGATCTGGCAGACCCGCACGTCGCGGTAGATGCGCTCCACCGGGAAGTCGGACAGGTAGCCGTAGCCACCCAGGGTCTGTATCGCTGCCGAGCAGACCTTCTCCGCCATCTCCGAGGCGAACAGCTTGGCCATCGACGCCTCCACCAATGCCGGCCGTCCGGCTTCGCGCAACGCAGCGGCGTGATGCACCATCTGCCGCGCCACGGCGATCTGGGTGGCCATGTCGGCCAGGCGGAACGCCACCGCCTGATGCTCGATGATCGGCTTGCCGAAGGTTTCCCGGTCGCGGGCGTAATCACGCGCCGCCTCGAACGCCGCGCGCGCCATGCCGACCGCCTGGGCGGCGATGCCGATGCGTCCGCCTTCGAGATTGGCCAGGGCAATGCGATAACCCTCACCCTCCTCGCCCAACCGGTTGGCCACCGGCACGCGCAGGTCCTCGAAGGCGATCTGGCAAGTATCCGACGCGTGCTGGCCGAGCTTGTCCTCCACCCGCACCACCTGATAACCCGGGCTGTCGGTCGGCACGATAAAGGCACTGATACCGCGCTTGCCGGCGTCCGGATCGGTCACCGCGAAGACGATCACCGTGCCGGCATGCTTACCGGAGGTGATGAACTGCTTGGCGCCGTTGAGCACGTAATGATCGCCGTCGCGACGGGCGCGGGTGCGCGGGCTGCTGGCGTCGGAGCCCGCTTGCGGCTCGGTCAGCGCAAAGGCGCCGATCTGCTCACCACGGGCCAACGGAGTAAGGAAGTCACTCTTCTGCTGGTCATTGCCGAAACGCAGGATGGGCACGCAGCCCACCGAGTTGTGCACGCTCATGATGGTCGAGCAGGCGCCGTCACCGGCGGCGATCTCTTCCAGCGCCATGGCATAGGCCAGATAGCCGGTGTCGCTGCCGCCCCACTGCTCCGGCACCAGCATGCCGAAGAAGCCGAGCGCGGCCATTTCGCCAATTGCTTCGGCGGGATAGCGATGCTCGCGACTCCACTGTTCGGCAAAAGGCTTCAGCCGCTCCTGGGCAAACTGGCGGGCCATCTCGGCGATCGCGTTTTGATCTTCATTGGGCAGCATGGGTGCCTCCTCAGATCAGTTCGACGGCCATGGCGGTGGCTTCGCCGCCGCCGATGCAGATCGCCGCTACGCCACGGCGCAGACCACGTGCACGAAGGGCCGAAAGCAGCGTCACCAGGATCCGCGCGCCCGAAGCACCGATGGGATGGCCGAGCGCGCAGGCACCGCCGTTGACGTTGACCTTGGCGTGGTCCAGCCCCAACTCGCGCATGCTGGCCATGGCGACCACCGCGAAGGCTTCGTTGATCTCGAACAGATCCACGTCTCCGGTGGACCAACCGGTGCGCTCCATCAGCTTGCGGATCGCCCCGATCGGCGCGTTGGTGAACAGGTTCGGCGCATCGGCGTAGGCCGCGTGGCCGTGGATCACCGCCTGTGGCTGCAGGCCCCAGCGCTCGGCTTCGGAACGGCGCATCAACAGCAGCGCGGCGGCGCCATCGGAAATCGAGCTGGAGTTGGCCGCAGTCACCGTGCCGCCCTCGCGGAACGCCGGCTTCAGGCTGGGAATCTTTTCCGGCATCGCCTTGGGCGGCTGCTCGTCATCGCGGATCTGCCGCTGCTGTTTGCCCTGAGTGACGTCCAGCGCGACGATCTCATCGGCAAAGTGCCCTTCGGCGATTGCCGCCTGGGCCCGTCGCAGCGATTCCAGCGCGAACGCATCCTGCTCCTCACGGGTGAAGCCGAAGGCGTCGGCGCACTCCTCGGCAAAGGTGCCCATCAGGCGGCCCTTGTCGTAGGCGTCTTCCAGACCATCGAGAAACATGTGGTCGAGCACCCGGCCATGCCCCATGCGATAGCCGCCACGGGCGCGGTCGAGCAGGTAAGGCGCGTTGGACATGCTTTCCATCCCGCCGGCGACGACGATATCGGCACTCCCGGCGAGCAGCTGGTCGTGGGCCATGATCACCGTCTGCATGCCCGAGCCGCACATCTTGTTGACCGTGGTGCAGGTGGTGGCGCGGGTCAGCCCGGCGCTCAATGCCGCCTGGCGCGCCGGTGCCTGGCCCTGGCCGGCAGGCAGCACGCAGCCCATCAGCACATCCTGCACGTTCTCGGCCGGCAGGCCGCTGCGTTCCACGGTGGCACGGATGGCGGCAGCACCGAGCTGCCAGGCGGTCATCCCCTGCAGGTCGCCCTGAAAACCGCCCATGGGCGTGCGCGCACTGCTGACGATTACGATCGGATCATCTTTCATCTCTGCTTCCTTTACTTGGCGGCCATGCGCAAGGCGCCGTCGAGGCGAATCACCTCACCGTTGAGCATGCTGTTCTCGAAGATGTGCCGCACCAGCGCGGCGTATTCGGCCGGATGGCCCAGGCGTGGTGGGAACGGCACGCCGGCGGCCAGCGAGTCACGGATTTCCTGGGTCATGCCGGCCATCATCGGTGTCTCGAACACACCGGGGGCGATGGTCATCACGCGAATGCCGAAGCGCGCCAGCTCGCGCGCGGCCGGCAGGGTCATGCTGACCACACCGCCTTTGGACGCAGCATAGGCGGCCTGGCCGATCTGCCCGTCAAAGGCGGCAATCGATGCGGTATTGATGATCGCGCCGCGCTCGCCATCAGCGTCTGGCGCGTTCTCCGCCATCGCCTCGGCGGCCAGCCGCAGCATGTTGAAGCTGCCGATCAGGTTGATGCCGACGATGCGGCTGAAAGCGTCGAGGCTGTGCGGACCATTGCGTCCGAGCACTTTTTCGCCACCGGCGACGCCAGCGCAATTGACCAGCCCGTGCAGCCCGCCGAAATGTTCGCGCGCGGTGGCGACGGCATGGCGCGCGGCCTGTTCATCACGAATGTCGGCGGCGACGCCGAGGGCGCTAGGCCCGAGCGCCTGTGCCGTGGCGTTGGCCGCGGCTTCGTCCAGATCGGCGAGCACGACCTTGCCGCCCGCCTCGACCAGCGCCTGCGCCGCGGCAGCGCCAAGGCCGGAGGCGCCGCCAGTAATGAGGAATACCTTGTCGCGAATCTGCATGGCTGTCTCCCGTGCTTGTTGTTATTCGGTGCGAAGCCGGGGTTATCTTTGGACAGCGACACGGGTGCGGCAATGGTCGATGTTCTCAACCTGCCTGACCGTTTTGGCCAATGGCAAAAGGCAATCATCCCGCTATCGCTAAAGGCGTGAGGACAGCTGGAGGCCTCAGGCCCAACAACGCGCTATCAGGCGCGCGCCGGCGCCAGAATCAGGTTGCGGTAGTGCCCGGGATTGATACCTGTCCACTTGCGGAACGCCTTGTAGAACGAACTGACATCGGCAAACCCCAGCCGCTCGGCGATTTCGCCATAGCTGATGGCGGCGTCGGCCAGCCATTCGGTGGCCATTTCCTGGCGCAAGCCGTCCTTGATGGCCTGATAAGGCTGCCCCGCCTCCGCCAGCCGGCGACGCAGGGTCGAGGCCGAGATGCACAGGGTCTGTGCCAGCGTCTCGCTGTCTGGCCAGCGTTCGGCAGGCAGGCTGCGCAGGTGCTGTTTGATGCGACTGGCCAGGCTGGAGTGGTCGCGATAACGCACCAGGATGTTGGCTGGCGCTTCGGCGAGAAAGGCCTGCAATTCTGCTTCGCTACGACGGATCGGCAGATCGAGCACTTCGGCAGCGAAAATAATCCGCGTCGACGGCCGGCCGAAACGCAGGTTGTCGGAGAACATCACCCGGTAATCATCCGTGTAGTCCGGTTCGGCACAACGCAACTCGACCGCCAGCAGCGGGATACGCCGCCCCACCAGCCAGCAGGCCAGGCCGTGCAGGAGCATCCAGAAGGTGAAGTAGCAAAAGGCTCGCGCCGGCTCGGGGTTGCGTTCGCGCAGCACCACTTCAGCCAGGCTCTGGCTGCGGATCAGCTTGCCACGCAGGTTCTCCAGGCCCAGCCCGAGAAAGCTCAGTGCGTGAACCAGCGCCTTCTCCAGTGTCGGCTGCTGGATGCAGCTGCGGCTGAGAAAGACGAAGCTGCCCCAGCGCAGCCGGCGCGGGTCCATGCCGAAGAATTCGTCATCGAAGCGCCGCGCCAGGCGCAGCCAGAGTTGCGAGTAGTCGCGCACGTCCATGCGGCCGTCGGGATCTTGCAGGCAGGCGGGGTCGAGGCCGATCTCATCCAGCAGCTGCCCGGTGGATAGCCCGGGCTGCACAAAACCCAGCAGCGCCTCGGCTACCAGGCGGACGCTGATGCTGTCCCGGCGGGCTATCGCCGAGGCGGCTGCCTCGTCTGCTGTCGTTTGCGCCTCGCTGGTCATGCGGCTCGGTTTCCTGCCCTGTAGTCGTTGGCCGCCATGATCGGCCAGGCACGGTCGCGCTGTCAGCCCTTGCGTCACATCCAGCCCAGGGTCAACCCCATCACCATGAGGTAGCGCGCGGTCTTCGCCAACGTGACGATCAGCAGAAAGCTCCATAGCGGCTCACGCATCACGCCGGCGACCAGGGTCAGCGGATCACCAATGATCGGCACCCAGCTGAGCAGCAAGGTCCAGCGACCGTAGCGATGGTAGCTGTGCTGCGCCTTCGTCAGTTGCCGCTCGTTGACCGGAAACCAGCGCTTGTGGCGAAAATGCTCGACGTAACGCCCGAGCAGCCAGTTCACAACCGAGCCCAGCACATTGCCGAGGCTGGCCACGGCGACCAGGGCCCAGACCGTGTAGCGTTCGGAAAGAAGGAGGCCGGCGAGCACCGCCTCGGATTGCATCGGTAGCAGCGTGGCAGCCCCGAAGGCTGCGAGAAAAAGGCCGAGATAGCCGGAAAACGCGAACATCAACCGCCCCGTGAGCAGCATCCTGACTGGTGCGGCAGTATGCTCGAAACGATCCGCCCACGCCTGCGCTTACATCTCGTGAATACGGCTGACCTGCCGCGCCAGGCGCATGGTTTCGTGTTCCTCGAGGCGCAACAGGTCTTCGGCCAAGTTGCGCGCGCCGTCGATCTCGGCACGCCGCGCCAGTGATCGGTACAGATCGATGAACTGATTGTGGATGGTGAAGATGTCCAGCGAGATCTCCTCCACGGTCATGGTGTCGTAGGCCTTGCACGCCTGGTTGCGCAGCACCGGGTTGCGCGTCAGGTAGTCGTAGATCCAGGTGTGCAGCGCTTTCGGGTCCGCATGCTTCTCGATCTTGTCGACCGTCTCGGCCAGCGCGCGCTCGTGGTCGGCTATGTATACGAGCAGCCATTTGGCGCGGGTCTCGTCATGCTTGTCGGAACAGCGCGCCATGCATCGCGCCAGCATGGCGTGGGTGTCGCGTGTCCAGTCGACCAGGTCTTCGAATCGCTCGATCTTCATCGCCAAATCTCCGCTGGGTGGCAGCCACAGATACCGCGTCGACATGCCTGCCGACGCACGAGTCCGTCATTTCCCGCGCACGTTTGCATTACTCAGGTTAAAGACTAGCTCACCCGCAGGCCCATACCGCGCGGCGGCCTGTCGCGCTGCACGATGCTGCGCAGCGCGGTGAGGCTCAGCCGAACACAGTGACGGTCTGACGGCTCAGCGCGACCAATTCTCCGGTTGGTGTCCACAACGCCGCGGCGCAGTGGCCGTAGCCGTCACGGGCATGCTCGATAACGGCGCGGTACATGCACCAGTCGTGGCTGTCGAGTTCAGGCAACGGCTGGATGAATTCGATGGTCCAGGTCAGTGAACTGCCGGGCGCGAAGCTCTTCAGATGCGGCAACACGGCAGGCGGCCAGGCATCGACCAGCGCCAGCAGGTGCGCTTCAGTCATCGGCTCGCGGGGTACATCACCACGCTGGCGCACCCAGCCGCCCATTTCGCGGGACGCGTTGCCGGAAAATGGCAGCCCGCCGATGCCCCAGCGCATGGCCAGGTAGCGGGTAAATTCCGGCGTTACGCCTGCTACGTAAGGCAGTTCCTGGCAGGCTTCGACCGGTGGCATGGCCGGCGCCGGCTCGGCCGCGACATCCACGACGGAACTGCGCGCTGCGCCGAAGCTGCCCTGGACTATGGTGACCACCTGCCCGTCCTGCATCACGCGGCCTAGCATCTGGCTCACGGCCTTGCCTTCTCGCAGTACCTCGGCCTCGAAGCTCGCCGGCGTGTCCAGCGCCAGCGGCCCGACGAAGGTGATCGCCAGCGAACGCAGCGGTCTGCCGTCGGGCACCTTGGCGCGCATGCTTTCGAAGACCAGCGCGGCGACCAGACCGCCGAAACCGGCACGCCCCTGTCCCCAGCTGGCCGGTACCACCACACTGCCGGGGTTGTCACGCACCGCCTGCAACAGCTCGCAAAGCTCCATATCCACCTCGTTATCGTTCGTTATGCGAGCGATGTTAAAGGGGCGCCGGTGAGGGTGCGAGCCTGCCTGGCAGAAGCGGCCGCATGAAATGCCGAATCATCCATGCCGGCAATGGACGTCAGCCACGTTGTGCCGGCGCAGCGGGACGCCAGGGCAGCGCCCGGCGCAGCTGGCTCAAGGCGCGTGACAGGTCGTCAGTCGCATCAGTTTGCTGGGCGTAGCGCTGCGCCTCGTAGAGGCTGACGAACGCAAGAATGGCCGGCGCCTGTTCGGGCAGCATCGCTGCGGCGCGCTGGGCAAAACTACGGGCGCCCTCGCCTTTGTGGCGGCGCGCGCCATGACGTGCCAGAAGTCGTTCGAAGCGCCGGAACAGGCGCTGATGAACGTCCGTTTCGCGCCGCCAAGGCTTGAACAGCAGCAGCACGAGCACGCCGGTCAGCACACCCAGCAGCGCCACCAGGCCAAGACCGAGCGTCTGCCCGTCCAGCTTGCCGAACCAGCGTTGCAGCATCTGCGACTGCTGCTCGTCCTGATAGCTGAGTACCCAGCGCTGCCAGCCGTAATTGAGGCTGTCCCAGCGCAGGCGCAGCGCGTTCATCCAGCCGATGTCACGGTAGCGCAGCAGTGACATCGGTTCGTCGGCGAGAAAGCTCTGCTCACGGGCCAGCGCCTGCTCCAGGCCCTGCTCCACCCGCTCGGGCGCGACCTGGAAGGTCGGGTCGACACTGACCCAACCGCGCTCAGCGACCCAGTATTCGACCCAGGCGTGGGCGTCGAACTGGTGAACGGAGAGATAATTGCCCGCCGGGTTGACCTCACCGCCCTGATAGCCCGCCACCACCCGGGCCGGAATGCCCGCTGCGCGCAGCACGAAAGTCATGGCGCCGGCGTAGTGTGCGCAGAAACCGCTGCGCGTCTCGAACAGGAAGTCATCGACGATATCGTTCCCCACCGGCGGCGGCTCCAGGGTGTAGTGATAGGGCTGGCTGTTGAAGTGCTTCAACAGCGCATCCACCATCGCCTGCGGCTCCTGCGCAGAGCGCCGTAGCTCGGTCGCCCAGGCGCGAGCGCGTGGATTGCCCTGCTCCGGCAGCTGCAATGCACGGCCGAGGCTCGCCGGTGCGCTGGTCGCTTCGCGACGCGCGTCCAGCCATGAGGTCGCCTGATACATCAGCGGCTTGTTCACCGGCTGGCGGCGCTGGAGATGAAAATCTGCCATCAGCTGCGCCTCGCCGCTCGCGACCTGCGGCACATCCAGCGCGAACAGCCAGGGCTGACCGCTGGGCTGCATGACGATGCTGTAACTGAGCGGCTCACCAGCCGCCTGCCACTCCGGCGCCTGGGGAAGCTGCGAGGCGTAGGACTGCGACCAGCGACGACCGTCGAAGCGTTCGAAGGTCACCGCGCGCCAGTAGAGCTGGTCGCGGGGCGGAATGTCGCCGTCGAAGGTGACGCGAAAGGCCAGCTCCGCCGAACGGCCAAGACGGGCGATATCGCCGGGCGCCATGTGATCGGCCAGGCCGGTTGTGCCGCGGTCGCCGGCCTGCGGCAACGACCACAGCGGCGGCAGGCGGGGGAAGAACAGGAACAGCACCAGCATCAGCGGAATCGCCTGCAACAGCAGCGAACCGGCCAGGCGTACCGTCGGCCATGGTCGGGTGACCAGGCTACTCTGCTGCAGCCCGATCATCGCGGCCAGCAATGCGGTGACGGGCAGCAGGCTATACAGTCCGGCGATCAGGCTGTCCTCGAACAGGTAGCTGGTCACCACCGCGAAGAAGCCGAGGAAGATCAGTACCAGTGCATCGCGACGGGTGCTCATCTCCACGAGCTTGAGAATGAACGCAGCGATCAGCAGCACCACGCCGGCTTCCAGGCCGACCAGGCTGCCGCGCGAGAAATACACGCCGAAGCCGGCGCCAATCATCAGCAGCGCCTTGAGCCAGCTGCGCGGATAACGCGCACGCATGCGGAATATCTGGATCCGCCAGCTGGCGCAGCCCAACCACAGGCCGATGATCCATAGCGGCAGATGAGTGAGGTGCGGCAGGATCACCAGCACCTGCGCCACCAGCAGCCAGATCAGGCTGTTGCGCGGAATTCCCGGCTTCGCGCTCACTTCGCGCCCTCCTCGCTCAGGCCATGCAGCGCCAGTGCACGCAGGCAGGCATCCCGATGAGCCTGCCCGCCATCGGGTCCGACCAGCTCACCCGGCAGGCGCAGTGCGAACGGTTGCTGCTTGTCGCTGAGGTCGACGACCCAGTGGCAGAGCCTCGACAGGCGCTGCTCGGTGTCGCCGTCCAGGGCATCGAAGTCGAGCAGCGGATCGTTGCCGAGCAGGCTGGCGAAATCCTTCACCAGCAGGCCCTGGCCACGGGAATAGGCCTTCCAGTGCAGGCGTCGGCGCGGATCGCCCGGCTGCCAGGCCCGTAGCCCTTGATAGTCGTCGACACCGGCGCCGCGCGTCAGTGTGCCCTCATCCTCGGTTTCCGGCGCACTGCCGCCAGGAGGGCGCTCGGCAAACGATGGCTGCGGGTAGACCAGCGCCGCCAACTCCAGATCGATCCAACTCCAGGCCACCAGCAGGCCCAGCGGAAACCGGCTCTCGACCCGCACACGCCCCGGTCGCAGCCAGCCGCGGCGTTGCGTCGGCAGGCTCAATTCGACTTCGACGGCGCCGCCCGCCGGCACATCGACCAGGCGCAAGCCGCTGGCCGGCCAGCCGAGCGCCACCGCCTGATAGGCGCGACCGGGACTTTCCAGACGCACCCGCAACAGCGCCTGCTCACCGACGAATGCTGCGGTGGTTCCGCCCGCCTGCAGGACCAGGCCGGCAAGATTGCGCCAGGTATGCAGGATGGTGACGAGATACAACGACCCGAGCAGAAAGGTCAGGCCGTAGGCCAGGCTGTTCTGGTAGTTGATCGCGGTCAGCAGCATCAGCAGCAGCGCCACCAGGAACGCCAGCCCGACCGCGGTGGGCATGATGAAGATGCGCCGCTGGTTCAGGCGCACGCTGGAAGCGGGCGGGATACGCCGTAGCAGCCAGCGGTCACGAAAGCGCGGCAACAGCCTCACGACAGTTGCCCGCCGTCATGCGCGGATGTCGCTGTCACAGCGCAGGCACTTCGCGCAGCAACCACTGCACCAGCGCGCCGCCGCCGTGACCGGTGGCATCCGCGCGCTCGCGCAGGCGATGACCGACCACGGTTGGCAACACCGCCTGCACGTCTTCCGGGATCACGTAGTCGCGACCGTCGAGAAACGCCCAGGCACGTGCAGCCGCAAGCAGGGCCAGGCTGCCACGCGGCGACAGTCCCCAGGCGAATTGCGGCTGCGTGCGGGTGGCCTCCACCAGTCGCAGCACGTAATCGACCAGCGCATCGCTGACCCGCACGTTGCCCACTGCGTCCTGAATGGCACGTAGTTCGTCGTGTTCCAGCAGCGGTTCGAGGCGGGTCAGCAGATCGCGTCGCGACTCGCCCAACAGCAGCGCCTTTTCCGCTGCCTTGGCCGGATAGCCCAGGGAAACGCGCATGAGAAAGCGGTCTAGCTGCGATTCCGGCAACGCAAAGGTGCCGCCTGAACTGACCGGGTTCTGTGTGGCGATGACGAAGAATGGGTCAGGTAACGGGCGCGTCGCCCCCTCGATGGTGACCTGCCCCTCCTCCATGGCTTCAAGCAGCGCGCTCTGGCTCTTCGGCGTGGCGCGGTTGATCTCGTCGGCCAGCACCAGCTCGGCGAAGATCGGACCCGGGTGGAAGACGAACTGTCCGCTGTCCTTGTCGAACACCGAGGTGCCGAGAATGTCGCCGGGCAGCAGATCGGAGGTGAACTGGATGCGCTGGAACTCCAGTCCCAGCACCTTGGCCAGGGTATGGCTCAGGGTGGTCTTGCCCATGCCCGGCATGTCTTCGACCAGCAGATGACCTCGGGCCAAGAGACAGGCAAGGGCCAGTCGAACCTGGGCTTCCTTGCCGAGCAATACTTCGTTGACTGCTCGCAGGCAGGCGTCCAATCGGGTGCGCATAGACTCTCCTTCGTTCGTCGCCCTGATGCTACTGGTCAGCTGCGGCCAGGCAAAGCGAAGGAAATGCCCGGTGACGAGTTTGTGATCCTGGCACCGTTGCAACGCTCACGCCGCTGCGCCTGTTTCCAGACGATGGAAAGCAGCTGCAGACATTGCTTGTGAGATGACGGCCGCGGGAAAGCGGTAAGCGAGCCGGAAAGCTCGAAGGCAATTGCCGGCCCGTGCGCTAGCGAACGGACCAGCAACTGGAGGCGCCGGCTCAGCGACCGGCGCGGGATTCGCGAAGGTAGAAGCGCGCCTTCTGCGCTTTCTGCGTGCAACCGCGGAAGGCTTCGAACTGCTGCTGCGTCTTGGCGCCGGTCAGCAAGGCCATGGCCTTGGAGTAGCTGACCGTACCGGCGAAGCCTTCGGCTTCCGCCAGGCTCTGCTCCTTCCACGCCGCATTCAGCTCCGCGGCGCAGCTGTCACGGTATGCCGTCTTGCCAGCACAACCGGCCAGCAACAGAACCAGCAAAGGCAAAGATAGCCAGGTTTTCATCGCATGATCCCTCGTATGCCATTCAGGAGTTAAGGCGCAGCTCGCGCCTGACGGTGCCGCAAATACTCGACCACGGACGGCTGGTCGCCAGCGAACTCGATACGCTCGGCCTTGCTCTCGCGCTGATAGGCGTACATGGGATCGTAATACTCACCCAGCAGCGTCTCAATCCAGGCGCGATGCAGGTCGACAGAGCCACTACGCGCCTGCTCCGCCAGCGCTTGATCCATCAGCAATGCCAGGCGCTGGTAACGCTCGCCGCCGAGTCGCTTGCTGATATTGACCAGACTTTGCTGCAGACGCTCGGCGAATGCAGCGAAACCGTTTTCGCCCTGCTCGGCGATGAATTCAGCGCACAGGTCGATCACGTAGTCCTTGAGAATTCGCTCGACGCGCCCTTCCAGGCTGTCCTCCAGCCAGACCAGCGGAAATTCCTGCATGCCGTTGAACAGCGGCAATGGAATCGAGCAACGCCCGACCAGACGCGCCTCGTCCTCGACAACGAACGTCTCGATGCCCGCTGCACGCATCTTCAGCAGCCGGATCGCCAGGGCATTCTCGAAATCGATCTGCGCCGGCTGTGGTGTCGCGCGCTTGCCGAAGCTGGAGCCACGGTGATTGGCCAAGCCTTCCAGGTCCAGGCTGTTATCCAGCTGCGCCAGCACTTCGGTCTTGCCGGTACCGGTCATCCCGCCCACCAGCACGAAACCGCACTGCTCGACAGCCTGATCAATGGTATCCAGCAAGAAATGGCGCATCGCCTTGTAGCCGCCGACGACCCGCGGGTACTCGATGCCCATCTCGTCCTTCAGCCATTGCTGGACGATCTTCGAACGCAAACCACCACGGAAGCAGTACAGGTAGCCGTTCGGATGAGCCCGGGCGAAATCGGCCCAGGCCTGAAGCCGCTCCGCCTTGGTCTTGCCGGACACCAGCTGATGGCCCAGCTCGATGGCGGCTTTCTGGCCGTGCTGCTTGTAGCAGGTGCCGACCTTCTGCCGCTCGATGTCGCTCATCAGCGGCAGGTTGACTACGCCGGGAAACGCGCCCTTGTCGAATTCCACCGGCGCACGGGCATCCATCATCGGGGTGTCGTGGAGGAACAACGCGCGAAAATCTTCGGTATCGCTGCGCATCAACGCACCTCTACTGCATGACTGCGCGCGTCCACCAGCTGGCCGATCGGCTCCAAGGCGAGGCCGAGCTCGGCGCAAACGGCGAGGAATTCAGCTTCGCCTTCCGGCGCCACGGCGACCAGCAAGCCACCACTGGTTTGCGGGTCACAGAGCAGCTGCTTGTGGCGTTCGTCGAGCGTGGCGATGCGTTCACCGTAGCTGTCGAAATTGCGCTGGGTGCCGCCGGGCACGCAGCCCTGCTCCAGGTAATATTCGATGCCCGGCAGGCGCGGGACGCGAGGGTAGTCGATCTCGGCGGTCAGGCCGCTGCCGTCGGCCATTTCCACCAGATGGCCGAGCAGGCCGAAGCCGGTGACGTCAGTCATGGCGCGAACGCCTTCAAGCTTGCCGAAACGGCTGCCGGCGGTGTTCAGCGTGCACATCCAGTCGCGGGCCAAGCCGATGTCCTCGGCGCGCAGCTTGGCCTTTTTCTCCGCGGTAGTGAGGATGCCGATGCCCAGCGGCTTGGTCAGGTACAGCTTGCAGCCGGCGGTAGCGGTGTCGTTGCGCTTCATCTGATGCTTGTTCACCAGGCCGGTGACGGCCAGGCCGAAGATCGGCTCGGGCGCATCGATCGAATGGCCGCCGGCGAGGGGAATGCCTGCGGCATCGCAGACGGCGCGGCCACCGGCGATCACTTCTCGGGCGACTTCCGGCGGCAGCACGTTGACCGGCCAGCCGAGGATGGCGATGGCCATGAGCGGATCGCCACCCATGGCGTAGATGTCGCTGATGGCATTGGTCGCAGCAATGCGACCGAAATCGAACGGATCGTCGACGATGGGCATGAAGAAGTCTGTGGTCGACACCACGCCGCGCTCTTCATCGATGCCATACACCGCGGCGTCATCACGCGAGGCGTTACCGACCCAAAGGCGCGGATCGAGGTTCTGCGCACCGCTGCCGGCAAGAATCACATCCAGCACCTTAGGCGATATCTTGCAGCCGCAGCCGGCGCCGTGACTGTACTGGGTGAGGCGGATCGGTTCGCTCATCAGGCTCTCTCGTGACACGTGCACAAACGGGCGGCGATTGTAGCAAAGGCCACCGTGATTTCGCCGGTTGCCGCTGGATTCTGGCACGCGGTGACAGGCTCGCACATGACGAGTTCCCGATCAGCGCTTGCAGGCTCGCCGGCCAGGCATGAAGCTATCGCGAGTGCCACAGGGAGAACCGCATGAGTAAGAAAGTTGCACTGGTATTGGGATCCGGTGGCGCACGGGGCTATGCGCACATCGGCGTGATCGAGGAACTGGAGGCACGTGGCTACGAGATCGCCTGCATCGCCGGCTGCTCCATGGGCGCGGTCGTGGGCGGCATCTATGCAGCTGGCAAGCTCGACGAGTACCGCAGCTGGATCGAAAGCCTCGATTATCTGGATCTGCTGCGCCTGGTCGACCCGAGCTTCAGTCTCGGCGCGATCCGCGGCGAAAAGGTGTTCGGCCGCATCCGCGACATGGTCGGCAAGACCCGCATCGAGGATCTGCCGATTCCGTTCACCGCGGTCGCCACCGACCTGACCAATCAGCAGGAAATCTGGTTTCAGGAAGGCAGCCTGGAACTGGCGATGCGCGCCTCCGCGGCCATCCCGAGCCTGTTCACGCCGGTCATGCAGGGCAATCGCATGCTGGTCGACGGCGGCCTGCTCAATCCCCTACCGATCGTCCCGGTGGTGTCGGCGCATTGCGACATGATCATCGCGGTCAACCTCAACGCCAACAATCACAAGCAATATCCGCTGCCGGAGATCGAGCGCCCCGGCCGCTTCGACTCGCTCATGACCTCGATCAGCTCGCACATCCCGTTCTGGCGCAAGGACGAAGCCGAGCTGACCGAACAGATCGAGGATATCCGCGCAGGCGAACTGACTCGCGGTGATCAGCCACCGGCCGCACCGACCAGCCGCAGCGCGCCTCGATCGGCGGAAGGCTCGACGGTAATCGATGTGACTGGCCCGGCGTCGCTGCTGGAGCTGATCAACCAGAGCTTCGATGTCATGCAGTCTTCGCTGGCGCAGTACAAGATCGCCGGCTATCCGCCGAATGTACTGGTCAATATTCCGAAGCGGGCCTGCCGCTTCTACGAGTTCTACAAGGCGCCGGAGCTCATAGCGCTGGGCCGCATCGTCGCCCACGACGCCCTCGTGCGCTACGAAGAGGAGCAGTGACCGGCAGACGCCACCTCACCGCCCGGCAGGTTCCCGCCGCTCGTTCGCGAGCTGCGTCGATTCGTGCGGTGGCATCTGCGGCACCTCCTTGATCAGCCAGTCACCCAGCAGGCTATAGGCGACCGCGAGCAGGGTCGGGCCGAGGAACAGCCCCATGAAACCGAACGCGAGAATGCCGCCGAACACACCGAGCAGCACCACCACCAGCGGCAGATTGCCCCCTCGGCTGATCAGATAGGGTTTGAGCACGTTGTCCACGCCGCTGATGATGAACATCCCCCAGACGCCGAGGAAGATCGCCATACCGTAATCGCCCTGCCAGGCCAGCCAGGCAACGGCTGGGCCCCAGATCAGCGGCGGCACCATGATGAAGCTACAGGCGAAGGTCAGCAGCCCGAGCACCAGCGCCCCCGGCACCCCGGCGATGAGAAAACCGATGTAGGCCAGAATCGCCTGAGCCGCGGCAGTGCCTATCACCCCGTTGACCACTCGCTGCACCGTCCCCGCAACGAGTTCCAGATAATGATCCGCACGGTCACCGATCAGCCTGTGCAACAGGCTATGGACGAATGCCGACAAGCGTGGCCCATCGCGATAGAAAAAGAACACCAGCACCAGGCTCAGCGCCAGTTCGAGCATCCCGCCGCCGATGCGCGCGCTGCGCACCAGGAGCCAGTTGGCGACTTGGCCGATGTAGGGCCGAATGCTGGCGATCAGCGCCGTGCCCTGCTCGTCCACGGTGCTCCAGAAATTCAGCAGTGCATCGCCTATCAGCGGCACCTCACCCAGCCAGGCCGGCGCCGGCGGTAGTCCCTCAACCTGCAGATCGTGCAGCAATGCATTGGCATCGCGTATCTGGTCGGCGATGTTGAAGCCCAGCCAAACCAGCGGCACCGCCACCAGAACCATCCAGCTGAACGTGAGCAGACCGGCGGCGAGCGTGGCATTGCCATTCAGCCAACGGGTCAGCACGCGCATGACCGGCCAGCTGGCGAATGCCAGAACGGCAGCCCAGAACAACGCGGAAGCAAAGGGCGCCAGTACCCAGAGACAGGCGGCCAGCAGCCCGAGGAGCAGAATCTGCACCAGCAGGCGATCATTGTTGAGCATGCGAAGTTACTCTACTGAAAAGAGCCGGCGCGTTCTGTCAGCAACGCGCCAGCGAAGACGGCTATTGCAGCCGTTACGCAGGATCAGCGCAATAGTCTGATGAGCAAACCGGGTTGCTCCGACTCATCCACTTCCAGGCGGCCGCCACGAATGCGTTCGGCGACCAGCGCCTCACGCCAGGCCGCTGCGCTGCGGCCGGCCAGGCTCACCCGCGTTGTGCTGTCCAGGCGCATGACGTTGGCTAGCAGCGCACCCCACTCGGCCGTCGGCTCATCGGCCAGATCCGGTAGACGCAGTTCGCCAGTGCTGCGCAGCTGTCGTTGTAATGTCGCCGCAGTCGGCAGTACACCCGTCAAAGGCCGGTCGGAGAGAAGTTGTTCGACATGCAGATAAGGCCTACCGTTGCCACGGGTAATCCCGTACAGCGCGATCAGTTCGCCCTCACCCCCGGGCATGCGCGCCAATAGATAGGCCTGCTGCGCCTCGGGACCGTAGAGCATCGACTTGTCGAAGATTGCGTTGGCCCACAGACTGCTGGAACCACACTCACGCCCTTCGCACCAAAAGAGCAACTCGGCGCCCCGTTGCAACAGCGTGCCGCGAGCCTCGGTAAAGGCTTCAATACCCGTGTGCGTGGCTGGCAATTGATAGGTGATCGCGGTCAGCTCGCCAGAGACGACCACCTGGGAGGCCATCCGCAGGTTGCCACTGATGCGACGTATCGAGTCCTGCGGATACACCCGCTCCTGAACCTGGGTTTGCCGGTAATCGACGATCTGCGCCTGGGCAAAACGAGGCAGGCGCTCCAGATCGGCGCTCCCGGTAACGTCAGCCGCCAGCACAGCGGCGGAGAAAAACGCCGCCGCTGCTATCCATGCACTTCGCATAACTCTCCTCAACGGGACACCTTCGACTGCTTGCCGAAGCTCAACCGGCGTATCGCGTCGCATGGACCCGATAGGCTCAGAACGTCAGCAGGCCGGTGCTCGCAGGGAAACGTGGCACTGTAGCGATCGATCATTGCGCTGGCTCTGCTGGAACATTGCTTCCCAGCCTCGCCAGTTGGCAAAAGCAAGTCAAGCAAGGGTTTGCGAGAGAGTATTGCGAGCCCGCCGGATACGTCAGTCGTGCAAGAAGCTGTTGAATACCCTGGCGACCGCCTCAGCGCCAATGTCATCGTCCAGATGCAAATGATGCCCACCCACCAGGCGGCGGATATCGAACGGGAAGCTTTCGACAAGCTCAAGCAGCTCAGGCTGCATCATCAACCCCTGCTCGGCCAGCACCAGGCTGGTCGGGCAAGCGACCCGACTGACGAAGGCCAACGCATGGGCGCGGGTCAGCCGCATTGCCGAGGGAAGCATCAGGCGTGGATCTGTGCGCCAGGTGTAGCCGCCGGGCACAGGCATCAACCCGCGCAGTGCGAGCATCTCGGCCGCCTCGCGACTGACCGCGCCGACACCTTTCATCCGCGCTTCCACAGCTTGGTCGAAACTCGCGTAGACCGGCTTGCGCTTGTCGTTCACCGCGAGCAGCGCCTCGAGGGCGGAACCAAGCTTCTGCGGCGCGCTATCAGCCTCGCCGGTGTAGGGAATCACGCCGTCGATCAATGCGAGCCGCTCGACGCGCTCGGGTAGCGCACCGGCGAGCAGCACGGAAACGATCGCGCCCATGGAGTGCCCGAGCAATGAAAAGCGCTGCCAGCCAAACTGCTCGGCGACCTGCAGCACGTCATGGGCGTAGTCCCAGATGTTGTATCCGGCCCCGATCGGACGATGATCGGAATGGCCGTGACCAGGCAGATCCAGCGCCACGATGCGCAGCCCTTTCAGCCTGGGCGCCAGCCGGCTGAAGGTCGCCGCGTTATCCAGCCAGCCATGCAACGCAATCACCGGCTTACCATCGTCGGGCCCGTAAAGATGCGCCGCCACCTCGAGATGCGGCAGGCTCAGCCGGACTTCTTCGAACAGCACGCTCATGCAGCCCCCTTGGAAAGCTCGGTATAGCTGCCCCAGCGGCCAAGTAGTTCACGCAGCTTTTCGGCGGTCTGCTGCGGCTGTTCGAACGGAAACATGTGGCCTCCTGGCAAGCTGTGCGCTTCGCCACGCGACATCAGCCGCAGCAGATAACCATGATGCGGCAGCACGACACGACTATCGCGCCCGCGAATCATCGCCAGCGGAATCTTCAAGGCCGGCGGCCAACCGGGAGTGAGATGAGGCACGCTGCGATAGATGCTGATTTCGGTCTGCGGATCGAAACGCAGGCGCACCCCCTGCCCCACAGGCTCCAGACCATGCTCGATATAGGCTTCGAGGCATTCCGGATCAAAGCTGCTGAACAGGGCTTTACCGGCGAAATAGGCGCGTGCCTCTTCGACACTGGCGAACTGTTCGCGCCGTCCTAGCGTGCGGCCAGCCGGCGTCAGCCGGTCGATGAAACCGAGGCGCTTGGCCGCCCAGATCACCGTCTGGTCGAACCAGGTCGGTATCGGCGAATCCAGCATGACGACCCCGTGGTACAGCTCCGGGCGCAGCAGCGCGGCGCGGTAGTGCAGCATGCCACCGAACGAATGCCCTACCCCCCACACCGGCTCGTGCAATCGATCTAGCTGCTCGAACAACTCGTCGAGCAGGTTGTTCCAGTTATCGTCGACCGGAAAGCGCGGGTCGTGCCCATGGCGGTCCATGTGCGTGACCCGGTATTCCGGCGCCAAGGCGTCGAACAGCTTGCGATAGGTGGCCGAGGGAAAGCCATTGGCGTGGGCGAAGAAGATGCGTTGCGACATGGAAGGCATTGCCGGACAGACTGAAGCCTCATTGTCTGGCAGGCCTCGGCAGGCGGCAATCGCCATAGCCCTGCCGAATGAAGGGCATTCAGGCCAATCAGCAGGCCGCAATGTCCCAAGTTTGCTGTCAGCCCGCCGAAGCACCTTTTTCCAGCGGCACGATCGCGACAGTCAAACGTGAAATGCAGCTTGGCTTGCCGTCCTCGCCGCTGAGACGGATATCCCAGACATGGGTCGAACGTCCCAGGTGCACCGGCCGGCATACGCCGGTCACGCGTCCGCTGCGCAAACCGCGCAGATGGTTGGCGTTCACTTCGAGGCCAACGCAATAGAACTTGCTGCTGTCGATGCAGTGATAACTGGCCATCGAACCGAGGGTTTCAGCCAGCACTACAGAGGCACCGCCATGTAGCAGGCCGTAAGGCTGATGGGTGCGTGCATCGACCGGCATGCTGGCGGTGATGGACGAGTCATCGAAGGTCTCGAAGCGGATGTCCAGCAATTCGGTGATGGTGTTCTTGCGGGTACTGTGAAGCTCTTCCAGGTTGGGCTGACGGTGCCAGATACTCAAGGCGCATACTCCTGACGTCTATTGTTGTTCTTGATTGATGTGCCGCCGTGAGCAAAACAGCCTGGCGGACCGGTCAACCCTAACCAACGTGACGCAAGGACACCAGCCGCATCAGCCCTCCGGCAATTGCCTCACCCTCCAGCTCCGCCAGGGACGCTGTCGCCATCGGCACAGGCTCCGCATAGTTGCCGTTCACCAGCCAGCCGGCAAGATTGCCGACGAAGGGCTGGTGGGTAACCAGTAGCAGATCGCTTTCGCCGCGCAGATCTAGCTGCCGCAATGCCTCGGCAAGATCGGATTCCGGTGTCGCCCAGTCAACCGTCTCACACTGGCCGACGAAGCCGAGAGCCTTGCGCACCTCATCCGCAGTCTGCTGCGCGCGCTGGAACGGACTGACCAGAATCGTCTTCAGCGGCTTGCCGCGAAGAAAGGTGGCGCTGCGGCGCACGTCGCGGCGCCCTCCCTCGGTCAGGTTGCGCTCCGCATCGGTGCGTGCACGGGGCTCGGCTTCGCCGTGTCGTAGCAGCCACAGCTTCATGCCGTCGGCCCCTTCTGGGAGTCCTTCGGCTCGTTCGGCGCAACGGGCGGAGCCGGGGTGGTCAGCTCGACATCCGCCGGACGCGGGGTCGGCCAGTCCGAAAGCGGCCAGGGCTTGCGTTCGGTATTGAAGGTGGCGAAACGGCCAATCTGCGCGATGTACTGGCTGAGGCTGTCGCCAAAGCCCTGCAGGCTGGAGTCCGGGTCCCCCTTGACCAGGCGCATTATCAGCTGCAGCACCACGACCACCAGCAGGGCCAGTTCGGCCAATTGCCAGACGAAGAAGAAGATCAGCATCCAGACGGCTCGCAGGATCAGCGATTCCCGGTCCGTTGCCTGGTTCGATTGACTCATGGAATGTCCCCTACGCTCGGCTCAGAAACCGTCGGTTGAAATGAAGTCCACATCGGTCTTGGGCTCGCCACGCATCAGCACACCGATGATCTGATCGAGCGTACGCCCCTCGAACAGGACGGCATGCAGACCCGCGACCAGCGGCATGTACACCTGCAGCTCCTCGGCCTTGCACTTGAGCACCTTGATAGTATTGACGCCTTCCGCGACCTCGCCCAGCCGGGAAACCGCCTCCTCCAGGCTGAGGCCTTCGCCCAGGGCGTAGCCCACCTGGAAATTGCGACTCTTGGGCGAGGTGCAGGTCACGATCAGATCGCCAACCCCTGCCAGCCCGAGAAAGGTCATGGGATTGGCGCCCAGCTTCACGGCGAAACGAGTCATTTCCGCAAGAGCGCGGGTGATAAGCATGCTACGGGTGTTCTCACCCATGCCCAGAGCTGCGGCCATACCCGCCATGATCGCGTAGACGTTCTTCAATGCCCCGCCCAGCTCCACGCCGAAGCGATCGGAGCTGGCATAGACACGGAAGGTGCGGCCGTGCAGCACCTGCTGGACGCTGCGGCAGAGCGCCTCGTCCTGACTTGCCACGACCGTTGCGGTCAGCGCGTGCTCGGCCACCTCACGCGCCAGGTTCGGGCCAGACAACACGCCGATGCGCGCCTGCGGCGCGATCTGCTCGAGAATCTGGCTCATCAGCATGAAGCCGTCAGCCTCGATGCCCTTGGTGGTACTGACCAGCATCTTGCCGCCGAGCTGCGCCGCGAACGGCTGCAGTGCCTGGCGCAGCGCGCTGGACGGCAGCGCAACGAAGATCAGCTCGCAGGCATCGAGGGTCGACGAGAGATTGATGGTCGGCTCGACCTGCGCAAGGATCTCGACGCCTTTCAGATAGCGCGGGTTCTGTCGCAGCGTCCGGATACTTTCGGCCTGCTCCGCATCGCGCATCCAGAGCAGGACGTGGTGACCATTCTCGGCCAGCAGATTGGCAATCGCGGTACCGAAACTGCCGCCGCCGAGTACCGCGATGGGTTGCTGTCGTGTCATGTGGAATCCGTTGTTGGCCATCCGAAATGGCAGTGCCGGGCATTATACGTTTCATCTTCACAGCGGCCAGCGCAACTACGGGGCCCAGTGAAATCATTTGGTTACAGTCGTCACGAAGGCTAGTCCAGAGCCTCCCGGGGGCCTTTGGATCGGTATTCGTTCACGCCATGCAACCGTCACTGCAACGATTGTCTATAGAGGACACGCTGTCGCAAGGTCCTCGTTCGCCGTTAAGGAGTGTTAAAGTAGCCGCCCAATTCTGTCTTTGCGCGTTCAGCCGCAGGTACGGGTTGAATGGCGTCGCTGTTGGCGGGCTGTGACTTTAGCCACAACGCGGCAGTCTATGACTAGTCTTGATGATCAGGCCTTGAATTCTGGCCCGGTATGTAAGCAGCAAAGCCCTTCGCAAGGGGCCCATTGAGGAATACGCATGACCAAACAACACGCCTTTACTCGGGAAGACCTGCTTCGTTGCAGCCGCGGCGAACTCTTCGGTCCCGGTAATGCGCAACTGCCCGCGCCGAACATGCTGATGGTCGATCGTATCGTTCACATCAGTGAAGTGGGCGGCAAGTATGGCAAGGGCGAACTGGTCGCCGAACTGGACATCAACCCTGATCTCTGGTTCTTCGCTTGCCATTTCGAAGGCGATCCGGTCATGCCCGGCTGCCTGGGCCTGGATGCTATGTGGCAACTGGTCGGCTTCTACCTCGGCTGGCAGGGCAACCCCGGCCGTGGCCGTGCCCTCGGCTCCGGCGAAGTGAAGTTCTTCGGTCAGGTTCTGCCGACCGCCAAGAAAGTCACCTACAACATTCACATCAAGCGCACCATCAACCGCTCGCTGATTCTCGGCATTGCCGATGGCACCGTCAGCGTTGATGGCCGCGAGATCTATAGTGCCGAAGGCTTGCGCGTCGGCCTGTTCACCTCTACCGACAGCTTTTGAAGGACATCCGCATGCGTCGCGTCGTGATCACTGGCCTGGGTATCGTTTCTTGCCTGGGCAATGACAAAGAGACCGTCTCCGGCAACCTGCGCGCCGGCCGCCCCGGCATTCGCTTCAACCAGTCCTACGCGGACATGGGGTTGCGCAGCCAGGTTTCCGGTTCCGTCAACCTGAACCTCGAAGAACTGATCGACCGCAAGGTCCTGCGCTTCATGGGTGACGCTGCCGCCTACGCCTATCTGGCAATGGAGCAGGCCGTGAAAGACGCCGGCTTCACCCTCGATGACATCTCCAACCCGCGCATCGGCCTGGTGGCCGGCTCTGGTGGTGCTTCGACCATCAACCAGATGGAAGCCATCGACATCCTGCGTGACAAGGGCGTCAAGCGCATTGGCCCATATCGCGTGCCGCGCACCATGAGCAGCACGGTATCCGCCTGCCTGGCCACGCCGTTCCGCATCAAGGGCATCAACTACTCCATCGCTTCGGCCTGCGCCACCAGCGCGCATTGCATCGGCCATGCCATGGAACAGATCCAGATGGGCAAGCAGGATGTGGTCTTCGCCGGTGGCGGCGAGGAAGAGCATTACAGCCAGAGCTGCCTGTTCGACGCCATGGGTGCGCTGTCCAGCCAGTACAACGATACGCCGGAGAAAGCCTCCCGCGCCTACGATGCCAAGCGTGACGGTTTCGTAATTGCAGGCGGCGGCGGCATGGTGGTGGTCGAAGAGCTGGAGCACGCCCTCAAGCGCGGCGCCAAGATCTACGCGGAAATCGTCGGCTACGGCGCCACTTCCGACGGCTACGACATGGTCGCCCCGAGTGGCGAAGGCGCCCTGCGCTGCATGCAGCAGGCGATGTCCACCGTCGATACCACCATCGACTACCTCAACACCCACGGCACCTCCACGCCGGTAGGCGACGTGGCCGAGATCAAGGCCGTGCGAAACATGTTCGGCGACAAGATCCCGACCATCAGCTCGACCAAGAGCCTGTCCGGTCACTCTCTGGGCGCCGCTGGCGTTCACGAAGCGATCTACTCGATGTTGATGATGGAAGGCAGCTTCATTGCCGGCTCGGCCAACATCGACGAGCTGGATCCGGAAGTCGCCGACATGCCGATTCTTCACGAAACCCGCGAGAACGTGCAGCTCGACACCGTGATGAGCAACAGCTTCGGCTTCGGTGGCACCAACGCTACGCTGGTGCTGCGCCGTTACAAAGGCTGAATCGACTAGCGACAAACAAGAACGGCGCCCTAGGGCGCCGTTTTTTGTTTCCACCTAACGCCGTCACACCCGGCGCTCGGCGCCCCCATCGATATCGCCATGGGCAATACATGAAGCGGCGGTGAACAACACATCGGTAGAGGAGTTGAGCGCGGTTTCCGCCGAGTCCTGGACGACCCCGATGATGAAGCCGACAGCCACCACCTGCATCGCCAGGTCATTGGAGATGCCAAACAGGCTGCACGCCAGCGGAATGAGCAGCAGCGAACCACCGGCGACACCCGACGCACCGCAGGCACATACCGCAGCCAGAAGGCTGAGCAGCACCGCCGTGGCGATATCCACCTCGATACCCAGAGTGTTGACCGCCGCCAGGGTGAGCACCGTGATGGTGATCGCCGCGCCGCCCATGTTGATCGTCGCCCCGAGCGGAATGGATACCGAATAGGTGTCCTTGTGTAGCCCGAGCCGCTGGCAGAGCTGCATGTTCACCGGAATGTTCGCGGCAGAACTGCGCGTGAAGAACGCCGTGATACCGCTTTCTCGCAGGCAGGCGAATACCAGCGGATACGGGTTGCGACGGATCTGCCAGAACACGATCAGCGGATTCATCACCAACGCCATGAACAGCATCGCGCCGACCAGCACCAGCAACAACCGCATGTAGCCCAGCAGCACGTCGAAGCCCGAATCGGCCAACGTGCCGGCTACCAGCCCGAATACCCCCAGCGGGGCGAAGCGGATGACCACCTTGACGATCAAGGTGACGCCATCGGAAAGGTCACTGATCAGATGCCGGGTGCTCTCCTGCGCATGACGGAAGGCGAAGCCAAGTCCGATAGCCCAGGCCAGGATGCCGATGAAGTTGCCGTCGAGCAGCGCCTGCACCGGGTTAGCCGTGATATTGAACAGCAGCGTCTGCAATACGGCCCCCACGCCCGACGGCGGCGTTACATCCGCAGCACCGCTGACCAGCGTAAGCGTGGTTGGAAATATGAAGCTCGCCAGCACGGCAACGGCCGCCGCACTCAGCGTGCCGAGCGCGTACAACAAGATGATGGGGCGGATGTGGGTCGGCTGGCCGCGCTTGTGGTTGGCCAGTGAAGAGGTCACCAACACGAACACCAGAATCGGTGCTACCGCTTTGAGCGCCTGCACGAACAGATCACCGAGAAGAGCTACGGATTTTGCTGCGCCAGGCAGCAGTAGCGCAAGCAAGGCGCCAGCCACCAGGCCCACGACGATCTGGGCAACGAGGCTGGTACGGCTGATGAAGCGAATGAATCGAGGCATATCGGACATGGGCGCATCTCGCAGCTCGGCAGGTACGGCCCGAAACAGCCCGTGCCTGCCATGGAAAAACGCCGGATGGTACGCCGCTCTCCCGCCCATGCCCAGCGTTGTGCTGTCACGGGGGCACGGGAGGCTGCTGAAGCGCCCACAGACGGCGGGAAGGCGCCATTGCGGCTAGCGCATGTCACACCTGAAAGCGCGCTACCAGACCGTTCAGGTCGATGGCCAAGCGAGCCAGTTCCTGGCTTGCCGCGCTCGTCTGATTGGCACCTGCCGAGGACTGCAGCGAGAGGTCACGGATATTAACCAGATTCCGATCCACTTCCCGCGCGACCTGAGCCTGTTCTTCTGAGGCGCTGGCAATCACCAGGTTACGCTCGCTGATCTGGCTGATCGCCGAGGTGATGCCATCAAGGGCTTCGCCGGCTGCCCGAGCCATTTCCAACGTAGTACGGGCACGCTCGTTGCTCGATTGCATCGCGTACACGGCCTTGTCCGTGCCCTGATGCACGCTGCCAATCATCTGCTCGATCTCACCGGTGGACTGCTGGGTACGATGCGCCAAGGCACGTACCTCGTCGGCCACCACCGCAAAGCCGCGGCCGGCGTCGCCAGCCCGAGCCGCCTCGATCGCGGCGTTCAGCGCGAGCAGATTGGTCTGTTCGGCAATCGAGCGGATCACTTCCAGCACCTTGCTGATGTCCCGCACCTGACCAGCCAGATGCTCCACTTCTCCGGCGGTGTTGGTCACGTCGCTCGCCAGCAGATTGATCGACTCGACTGTCTGCAGCACCTGCTTGCGCCCGCGCTGTGCGGTGTCGTTGGAGTCCTGGGAGGCCTCGGAGGTAGCCACCGCGTTGCGCGCCACTTCGTCTACGGCTGCGGTCATCTCATTCACGGCGGCAGCCGCTTGTTCGATCTCGTGGTTCTGCTGGTGCAGGCCGCGGGTGGAGTCTTCGGTGACCGCGTTGAGCTCCTCGGCTGCCGAGGCAAGCTGATTGGACGAGTCGGCGATGCCCTGAATGGTCGAGCGCAGATTGGCCTGCATGGCTTTCAGTGATGTCAGCAGGCGGGCCGGCTCGTCCTTGCCCTCGACCAAAAAATCGCCGGTCAGATCACCACCAGCGATACGCTCGGCTACCGAAACAGCAGTTCCCAGCGGGCCCACGACGCTGCGGGTGAACACCCAGGCCAGCGTAACGGTGATAGCGGCAGCGAACACCAGCGTCGCTACCACCCAGCTGAACGCCGTGTCGTATTGTGCGGACGCGCGATCCGCCGCCCCGCCGGCTTCCTCGCTGTTGATGGTAAGGAGCTGGTTCAGTGACGCAGTCACGTTATCCGCGTGCCCATTGATTTCGCCGTTGATTATCGTCACGGCCTGGGCGCGCTCACCGCGGACCACATGCTCGACGACACGTTGCTGAAGCAGCAAGTACTGTTCGAAGCTCTGCTTGAAACGTTCATACGCAGCACGTTCTTTGGCCGTAGTTACTCGCTTGGCGTAATTGGCATCACGTTGAGCCACTTCGCTGCGCATCTGGGTCAAGCGCTGGGCGGTGTCCTGCACCATCTGCGACTCTTCAGCCAGAGCCAGACGCAGGGTATTGGCTCGAATGCGCATGACCGTGACGTTAAGTTCACTGAGCGCCATGATGCTGGGTAGCCAGTTCTCATCGACCTCCTTGCTCTCGTTGCGCATGTTGGCCATCTGGTTCAGTGCGAACAGGCCGAGGAAGAGGACGAGCAGGCCAATCAGGCCGAAACCCAGTGTTGAGCGTTTACCAATAGTGAGCGAGCGAATGGACATGGGACTACCTTCTCCATGAAAAACGGAACAGCCACAAACCGTGACTTGTTCCGTTATCGGAAGGCCTGGCCAATCACTTGAACTTTGGCGCCAACTTTTTGCCTCTCGCGCCCCCCACACCGACTAACGGTTCGAATGGCCAGCAGAACCGGACAGGATGGCCATCACCGCACGTCGAATGCCTGCTCGGCCAACTTGCGGTCCCCCTGGAACACCATCAAATGCCATCGGCCAGCCACAATCTCATGGGGCTCGGTGAATTCGAACGCCATCACGTCCGTTTCGGCGCCCGACACCAGCGCTTGCACGACCTCGAACTTGTCATGCCGCTTGCCATCGGGTGTTACCACACCTGGCGTCAGGTATAGCAAGGTCAACGGCGCATCGGCTTCGCGCTTGCCGGCTAGGCGATAGCGCAGGCCGAACTTGCTTCCGAGTCGCGCCGGCACCTCTGTCGTCTGGCGAATGGGCTGGTCACGACGAGTCAGCACGCGCTCGCCTGGCTCGAAATCCTCTTTGACGGTTTCGAACACGCCGTACTCCACGGCGCCGACGACCTCGACCTGAGCCAGCGCTGCGGGCGAACTCACACCCAGTACCATGGCGACGAACGCCCAACGAGTGAACGACATGGAACCTGCTCCTTCCTGTTTGCGAAGCAGGCAGGTTATGACGCCCCGATTACAGTCTCATGACGCTCAACGTAGCTCAGCCTGACGCTTGCGGGGGAGCAGCGCGAGAAAGTTATCTCGCGCCACGCCTTGCGCTACGGAGGCTGGAAGTGCATCAAGGAAGGGAGCGAAGGCGTGCATGCCGGTCGCCAGATTATCGAAATGGCCGACCACGTCCGAGCCGATCACGAAGCGCTTGGGATGCCGCTTCACCAGCGCGACCCACTTCGGGTCGGGACGCTTATCTTCGTCCAGCAGATAAGGTTGCAACATGGTCCAGGAAAGGTCGATGTACAGATTCGGATAGTCATCGAGCAGGCGGCTGACCGTATCGTGCAGGAATTCAAGCTTCTCCTGGTGTCGGTGCAGCTCCATGCTGGTTCCGGCATGAGCCCAGATAAAGCGCGTATGCGGATGATTGCGCAGCGGCTCCTCCAGCTCGACCAGGTAGAGCGGATTGCGCTCTCGCTTGGAGGTGATGTTGGAATGCAGCATCACCGGCAGATCGAACTCCGCCGCCAGGTGATAGACCCTGGCCAGCGCCTCGTTATTGGCCCGCGGGGTGTCGCCCTCGGTCAACGCGGTCACGTCATCGTGTCGGGTGAATACCTCCCCCAGACCCTGCCAGAGGCCCGGGTTCAGCTCCAGCATGCGGCGGATATGCGCGTCGGCGTTCTTGTCGTTAGGGTTGAAGCCGGAAAGAAACGGATGGAAGCGCTTGCGCTGCTCCTCATCCAGATCTTCCAGCGCTGCGGCGACCAGCACGTCGGTCGCGCTGTACCAGTACACCGGCGCATCGTCACCTGCGTAGTAGCGAGGCCGCTTGGGCTCGTTCTCGTGCCATTTCTTCGCCACCGGAATGCCGCTGATCATCACGTGATCGATGCTGCCCGCGTCCATCGCTGCAAGCAGATTTTGCATGCCATCGGTTTCCTGGAAAAAATCCACATAGTGCAGATGCGCATCGCTGTAACGATAGTTACGCCCTTCCCCTACCGCGACGGACGACAACGTAACGAGGGCTACAACGGAAAATATTCTGAAAATGTACAAAGCTCGGTCCTCCTGACAGCCAGCGAGTAGACCGCCAGGAGGGCTACCCGTTCAGCTTTGCCGTGCTGCGGGACACGACCAGAAGCTCAGCCGAGGCATACCCCCCACAGTATTTGACTGAAATCAACGACCATCCATCGCCATCAAACTAGTCTCATGATCACCACAGCCGCGCAGCCGCTACCTCACTGCGCGCTGCTTTTCTTCCGCCTCACAAAAGGACCCATCGCATGGCAATGAAAACCATCAGCGCGCACGGAACATTGAATGCCGGAATGGCAATCGAGGTGCAATGCGGCAACCACCGCCTGATCATGGACCAGCCAAAGAGCGCGGCGGGCCAGGACCTCGGCCCGACGCCGCTGGAAGCCATTCTGGCGGCAGTGGCCGGATGTTTCGGCACCATCGGCCGCTTCATCGCTCACCAGCAGAAGATCGAACTGCGCGGCATGCGCTTCGAGATCGAAGCCGATTACGATCCCACCGGACTGCTCGGACGCGATCCTGCTGTACGGCCGGGCTTTCAGGAGTTGCGCATTAAGGTGGACATCGACGCGGATCTGGATCGGGCCGGCAAGCAGGCATTGCTGGAGCAGATCGAGCAGCGTTGCCCGGTAGCCGACAATCTCACCCACGGCACTCGTCTGATCAGCGTCCTGCTCTGAAGCAACCCGAAACGAAAACGGCCCGTCACTTGACGGGCCGTTCGTACATCGCTGCCTGGGATCAGGCCGATAGTTCGACCAGCAGTTTGTTCAGACGCTGCACGTAAGCAGCGGGATCCTTCAGGCTATCCCCCGCCGCCAGCGCAGCCTGGTCGAACAGGATGTGCGACAGATCCGCGAAGCGATCCTCGTCCAGCTCGGCATCGAGCTTTTCGATCAGCGGATGCTGCGGGTTGATCTCGAAGATCGGCTTGGACTCTCGCACCTTCTGCCCGCTTGCCTCGAGAATCTGCCGCATCTGCAGGCCCAGGTCCTGCTCGCCAATGGCGAGAATCGCCGGCGAGTCGGTCAGACGATGGGAGACGCGCACCTCGGCGACTTCATCACCCAGCGCGCCCTTCAGGCGCTCGATCAGCCCTTCCTTGGTCTTGGCGATTTCTTCCTGAGCCTTCTTGTCCTCTTCGGAATCCAGCTTGCCCAGATCCAGGTCGCCGCGCACAACATCGGCGAACTGCTTGCCGTCGAACTCGGTCAGGTAGCTCATCAGCCATTCGTCGATACGATCAGTGAGCAGCAGTACCTCGACGCCTTTCTTGCGGAAGACTTCCAGGTGCGGGCTGTTCTTGACCTGCGCGTAGCTTTCGCCAGTCAGGTAGTAAACCTTGTCATGACCTTCCTTCATGCGCGACAGGTAATCGGTCAGCGAAACCGACTGCTCGCCCGACGCGTCGCTGGTGGAAGCGAAACGCAGCAGGCTGGCAATTTTCTCCTTGTTGGCAAAATCTTCCGCCGGACCTTCCTTGAGCACCTGGCCGAACTGCGACCAGAACTTCTTGTAGTCCTCGGGCTTGTCCTTGGCCAGCTTCTCCAACATGTCCAGCACGCGCTTGGTCAGCGCCGACTTCATCGAATCGATGACCGGATCCTTCTGCAGGATTTCGCGGGACACATTGAGCGACAGGTCGTTGGAATCGACCACGCCCTTGACGAAGCGCAGGTACAGCGGCAGGAACTCGTCCGCCTGATCCATGATGAAGACGCGCTGGACGTAAAGCTTCAGGCCCTTCGGCGCCTCGCGGTGATACAGATCGAATGGCGCACGGCCGGGCACATAGAGCAGCGAGGTGTACTCGAGTTTGCCCTCGACCTTGTTGTGGCTCCAGGACAGAGGGTTGTCGAAGTCGTGAGCGACGTGCTTGTAGAACTCCTGATACTCCTCGTCCTTCACCTCGGTGCGCGGACGGGTCCAGAGAGCGCTGGCGCGGTTGACCGTCTCCCACTCCTGCTCGGCCGGCTTGTCCTTCTCCTCGCCGTGGAACTCTTTAGGCAACTCGATCGGCAGCGCGATGTGATCGGAGTACTTCTTGACGATGTTGCGCAGGCGCCAGCCATCGGCAAACTCTTCTTCGCCCTTCTTCAGGTGCAGGACGATGCGGGTGCCGCGTTCGGCCTTGTCGATGGTGGCGACTTCGAATTCGCCCTCGCCCTTCGACGACCAATGCACCCCTTCGCTGGCCGGGGTACCGGCGCGGCGGCTGTAGACGTCGACCTTGTCGGCGACGATGAACGCCGAATAGAAGCCCACACCGAACTGACCGATCAGGTGCGAATCCTTCTTCTGGTCGCCAGAGAGATTTTTCAGGAAGTCGGCAGTACCAGACTTGGCGATGGTACCCAGATGCGCGATCACGTCATCGCGGTTCATGCCGATGCCGTTGTCTTCCAGGGTGACGGTATTGGCATCCTTGTCAAAGCTGAGGCGAATCTTCAGATCAGCGCCACCCTCAAGCAGCTCCGGCTTGGCCAGCGCTTCGAAGCGCAGCTTGTCGGCGGCATCGGAGGCGTTGGAAATCAGCTCGCGAAGGAAGATTTCCTTGTTGGAATACAGCGAATGGATCATCAGATGAAGCAGCTGCTTCACTTCGGTCTGGAAGCCCAGGGTTTCTTTTTGAGTCTCCACACTCATCGTCTACAAACTCCACATCAGCGTAATGGCACGGACCGCGGTTGCGGCGATGTCTGGCAGATGGGGGCGTGGCGATGATTTTCAAGGGCAGCCGACGCGTCGCAACGCCGGCCAGTCCAGTCAAGGGTCAACGAGTTCGAGCAGCACGATCTCCCCGGGAGCCAGGTGATAGGTCGCTTCGCCTGGGCCGCTGATGACCCGCCTGATGATCAGATTGCCCTCGCTATCCAGACCAGCGAAGCGCCCTTCTGCAACACCGCCGCGCTCGGTGTGCGCGCGCATCAACAGGTGCTGATAGCGGTCAGGCGTGCGCAGGACCTGCTCCATCGAGAAGCGCAGTCGCCGATCCAGACTGCTTTGCGGCACCGTCGCAGCAACGGGCTCAGCCGCCTTGATCGTCGTTACAGGTGTCTCCACCGCAGGTTCGGTCAGGGGCGGATAGTCATCGCCCCTGACGTGCCAGCCCTGCTCGTTCTTTGCCAGGGGGAGCGTGAACGCCTGCATCTCGCCCTTCACCTGAGCCTGGACCTCAACCTCCAACTCTTCGGCCGGCAACGTGACGACGGGCGTCGATTGCAAAGCGACGTCCCGGCTCGCGTGACGACGCTGCAGGTAGTCCTCGATCACGAAGGCCAGGGTGTCCCGCGAATCATGGCGGCGGTCGACCTGACCGTTCAGGTAGCGCAGGCGATCGGTGTACAGCTCGATGACGCCGGTGATGCTGGTGTCGAACTGTGGCGGCAGCACGAGATGGAAATCGCCACGCAGCTTGTTCGGCGCCACCGGTTGCAGATCAAGATGCAACGTGTAACCGCGATCGAGGCGTCGCGTCTCCGGCAGCTCCTGATCGGGGTTCAGCCAGGCGATTTCGACCTCAGGCAATGCGCCGATGTCATCGGGCAGAACGTCGATGCGCAACGCACCCTCGATCGGTTCGCGCAAGCGAATCGTCACCTCCTGGCGAGCGAAGAAGCCCTTCCCCTCACGCAGATTCAGTACGCCATTTATGAGCTCACCCTGTTGCGGCGCGAATCGACGTCCGTTCAATTCCCCGCGCACCCCCATGGCAAGATCCGGCTCGACCTGAGTTGGCAGCCAACGCAGACTGAAAATCGCCTCCAGCCGCTCGGCATCGCGACTGGCCAGCAGCGACAGCCCCACGATCAGCGGAATGAAACCCAGACAGGACAGGATCAGTGCCTTGCGCGCAACGCGCCAGTGACTGAATACGAACGCCAACGTCAATGGAGGCAGCAGGCTACCCAGGCCCCAGAGCAAGCTCGTCGAGAATGCCAGGCTGATGAGCCAGACGGCGCCAGCAAGAATCAGCAGCAAGCCGCCGAGGATCAGAAGTGCTTCCATTCGAGTTCCTTCACGCAATCGCACAAGGTGACGCCGCACACCGCAACGCCACCCTGACGAATGCGTCAGGGCTCGTCGATCTTGAAATGGCAGCGGGCGGTGGCGATGGGCTCGGCCTGATGGGTCTGCCAGGCGGTGATCGCGACATTGGCGACCCTGCGGCCCTGGCGCCAGACCTGGCAGGCGGCAAAGGTGTCACGATAGTGACCGGCGCGTAGATAATCTATCGAGAAGTCGATGATTTTGGGCAAATGTGGCGCGCCCATGAACATCAGCAGATGCAGCATCGCCGCGTGCTCCATGAAGCCTGCGATGACCCCGCCGTGAATGGCCGGTAGCGGATTGCCGATGTTGTCCTCGTTCTGCGGCAGGCGAAAAACCATTTCGTCACCGAGCCGCAGGCACTCGATGCCGATCAGCTTGGCGTACGGCACCAGTTTGATCAGCGAGTCGTAATCGTTGTTGGCGTGTGCATGCTGGACCAGCTCGTTGAGGTTGAGATCGCTCATGCGCCGCCCTCCTTACCCATGGCTGTCGGTGCAGCCTTGCCCATGCGCATGAAGGTGCCTACCACATGAGCGATCGGTTCGTTGATGTCGCGCTGATAGGCGACGCCACGAGTAAAGA
Source organism: Stutzerimonas kunmingensis (assembly GCF_014764705.1). Taxonomy (GTDB): domain Bacteria; phylum Pseudomonadota; class Gammaproteobacteria; order Pseudomonadales; family Pseudomonadaceae; genus Stutzerimonas. Next base: position 33,009 of record NZ_JACXXG010000011.1, read on the forward strand.
TGACCGTTGGGGTGACGCGGTAGCACTCGGCGAAGCCGAAGATATCGTGTCCGGCCTCGGCGGGATGCATGTAGTCGACTCGCAGATCGAGCGTCGGGCAAACTTCCAGCTCCGACAGGGCGCAGGCCGTTGAAATGCCGCAGGTGGTGTCCATTAGCGTGGTGATCGCGCCGCCATGGACTCCGCCGGTTTCCGGGTTTCCGATGATCTTCTCGCTGTATGGAAGGCGCAGGGTAAGGCCGCGGCTGTCGGCATGCTCGACTGTAAGCCCCAGCACCTGACAGTGTCGCAGAAAGGACAAGAAGCGCTGGGTGCGCTCGAGTATCTGGCTATCGCTCATTCGAATTCTCGGGGGATGCTCAAGGCGCGCATGATACCGCCTTGCCATGCACGCGCCCTATTCCTTGGGCATTTCGGCCGGGGAAGTTGGCGTGAATACCATCACCCCGAGCACGTCCGAGTGGAATTCGCGGCGATAGAGGATCAGCACCACGCCTGTGGTGACCAACATGAAGAACCAGGGGTGAACGAACCAGGCCAAGGTGGCCATGCCGAAGTAATAGGCGCGCAAGCCGAAGTTGAACTGGTTGGCCGCCATGGACAGGACCCGCGCCGCACGCTCGGCGAAAGCTCTGCGCTCCTGATCACTGACGTTGCGCTCGCCCACCATCGGCGCCGAAGCAACCAGTACCGCGGCGAAGTTGTACTGGCGCATGCACCAGCTGAAGGTGAAGAACGCATAGACGAAGACGACCGCCAGACACAGCAGTTTGACTTCCGAAAGACCGCGGCTGACCGGTTGCGCAAATGGCAGGTCGGCCAGTAGCGAAACCGCTCGATCGGATGCACCCAACGCGGTCAGGATGCCGGCAAGGATGATCAGCGTGCTAGATGCAAAGAACGATGCGTTGCGCTCCAGATTGCCGATCACGTTGGCATCGGCGATACGGTTGTCACGCAACAGCAGGCGTTGCATCCAGTCCTGCCGATAGAGGTGCAACACACTCGCCAGACAAGCCGTATCCCGACCGCGCCAGCTCGCGTAGCGGGTGTATCCAGCCCAACAGACGATGAACCAGAGCACGGCGATCAGATGCGGCAGGGTTGAATCGGATAACGTCATGGCGCGCCCTCGGAGACATCACGCGATTATAGCCAGCACCGCGTCGCCGAAGCTTGCGCCTAATGTCAGCGCTACCCCCGCGACCGATCTATCGTCAGCCGCGGCGCAGCGCGAGAACAAGTCAGGCGTGATGTTGCGCCTGATCGGCGCGACTGAGCAGGCGATCAGTGACGACTGCAAACACCAGCATCACCAGAACCGGAACCAGCCAGCCCATGCTCTGATCGGCCAATGGCAACTGCGTGAACAGCACCGGAACCCAGTCGGTGAAGCCCGCGGCGGCAAGTCCATCGACAACGCCGAAGATCAGCGTCACCGCCATGACCGGCACGAACACCCGCGAGGGCGAAACCCAGAAGCGATCCAGCAAGCTCAGAGCAACCAGGACGATGGCCAGCGGGTAAAGGCCCACCAAGACTGGCACCGACACACTGATCAACTGCGTCAGACCCTGGTTGGCCACCAGCAGGCTGAACAGAGCGAAAACGACCACCACTGTGCGATAGGAAACCGGCAGCAATGCGCTGAAGAACTCGCCACAGGCCGTGGTCAGGCCGACCGCCGTGGTCAGGCAGGCCAGCGTGATGACTACTGCGAGCAGCAGGCTGCCCGGCGTGCCGAACGTGTGTTGCACGTAGGTCGTCAGAATCTGCACGCCGTTCTCCGCACCGGCGGCGATGCCCTGGCTGGTAGCACCAAGATAGAACAGAGCGAGATAGACCAACGACAGCCCGACCGCAGCAATCACGCCGGCAATCATCGAGTAACGGGTAACCAGCGCGGGCTCGGTGACACCACGGTCGCGAATGGCCGTGGCGATCACGATGCCGAACACCAGGGCGCCGAGCGTATCCATGGTCAGATAGCCTTCGAGAAAACCCTTGATCAGCGGCGACGCACGATAACTCTCACTCGCAGCACCGACCTCTCCCGCCGGGGCGAAAATCGCCGCACCACCGAGTACCAGCAGTGCCGCCAGCAGCACCGGCGTAATGAACTTGCCGATACGGTTGACCAGCTGACCGGGGTTCAGCACCAGGAACAGCATGGCCGCGAAGAACACCAGCGTGTAGATGAATAGCGGCATGCCGGCGTTACCGCTGAATGGCGCAATGCCCATCTCGAACGAAACGACGGCGGTGCGCGGAGTCGCGAACAGCGGACCGATCGCCAGGTAGACGGCCACCGCCAGCACCGTACCAGCGACCTTGCCGAGCGGTGCGGTCAAACGGTCCATGCCCCCACCCACTCGCGCCAGCGCGACGACGGTCAGCAGCGGCAACCCGACACCGGTCAGCAAGAAGCCCAGTGCCGCCTGCCAGATAAACTCGCCCGACGCCATACCGGCGCTGGGCGGGAAGATGATGTTGCCGGCGCCAAGGAACAACGCAAATGTCATGAAGCCAAGAGCCAGCAGGTCAAAACCTTTCAAACGATTCATGCGGAAAAAACTACCAAATGGATGACGGCTTAAATGAACGCGACGCACATGCCACGAGCGCGACGGGTCAGCGGTTCATATTGGCCTGAATGATGGGATTACGGGTTTCCTTCAGGGATAAGGGGAAACGTCATTCAGCCGGTTGGGCCGAATCCTTCGTTGCACGCTGTCGCTCTTGTGGACCGAACAAGCGTATGAATGAGCGGCAATGATGCCACGATGCGGCGATGGATGCTGACCGGAGCGTCAGCATTGGCCGCGAAAAACGTCGCGCCTCAGGGTTGAAGCGCTCAACGCGTGATAGATGGAAGGGCGGGACCAAGCAGCGATTGAAGCTGCAACGTTACCAAACCCAAAGCTGAAAGCCCCGAGGCAGAACCGTCAGGTCTGCCTCGGGGCATGCGAAGACTGAGCAACTCGAACGCCCGGCTGCAGCCGGGCGGGCGTTACATCAGGCCTTCATTTCCCAGCCAGTCACCTCCGCCAGCGCCTTGCCGATATCGGCGAGCGAGCGAACGGTCTTCACACCGGCGTCCTGCAGGGCAGCGAATTTCTCTTCCGCCGTTCCCTTGCCGCCAGAAATGATCGCGCCGGCGTGCCCCATCCGCTTGCCAGCCGGAGCCGTGACACCCGCGATGTAGGAAACGACTGGCTTGGTCACGTTGGCCTTGATGAAGGCCGCCGCTTCTTCCTCGGCCGAACCGCCGATCTCGCCGATCATGACGATGGCCTCGGTCTGCGGATCATCCTGGAACAGCTTGAGGATATCGATGAAGGTCGAGCCCGGAATAGGGTCACCACCGATGCCAACACAGGTCGACTGGCCGAAACCGGCGTCGGTGGTCTGCTTCACGGCTTCGTAGGTCAGCGTGCCGGAGCGCGAGACGATGCCGACCTTGCCGGGCATATGGATGTGCCCAGGCTGAATGCCGATCTTGCACTCACCCGGCGTGATCACACCCGGGCAGTTCGGCCCGATCAGGCGCACACCCAGTTCGTCGCACTTGATCTTAACCTCGAGCATATCCAGTGTCGGAATGCCTTCGGTGATGCAAACGATGAGCTTGATCCCACCGAAAGCCGCTTCGAGGATCGAGTCCTTGCAGAACGGCGCAGGCACGTAGATCACCGAGGCGTCAGCACCGGTGGTCTCGACGGCCTCCCGAACGGTGTTGAATACCGGCAGACCGAGGTGCATGGTGCCGCCCTTGCCCGGCGTGACGCCGCCGACCATCTTCGTGCCGTAGGCAATGGCCTGCTCGGAGTGGAAGGTACCTTGCGAGCCGGTGAAGCCCTGGCAAATGACCTTGGTGTCCTTGTTGATCAATACGCTCATTACTTGCCCTCCGCGGCTTTGACAACCTGAATGGCCGCATCGGTCAGGCTGCTCGCACCGATGATGTTCAGACCGCTTTCACTCAGCATCTTGGCCCCCAAGTCGGCGTTATTGCCTTCCAGGCGAACCACCACGGGCACCTTGACGCCCACTTCGCGAACGGCACCGATGATGCCTTCGGCGATCATGTCGCATCGCACGATGCCGCCGAAGATGTTCACCAGAACGGCCGCGACATTGCTATCGGAGAGAATGATCTTGAACGCTTCGGTCACGCGTTCCTCGGTGGCACCACCGCCCACGTCGAGGAAGTTCGCCGGCGCACCGCCATGCAGGTTGACGATATCCATGGTGCCCATGGCCAGGCCCGCACCATTGACCATGCAGCCAATGTTGCCGTCGAGCGCCACGTAATTCAGCTCCCACTTGGCCGCATGGGATTCACGCGGATCGTCCTGGGACGGATCGGCCATGTCGCGCAGTTTGGGCTGACGGTAGATGGCGTTGCTATCTATGTTGATCTTGGCATCCAGGCAGTGCAGGTTGCCGTCCTTCTTGATCACCAGCGGGTTCACCTCGAGCAGGGCCAGATCATAGTCCTGGAACAGCTGCGCGAGGCCGACGAAGATATGGACGAACTGCTTGACCTGATCGCCCTTCAGACCCAGCTGGAATGCCAGCTCGCGCGCCTGGAACGGCTGTGCACCGACCAGCGGGTCGATGGTGGCCTTGAGGATTTTCTCCGGCGTGTCGTGAGCGACTTTTTCAATGTCCACGCCACCTTCGGTGGAAGCCATGAACACGACCCGGCGGCTGGCGCGATCAACCACGGCGCCCAGATAGAGTTCCTTGTCGATATCGGTGCAAGCCTCGACAAGGATCTTGCTTACCGGCTGACCATTGGCATCGGTCTGATAGGTCACCAGACGCTTGTCTAGCCACTGCTGGGCAAACGCCCGGGCTTCATCCTTGCTGCGAACCAGCTTTACGCCACCGGCCTTGCCACGTCCGCCTGCATGCACCTGGGCTTTGACCACCCATTGCGTGCCGCCGATCTTGTCGCAGGCTTCCGCTGCTTCCTTCGGGCTATCGACTGCGTAACCCTTGGACACGGGCAGACCGTATTCAGCGAACAGTTGTTTACCTTGGTACTCGTGAAGATTCATGCTTTCTACCGTCTGGTTTGGTATTGGCGCATTTACGGCACGACGAGCCGCCGTGCCCCCTCACAAGTCGCTGAAAACTATCTGCGAATTCACGATACCTCTCAGCGACCTGCAATCCTTTTCGAATCTGCAGTTTGCAAAAGGCCCGGCGTATCCACAGATACGTCGGGCCCGGGTACAGCACGAAACCGATTAGCGCTTCTTGCGATTGGCAATGTGGATGGCGTGGCCATTCACTGCCAGGGCCGCTTCATGCAGCGCTTCGGACATCGTCGGGTGCGAGAACACCATCATGCCCAGGTCTTCGGCACTGGTACCGAATTCCATGCCGATCGCGCCTTGCTGAACCAGCTCGGCAGCGCTTGGGCCCATGACGTGAACGCCCAGCACGCGGTCGGTCTTGGCATCGGCGATGACCTTGACCAGGCCGGCGGTATCGTTGGCCGCCATGGCACGTCCGCTGGCCGCGAACGGGAAGGTGCCGACATTAACTTCAACGCCTTCAGCCTTGAGCGCCTGCTCGGACTTGCCGACCCATGCGATTTCCGGGTGAGTGTAGATGACCGACGGAACCAGGTCATAGTTCATCTGGGTCTTGTGACCAGCGATACGCTCGGCAACCATCACGCCCTCTTCCGAGGCCTTGTGGGCCAGCATGGCGCCGCGAACTACGTCACCGATGGCGTAGACGCCGGGAACGCTGGTGGCGCAGTAGTCGTCAACGAAGATGAAACCGCGCTCGTCCATATCGACGCCGGCGTCAGCCGCCAGCAGCTCGGAGGTGACAGGACGACGGCCCACTGCGACGATCAACTTGTCGAAGGTCATCTGCTGCTCGCCTTCAGCGCTGGTGAAGTTGACGGTCACTTGATCGCCCTTCACTTCCGAACCGGTCAGACGAGCGCCCAGCAGAATCTTCAGACCCTGCTTGGAGAGGACTTTGAACGCTTCCTTGGAGATCTGCTCATCGGCAGCCGGCAGGAACTTTTCCATGGCTTCGATAACGGTCACTTCCGCGCCGAGGCGCGCCCAGACCGAACCCAGCTCGAGGCCGATCACGCCGGCACCGATGACGCCGAGCTTGCCCGGAACGCTCTGAAAGTCCAGTGCGCCGGTGGAGTCGACGATGACGTTCTGATCGACCGGCGCCGGCGGAATGTTTACCGGAGTCGAGCCGGAGGCAAGGATGACGTTCTCGGCAGCCAAGGTCTGCACGTTGCCGTCCAGGCCGGTCACTTCAACCTGCTTGCCGGCCAGCAGCTTGCCGTGGCCTTCGAATACGGTCACACCGTTGGCCTTCAGCAGAGCCGAAACCCCACCGGTAAGGTTCTTAACGATCTGGTCCTTGCGCGCGACCATGGTCGGAACGTCCATGGCCACTTCGCCAGTGCTGATGCCATGAACCTTGAAGCTCTCGTGGGCTTCATGAAACTTGTAGGAGCTGTCCAGCAGCGCCTTGGAAGGAATGCAACCTACGTTCAGGCAGGTGCCGCCCAGAGCGGTCTTACCATCCTTGCCCTGGTATTTTTCGATACATGCGGTCTTCAGACCCAGCTGGGCTGCACGAATGGCGGCCACATAGCCGCCAGGGCCGGCACCGATGACGACGACGTCGAATTTCTGGCTCATTACGAATCCTCTTCAAAAGCAGCTAAAAGCCAAAGGCTGCAGGTAGCACGACCGGCTTTCACCTGACCTGCCAGCTGCAGCCCGTGACGTTTCTATCAGATATCCAGCAGCAGACGGGCCGGGTCTTCCAGCAGGTCCTTCATGGTAACCAGGAAGGTCACCGCTTCCTTGCCGTCGATCAAGCGATGGTCATAGGACAGCGCCAGGTACATCATCGGCAGGATGACCACTTGACCGTTAACGGCCATCGGGCGTTCCTGGATCTTGTGCATACCGAGGATGGCGGTCTGAGGCGGGTTAACGATCGGCGTCGACAGCAGCGAACCAAACACACCACCATTGGAGATGGTGAAGGTGCCGCCAGTCATCTCTTCGATGGTCAGCTTGCCAGCCTTGGCCTTCTTGCCGAAGTTGTTGATGCCGCCCTCGATCTCGGCCAGGCTCATGTGCTCGGCGTTGCGCAGAACCGGAACCACCAGACCGCGGTCGCTGGAAACGGCGACCCCGATATCCTGATAACCGTGGTAGACGATGTCGTTGCCATCGATGGAAGCATTGACGCCCGGCTGGCGCTTGAGTGCTTCGACCGCGGCCTTGACGAAGAAGGACATGAAGCCCAGGCGCACGCCGTTGTGAGTCTTCTCGAACAGATCCTTGTACTTGGAACGCAGCTCCATGATCGGTTTCATGTTGACTTCGTTGAACGTAGTCAGCATCGCCATGGAGGATTGCGCTTCGACCAGACGCTCGGCGACCTTTGCACGCAGGCGGGTCATCGGAACGCGCTTCTCGACACGATCGCCCTCGGCGAAGATCGGAGCGGATGCAGCCGGAGCAGCCGGCTTGGCAGCAGCAGCCGGAGCGGATTTTTTGGCTTCGACGGCGGCAACTACATCTTCCTTGGTCACACGGCCGTCTTTACCGGTACCGGCGATGCTGTTCGGATCGATGCCGTTCTCTTCAGCCATCTTGCGCGCAGCAGGAGCCAGGATCGGCTCTTCACCGGACGGGGCAGCAGCAGCCGGGGCAGCAGCTTGAGCCGGCGCAGCAGCCGGGGCAGGTGCGGCGGCGGCAGTAGCTCCCGCCTCCAGCTTGCCGAGCAGTTCGCCGCTCAGCACGGTGTCGCCTTCGTTTTTGACGATCTCGGTCAGCACGCCGTCAGCTTCGGCGAGCACTTCCATCACCACCTTGTCGGTTTCGATGTCGACGATCAGCTCATCACGCTTGACCGCGTCGCCCGGCTGCTTGTGCCAGGTGGCAACGGTGCCGTCGGCAACCGATTCCGGGAATGTAGGGGCTTTGATCTCGATAGCCATTATTCAGGGGTCCTATTGATTCGGTTTCTACATCGAGGCCGCGATATCGCGGCCCCTTGCACGAAATGGTTAAACGGTGAAGGCGTCCTGCAGCAGTTTTTCCTGCTGTTCGGCATGCATGGAGGCGTAACCGACCGCCGGCGCCGCTGAAGCATCACGACCCGCGTACTGAAGGAACAGTTCCTTCTTGTGTGCGGTGGCCACACGGCGCATGTGATGCTGGCTGCAGTACCAGGCACCCTGGTTCATCGGCTCTTCCTGGCACCAGACGATGTGCTTGAGATTCTGGTAAGGCGAGAGCGCCTCGGCCAGATCCTCTTCCGGGAACGGATACAGCTGCTCGATACGCACGATGGCGATATCTTCGCGGCCTTCGGCACGACGCTTGTCCAGCAGGTCATAGTAGACCTTGCCGCTACACATGATTACACGCTCGACCTTCGCCGGATCGATCGCGTCGACTTCCGGGATAACGGTCTGGAAGGAACCCTGGGTGAGCTCTTCCAGTGTCGAGGTCGCAAGCTTATGACGCAGCAGCGACTTGGGTGTCAGCGCAACCAGCGGCTTGCGCAGCGGGCGAATCGCCTGGCGACGCAGCATGTGGTAGACCTGCGCCGGAGTCGTCGGCACGCAAACCTGGATATTGTGCTCGGCGCACAGCTGCAGGTAACGCTCCAGACGAGCGGACGAGTGTTCCGGGCCCTGCCCCTCATAGCCATGTGGCAACAGCATGGTCAGGCCACACAGGCGACCCCACTTGTGCTCACCGCTCGTGATGAACTGGTCGATCACTACCTGGGCGCCGTTGGCGAAGTCGCCGAATTGCGCTTCCCACACGACAAGCGCATTGGGCATGGTGGTGGCGTAACCGTACTCGAAGGCCAGAACCGCTTCCTCGGAGAGGAACGAGTCGTACAGATCGAAACGCGGCTGACCTTCATAGAGGTGCTGCAGCGGAACGTAGGTGCTGCCATCCTTCTGGTTATGCAGCGCAGCATGGCGATGCGAGAAGGTGCCGCGGCCGACGTCCTGACCGGAGATACGTACCGGATGACCTTCGAACAGCAGCGTGGCGTACGCCATGACTTCCGCGTAGCCCCAGTTGATGGCCAGCGCGCCTGCGCCCATCTTCTGGCGATCTTCGAGGATCTTCGAGACCTGACGCTGCACCACGAAGCCTTCCGGCGTCTGCAGCAGCTTGTTGGATAGATCCTGCAAGGTTTTCAGATCGAAGCTGGTGTCATGACGTGCAGTCCAGGCATGGCCCAGATACGGACGCCAGTCGACGAAGAGCTCCTTGTTCGGCTCCTTGACCAGGCTCTTGACTACGTGCAGCCCATTGTCGAGTGCCGTGCGGTACTCATCGATCTTGGCCTGAACACGCTCGTCGTCCAGCACTTTGGACTGGATCAGCGAATCGGCATACAGCTCACGAGTGGTGCGCTGCTTGGCGATCTTCTGATACATCAGCGGCTGGGTGCCGCTCGGCTCGTCCGCTTCGTTGTGACCACGACGGCGGTAGCAGATCAGGTCGATGACGATGTCGCGCTTGAACTGCATCCGATAGTCGATAGCGAGCTGGGTGACGAACAGCACCGCCTCGGGATCGTCTGCGTTCACATGGAAGATCGGCGCCTGGATCATCTTCGCCACATCGGTCGCGTACTCGGTGGAACGAGCATCTTCCTGCTTGTTGGTGGTGAAGCCGACCTGGTTGTTGACCACGATACGAATGGTGCCACCCGTACGATAGGCGCGTGTCTGCGACATCTGGAAGGTTTCCATCACCACGCCCTGACCGGCTACAGCAGCATCACCGTGGATGGTTACCGGAAGCACCTTGTCGCCGATAGGATCACAACGACGATCCTGACGAGCCCGCACCGAACCCTCGACTACCGGGGAAACGATTTCGAGGTGGGACGGGTTGAACGCCATGGCCAGGTGAATTTCGCCACCCGGGGTCATCACGTTGGAGGAGAAGCCCTGGTGATACTTGACGTCACCCGAACTTAGCCCCTCGACCTTCTTACCTTCGAACTCGTCGAAAAGGTCGCGCGGGTTCTTGCCGAAGGTATTGACCAGCACGTTCAGACGACCACGGTGGGCCATGCCGATGACGATTTCCTTGGTGCCGTACGAACCGGATCGCTGAATGATCTCATCAAGCAGTGGGATCAGGCTCTCGCCACCTTCGAGACCGAAACGCTTGGTGCCCGGATACTTGGTACCCAGGTACTTTTCCAGGCCTTCGGCGGCGGTCAGCCGCTCGAGCAGATGGCTCTTGATCTCCGGCGAGAAGTCCGGACGGCCACGCACGCTTTCCAGGCGCTGAACGAACCAGCTGCGCTGCTCGGAATCGACAATGTGCATGTACTCGGCGCCGATGGTGCGGCAATAGGTTTCTTGCAACGCCTGCAGGATTTCGCGCAGAGTGGCCTGGCCGTTGACCATCGCAAGATCAGCGGTGCGGAACACGGTGTCGAGGTCGGCGTCGGTCAGACCGTAGTTGTTGATCGCCAGATCGGCAGGAACGGTGCGCTGTTGCAGGCCAAGCGGATCGAGCTGTGCTGCCTGATGGCCGCGCACACGGTAGGCCTGGATCAGACGCAGGACTTCGATCTGCTTCTTTTCATGCTCACTGCTGACGCTGCCTGCGGACACAGGCTGAGCACGACGCTGGTTCTTGCCCAGCAGGACGAAGTGGTCGCGAATCGTCGAGTGCGATACATCGGCTGAAGTGCTGCCACCGGAGGGCAACTTCTGGAAGTAAGTGCGCCACTCTTCGGGCACAGCGTTGGGATCGTGCAGGTAGAGCTCATAAAGCTCTTCCACATAGGCAGCGTTACCACCGGATAGGTGGGCACTGTCCCACATGCGCTGCATTACGCTTTCTTGCATGTCTGGTCACCTTCGATAAGGAGACACCACCAGCGTGGAAACCGCAGCATGACTTCCCAAGTTCTGAAGCAGCGACTCAGGTAAAGCCACTACGGACCGCGCAGATAGTTCCCGGGCACAAGCCGGGTGCTCCTGCTGGTCATCAAATTTTCAGAGTGGAATCCCGGCTTTGTGAGCTGGGATTCCTACTAAAACTACGGCGCCGAGCTTCAACTTCGGCGCCGCAGGTGTAACGGGTAACGCACCGGCCATTCCAGGCTAGCGCATAACCTTTCGCGACCGGGGTGTCATCAGGTGCCGCTCTGCAGCAGCATGTTGCGTATGTGACCGATTGCCTTGGTAGGGTTCAATCCCTTCGGACAAACGTCAACGCAGTTCATGATACCGCGGCAGCGGAACACGCTGAACGGATCGTCCAAACCTGCCAGACGGTTCTCGGTTTCGGTGTCGCGGCTGTCGGCCAGGAAACGATAAGCCTGCAGCGACGCGGCCGGACCGAGGAACTTGTCCGGGTTCCACCAGAAGGACGGGCAGCTGGTCGAGCAGCAAGCGCACAGGATGCACTCGTACAGACCATCCAGCTTCTCGCGATCTTCCGGACTTTGCAGACGTTCGATAGCCGGTGGCGGCGTATCGTTCATCAGATACGGACGCACTTTCTCGTACTGCTTGTAGAAGATGCTCATATCGACGGCCAAGTCACGAATAACTGGCAGACCCGGCAGCGGACGCACGACCAGCTTATTGTTCTTGACCACCGCGGACAGCGGCGTAATGCAAGCCAGACCGTTCTTGCCGTTGATGTTCATCCCATCGGAGCCACACACGCCTTCGCGGCAGGAGCGACGATAAGAGAAACCCTGATCCTGTTCCTTGATCAGAGCCAAGACGTCCAGAACCATCAGATCCTTACCATCGGTATTGACCTGAAAATCCTGCATGAACGGCTTTTCGTCCTGATCGGGGTTGTAGCGATAAACACTCACTTGCAACATATCGTCGACCTCAATAAGTCCGAACCTTGGGCTCGAATGCCGGAACGGTCTTCGGAGCGAAGTTCACGGCACGCTTGGCAACGCGCTTGTCACCCGGGAAGTACAGGGTGTGGCACAGCCAATTCTCGTCATCACGCTCTTCGAAATCTTCGCGAGCATGTGCACCACGGGATTCCTTGCGGTTCTCCGCGGCAATTGCAGTAGCCTCGGCGACTTCCAGCAGGTTCTGCAGCTCGAGCGCTTCGATGCGCGCGGTGTTGAACGCCTGGCTCTTGTCCGAGATCTTGACATTGGCGATACGCTGGCGCAGATCCACCAGCTGAGCGATACCCTTCTGCATGTATTCGCCAGTACGGAACACACCGAAGTAGTTCTGCATGCAGTTCTGCAGCTCTTTGCGCAGCGGGGCGACGTCCTCACCAGTGGTGCGCTCGTTCAGACCGGCAAGACGGCTTAGGGCAACGTCCAGATCGGTTTCGCTGGCACCACGATGCTCGATACCCTCCTTCAGCGCTTTCTCCAGGTGCAGGCCCGCAGCGCGACCGAACACCACCAGATCGAGCAGCGAGTTGCCGCCCAGACGGTTGGCACCATGCACCGACACACAAGCCACTTCGCCTACGGCGAACAGGCCATCGATGATGGTGTCGTTACCGTTAGCATCCTGAGTGATGGCCTGACCATGAATGTTAGTGGCAATACCACCCATCATGTAGTGACAGGTCGGCACGACCGGTACCGGAGCAGTCACCGGGTCAACATGCGCAAAGGTCTTCGAGAGCTCACAAATACCCGGCAAACGGCTGTGCAGCACTTCTTCACCAAGGTGATCCAGCTTCAGCATGACGTGGTCGCCATCCGGCCCACAGCCATTGCCGGCCAGGATTTCCTTGACCATCGAGCGCGCAACGACGTCACGACCAGCCAGGTCCTTCGCGTTAGGAGCATAACGCTCCATGAAGCGCTCGCCGTGCTTGTTGATCAGGTAGCCACCTTCACCACGGCAACCTTCAGTTACCAGCACGCCTGCACCGGCAATACCGGTCGGGTGGAACTGCCACATCTCGATATCTTGAACCGGTACGCCGGCGCGAAGCGCCATGCCCACACCGTCACCGGTGTTGATCAGCGCGTTGGTAGTCGATGCATAGATGCGCCCAGCACCACCAGTTGCAAGAACAGTGGCCTTAGAACGGATGTAAACGGTCTCACCAGTCTCGATGCAGATGGCAATAACACCAACGACCGCGCCATCCTGATTCTTCACCAGATCGACCGCATACCACTCATTGAGAAATACGGTGTCATTCTTCAGGTTGCCCTGATAGAGCGTATGCAGCAGTGCGTGACCAGTACGGTCGGCAGCAGCGCAGGTGCGAGCAGCCTGGCCGCCCTTACCGAAGTCCTTGGACTGACCACCGAACGGACGCTGATAGATACGACCCTGCTCGGTACGGGAAAACGGCAGCCCCATGTGCTCGAGTTCGAACACGGCTTCCGGACCAACGGAACACATGTACTCGATAGCGTCCTGGTCACCGATGTAGTCGGAACCCTTGACGGTATCGTACATATGCCAGCGCCAGTCATCGTTCGGATCAGCCGAAGCGATGGCGCAGGTGATACCACCCTGAGCGGAAACGGTGTGCGAGCGAGTCGGGAAAACCTTGGTGACCACAGCAGTCTTGTGACCGGACTGAGACAACTGCAGCGCCGCGCGCATGCCGGCGCCACCACCACCAACGATGATGGCGTCAAAAGAAAGCGTACGAATGTTAGCCATGAATCAGATACCCCAAAGAATCTGCACGCCCCAGACGAAGAAGGTGAACATGGCAATGCCACACACCGCCTGGAACAGGAAACGAACGCCGGTAGCCCACTTACCGATCGCCATATTGGTCAGGTAGTCAGTGGAAATCGTCCACATACCAACCCACGCGTGCACACTCAGGGCAACCAGCGCCAACAGGCTGAAGATCCGCATCCAGTTGGCCGAAAACAGCTCATGCCACTGTGCGTACTCCAAGCCCGGATTCGCAATCAGGTATCCAAGCAGGAACAGAAAATAAGCCGCAAGAACCACTGCAGAAACGCGCTGTGCCATCCAGTCGTACAGACCCGAGCGCGAAAAGTTGGTGACATTGGTTACCATATCCACACTCCCGCCAGAACGATCAGCACCGCCGACACGGCGATTACGATTTTCGAGCCCAGCTTGCCGCCTTCCAGCGTCTCGCCATGCCCAGTGTCCATGATCAGGTGACGCACACCCGCCACCAGGTGATACAGCAGTGCGGACAGCAACGCCCAGCTCACCAGCTTGGCCAGGGGGCTGCTCAGATACGCACGAACATCCTCAAAGCCTTCTGGCGAAGACAACGAGGTATCGAGCGCAAGCAGCAACAAGGCGACACCGACGAACAGGATGACACCGGATACACGGTGGAGAATCGACGTGTAAGCAGTGATGGGGAGTTTTATTGTCCTAAGATCTAGGTTTACAGGTCGTTGGCTTTTCACGGCTTTTTTTCACACTTGAGAGCCCCAGAGCGCAGGGCAAAGTTGTTGGGAAGAGTACGCAGCAGTACCCGCTACCCACGAGTGACAACCTACAGAATACTGCCTGTAAGGCCCCTGCCGGTCGGTGTCCGAGTATAAACAGTTAGGTCACTAATGACAATGTGGTGAAGTGCCACTAAAGGCTGATAGCACCCCCTATATAAATGCCGTAAACAGTGCACCCAAGCTGTACGCATCCCCCTGCAGAGCCCTCTACGGCATGGGTTCACGCAAATTGACTTTGCGATTTATCACTCTATAGTGATGCGGGCCCTGCGTGGGGGGCCATGATGATTCCAAGCACAAAACAGGAGGCCATACATGGCTGACAAGAAAGCGCAGTTGATCATCGAGGGCGCTGCCCCCGTCGAACTGCCCGTTTTAACCGGCACCGTAGGGCCTGATGTAATAGACGTACGAAGCCTGACCTCCACGGGTCACTTCACCTTCGATCCCGGCTTCATGTCGACCGCCTCTTGCGAGTCCAAGATCACCTACATCGACGGCGACAAGGGCATCCTGCTGCACCGCGGCTATCCGATCGAGCAGCTGGCGGAAAAATCCGACTACCTGGAAACCTGCTACCTGCTGCTGAACGGGGAACTGCCGACCGCCGAACAGAAGGCACAGTTCGTCAGCACCGTGAAGAACCACACCATGGTTCACGAGCAGCTGAAATCCTTCCTTAATGGCTTCCGCCGTGACGCTCATCCCATGGCCATCATGTGCGGCGTTGTCGGCGCGCTCTCGGCCTTCTACCACGACTCTCTGGACATCAACGACCCGCACCATCGCGAGATTTCCGCGGTGCGCCTGGTCGCGAAGATGCCGACCATTGCTGCGATGGTCTACAAGTACTCGATCGGTCAGCCGCTGATGTATCCGCGCAACGATCTGAGCTACTCGGAAAACTTCCTGCACATGATGTTCAACACCCCGTGCGAGATCAAACCGATCAGCCCGGTGCTGGCCAAGGCAATGGATCGCATCTTCATCCTGCACGCCGACCATGAGCAGAACGCCTCGACCTCCACCGTACGCCTCGCCGGCTCCACCGGTGCCAACCCATTCGCCTGTATCGCCGCCGGTATCGCCGCCCTGTGGGGACCGGCACACGGTGGCGCGAACGAAGCCGTACTCACCATGCTGGACGAAATCGGCGACGTGTCGAACGTCGAGAAATTCCTGGCCAAGGCCAAGGACAAGAACGACCCGTTCAAGCTGATGGGCTTCGGCCATCGCGTTTACAAGAACTTCGATCCGCGCGCCAAGGTCATGAAGCAGACCTGCGACGAGGTTCTGGGCGAGCTGGGCATCAATGACCCGCAGCTGGATCTGGCCATGAAGCTGGAAGAGATTGCCCTCAACGATCCTTACTTCGCTGAGCGCAACCTGTACCCGAACGTGGACTTCTACTCGGGCATCATCCTCAAGGCCATCGGCATTCCGACCAGCATGTTCACCGTCATCTTCGCCCTGGCGCGCACTGTCGGCTGGATCTCTCACTGGAAAGAAATGATCGCCTCCGGCCAGAAGATCGGCCGCCCGCGTCAGCTGTACACCGGCCACACCAAGCGCGACCTGCCGCGCTAAGCGACAACCCCGCGCACGAAAAAGGCTGCCTTGGGGCAGCCTTTTTTGCTTTTCGCATGACCGTTAGCTAGTAGTGCACAGCTTCAAGCCGGAGCCGCCAGAACAACGGGACCGCTAAGCAGCAAACCCAAGACTATCGCTATGCCGTCGCCTGCTCCAGCCAGCCAAGCAGACGAATCGCGTCCGCCCTGCCTTCCCCACAACAAACAGCGTCAGCCGAGAAAGCCGAGCACACCGCCGGCCGCCGCGGGTCTCCAAACAGTGAACAAAGAAAATCAGCGGTCAACTGCACGCACCGCTCCCCCGCACGCTTGCCATGAGGCATGCCAGGTATCGAGGAGCTAATTGAGGGGGCGATACAGCAGGCACCGCAACCGGGGCGACAATCCATAAAACTGCCACTCAGTGAAAAAACGCGCGCGATGATAATCCGACAGAAGTGTGCGCACCAGATGGCCATTGCACGCAGCACCGCCTGGAAATACGCTAGCGCGTCAGTATTTCGAGCCCCACCCCATCATGCCTGTCTGGTTGCAAACCGCCGCCCTACTCTGCTGCTCCAACCTCTTCATGACCTTCGCCTGGTACGGCCACCTGAAGAGCCTGAACGGCAAACCCTGGCTAATAGCCGCAATGATCAGCTGGGGCATCGCCTTCTTCGAATACATGCTGATGGTGCCGGCTAACCGCATCGGCTATACCGAGCTATCGATCGGCCAGCTAAAGATCATGCAGGAGGTGATCACGCTGATGGTGTTCGTGCCCTTCAGCGTGCTGTACATGCAGCAGCCATTGAAGCTGGACTATCTATGGGCAGGGCTTTGCATGGTCGGAGCGGTCTACTTCATTTTTCGCAGCTAGCACTTCTGCCAGGTGACGCCAGGCCTGGCGCTTGGGCATACTGGCGACCCTTTTCCCGACCCTGCAAAGGAATCCAAATGTTCAAGGTCAATGAGTACTTCGATGGCACCGTCAAATCCATCGCCTTCGACATGACTGAAGGCCCGGCCACGATCGGCGTCATGGCGCCAGGTGAATACGAGTTCGGCACCGCCCAACTGGAAGTCATGCACGTAGTTGCCGGCAGCCTGGACGTGAAATTGCCGGGTAGCGATGCCTGGGAAACCTTCGCCAGCGGCAGCCAGTTCACCGTACCGGCGAACAGCAAATTTCAGCTGAAGGTGACGGTTGAAACCGCCTATTTGTGCGAGTATCGCTAAGCATTACAAGGCGCAAGGTGGAAAGACTCCAAGGACTTTCCACCACTGAGCTGCTTTCAGCTGAGTGTCTTATACGCTTGATCCGCCCGCCTCGACTGATTGAGCTGAGCCAACTCACCAGCAATTCGCTCACGCTCTGCTCTCGCTGCTTGTTGTAGATCCGCATACAAACTAGACAAGGCGCCAATCTCATCGCGGAGCGCTGAATCACCCCAAGGCTCCATCGCAACAATCTCTGCTACAAGCGCACGACAGCGAGGATCAAGCCCACTGACTGCACCCCAATCACGGCGAGACAGCGCGTCACTTAGCTCGACCTGAAGCTCCTTGAGAGAGCCGATAAGCGTCATAAAAAATACCTTGGTCTGGGTGACCCTAGGGCCCAGTTAAATGTTACGCGTACTGCGCAATTCCATCCCAGCCAGCCTTGACTTCCTGGAGCAAAGCCGCGACCTCTGTAAGCGCATCAGCATCATTGTTGCGGTTAGCCTCCGTTAGCCGCCTGATCATGTATTCATAGAGCCGGTCAAGATTGGCCGAAATCTCGCCGCCTACTTCATGATCAAGGGCCTCGCGCAAGCCACCAACGATGGAGATGCTCTTGCCGATAAGCTCGCCCTTTTCGGCCAAGCGGCCAAATTGGATGGCGCCCCTGGCCTGATATATGCGGTCTAGGCCGCCCTGCATGAGCATCTGTATCAAGCGATGGGGACTAGCCTCAGCAACCTGAGTCTGCACCCCAACACGTTGATACTGCTTCATTGCGGACATTGCGTTCATAATGGGCTCCAAGCGTTTAGCGATACTGTTCAAGTTATCGACAAACAATCAAAGAGCTTTAGCAGCTTTTTCCAACACTTAAAGCAAAGCCTTGACAGTCATCCGGTCAATCTTTCTGCGTAAACCCAGGCATGCTGTCAAAAAGCTGCGTGAGGCTATCGCTTGTGCGAGTAAGCTGGGCCACCAGGGTATCCATCGCATTGAACTGCTTATGTAAGCGCTCTTCCAGCGCCGCAATCCGCTTTGTTAATTCCGCTTTCTGCGTGTCGACCTTATCGATAGTCCCCTGTAATGCATCCGTTCTGGACTCCAATATTCCGCCAGCATCGGTATAGGGCTTCAACCGAGCACCTAAGCGGCTCGCTAATCCATTGTCCCCAGTAAAGTAGGCGGCGACCTCTTCGAAATTCGACGTAATCGCCTTGCTCACCTTGGCCGCATCCATCTCAAGAGTGCCGTCTTTCTTGGTAGTGATGCCCATGTCAGCCAAGGCTCGCATCGCGCCCTCCCCCTGAGGCGACACCAGCTCTGATCGAATAGAATTGATAAGCGAGCGAACAGAGCTATCACCCACCAAAGCCCCAGTCACGGGCGCATCGGTTTCGGTAACCGTGGTGACCTTCGTCTCGGTATTTATAAAGTTCATCAAGGTGTTATAGGCATCCACGAACTTTTTGACGTTGCCCTGCACTCCGGCCTCGTCGCGAGCAATCGTCACGCTACTGGTACCTTCAGACTTGAGCTCAAAACTGACACCACTGACCACATCATCGACACTGTTGCTCTCGCGGGTAACAGAAAGGCCATCGATTGTGAACTTCGCACTCTGCGCAACAGCAAGAGTCTTGGCCGAGCCCGGGCTAGCAATCTGGGCGTCATACGTGGCCTTGGCCTCGACATACTCCGGGTCTGTTTCTCCAGAGTAGTCAGCTAAATTAGGGGGGGCGCTATACGCTAATGCCCCGAGCGAAACGTTGCCTTCTGCAGGGTCGGCATCCGTCCCCACAACGGAAATGTCATTGCCATCCCCCGTCTTGCTGCTGCTCAACACGAGGCGAGAGCCCTGGTCATCGGTGATGATGGTTGCGCTGACGCCCGCGCTTGCGCCTGCCTTGTTTATGGCATCACGAACGCCCGCCAACGTGTTATTGGTCGAGTCGACGGTGATATCGAGCGCGGCCGAGCCGCCCACCTTGATGCTCAAGGTGCCGGCGTTCAGTTTGGTTTTATCATCAGCAGGCACAGCAGCCAGGGCGACCTTGCTGCTACTCGCCAGTTTTTCGACTTCCAGCTTATAGCTCCCCGCCACAGCGCTTTGGCTGGCCTTAGCGGTTACCACATTGCTTTCAGAAGAGGACGCCTTACGCGCCAGGAATGAAGAGGGGCTATTGAGAGCAGACAACGCCGTTTGAAAATTGCTGATTGCACCTTTCAACTGCCCTAACGATGTCAGCTGGGTAGTCGTCTTGGCTTCCAGCCGCTTCAGCTGACTTTCCTTCGGCGCCTGCTCGGCTGATGAAATGGCCTTAACCATCGCATCGATATCCATACCGGATCCGATACCTGTGATACCTGCCATACGACACCTCGTCAAAAATATGCCTGAAAGCCAGGCTGAGCTGGCGACTCAGGAAGTCCATCCAATAATCGTGCCTTAGGCTTCAGCCTTGAACAGCAAACTACGCATGTCCTCAAGCCGCTCGGAAAGCCGTAAAAGATCCTCGGATGGTATTTGGCGTATTAGCTTGCCTGACTCGCCATCCATGACCTTCACAACAACCTGCCCGCTAGAATCATCCACGCTGAAATCGAGATTGCGCTGCAGGTCCTGGACGATGGACTTGAACCGCTCCACTGCCGAGGTTGCACTCTCAGAAGCGGAAACCGATTGTTCCTTAGCCTTAGCACCATCAGTCGGCGCAGTTTCACCGGAAGCGTTAGGGCTCAGCGACGGCATTTCGCGCCTAACTGTATTTGGCTGCGATAAAGAAGAGAGATTTACCGTTTCCATATCTAATACCTCACAACGCAAAAAGGAGGAAGGAGCCTAAACTCCCTCCCCCTGTTAGCCAGACGGCTTTCGCCTTACTGGAGCAGCGACAGTACAGACTGCGGCAGCTGCTTGGCCTGGGCCAGGATTGCAGTACCAGCCTGCTGCAGCACCTGATTCTTAGACAGGTTGGCGGTTTCTGCAGCGTAGTCGGTGTCCATGATCCGGCTACGGGCAGCCGAGGCATTTTCCGAAATGTTCTGCAGGTTGTTGATAGTGTTGTCGAAGCGGTTCTGCACAGCACCGAGGTCGGCACGCTGAGAATCGATGCCCGCGAGAGCGTTATCGATTACCGCAAGGGCACGCTGGGCACCATCGGCTGTGGAAATATCCACTTTATCAACCGAGTTTTTGGTGGCCGACGCGCTGCCAAAAAGCTGGTAGCTTCCCTCAACGGTAATTGCGCTACTTGTCTTCCCTGCAACCGTATTGGAGGCTCCGGCAGTGAGATCCAAAATACTTGCACCGGTCAAATCCACCCCGTCCTTGTCTTTGGGGGTCACTGTGAATGTCACGGTACCTGTCGTCGCAGGCGCACCAGCTGCGGTGTACTTGCTCATCGCCCCGAAGACAATATCTGAACCATCTTTAGAACTGATCTGCCCATCCGTCCCAAAACGAAGCAGATCTGATGCGTTGGGGTCATTTTTTAGAGCTGTTGCCAGCTCTCCGACAGTGGAAAACTTGTAGCCGGATGTATCGATTGCAACTCCACTAACCGTGATGCTAGCCAACGACACGCTTACTGCGTCAGTTGCGGGCACTGCGGGCCCAGAGGCGGTAATTGTTAGCGCGAGTGTCATGTCGTTAGTTTTCGCAGTCGCTGTCGTAGTCGCTGCTGAGATAGCGTAGCTCGTGGGCGAATTAAGCTGGAGCGAACCAACTATTGTCTCTTGACCCGCAGTACCGGCTGCGCTTTCACCAACAGAGGTAGACGCACCGAAATTACCTTCGGCATCCTGGACGCGAACCTTTAACGACACACCTGTCGCGTTGCTCGACCCGCCAAACGTGACATTCTCACCGGTACTTGATTCAACGGTGAGCACGCCTTTCTCGTCCACGTTCGCTTTCAGCCCCAGCTTCGAAGCATTTGAGTTGATCTGATCTGCGAGACTTTGGGTAGAGGTCACACCGACAAGATCTACCGATTTGGCATCAGATCCGCTACCTACCGTCAGCTTATAATCTGCCGACTGCCCCGCCGAGGCGGTCACTTCAGCCTGAAAGACAGTACGCGCCGTAGCGCTTAGTCCAGGAATAACACCATTTAACTTGGCCGCCAGGCTCTTGGCGCTATCACCAGCTTCAACTTTTACCTCTTCCGACTTACCACCGCCAACAATACTAAGATTAGAAGGAGTAAACGCCCCGCTGCCATCGCCACTCACAACACTACCGGTTACAGTCTTAATATCTGCCGCCGTAGCGACTGCGCCAAATGCGCGAGTTAGCTCCCCGTCGGCATTCACGCCTTTTGCTTTACTACCTACTTGATACGAACCGATGTCGCTTGCCGAGGCACTTTTAACAGTTACGTCAATGGTCTCATAAGCATTCGAACCAACCTGGAAGCTGGATGTACCAAACGAGCCATCCATCAGCTTACGACCGCCGAAAGTAGTGGTTTCCGCGATACGAGTCAGCTCACTTTGCAGCGCCGATACTTCCTTCTGTAGCGCAGCGCGATCGGAGTCGCTATTTGAGCCGTTGGCCGACTGGATCGACAGGTCACGCATACGCTGCAGGATGTTAGTTGACTGCTGCAATGCACCTTCAGCAGTCTGCGACAGGGAGATGCCGTCGTTGGCGTTACGAGTCGCCACATTCAAGCCGCTGATCTGGTTGGTCAGGCGGTTGGAGATCTGCAGGCCGGCGGCGTCGTCCTTCGCGCTGTTAATGCGGCTACCGGTGGACAGGCGCTGCATGGAGGTATTCAGGGCGTTGGACGTGTTGTTGATGTTGCGCTGGGTATTTAGCGACGGGATGTTGGTGTTGACTGTAAGAGCCATGATGAGCCTCCAAGGGCGCTAGTTACTATGGTTGCCTGAGCTTGCGACTCCGGGCCGGCTTGTGCCCAGGCACCCATTGAGTTCGCATTCGATTAGCTTATCGGCGCCGTTTGGGTTGGCTTTAGGGCAGATTCGAACTTTTTCGTGAGCCCGGTACCGCTCCAACGCTACGCCAGCGCATCCATACTGCGGACTTGCTTGACCAGCTTTTCGGGCGCAGGGGGGAAAACTTTAGGGGATGGCTAAGCCTGTTTCGCTGAATCGCGATCCAGGGAATCGATTTATTGCTGGTGAGCTTTGGACGGCGCTTTCGCAGCCGGCGCCTCTCCCGCAGGTTCGGTTGAGCATTACAGGAGTGGGGGCGGCGTCGGGGCTTCTAGAAAGGAACAGCTGCCGCGCTATGTATCTACCGAACCCAGCTGTGCGAGGCGCCCGAGGAACTGCGATTCGTCCAGTACCGTCACGCCGAGCTCATTGGCCTTACCGAGCTTCGAGCCCGCGCCGGGGCCTGCCACCACGCAGGTAGTTTTGGCGGATACGGACCCGGCGACCTTTGCTCCCAACGCCTCCAGCCGCGCCTTGCCTTCATCACGACTCATGGTTTCCAGCGTGCCGGTCAGTACCCAGGTCTGCCCGGCCAGCGGCAGGCCTTCGGCGGCTTTCCGCTCGCTTTCCCAATGCATGCCGAACTCCCGCAGCTGCGCTTCGATATCGCGGGCGCGCTCGGCGTTACCGGGTTTGTCGAAGTAGTCGCGCAGGGAGCGCGCGGCCTTTTCAGTGAGGCGCTCGACCTGACGCAGATCGAGCCAGTCGGCGGCGATGATTGCTTCGAGCGTGCCGAAACGCTCTGTCAGCCGCTGGGCACCGGTGCGGGCGATATGAGGAATGTTGAGCCGGTCGAGCAGATCGGGCAGTGTCGCGCAGGCGGCGAACTCCGGATGCACGTCGCCTTCCTCCTGCGGCTCGACGCCACGTTCACGCAGCAGCGCGATGACCGTGCGGTTGTGTTCATCCTCGAAGAAGCTATGGATTTCATGAGCGACTTCCAGACCGATGTCGGGCAGGTAGACGAGCACGTCCGGCAATGCCCGGCTGATTCGCTCCAGGGAACCCAGCGCGCGTGCCAGCAATTTGGCGGTTTCCTCACCGACGTCTGGTATGCCGAGGGCGTAGACGAACTTTGCGAGATTCGGTTTGCGACTAGCATCGATGGCGTTGATCAGGTTACGCGTGGAAATCTCGGCGAAACCTTCCAGGTCTATGACCTGCTCATGGGTCAGGCAGTAGAGATCCGCTGGCGATTTGACCAACCCCCGGTCGACCAGCTGCTCAACGATCTTGTCGCCCAGGCCGTCGATATCCATCGCTCGGCGCGATACGAAATGGATGATCGCCTGCTTAAGCTGAGCCTGGCACGCCAGACGGCCAACGCAACGGTAGATCGAGCCTTCGCTGACCGACTCACGGCCCTTGCTGCGCTTGATCAGCTGGGTACGCTCCACGGCGGAACCGCACACCGGGCACTGCTCCGGCACATGCACGGCGCGCGCGTCGGCCGGGCGGCGTTCGGCGATTACGCCGAGAATCTGCGGAATGACGTCACCGGCGCGGCGCACGATCACCGTATCGCCGATCATCACGCCCAGGCGCGCCACTTCGTCCATGTTGTGCAGCGTCGCGTTGGAAACCGTAACGCCCGCCACCTGCACCGGCTTCAGCCGTGCGACCGGGGTGATGGCGCCGGTACGGCCGACCTGGAATTCCACATCGAGCAGCTCGGTGATCTCTTCCCGCGCGGGAAATTTGTGGGCGATGGCCCAGCGCGGCTCGCGCGCACGGAAGCCCAGTTCACGCTGCTGAGCGACTGCGTTGACCTTGAACACCACACCGTCAATCTCATACGGCAGCGCGTCGCGCTTTTCACCGATGGCGTCGTAATAGGCGCGGCACTCGGCAACGCCCTTGGCCAGTTTCAGCTCACGGCTGATGGGCAGACCCCAGCCTTTCAAGGCCTGGAGAACGCCGATGTGCGTGTCAGGCAGTTCGCCGTCGCTGCGGCCGACGCCGTAGGCACAAAGTTCGAGCGGCCGGCTGGCAGTGATCTTCGAATCCAGCTGACGCAGGCTTCCAGCAGCGGCGTTGCGGGGATTGGCGAAGGGTTTGCCGCCGCTTTCCAGCTGCCGCGCATTGAGCGCTTCGAAGCCGGCCTTGGGCATGTAGATCTCGCCGCGCACCTCGAGTACCGCGGGCCAGCCACTGCCATGCAGCTTCAATGGAATGTTGCGCACGGTGCGCACGTTGGCGCTGATGTCCTCGCCCGTGCTGCCGTCGCCGCGTGTGGCGCCGCGCACCAGGTGCCCGTTCTCGTAGAGCAGGCTGACGGCCAGGCCGTCGAGCTTGGGCTCGCAGCTGTACTCGACCTGTACGCCATCGCCGAACAGGTCGCCGGCCGGCAAATCCAGCCCTTCGCGTACGCGACGGTCGAAGTCCAGCAGATCCTGTTCCTCGAATGCATTGCCGAGGCTGAGCATGGGCACTTCATGGCGCACCTGGCCGAACGCCGCCAGCGCCTCGCCACCGACGCGCTGAGTCGGCGACTCGGGCGTCACCAATTCAGGGTGCTCGGCTTCCAGCGCTCTCAACTCATTGAACAGACGGTCGTATTCGGCATCGGGAACGCTGGGTTCATCGAGGACGTAGTAGCGGTAGTTGTGGGCGTCGATTTCGCTGCGCAGTTCGGCGATGCGCTCGGCGGCGGTTTGGGCGGAAGGCATAAGGACGGAGCCGTGACTGGGGCTGTGCTGATTCAGACCGCATCAGCGCGCCTTGGTTGATATGGAAGGCGTCGGATTCTAGCCGAATGCGAGTCCGAAGGCAGTCTGCGGGTTCTGTTGGCTGGGGTCGGACTGGGCAGGCAGCGTTGCGTTACGATGCGCTGAAGCGAAGGGCTTGGTGGGCTGAAGCCCACCCTACGACAGTCTGCAGAGCGAGGCGGCAGGCCAGTGAAAGCGAGTCTGCCCAATCAAACGCAACACCGGGCGCGAGGCCCGGTGCGGTGAGTTATCAGCGTTGCTTGATGGTCATCTGCCGGCGTTCGAACTCGACGATGCGCTGGCGGTAGTGTTCGATGGTCTGGGCGGTCAGCACACTGCGCTGGTCGTCCTTCAGCTCACCGTTGAGCTCCTGGGACAGCTTGCGCGCCGCGGCGACCATGACATCGAAGGCCTGCTTGGGATGACGCGGCCCCGGCAGACCTAGGAAGAAGCTCACGGCCGGCGTGGTGAAGTGATCGATATCGTCCAGATCGAAGGTACCGGGCTTGACCGCATTGGCCATGGAGAACAGCACCTCACCATTCCCGGCCATGCTTTCGTGGCGGTGGAAGATGTCCATCTCACCGAAGCGCAGACCGCTTTCCAGGATGTTCTGCAGCAATGCCGGGCCACGGAAACCGTGCGGATCGCGGCAGATGACGTTGATCACCAGCACTTCTTCCACCGGTGCCTGCTCTTTCGCCGGCTGCGCCTCGGCATCGTCCGCGTCGCCGACGACCGGATCCAGCAGGGTCGGCACCGGCTCGTCAGTGCTCAGTTGCAGATCGCCCTGGTAAGGCTCGCTATGCCGGCGCTTCTTGCCCGCGTCGCGACCAGACTGGCGGGCGCTCACCGGCGGCATGTCGGCTTCGTCCAGCGAAGGCTCATGCTCACGATCCACCACGCGAGCCGGCCCTAACAGCTCGGTGGAATCATCGACATCGGGAAGGTTAGAAAGGCTGCGGTCCAGCTTGAATTTCAGCTTGCCCTTGCCACCGCGCATGCGACGCCAGCCGTCGAACAAAATGCCGGCAATGACGATGATGCCGATGACGATCAGCCACTCGCGCAGACCGATATCCATTAATGCATTAACCTCTGAATTCGATGATAAAGACGCAACGAGCGGTCACTTGGGACTGCTCTCAGCGCATCGTAAAAATTGTGCCCTAAGCTAGCACGACGAACGGTAAATTTGCACCGTGCGGTAGTTCTCTTTTTATGGGCTCTTCAGTATCAAAAACGCTCAAATGCGCGGGCTTAATCCTCATGCTTCGGCCAGTGCCACGGCCTGTTCGACATCGACTGCCACCAACCGTGAACAACCCGGTTCATGCATCGTCACACCCATGAGCTGATCGGCCATTTCCATGGCGATCTTGTTGTGGGTGATGTAGATGAACTGCACTTTCTCCGACATTTCCTTGACCAGTCGTGCATAACGGCCGACGTTGGCGTCGTCCAGTGGCGCATCGACTTCATCCAGCATGCAGAACGGCGCCGGGTTTAGCTGGAAGATCGCAAACACCAACGCCAGCGCAGTCAATGCCTTTTCGCCACCGGAAAGCAGGTGAATGGTGCTGTTCTTCTTTCCGGGCGGACGCGCCATGATCGCCACCCCGGTATCGAGTAAATCTTCACCGGTAAGTTCCAGATAAGCATTGCCGCCGCCGAACACTTTCGGAAAGAGCGCCTGCAGGCCACTGTTGATCTGGTCGAAGGTTTCCTTGAAGCGGTTGCGGGTTTCACGGTCGATCTTGCGGATGACGTTTTCCAGCGTGTCCAGCGCTTCGACGAGGTCGTCGTTCTGCGCATCGAGATAGCGCTTGCGTTCGGACTGCTGCTGGTATTCGTCGATCGCCGCCAGGTTGATCGGCCCCAGACGCTGGATACGCTGAGCCAAGCGCTCCAACTCCGCTTCCCAGGTCTGCTCGCTGGCGTCGCCGGGAAGCGTGGCGAGCACGCCATGCAGGTCGTAGCCGTCCTCGTGCAGCTGATCCTGCAGCGCCTTGCGCCGGACGCTCAGTTCTTGCCAACCCAGGCGCTGTTGCTCCAGTTGCCCCCGCAGCAACTGCGCCTGTTGTTCGGCCTGGGTACGGCGTTTCTCGGCATCGCGCAGTTCGCGATCGGCGTCTTCCAGCGCCAGACGCGCATGCTTGAGCTCGTCCTCGACGCCCATGCGGCGCTCCAGCAGCTCTTCGAGCTTCATGCGCAGCTCTTCCAGCGGTGCCTCACCCTCCTCCAGGTTCAGCGTCAGCTGCTCGCGGCGCTCGACGGCGCGTTCGAACTGCTGTTCCAACCGATTCAGAGCCTGGCGAGTCGACTCGTGCTGCGCCCTGAGCGAACCGACCCGCAACGCCAGCTGATGGGCATGATCCTTATGCTGCCGCGCCTCCTGGCGAATACGATCGAGCCGCTCACGGATGCCGTCGCGGCTGGCCAGCAGCGTCTCGCGCTGTTCGGTATCCTGCGCCATCGCTTCCAGCGCTTCTTGCAGCTGCAGGCGCGCTTCGCCCAGCTGTTCGGTCTCGATTTCGCGCTGCTCCTGCTGCTCGGCCAGCTCCTCGTCCAGCCGACGACGGCGCAGCGCCAGCTGTTCCAGGCGTGCCTGGCCGGCCGACAGCTTGGCCTTGAGGTCGCCATGCTTGCGTGCTTCTTCCTGTTGCTGACGACGCTGCTGTTCGCGCTCGCCTTCCAGACGGGACTGCTCGCCACCCAGCACGGCGATGCGGTCCTCCATCGTCGTCAGGCTCGCTTCGCGCTCGTCACGCTCGGCCAGCAAGCGCTGCAGTTCCTGACCGCGCGCCAGTACGCCGGACTCTGCCTCGCTGGCGCGACGCACACGCAGAAAATGCCGGCCGACCCAATAGCCATCGCGGCTGACCACACTCTCGCCCTCGACCAGCGACGCGCGCGCGGCCAGTGCCTGCTCCAGCGATTCGACCGGCCGCACGCGGCCCAGCCATGGCGAAAGATCCTGCACCGACTCGACCCGCTCCAGCAGACTGCCAGGGCAGCGGACGCCGCCACGCGACGCGTTGGCCAGGTTTAGCTCGCCCTGCTGGAAGCCCGCAAGCTCGACCTCGGCGAAATCATCCAGCAGCACTGCCTGCAGATCTGCGCCCAGCACGGTTTCCACGGCCAGTTCCCAGCCTGGCTCGACGCGCAGCCCATCGGCCAGCCGCGGGCGCTGCTCCAGCCCCTGTTCGCGCAACCATTCAGCGACGCCCTTGCCCGGCTCCATCGCGGCCTGCTGCAACGCCTCCAGCGACGCGATTCGCCCATTCAGGCGCTGCAGTTCACCTTGCGCCTGCTGCTGGGTTCGGGTCGCCAGCTGGAACTCTTCACGCAGCTGCTCAAGACGTTCATTGAGCGCTTCGCCCGCCGCGGTGAATGCTTCGAGCTCGAGCTCACTAGCGGCAAGCTGCTCGTCCAATTCAAGGATCACGACATCTTCCGGGTCGGCCGCCAGCAACGCTCGCTCGTCATCCAGGCGGCGCTGACGCTCGGCCAGGCGCTCAAGGCTCTGCTCCAGCTGCTGGATGCGCGACTGCTGCACTTCCGCGGCGCGGCGCGGCTCGGCGCTGTGCTGGTTGAAGCGCTCCCACTGCTCCTGCCAGGCCTGCATGGCGGATTCGGCTTCTTCCAGCTGGGCGGCAGATTCCTCGGCAGCAGCGTCGGACAGCTCCTGCTCGGGCTCGAGCATCGCCAGCTCTTCGCCCAAGGTAGCGAGCAGCGTGCGGTCGTGGCCAAGGTGCGACTCGGTCTCCAGCCGCGCCTGCTCCGCCTCGCGCAGATCGTCCTGCAACTGGCGCAGGCGCTGCTGGCCATGCTGGATGCTCTGCTCGACGCGTGCGATGTCGCCGCCCACCGAATAGAAGCGGCCCTGCACCTGGTTGAAACGCTCGGACAGCTCATGATGACCGTCCCGCAGGCGCTCGATGCTCGCATCGGCACTGCGCTGCTCGGCCACCAGTGCTTCGAAGGCGACCTCCTGATCGCCGATGACCTGCTCGCGCTGACCGACCTGCTCGTTCAAGGCCTGCCAACGAAGTGCCGACAGCTGCGCCTTGAGCTGGCGCTCTTCGGCCTTGTATTCCTGATACTTCTCCGCCGACTGCGCCTGACGGTGCAGGCGTTCGAGCTGGCGTTCCAGCTCTTCGCGCAGGTCGGTCAGGCGCGCCAGGTTCTCGTGGGTGCGGCGAATACGGTTCTCGGTTTCGCGCCGGCGCTCCTTGTACTTGGAGATGCCGGCCGCTTCCTCGATGAAGTTGCGAAGGTCCTCGGGCTTGGCCTCGATCAGTTTGGAGATCATGCCCTGCTCGATGATCGAGTAACTGCGCGGCCCCAGCCCGGTGCCGAGGAAGATATCGGTGATATCGCGGCGCCGGCACTTCACGCCGTTGAGAAAGTAGGTGTTCTGCGAGTCGCGGGTGACGCGGCGGCGGATGGAAATTTCGGCGAAGGCTGCGTACTCACCGGTCAGCGTGCCGTCGGAGTTATCGAAGATTAGCTCGATGCTCGCCTGGGTTACCGGCTTGCGCGTGTTCGAGCCATTGAAGATGACGTCCGTCATCGACTCGCCACGCAGGTTCTTAGCCGAGCTTTCGCCCATTACCCAGCGCACGGCGTCGATGATGTTGGATTTGCCGCAGCCGTTCGGCCCGACCACCGCCGCCATGTTGCTCGGAAAGCTGACCGTGGTGGGATCGACGAAGGATTTGAAGCCGGCGAGTTTGATGCTTTTCAGTCGCATGCGGCCTATCCGTGGCAGTCAGCGTGGGAACGAACAAGCGGGGTCGCCGTGAACATCGGAAATCCTGGCATCGAATGGGTACTGGCAAGAAGCCAGGGAGTTTATCACGCAGCCTGGCTCCGCTCGCAGCGTGGCCGCGCACAGAACGGTGTGGCAGGTAAGGCATCGGAACTGCAAGCGGCGCTCGGGCTGGAAAGACGATTCGTCAGCCGCCCGTCATGCTCATGAAGCGCACCACCTGAACCTGCTCATCAGTGCGGAAGTGATGTTTCTCCGGCTTGAGTTGCAGTGCGTCCACCAGCGCATTGCGCAGGCGTTCGCCATCGCCCGGATGCCGGCGCATCAGGCTTTTCAGATCCAGCGCACCCTCGTGGCCGAGGCATAGCACCAGCTTGCCTTCGGCAGTCACGCGGACGCGGTTGCAACTGCCGCAGAAGTTGTTGCTGTGGGGCGAAATGAAGCCGACCTGTGTTTCGCTGCCCGCTACCTGCCAGTAACGCGACGGGCCGCCGGTGGCATGACTGCTGCGTACCAGGGTATGCCGCGCCTCGATTCGCTCACGCACTTCGTCGCTGGAACAGAAGGTGATCTGGCGTTGATGACTGGACACGCTACCCAGCGGCATCTCCTCGATGAAGCTGATATCCAGGCCGCGCTCAATGGCGAACTCCACCAGATCGAGAATCTCGTCGTCGTTGCGCCCCTTCTGCACCACGCTGTTGAGCTTGATCCGCTTGAAGCCAGCAGCGCGTGCCGCCTCGATGCCTGCCAGTACCTGATCGAGGCGGTCACGGCGAGTCAGTTCGGCGAAGCGGTCGCGCTTGAGCGAGTCGAGGCTGATGTTCAGGCGCTTCACGCCGGCATCACGCAGCGACGGCGCCAGACTTGGCAGCTGTGAACCGTTGGTGGTGATGGCCAGGTCTTCGAGCTCGCTGCACGCGCCCAGTTGCGCCAGCAGGCCGGTCACACCCTTGCGCACCAACGGCTCGCCGCCGGTCACGCGAATGCGTTTGACACCGAGACTGATGAAGGCATCGGCCACGGCATAGAGC
Organism: Stutzerimonas kunmingensis; assembly: GCF_014764705.1. Classification (GTDB taxonomy): domain Bacteria; phylum Pseudomonadota; class Gammaproteobacteria; order Pseudomonadales; family Pseudomonadaceae; genus Stutzerimonas. The sequence continues at coordinate 63,754 of NZ_JACXXG010000011.1, forward strand.
TCTTCGAGGGTAAGTATCTGCGCGCGGGGAGCGAAGACCATGTCTTCGCTCATGCAGTAGGTGCAGCGAAAATCGCAGCGATCGGTTACCGATAACCTCAGGTAGGTGATGCGCCGGCCGAACGGGTCGACCAACTGGGAATCGGGCATGGAACTCTCCAACTGCTGGTTGCGCCTGTATTCAGACTATGCGCTAAGCGCGAATCAGGCAAAGTGACGTTACCAACGGCGAGCGGTCCGCGCCACCGCCGGGCATGCAGCATCACGGTCGCAATGCTTTAATGAGCCGCTTTGGCAGGCAACCCGCTCGACCTGCAACCATGCGAGAGACCACGGCGAATGGATAACGACTCCTTGAAAGCGATGAGCTGGCGCGAACGGCTATACGTCATCATCTTTTTCACCAATACCCCAGCGGGAAAACGCTTCGATACCTGGCTGCTGGTGATTATCCTCGCCAGTCTGGTCGTGGTGATGTTCGACAGCATCGCCTCCTTCAATGAGCGCCACGGCGAGCTGCTGACCACTCTGGAATGGGGATTCACCACGATATTCGCCCTGGAGTACCTGGTGCGCATCTACACCCACCCCGAGCCACGCAAATACATCTTCAGCTTCTACGGCGCGGTGGACCTGCTCTCGGTGCTGCCGGCCTTCATCGCCCTGCTGCTACCCGATGCGCAGTACCTGCTGGTGGTACGCATCGTCCGCATGCTGCGGATTTTCCGTGTACTCAAGCTCACGCCCTACCTAAGCCAGGCGAATTTCCTGCTGGTGGCGCTGCAGGGCAGCCGGCAAAAGATCATCGTCTTCCTCGTCAGCGTAACCACCCTGATCATCGTTTACGGCACGCTGATGTATGTGATCGAAGGGCCAAGCAATGGCTTCACCAGCATCCCGATGAGCATCTACTGGGCGGTGGTCACGCTGACCACGGTCGGCTTCGGCGACATCGTCCCGCATACCCCGCTGGGCAAGGCGCTGGCAACGGTGGTGATGATCACCGGCTATTCGATCATCGCCGTGCCGACCGGCATCTTCACCGCCGAGCTGGCGAATGCCATGCGCCAGGACAGCCTGCGCCACAGCTGCCCGACCTGCGACAAGCTCACCCATGAGCCCAATGCGGCCTTCTGCAGTCGCTGCGGCAGCCAGCTGTTCGAGCGACGCGAAGGCGAGGCGCGCGACTGACACGTGCCAACCGTCGCGCGGGCTGGGTTGCCGACCCGCTGCATCGCCAACGGCATGGCGAACTGCCCTGAAGCAGGGCTGTCACATCCTCTGACTCGCGTCAGGCAGGATGGAGACCGGCATGCCCTTGCTCAAACTGCTGCACTTCGCTGCCCTGCTCTGCTGGTGCGGCTCGCTGCTTTATCTTCCGGCGCTTATCGCGGCGGGTACCAAGCGTAGCGATCAGCTCTTCTACCGTGACCATGCACACCTCACCCGCATGGTCTTTACCCTCATCAGCACCCCGGCTGCGCTGCTGGCGATCGGCTCCGGCACGGCGCTGTTCCTGCGCGACGGAACGCTGGCAGGCTGGCTGATCACGAAGCTCACGGTAGTGACGGCGATGGCGCTCTGTCATGCGCTGTGCGGCGTTCTAGTCCTGCGCATCGAACGCGAGCCGGAGCGTGGCGTCACATACCAGTGCATCACCCTGGGCGTGATGGTGCCCGTGCTGATCGCCCTGACTCTGTGGCTGGTGCTGGCCAAGCCCTTCTGACCTCAAGGAACAACCGCCTCGCATGACCGACTCTCCGGCCCGATTCGTATACCCTCAGCGCCATTGCGCGGCGCAGCCCGGCAGGTCGCCAGGAGACGACTCGATCCGTCGCGACTCGCGCTTACGGCCCATCACCTTCAATGTCCACACCAACCGCATGCTCGTAGACCAGGCGCCCGCCGAGAAAGGCCGCCAGCGAGATCAGCACGGCGGTCAGCAGCGACAGGTAGAGACCCCACATAGCGTCGCCGTCACCGCGATCCATGCCCTGGTAGCGCAACAGCCAGTTCAGCGAGGCCAGGGAAAGCATCATCACCGCCAGGATCGCATGGCACCACGCGGTCACCTTGCGGCGAATCTGCTGCACGGTGACCAGATCAATCACGCCGGCGACGCTGGCGATCCAGCCGCCGATGGCACCCACACCGGAAAGCCAGAGGCCAGCGCGCCACCAGAATTCGTCAAGCGTCCACAGGTAGGCGAGATCCGCCGGCACCAGGCCGATCAACGCCGCGACGGGGAAGTGAATCATCATCGGGTGCAGCGGATGGCCGGCAATGGCGGCGTTGCTGTTGATCGACTCGCGTTCTGTGGCCATCCGGCCCTCCCAGGCACTGAAGTGAAACGGGCCGCCCGGTGGTCGAGACGAGGCGGCAACCCTTTCAAATGGACCACGCTGGCGCTGGCAGTTCCTTTACTCGCGGCCTGCGACGGTCCGCAATCGGCGCTTTCACCTGCCGGCCCGATGGCCCGCGACGTGGCGAACGTCTGGTGGGCGATGTTCGGCTTTTCCGTGGTGGTGCTGCTGGTAGTGAGCGCGCTGTGGATCTACGCGATGCTGCGCCGCCCGCGAACGCACACCGCCGAAGAAGCCAAACGGATCAATCGTCGCTGGATCATCGGCGGCGGCCTGATCCTGCCCACCGTCACCATCATCGCCCTGCTGGCGTTCGGCATTCCCACCGGGCGCGGCATGCTGCCATTGCCGGTCGAAGGCGAGCAACCGCTGCGCATCCAGGTCATCGGCCACCAATGGTGGTGGGAGGTGCGCTACCCGGAAAGCGGCGTGGTGACAGCCAACCAGTTCATCCTGCCGGTCGATCGCCCGGTGGACGTCGAGGTCACCAGCGCGGACGTGATCCACTCGTTCTGGGTGCCACGCCTGGGTGGCAAGCTGGACATGGTTCCCGGCCGGACCAACACCCTGCGCGTGCAGGCCTCGCAGAGCGGAATTTTCCGCGGGCAATGCTCGGAGTTCTGCGGCAGTCAGCATGCGCACATGATTCTGCACGTGGAGGCGCTGGAAGCTGACGCTTTTGCCAGCTGGATCGAGGCCCGCCGTGAGCTGCAGCACCAGCCACCCAGCGGCGATGCCGGTCGCGTCTTCGCTGAGCGCTGCGGGCAATGCCACCGCGTCACGGGCGTCAGCGAGGGCAATCGCGCACCGGACCTGAGCGATCTCGCCACCCGTCCGACCCTCGGCGCCGGCGTGATCGCCAACGATACGGACGGCCTGCGCCGCTGGCTGAGCGATCACCAGAGCCTCAAGCACGGCAACGCCATGCCGCGGCACGACGACATTCCCGAAGAAACCCTCGGCCAGCTTGCCGACTGGCTGGAGACACTCGCTCCATGACACCGACCCCGAAGAGCGGCGCGCCCGCTACCGATCTCGACCAGTTGCAGGACCAGTTCAACGAGGTCTGGGGCAACCCCCGTGGTTGGCGTGCGCTGACCATCGTCAACCACACCAGCATCGGTCTGCGCTTTCTGGTCACCGGAGCCTTCTTCTTCCTCGTCGGCGGCCTGCTGGCGATGCTGATCCGCACCCAGCTCGCCCTCCCCGGCTACGAGCTGATGGAGCCGGACGTCTACAACCAGGTCTTCACCATGCACGGCACGGTGATGATGTTCCTCTTCGCGGTGCCGATGATGGAGGGGTTGGCGGTCTACCTGATCCCGAAGATGATCGGTGCCCGCGACCTGGTTTTCCCGCGCCTTTCCGCCCTGGGCTACTACTGCTACCTGTTCGGCGGGCTGATCCTGCTGTCGAGCATCTTTCTCGACGTCGCGCCCAAGGCCGGCTGGTTCATGTACACGCCGCTGTCCAGCTCGGCACATACCCCTGGGGTGAACTCGGATTTCTGGCTGCTGGGCATCACCTTTGTCGAAATTTCCGCGGTATCCGCCGGCGTCGAGCTGGTGGTATCGATCCTGCGCACCCGCACCAACGGCATGGCGCTGCACAAGATGCCGCTGTACGCCTGGTACATCCTGGTGATGGCGATGATGATCGTGGTCGGCTTTCCGCCGCTGATCCTCGGCTCGATCCTGCTGGAGCTGGAGCGCGCGGCCGGCATGCCGTTCTTCGATGTCGCCCGTGGTGGCGATCCGGTGCTCTGGCAGCACCTGTTCTGGCTGTTCGGTCACCCGGAGGTGTACATCATCTTCCTGCCCGGCGCTGGCATCGTCTCCACGCTGATTCCAGTGTTCTGCCGGCGCCCGCTGGTGGGCTACCGCTGGGTCGTGCTGGGCGTACTGACCACCGGCTTCATCAGCTTCGGACTATGGGTGCACCACATGTTCACGGTGGGCATCCCGCAGCTGGCCACGGCGTTCTTCTCGGCGGCGAGCATGCTGGTGGCAATCCCCACCGGCGTGCAGGTTTTCGCCTGGCTGGCGACGCTCTGGCTCGGCAAACCGGTGTACAGAGTGCCAATGCTCTGGCTGGTGGGCTTTCTGATCGTCTTCGTCGCAGGCGGGCTGACCGGGGTGATGCTGGCGCTGGTGCCGTTCGACTGGCAGGTACACGACACCCATTTCGTCGTCGCGCACATGCACTACGTGCTGGTGGGCGGCATGTTGTTCCCGCTGATGGCCGGTCTGTACTACTGGCTGCCGCACTTCTCCGGGCGCATGCCGTCGGAAAAGCTCGGCCGCTGGGGCTTCTGGCTGTTCTTCATCGGCTTCAACGTGACCTTCATGATCATGCACTGGACGGGCCTGATCGGCATGCCTCGGCGTGTCTACACCTATGACACCGGCCTCGGCTGGGACATGCCCAACCTGGTGTCGTCGATCGGCAGCTTCATCATGGCGGCAGGCGTCGCCACTATCCTGCTGGACATCATCCTGCATTTCCGCTTCGGCATCCCGGCACCGAAGAATCCCTGGAAAGCCGATACCCTCGAGTGGGCCACCAGCCTGCCGCCCAGCGCGTACAACTTCGTCAGCCTGCCCGACGTGACGGACCGTCATCCGTTGTGGAAAGACCCGAACCTGCCCGACAGCATCGCCCGCGGCGAACATGCGCTGACGGTGATCGACCACGGTCGACGGGAGACCTGGGGCAGTGATCCGCTGACGGGCAAGGTCCGCGAGATCATTCATTTACCTGGCAACAGCTGGCTGCCGTTCATTGCCTCGGTGTTCCTTGCGGTGCTCTGCCTGAGCCTGCTGACCAAAGCGTACATCCTCGCGATCATCGCCACCGTGGCAACGCTGATCGTGCTGCTGCGCTGGTCCTGGGAAAACGGCGCCCATCCTGCTGCCGCGCCGGACGCCCATACCCAACCGGGCGAGCCACCGCTGCACTCGCGTACGTTCGACGGCCCGGGCCTGTGGGGCATGGGCGTGACGCTGCTGGCCAATGGCGCGCTGTACCTTTCGCTGCTGTTCGGCTGGTTCTATCTGTGGACCGTGTCGCCGCAATGGCAGGTGCCGGACAGCGACCTGAACGGTTGGTTGATGCTGGCCAGCACCGTGTTACTGAGTGCCGGCACGCTCTGGCTGCACCAGCTGATCAAGCGTCTGCGCGCCGGTATGCATCGCGGGCTGATGGGGCAACTTGCCGTGTTGGCGATCGTCGCCTTCATTCAATCGGCGCTGCTGCTCTGGCTGATGCTGTCGGCCGGCCTGGCGCCGACCGAAACCGCCCACGATGCAGTGATCTTCGTGATGCTGGCGTACAACCTGATTCACTGTACGCTGGCAGCCGTGCTGACCGGACTGCAGGCGTGGCGGGTAGCCCTCGGTTACGTGGGCGATAAAGCGCCATACGAGCCCATCGTGGTCGAGCAGCTCTGGTACTACAACCTGGGTGTGCTGTGGGTCAGCTATGCGGCGATCGTGTTGTTCCCGGCGACCTGGGGGGGTGCCTGATGGCCTATGCACGCACGTCACCCTTTCACCCGGTGCAGATCCCGATCGGCCTGATCATCTGGAGCCTGTGGTTTGTCGCGATGTACGGTGGCCAGGCGGTGATCTGCAAGGTAAGCCCACCGGACCCCACGGACGGGGTGTGGAACTGGCTGAACGGCAGCCTCGGCGTGCTGACCCTGCTTACCCTTGCACTACTGTTCTGGCTGGCGCGTTACTTCTGGCGCTTGTCGCGACCACCCCATGAGTTGAACGAGCGGCAGCAGTTCGTCACCAAGCTGGCTGCCGGTATTCACTTCATTGCGGCGCTGGCCACCCTGTTCGTCGGCATTCCGCTGCTGCAGATTCCGCCATGCCTGTAATCCGGCCGCCGATGCGCCAGGCAGCCGCTGCAGCGTTGACCGCCATCTTCCTGCCGGTATCGGCACAGGCCCATGGCCTTTTCGATGCCCACCTGCTGGACCGCGCACCATTGCTGCTCACGGCGGTGCTGGTCGCGGCAGCTTGGCTGCTCTATGTGCTGGGCGCCCGCAAGGTGCCGCCGCGGCGCAGCGAAGCCCTCTGTTTTCACAGCGCCATGCTGCTGGTGGTGGTCTCGGTTTTCGGCCCCATCGACGACTGGGCGGAAAGCAGCACCAGCTGGCACATGACCCAGCACATGCTGTTCATCATCGTGATCGCGCCGCTGTGGGCGCTGGCCCGGCCGCTGCCGCAATGGCGCGGCGTCACCGGCCGCTTTGCCCAGCCGCTGTGGACCGGCATTCTGCGCGCCGGCCGCTACCCCACGCTGCTGGCGCTGCTGCATGGTGCGATCATCTGGATCTGGCACACGCCGAAGCTCTACGTGCTGGCGCTGGACAACCTCTGGTGGCACGCCTTCGAACATGCGTGCTTTCTGTTCACCGGCTGGCTGTTCTGGTGGTCGGTACTGCGCGCCAATCCGAAACAGGTGCCCCAGGCGTTGATGGCCGTGTTGCTGACGCTGATGCACACCGGCCTGCTGGGCGCCCTGCTGACCTTCGGCACCGTCTCGTTCTATGGCGAAGGTCGCTCGGTGGACGACCAGCAACTCGCCGGCCTGATCATGTGGGTACCCGGTGGGCTTATCTATCTGATCGGTGGCGGCTGGATCGCCTGGCGCTGGCTGACCCGCATGTGGCGGCGCCAGCAAACGGGTGCTGCCCGGGAGGAGCTGGGCTGAGGCTGCGAACGAGCCTGCAGCCGCGTCGCTCACTCACTCTTCTTGCGAATCCAGTAGAGGTAGGTGCCAGCCGCTTCCTGCTGCTCGACCAGGTCATGGCCAAGAAAGATGCAGAACTTCGGAATATCTCGCTGGGTCGAGGGATCGGTCGCGATCACCTTGAGCAGCGCACCACCGGCCAGATCGCGCACCTTGTTGTGCAGCATCATCACCGGCTCGGGGCAGTTCAGGCCGCTGGCATCGAGCACGGCATCGACGGACATTTCAGCTGATTGGGTCATCTTGGGCTCCGGAAAACTGGCGTGCATTGTTACGCATGCGCGATGGCGGGTCATCCGCTGGCTGATCAGAGACGCCGCAGGTGGCAGGTCACCTCTTCGCGGTCGTGGTACAGCTGCTTGCAGCCGATGCTGGCCTTGACGCCGCGCGCGGCCAGGCCATCGGCGATGCGCTCCAGCAGCCGCTTGACCTCGGCATAGCGCTGCTTCATCGGCAGCTTGAGGTTGACCACCGCCTCGCGACACAGGCCTTCGCCGATCCAGGTTTCCAGCAGCGCGGCATTGCGCGCCGGCTTTTCGACGATATCGCAGACCATCCAGTTCACCGGCTTGCGCGGGCGGAAGGTAAAGCCATCGGCGCGAAAATGCTCGACCAGCCCGGAATCCATCAGATCAGGGTCCATCGGTCCGTTGTCCACGGCGCTGACCTTGATATGCCGGTTGACCAGCTGCCAGGTCCAGCCACCCGGCGCTGCGCCGAGATCGACGCCGGTCATGCCCGCCGCCAAACGCGCATCCCACTGGTCGCGCGGGATGAAATGGTGCCAGGCCTCTTCCAGCTTGAGCGTGGAGCGGCTGGGCGCCTGGCGTGGAAACTTCAGTCGCGGGATGCCCATCGGCCACAAGGCGCTGTTGTTCACCTCGGCAATACCGACGAACACCTCACGGCCACTCTTGAAGGTCAGCAACAGTCGAGGGCCGTTGCCCTGCTCGTCGAGGCGGCCGGCCTTGATCAGCGCCTTGCGTAGCGGCGCCTCGAACTTGCGGCAGAAATTGGAAAGCTCCTTGCCGTCGTTGGTATCAAGCACTTCCAGCCACAGGCTGCTGCACACCGGATAGCTCGCCAGATACTCCAGCAGGACGCTGATACGATCCGTTTCAGGAAGTTGCAGGTACTCGCCGCGCGCCCATTGCCGCGGAAAGATTAGTTCGGCGAAACGCAGCTTGCGCATCAGCCGCTCGGCGCCGCCGCTTTCGCTGCAGATGAATTCCGCGCTGGCGCTCTCCGGCCGCGCCTTGGCGTAGCCGGCCACTTCCAGAATGGCGGCGTGCTCGCTGATTTCCGCACAAACCTCGCCCTCGAAACCGGGGCGGCAATGCAGCAGCAATGTGTTCATGTTCGAATCCTGTCAGCGGTCGGGCCAGCGCCAAAGCCGCGCATCATAGCCGACCACGGGAACCCTCGCCTGCATGACCCGGTCCAGTGCAGTAGCGAAGCCCCATGGGTTTCACCGCTCGTTCATCAGCCAGCCCTTACCGTGTGGGCACAAGGAGATGAGGAATGCATTCCCTGGATAGCCTGAATTGCCGCCGCAGCCTCGAAGTTGCCGGCAAGACCTACCACTACTACAGCCTGCCCGACGCAGCCGCCCAACTCGGCGATATCAGCCGCCTGCCCACGTCACTGAAGGTGCTGCTGGAAAACCTGCTGCGCTGGGAGGACAGCCAGACGGTGCGCGCCGACGACCTGAAATCCCTGGTGAGCTGGCTGGACACCCGCAGCTCCACCATGGAGATCCAGTATCGCCCTGCCCGCGTGCTGATGCAGGACTTCACCGGCGTGCCGGCAGTCGTCGATCTGGCTGCCATGCGCGACGCCGTGGCCAAGGCCGGCGGTGACCCACAGAAGATCAATCCACTGTCGCCGGTGGATCTGGTGATCGACCACTCGGTGATGGTCGACCGCTTCGGCAGTGACCAGGCATTCGAACAGAATGTCGAGATCGAGATGCAGCGCAATGGTGAACGCTACGAGTTTCTGCGCTGGGGCCAGCAGGCCTTCGACAACTTCGCCGTAGTGCCGCCGGGCACCGGCATCTGTCACCAGGTGAATCTGGAATACCTCGGCCAGGTGGTCTGGACCCGCGAAGAGAACGGCGAAACCTTCGCCTATCCGGATACCCTGGTCGGCACCGACTCGCACACCACCATGATCAACGGCCTCGGCGTGCTGGGCTGGGGCGTTGGCGGGATCGAAGCCGAAGCGGCAATGCTCGGTCAGCCGGTGTCGATGCTGATCCCCGAAGTGATCGGCTTCCGCCTGACCGGCAAGCTCAACGAGGGTGTCACCGCCACCGACCTGGTGCTGACCGTGACGCAGATGCTGCGCAAGCACGGCGTGGTCGGCAAGTTCGTCGAGTTCTATGGCCCCGGCCTGGATCACCTGCCGCTGGCCGACCGCGCCACCATCGGCAACATGGCCCCGGAATATGGCGCCACCTGCGGATTTTTCCCGGTCGATCAGGTGACCATCGACTACCTGCGCCTGACCGGCCGCAACGAAGAGCGCGTCGCACTGGTCGAGGCCTACAGCAAGGCGCAGGGCATGTGGCGCGACAGCAACTCGCCCGATCCCGAGTTCACCGCTACCCTCGAACTGGACCTGAGCCAGGTTCGACCGTCCGTGGCGGGGCCCAAGCGTCCGCAGGATCGTGTGACCCTCGGCGATATCGGCGCGAACTTCGACCTGCTGCTTGAAACCAGCGGGCGTAAGCAACAGGCCGATACCGAGTTTGCGGTTGCCGGTGAACAGTTCCAGCTCAAGCACGGCGCGGTGGTGATCGCAGCCATCACCTCCTGCACCAATACCTCGAACCCGAACGTGCTGATGGCCGCCGGCCTGGTTGCGAGGAAAGCCATCGAGCGCGGCCTGCAACGCCAACCCTGGGTCAAAACCTCTCTGGCGCCCGGTTCGAAAGTGGTTACCGACTACCTCGAGCGCGCCGGCCTGACCCGCTATCTCGACGAACTCGGTTTCAACCTGGTGGGCTACGGCTGCACCACCTGCATCGGCAACTCCGGGCCGCTGCCGGATGCCATCGGCCAGGCGATCACCGATAACGATCTGATCGTTTCTTCCGTACTGTCCGGCAACCGTAACTTCGAAGGGCGCGTACATCCGTTGGTCAAGGCCAACTGGCTGGCCTCACCGCCGCTGGTGGTCGCCTTTGCACTGGCCGGCACCACACGCATCGACATGGACCGCGAACCGCTGGGCTATGACGCGCAAAACCAGCCAGTGTACCTGAAGGACATCTGGCCGAGCAGCGCGGAAATCGCCGAAGCGGTGGCGAGCATCGATGGCCAGATGTTCCGCAGCCGTTATGCCGACGTATTCAGCGGCGACGAGCACTGGCAGAAGATTCCGGTCAGCGCCGGAGATACCTACGCGTGGGACGCTGGCTCCAGCTACGTGCAGAACCCGCCCTACTTCGAGGATATCGGCCAGCCTCCGACCCCACCGGCAGATGTCGAGAACGCTCGCGTGCTGGCCTTGTTCGGCGACTCGATCACCACCGACCACATCTCACCGGCCGGCAATATCAAGGCCAGCTCACCGGCCGGCACCTATCTGCAGTCGCTGGGCGTGGCGCCGGAGGACTTCAACTCCTATGGTTCGCGGCGCGGCAACCATGAAGTGATGATGCGCGGCACCTTCGCCAATATCCGCATCAAGAACGAGATGCTCGGCGGGGAGGAAGGTGGCAACACGCTCTATCAGCCGAGTGGCGAGAAGCTCTCGATCTACGACGCCGCCATGCGCTACCAGGCCGAGGGCGTACCGCTGGTGGTGATCGCCGGCAAGGAATACGGCACCGGTTCCAGCCGTGACTGGGCGGCCAAGGGCACCAATCTGCTGGGCGTCAAGGCGGTGATCGCCGAGAGCTTCGAGCGCATCCATCGCTCCAACCTGATCGGCATGGGCGTGTTGGCGCTGCAGTTCGTCGGTGATCAGACGCGCCAGTCGCTGGGCCTGAACGGTACGGAGAAGTTGTCGATCCGCGGTCTAGGCGCCGATATCGCGCCGCGCCAGATGCTGACCGTGGATGTGGAGCGCGCCGATGGTTCGCGTGACTCGTTCCAGGTGCTGAGCCGCATCGATACGCTCAACGAGGTGCAGTACTTCAAGGCTGGCGGAATTCTGCACTACGTGCTGCGCCAGCTGATCGGGAGCTGAGCGAAACCGGAAACGCCGATGCGATTCCTTTCGCATCGGCGTCCGCCGGTCCTTCGGCGATTGGTTTCCAGCTGCCCTGACGTCCCTGCCCGCTGCCCGGCTCCCTGAGTTCGCTTCGCATCGCGAAGCACCGGACACGCACCGACAATGCCCAAAACCCGTTACAGAACCATTAAGCCACGGCTGCCGCTGGTCGCCTGTGCGCAGAAGAAGCTGATCCACGAATCAGCTTTGGCTCAAGAACGCCACTCTCCGGCCGACCAACTGGTCAGCCTGACCCATTAGAAAAACACAAGGTCGGGTGCGACACCCTACGATTCCTCTGCCAGGCGTGATAGTCGATGCGTAACAATCAACCCGTAACTCAGCGCGAATACGCGTTTCCTGACCAGCAACGCCTCATCTCGACCACCGACCTCAAAGGCCAGATCACCTACTGCAACGACATATTTGCCGAGGTCAGCGGCTTCGCGCGTGACGAACTGATTCGCGCGCCGCATAACCTGGTGCGCCATCCGGATGTGCCGCCGGCCGTGTTCGACCACATGTGGACGACCCTGAAGCAGGGCAAGCCATGGATGGGCATCGTCAAGAACCGGCGCAAGACCGGCGACCATTATTGGGTCAACGCCTACGTCACGCCCATTTTCGATCAGCAGCGCCAGGTAACAGGCTATGAGTCGGTGCGTACCAAACCGACCCGCGAACAGGTTCAGCGAGCCGAAGCCCTGTATGCGCGCATCAATTCCGGCAAGTCCGGCGTGCCCCGCCGCGACACCTGGCTGCCCGTACTGAGCAAATGGCTGCCGTTTCTGGTCATCAGCCAGATAGGATTTCTGGTCGGGGCCAGCTTCGATCATGCATTGGGGTTCATCGCCGCCGCGCTGCTGGCCGTACCGTTCGGCCTGGTCGCGCTGCACTGGCAGCAACGTGGCATAAAGCGCCTGTTGCAGCTGGCGAGCGAGAGCACCAGTGACCCGCTCATCGCGCGCATGTATACCGACAGCAGCGGCGTCGAAGCCCAGCTGGAAATGGCGATGCTCAGTCAGCATGCGCACCTGAAGACCTGCCTCACGCGCCTGCAGGACATGGCCGTGCAGTTGCAGGGGCAAGCCAAACAGGCCGACTCGCTCGCACAGAACTGCGCCAACGGCCTGGTGCAGCAGCATCAGGAAACCGAGCAGGTCGCAACGGCGATCAACGAGATGGCCGCGACGACGCAGGAAGTCGCCGGCAACGTCGCGCTGGCCGCCGACGCGACCCGAGAGGCCAGCCGCCTCACCGATCAGGGCCGTGCGGTCACTGCCGAGACACGCAAGGCCATTCAGCAGCTATCCGAATCCGTCGCCAAGACGGGCGAAGCGGTCAACCAACTGGCCAACGACAGCGAGGCGATCGGCAGCGTGGTCGATGTGATCAAGAGCATCGCCGACCAGACCAACCTGCTGGCACTCAACGCCGCGATCGAGGCTGCGCGTGCCGGTGAAAGTGGCCGCGGCTTCGCGGTGGTCGCCGACGAAGTCCGCCAGCTTGCCCAACGAACGGCCAGTGCCACGGGTGAGATCCACCAACTGATCGAGAAGCTTCAGTCACAGGCGCGACACGCCGTGGAGACCACCGAGGATGGCCGCGTGCATGCGACGCGCGGCGTCGATCAGGTGGTCCAGGCCGATCAGGCCCTCAGCGGGATCAACGAGGCGATGGGCAATATCATCGACATGACCACGCAGATCGCGTCCGCGACGGAGCAGCAGAGCGCGGTGGCCGACGAGATCAGCAACAACGTCAGCACCATCGCCCAGCTGGCCGAACAGACCACCGGTGACGCGCGCAGCTCTGCGCTGCTCAGCGAGGACCTCGCCGCCACGGCACAAGGGCAGTACGCCCTGGTCGAGCGCTTCAACCGCTAGGAAAAGCCGCAGCCGGTATCGCTCGATCCGGATGCAGGCAGCGCTCAGTGCGAGATCACACCCTGGAGAAACGCGGCAATCGCATCGGCAGTACTGTCGAGGTGCTGGTCGTGGCTCAGGCCCGAGCGTTTCAGCGGTTTGAGATCGTGATCGGCGGCGGCCAGCCAGTGCAGCGCAATCGCCAGGGATAGCGCGTACTGCGCCACCGTTTCATGATCACCCAAGGCGTCGCGCTCACCCTGGACAATCAGGGTCGGCGTCTGCAGCGTGGCGAGATGCGCCACCCGAGGCTTTTCCGGCTTGCCGGCGGCATAGAACGGATAACCCAGGCAGACCAGCGCGTCCGCGCCCAACTCATCGGCCAGCAAACTGGCCATTCGCCCCCCCATCGACTTGCCACCGATGGCCAGCGGTCCTGTGGCCTGCTGTCGCACCAGGGCATGGACTTCACGCCATTGGGCCAACAATTGAGCCTGTGGACTGGGCGGCCGCTTGCCTGCCCCGGCACGTCGCGCCGCCATGTAGGCGAACTCGAATCGGCAAACCGCTATCCCGCGCGCAGCAAGGCGCGCAGCCATTTGTTCCATGAACGGGCTGTCCATCGGTGCGCCTGCACCATGCGCCAGGATCAGGCTCACCCATGCGCCGCCAGACGGCCGGTTCCACCTGACGAGATACCCTTTGTCACTTTGTGTGTATTGACCCGCGTCAATACCGGCAGATTGCCCTTTCCCCATCCTTGCCCCGCTTTCTATTAGAAAGAAAAAACTGCTCATTACCCGTGGATGGAAGCCCATACATGAACACAGCAACCAGTACCGCCTACAGTTACAAGGTGGTCCGCCAATTCGCCATCATGACGGTGGTGTGGGGAATCGTCGGGATGGGGCTCGGCGTTTTCATCGCAGCACAATTGGCCTGGCCATTTCTGAACCTTGACCTCCCCTGGACCAGTTTCGGTCGTCTACGTCCATTGCACACCAACGCGGTGATCTTCGCCTTCGGCGGCTGTGCTCTGTTCGCAACTTCCTACTACTCGGTACAGCGTACCTGTCAGACCACACTGTTCGCGCCGAAGTTGGCCGCGTTCACGTTCTGGGGCTGGCAGCTGGTCATCCTGCTCGCCGCGATCTCCCTGCCGCTGGGCTTCACCAGCTCCAAGGAATATGCGGAACTGGAGTGGCCGATCGACATCCTGATCACCATCGTCTGGGTGGCCTATGCGGTCGTCTTCTTCGGTACGCTGGCGACGCGCAAGGTCAAGCACATCTACGTCGGTAACTGGTTCTTCGGCGCCTTCATCCTGACCGTGGCCATTCTGCACATCGTCAACAACCTGGAAATTCCGGTCAGTGCGATGAAGTCCTACTCGCTGTATGCCGGTGCGACCGATGCGATGGTGCAATGGTGGTACGGCCACAACGCCGTGGGCTTCTTCCTCACCGCCGGCTTCCTCGGGATCATGTACTACTTCGTGCCGAAGCAGGCCGAGCGTCCGGTGTATTCCTATCGCCTGTCGATCGTCCACTTCTGGGCACTGATCACCGTCTACATCTGGGCCGGTCCGCACCACCTGCACTACACCGCCCTGCCGGATTGGGCGCAGAGCCTGGGCATGGTGATGTCGCTGATTCTGCTGGCTCCGAGCTGGGGCGGCATGATCAACGGCATGATGACCCTCTCGGGCGCCTGGCACAAACTGCGCAGCGACCCGATCCTGCGCTTCCTGGTTGTTTCGCTGGCGTTCTACGGCATGTCGACCTTCGAAGGTCCGATGATGGCCATCAAGACCGTCAACGCCCTCTCGCACTACACCGACTGGACCATCGGCCACGTACACGCCGGCGCCCTCGGCTGGGTTGCCATGGTGTCCATCGGCGCGCTGTATCACCTGATTCCGAAGGTCTTCGGCCGCGCTCAGATGCACAGCGTCGCGCTGATCAACACCCACTTCTGGCTGGCCACCATCGGCACCGTGCTCTACATCGCCTCGATGTGGGTCAACGGTATCGCCCAGGGCCTGATGTGGCGCGCGATCAACGACGACGGCACGCTGACCTACTCCTTCGTCGAAGCACTGGAAGCCAGCCACCCCGGTTTCGTGGTGCGGATGATCGGTGGCGCGATCTTCTTCGCCGGCATGCTGGTGATGGCCTACAACACCTGGCGCACCGTGCAGGCTGCCAAGCCCGCCGAGTACGACGCTGCCGCGCAGATCGCCTGAGGAGCCTAGGTAAATGAAATCGCACGAGAAACTAGAAAAGAACGTCGGGCTGTTGACCCTGTTCATGATCCTGGCGGTGAGCATCGGTGGTCTGACCCAGATCGTCCCGCTGTTCTTCCAGGACGCCGTCAACGAGCCGGTCGAAGGCATGAAGCCCTACACCGCGCTGCAACTGGAAGGCCGCGATCTGTACATCCGCGAAGGCTGTGTCGGCTGCCACTCGCAGATGATCCGTCCGTTCCGCGCTGAAACCGAGCGTTACGGCCACTACTCGGTCGCTGGCGAAAGCGTCTATGACCATCCGTTCCTGTGGGGCTCCAAGCGTACCGGTCCGGACCTGGCCCGTGTCGGTGGCCGCTACTCCGATGACTGGCACCGCGCGCACCTGTACAACCCGCGCAACGTAGTGCCCGAGTCGAAGATGCCGTCCTACCCGTGGCTGGTCGAGAACACCCTCGACGGCAAGGACACCGCCAAGAAGATGTCGGCACTGCGCACCCTCGGTGTGCCGTACACCGAAGAGGACATCGCTGGCGCTCGCGACTCCGTCAATGGCAAGACCGAGATGGACGCCATGGTGGCCTATCTTCAGGTGCTCGGCACGGCTCTGACCAACAAGCGCTAATCGCACAGCCAAGAAAAATGACGGCTGGCTTCGCAGCCGTCAGGGACTTCAATCGCGGACAGCCAGAGTTGCTCGGGCTGTCCAGGAGTAGCACATGAGCACTTTCTGGAGTGGATACATCGCCCTGCTGACGCTGGGCACCATCGTCGCTCTGTTCTGGCTGATCTTCGCCACCCGCAAGGGCGAGTCGGCCGGCACCACGGACCAAACGATGGGTCATGCCTTCGACGGCATCGAGGAATACGACAACCCGCTGCCGCGCTGGTGGTTCCTGCTGTTCATCGGCACCCTGGTGTTCGGCATCCTTTACCTCGCGCTCTATCCGGGCCTGGGTAACTGGAAAGGCGTACTGCCCGGCTACGAGGGTGGCTGGACTCAGGAAAAGCAGTGGGAGCGCGAGGTCGCTCAGGCCGATGAGAAATACGGTCCGATCTTCGCCAAGTACGCTGCCATGTCGGTGGAAGAAGTCGCTCAGGACGAGCAAGCCGTGAAGATGGGTGCTCGCCTGTTCGCCAACTACTGCGCCATCTGCCATGGTTCCGATGCCAAGGGCTCCCTGGGCTTCCCGAACCTGGCTGACCATGACTGGCGCTGGGGTGGTGATGCAGCCTCGATCAAGACCAGCATCCTCAACGGCCGTATCGCAGCAATGCCGGCCTGGGGTCAGGCTATCGGCGAGGAAGGCGTGAAGAACGTGGCAGCCTTCGTCCGCAAGGAACTCGCTGGCCTGGCGCTGCCGGAAGGCACCGACGCTGATATGGGCAAAGGCAAAGAGGTCTATGCACAGACCTGCTCCGTCTGCCACGGCCAGGGTGGAGAAGGTATGGCGGCACTGGGTGCGCCGAATCTTCAGCATGCCTCCGGCTGGATCTACGGCTCGAGCCTCGCCCAGCTGCAGCAGACCATCCGCCACGGCCGCAACGGCCAGATGCCTGCCCAGCAGCAGTACCTGGGCGACGACAAGGTTCACCTGCTCGCCGCCTACGTCTACAGCTTGTCGCAGAAACCGGAACAACTCGCCAAGCAGTAAGTCGTAAAAGGGCGGTACACTCGTACCGCCCTTCTCGCCTTATCTTCAGGCAACTCTCGTCGCGCTGCGACCATCTGTCGCATCATCAGCCGACCGAAGACCTTCCCCGCCCGCCCACGCACTTCTAAGCTTTGCTTCCGACTCGCCGCGCCACCTAGAAGCATAAGGCGAACTCGGTATTTCTGGCGCGCCGGCCTGGTGCGAAACATCCCTGCGCAGCGCATGGAAAACGCTTTAAATCAGGGTTTTGGCCAGCAAAGAGAGCCCGGGCGTCGTTTGCATTGCCCCCATGCTTTCTCCATACTTGCCGCCGTTTTTGCCTTCGAAAATGCCATTAGCGTGGAAGCCTTGCATGAGCACAGCAATAAGTGAGACTGCTTATAACTATAAGGTGGTTCGCCAATTCGCCATCATGACGGTGGTATGGGGAATCATCGGGATGGGCCTGGGTGTTTTGATCGCCGCGCAGTTGGTGTGGCCCTCGCTCAACTTCGACCTGCCGTGGACGAGCTTCGGCCGTCTACGACCATTGCACACAAACGCGGTGATCTTCGCATTCGGCGGTTGCGCACTGTTTGCCACGTCCTATTACGTGGTTCAGCGCACTTGCCAGGCGCGTCTGTTCTCCGACGGACTCGCGGCCTTCACCTTCTGGGGTTGGCAGGCTGTGATCGTGCTTGCAGTCATCACGCTTCCACAGGGCTTCACCAGCTCCAAGGAATACGCGGAACTGGAGTGGCCGATCGACATCCTGATCACGCTGGTGTGGGTGTCGTACATCGGCGTGTTCTTCGGCACGATCATGAAGCGCAAGGCCAAGCACATTTATGTGGGTAATTGGTTCTTCGGTGGCTTCATCCTGGTCACGGCGATGCTGCACATCGTCAACAACCTGGAAATCCCGGTCAGCTGGTTCAAGTCCTACTCGATCTACTCGGGTGCTACCGATGCGATGGTGCAGTGGTGGTACGGCCACAACGCCGTGGGCTTCTTCCTGACCACCGGCTTCCTCGGCATGATGTACTACTTCGTGCCGAAGCAGGCCGAGCGTCCGGTGTATTCCTATCGCTTGTCGATCGTGCACTTCTGGGCGCTGATCACCCTTTATATCTGGGCCGGCCCGCACCACCTGCACTACACCGCGCTGCCGGACTGGGCGCAGTCGCTGGGCATGGTGATGTCGATCATCCTGCTGGCACCGAGCTGGGGCGGCATGATCAACGGCATGATGACCCTGTCGGGCGCCTGGCATAAGCTGCGCACCGACCCGATCCTGCGCTTCCTGGTCGTTTCCCTGGCGTTCTACGGCATGTCGACCTTCGAAGGTCCGATGATGGCGATCAAGACCGTCAACGCCCTGTCCCACTACACCGACTGGACCATCGGCCACGTACACGCCGGCGCCCTCGGCTGGGTAGCGATGATCACCATCGGTTCGATGTACCACCTGATCCCGAAAGTGTTCGGTCGCGAGCAGATGCACAGCATCGGCCTGATCAATGCGCACTTCTGGCTGGCCACCATCGGCACCGTGCTTTACATCGCCTCGATGTGGGTCAACGGCATCACCCAGGGTCTGATGTGGCGCGCAATCAACGAAGACGGCACGCTGACCTACTCCTTCGTCGAGGCACTGGAAGCCAGCCACCCCGGTTTCATCGTCCGTGCACTGGGCGGTGCCTTCTTCCTCGCCGGGATGCTGCTGATGGCCTACAACACCTGGCGCACTGTGCGTGCCGCCAAAGCAGCTCAGTACGACGCTGCTGCGCAGATCGCTTGAGGAACGGATAGATGAAGAATCACGAAGTACTCGAAAAGAACATTGGTCTGCTGACCCTGTTCATGATCCTGGCGGTGAGCATCGGTGGTCTGACCCAGATCGTCCCGCTGTTCTTCCAGGACGCCGTCAACGAGCCGGTCGAAGGCATGAAGCCCTACACCGCGCTGCAGCTAGAAGGCCGCGACCTGTACATCCGCGAAGGCTGCGTCGGCTGCCACTCGCAGATGGTGCGTCCGTTCCGCGCTGAAACCGAGCGTTACGGCCACTACTCGGTCGCTGGCGAAAGCGTCTATGACCATCCGTTCCTGTGGGGCTCCAAGCGTACCGGTCCGGACCTGGCCCGTGTCGGTGGCCGCTACTCCGATGACTGGCACCGCGCGCACCTGTACAACCCGCGCAACGTAGTGCCCGAGTCGAAGATGCCGTCCTACCCGTGGCTGGTCGAGAACACCCTCGACGGCAAGGACACCGCCAAGAAGATGTCGGCACTGCGCACTCTCGGCGTGCCGTACACCGAAGAAGACATCGCCGGCGCCAAGGATGCCGTCCGTGGCAAGACCGAAATGGACGCCATGGTGGCCTACCTGCAAGTACTCGGCACTGCACTCACCAACAAACGGTAACGCATGATGGAAATCGGGACTCTTCGCGGCTTGGGCACAATTCTGGTATTCGTCGCCTTTATCGGCGTGGTGCTCTGGGCTTACAGCAGCAAACGCAAGAATAGCTTCGACGAAGCCGCCAACCTGCCCTTCGCGGACGACGAGACCGACGCCAAGAAGCGTGATGAAGAAGCTTCCAGGAGTAAGAAATAAATGACCTCGTTTTGGAGTTGGTACGTCACCCTGCTGAGCCTCGGCACCATTGCCGCGCTGGTCTGGCTGCTACTGGCAACTCGCAAGGGCCAACGCCCTGACAGCACTGAAGAAACCGTTGGCCATTCCTATGACGGTATCGAGGAATACGACAACCCGCTGCCGCGCTGGTGGTTCATGCTGTTCGTCGGCACCGTCATCTTCGCCCTCGGCTACCTGGTGCTGTACCCCGGCCTGGGCAACTGGAAAGGCATCCTGCCGGGCTATGAAGGTGGCTGGACTCAGGTCAAGGAATGGCAGCGCGAGATGGACAAGGCGGACGAGCAGTACGGTCCGCTTTTCGCCAAGTACGCCGGCATGCCTGTAGAGGAAGTCGCCAAGGATGCTCAGGCGTTGAAGATGGGCGGTCGCCTGTTCGCCTCCAACTGCTCGGTCTGCCACGGCTCCGATGCCAAGGGCGCCTACGGCTTCCCGAACCTGACCGACAACGATTGGCTGTGGGGCGGCGAGCCGGAAACCATCAAGACCACAATCCTGCACGGCCGCCAGGCGGCGATGCCGGCCTGGCGGGACGTGATCGGCGAAGAAGGCATCCGCAACGTTGCCGGCTATGTGCGCAGCCTGTCCGGTCGTGATACCCCAGAGGGTATCAGCATCGACATTGAGCAGGGTCAAAAAATCTTCGCGACCAACTGTGTAGTCTGCCATGGACCGGAAGCCAAGGGCGTTGCAGCCATGGGCGCGCCGAACCTGACCGACAATGTCTGGCTATATGGTTCGAGCTTTGCCCAGATCCAGCAAACCCTTCGCTACGGTCGCAATGGCCGCATGCCGGCCCAGGAAGCAATCCTTGGCAACGACAAGGTGCACTTGCTGGCGGCTTACGTTTACAGCCTGTCGCAGCAGCCGGAGCAGTGATACACAGGGTCGGGGTGACGACCTGTCGCACCCGACCCCAACGCTCCGGGCGTACCATTAGCAGCTGGACAGAAAAATGATCCTGGTCGGCATGCATCGGCCAGGACACCCACCTTCCGCCGTGGTACGCACTCGATGACTGAGCAGATCCCCGTTCGTGATGTAACCCCCCCCCCGTCCAAGGCCGGAGCGTCAGCTGACCTTTACGCCGCGCGTGAAAAGATCTACACCCGAGCCTTCAGCGGCCTGTTCCGCAACCTGCGACGCGTTGGCGGCGCAGTACTCTTCATCCTCTTCTTCGGGACCGTCTGGCTTAACTGGAACGGCCGTCAAGCCGTCTGGTGGGACCTGCCAGAGCGCAAATTCCACATCTTCGGGGCGACATTCTGGCCCCAGGATTTCATGCTGCTGTCGTGGCTGCTGATCATCTGCGCCTTCGGCCTGTTCTTCATCACCGTCTTCGCCGGCCGCGTCTGGTGTGGCTACACATGCCCGCAGAGCGTGTTCACCTGGGTATTCATGTGGGCCGAGAAGATCACTGAGGGTGATCGCAATCAGCGGATGAAGCTCGACAAGGCGCCGATGAGCGCCAACAAGTTCCTTCGCAAACTGGCCAAGCATGCCATCTGGCTCGCGGTCGGCATCCTCGTGGCGATCACCTTCGTCGGTTACTTCACCCCGATCCGCGAGCTGGTGCCCGACCTGCTCACCCTGAACGTCAATGGCTGGTCGGCATTCTGGATCGGCTTCTTCACCCTCGCCACCTACGGCAGTGCTGGCTACCTACGTGAGCAGGTGTGCATCTACATGTGCCCGTACGCGCGCTTCCAGAGCGTGATGTTCGACAAGGACACCCTGATCGTTTCCTACGATCCGCGTCGCGGCGAGAAGCGCGGCCCGCGCAAGAAAGACGCTGACTACAAGGCAATGGGCCTTGGCGACTGCATCGACTGCACCATGTGCGTTCAGGTCTGTCCGACCGGCATCGACATCCGCGACGGCCTGCAGATCGAGTGCATCGGTTGCGCCGCCTGTATCGACGCCTGCGACGCCATCATGGACAAGATGAACTACCCGCGCGGCCTGATCAGCTATACCACCGAACACAATCTGTCCGGCCAGAAGACTCATCTGCTGCGCCCGCGCCTGATCGGTTACGCCGTCGCGCTCCTGGCCATGATGGGGCTGTTCTCCTACGCCGTGTATGATCGCCCGCTGGTAAAACTCGACGTGCTCAAGGATCGCGTGCTCTACCGCGAGAACGAGCAGGGCAATATCGAGAACGTCTACACCCTCAAGGTGATGAACAAGGCTCAGCAAGAACAGACCTTCGTGATCGAAGCTACCGGCCTCGACGGTCTGGTCTACGAAGGCCGTAGCGAGATTCGCGCCGAGGGCGGCGAGCTCGTCACGATCCCGGTCGAGTTGTCCATCGCCGCCGAGAAGCTGCCCTCGAGCACTAATGAAATCGTCTTCCACATTCGCTCGGTAGACGACGACTCGATAAACGACGATGCAGACAGCCGTTTCATCGGCCCGAGCATCCGCTAAGTAAGGTAATGCATGCGCTCTGATAACGAACAAACGCGTTGGTACACCCAGTTCTGGGCCTGGTTTGTCATCGCCATCCTGCTCAGCTCCGTAGTACTGGGCGTGTCCCTGCTGACGTTGGCGATCAAGAATGCCGACACCCTGGTCGCGGACAACTATTACGACGCGGGCAAGGGCATCAACCAGTCGCTGGAGCGCGAGAAACTGGCAGAGCGTCTGGAGATGCAGGCACGCATCGCCCTGAATGACGAGCGCGGCCTGGCCGAAGTGCAGCTGAGCGGCGCGAGCCGCCCGCAGCAACTGGTGCTGAACCTGATCTCGCCGACCCAGCCCGAGCGTGACCGCCGCATCATCCTGCAACCGCAGGGTGACGGCATCTATCAGGGCCAGATGCAGGAATCGATCAGCGGCCGCCGCTTCATCGAGCTGCTCGGTCGCGAAGGCGAGCAGGACTGGCGCTTGTACGGGGAAAAAACCATCGAAGCCGGCCGCGCCCTCGAACTGAAGCCTTGAGCCGCTGATGGCAAAGCCTCTCCCCTGCTACCACTGCGGCCTGCCGGTGCCAGCCGGCAGTCCGTTCCAGGCCCGCGTGCTGGGTGAGACGCGGGCCTTGTGCTGCCCAGGCTGCAAGGCCGTCGCTGAAGCCATCGTCAAGGGTGGGCTGGAGAGCTACTACCAGCACCGCAGCGACACCGCCATCAACCCGCAGACTCTCCCTCAGGAACTGAGCGAAGAGATGGCGCTATACGACCGCGAGGACGTCCAACAGCCGTTCGTACAGCACCAGGGCGATCTGGCAAGCACTTCGCTGATGATCGAAGGGATCAGCTGCGCCGCCTGCGGCTGGCTGATCGAACGCCACTTGCGCAACCTGCACGGCGTGGCCGAGGCCAGCCTCAACCTGTCCAATCATCGCCTGAACGTACGCTGGAGCGACGCACAGCTGCCGCTCAGCGAGCTGCTCGGCGAGCTGCGACGGATCGGCTACGCAGCACACCCCTACCAGGCCGACCAGGCTGCCGAGCGCCTGGCCAGCGAGAACCGCCGTTCGCTGCGCCAGCTGGGCGTAGCCGGGCTGCTGTGGATGCAGGTAATGATGGCCACCATGGCCACCTGGCCCGAGTTCAACCTGGACCTGTCGGAGAGCTTCTTCGTCACCCTTCGCTGGACCGCCCTGCTGCTCACCACGCCGATCGTCTTCTACTGCTGCACCGACTTCTTCAAAGGAGCACTGCGCGATTTGCGCACCCGCCACCTGACCATGGACGTGTCGGTGTCGCTGGCGATCGGCGGTGCGTACGTCGCCGGCATCTGGTCCACCATCACCGGCCAGGGTGAACTCTATTTCGACGCGGTGGGCATGTTTGCCCTTTTCCTGCTGGCCGGGCGCTACCTGGAGCGGCGCGCGCGCGAACGCACCGCAGCCGCCACCGCACAACTGGTCAATTTGCTGCCTGCGTCCTGCCTGAAACTCGACGCAGACGGTCACAGCAATCGCATCCTGCTCAGCGAGCTGCAGCTCGGCGACCGCGTACTGGTGCAACCCGGTGCGCTGATTCCGGCAGACGGCCTCATCATCAGCGGTCAGTCCAGCGTCGATGAATCGGTACTGACCGGTGAGTACCTCCCCCTGCCCCGCGGCGTGGACGATGCAGTAACCGCTGGCACGCTGAACGTCGAAGGCCCGCTGACCGTGGAAGTCCAGGCCTTGGGCGACGACACCCGTTTATCCGCCATTGTCCGCCTGCTGGAGCGTGCTCAGGCAGACAAACCGAAGCTTGCCGAGCTGGCCGACCGCGTCGCGCAGTGGTTCCTGCTGGTGGTGCTGCTGGTTGCAACCGTCGTCGGGGTGGTCTGGTGGCAGATCGATCCGCAACGCGCGTTCTGGATCGTTCTTGCATTGCTCGTCGCGACCTGCCCATGCGCGCTGTCGCTGGCGACACCCACAGCACTTACCACGGCCACCGGTACGCTGCACAAGCTCGGTCTGCTGCTGACCCGCGGGCATGTGCTCGAAGGCCTGAATCATATCGATACCGTGGTGTTCGACAAGACCGGTACCCTGACCGAGGGCCGCCTGACACTTAGCGCCGTGCACCCGCTCGGAGCTTTGAATGCCGATGCCTGCCTGGCGCTGGCCGCAGCCCTGGAGAACCGTTCCGAACACCCGATTGCCCGCGCCTTCGGACGTGCGCCGCTGGCGGCGGAATCGGTCGAAACGGTGCCGGGCCTGGGCCTGCAAGGCAACGTTGAAGGTCGCAACCTGCGGATCGGCCAGCCCAGTTTCGTCGCCGAAGGCTTCGCCCAACCGGCACCCGCTATTCCCGGCGACCAGGGGCAATGGCTGTTGTTGGGCGACGATCAAGGCCCGCTGGCCTGGCTGGTATTGGGCGATCGGCTTCGCGACGATGCCCCGGCACTCCTTGAGGCCTGCCGCGCCCGTGGCTGGCAGACGCTACTGCTATCCGGTGACAGCTCACCGATGGTCGGCCAGATTGCCAGGGAACTGGGCATCGCTGAGGCCGAAGGCGGCATGACCCCTGCTGCCAAGCTTTCCCGATTGCAGGCATTGCAGGCCGCCGGACATCGGGTGCTAATGCTCGGCGACGGCGTCAACGACGTCCCGGTGCTTGCCGCAGCGGATATCAGCGTCGCTATGGGCTCGGCGACCGACCTGGCCAAGACCAGTGCTGATGCGGTGCTGCTATCCAACCGTCTAGGCAGCTTGGCGCAGGCATTCGACGTCGCACGCCGCAGCCGCCGCATCATCATCGAGAACCTGGCCTGGGCAAGCCTGTACAATGGCCTGATTCTGCCCTTCGCCGCCTTTGGCTGGGTCACCCCACTATGGGCCGCGCTGGGGATGTCGCTCAGCTCGCTGCTGGTGGTTTTGAACGCCTTGCGGCTGACACGTCAGCCGGCAAGTCACGGCTGAATCTGCTGCAACGCACGTCATTGGCGCAGCGGCGCACTTTACGCAGCTAAAGACTTCGCTTCGGATCCTGGAGGTCCTAATGGCCGCTCTGTACATCCTCATCCCTGTTGCCGTGGTCCTGGTGGCCGTCGCAATCTGGGTGTTCTTCTGGGCGGTGGACAGCGGGCAGTTCGACGATCTCGACGGACCGGCGCACAGCATCCTGTTCGACGACGACGAGCCGCAGAAGCCTTCCGCAGCCGATGCAGTGGAATCCTCGGAAGATCAGCCGGAGTAACGCAAAGGTGACTGAACTGCTGCCCCTGCTGCTGTCTGCACTGGTCTTGGGACTACTAGGTGGCGGCCATTGCCTCGGCATGTGCGGCGGCCTGATGGGTGCACTGACCATGGCCATTCCACCGGATCAGCGCGGCAGGCGCCTGCGCCTCCTGGTCGCCTACAACCTCGGACGCGTATCAAGCTATGCCGTTGCCGGATTCCTGATCGGCCTGGCGGGCTTGGCCGTTGCCAACAGTCCAGCGGCCATGGCGTTACGAGTCGTCGCCGCACTTCTGCTGATCATCATGGGCCTGTACCTCGCCGGCTGGTGGAGCGGGCTGACACGCATCGAGTCGCTAGGACGCGGACTCTGGCGTCATATCCAGCCTATCGCTAGCAAATTCATGCCGGTAACGAGCATTCCACGCGCCCTGATACTGGGGGCGCTGTGGGGCTGGCTACCGTGCGGCCTGGTCTACAGCACCCTGTTGTGGTCAGCCAGCCAGGGCGATGCACTGGATAGCGCTTTGCTGATGCTGGCGTTCGGCATCGGCACCTGGCCGGTGTTGCTTGCCACCGGCCTTGCTGCCGAGCGATTGACAACGTTGCTGCGCAAGCGTGGCGTGCGCGTCGTCGGCGGGGTAATGGTGATTCTGTTCGGTATCTGGACGCTGCCAGGCCCTCATCAGCAGTGGCTGATGGGGCATGGCTCAGCGCCATCTCACGAGACACACGCGCACTAGCGGAAGGCTTGCGAGCGCTCATGGCTCCTTGGGCAACTGGCGCTTGTGAGCAGTCTTGTCGTAGGTATCGATGATGATCCGGGCCGCCTCGTCCGGTACCGGCTTACCCTGCAGAAAATCATCGATGTTGCGGTAGCTGACACCATGAGCTGCCTCATCGGGCTTGCCAGGTGACAACTCTTCGAGATCCGCGGTTGGCACCTTGTGCACCAATTGATCGGGAGCGCCCAATGCCGCGGCTATCTGCCGAACCTGGTCCTTCACCAGACCCGCCAGTGGCGTCAGGTCGCACGCGCCATCACCGAACTTGGTGAAGAAGCCCATCACCGCCTCTGCCGCATGGTCGGTACCGATGACCAGGCCCTGGCGCGCGTTGGCGATCGTGTACTGAGCCACCATGCGCATCCGCGCCTTGGTATTGCCCAGCACGAAATCACGCTGCGCCGGGCTCAAAGGATCAAGCGCCTGCGTGGCGGCAGCCAGGCCCAGCACCGCGGTGCCGATGTTCACGGTGTGGCACTCGTCGGGCTTGATCGAATCCACCGCCAGCTGCGCTTCATGCTCGTCATGCTGCACCTGATAAGGCAGGCGCACGGCGATGAAGCGATAGTCGTCGCCTTCCCCTGCTTCGCGCATGCCGGCGACCGCCCGCTGGGCCAGCAGACCCGCCGTGGTCGAATCGACGCCACCACTGATCCCGAGCACCAAGGTCTTCAGGCCCGACTCGCGCAAGCAGGTCTGGATGAAGCTCACCCGACGATCAATCTCGGCCTGTACCGACTCCGGCCCGGTAAATGGTGCGCAGACGTTGAGCGCGGTTGCGATTTCCTGCTGGCGGCTGTGCATGAATCTCTCCTCTGGCGATATGAAGGCGCTGCTGAAGCATAAGACGCTGACGTGATCATCTGACCGCCAATCAGCGCGATCCCTTCCGGATGTCGGCGCCGATCTGGCCCAGCGCGCTAGGGTCGGATCAAGTTTGATACAGGTCAAGTCCGCCGCAATGCCCTGCCCCTAGAATCCAGCGACCGCCGTCATGACCGGGAACGCCACATGCTCGACTCCATTCGCTGGGATTCCGACCTGATCCGTCGCTACGATCAGACCGGCCCGCGCTATACGTCGTACCCGACCGCGGCCCAGTTCAATGAAAAGGTCGGCTCGTTCGACCTGCTGCACGCATTGCGCGGCAGCCGCCAGGCGTCACGCCCGCTGTCGCTGTACGTTCATCTGCCATTTTGCGCCAACGCGTGCTACTACTGCGGCCGCAACAAAGTGGTGACCAACGACCGGACACGCGCACAGCCCTATCTGGAACGCCTCGAGAAAGAAATCGAGCTGATCACTTGCCACCTGGGCAAGGACCAGGTGGTCGAGCAGCTGCACTTTGGCGGCGGCACACCTACCTTTCTCAGCCATGATCAACTGCGTCGGCTGATGGGCCATCTGCGCCAGCACTTCAACCTGCAGGACGATGATCATGGCGACTTCAGTATCGAGATCGACCCCCGGGGAGCGGATTGGCCAACCATCGGCCTGCTCCGCGAACTAGGTTTCAACCGCATCAGCATCGGCGTGCAGGATCTGGACCCGGAGGTTCAGCGCGCCATCAATCGCATGCAGACCCTGGAGCAAACACGCACCATCATCGAGGCGGCCCGCACGCTGCAGTACCGCTCGCTGAGCATCGATCTGATATACGGCTTGCCGCTGCAGACGCCAGCACGCTTCGCCAGAACCGTTGAGGCGATCATTGACCTGCAGCCGGACCGGCTCTCGCTGTTCAACTATGCTCATCTGCCTGAGCAATACGCGCCGCAGCGCCGTATCAACGCCAACGACCTGCCGGCCCCCGCCGAAAAGCTGGCCATGCTGGAGCAGAGCATTCATTTGCTCACCGACGCGGGATACCGCTACATAGGCGTGGACCACTTCGCCCTGCCGGACGATGAACTGGCCATGGCGCAAGAAGATGGCAGCCTGCAGCGCAACTTCCAGGGCTACACCACCCATGGCCATTGTGATCTGGTGGGCCTCGGCGTTTCGGCCATCAGCCAGATCGGTGATCTCTACTGCCAGAACACCAGCGCCATCGAACAATATCAATACCAACTGGATCAGCATCAGCTAGCCACCGCCAGAGGCTTACGCTGCAAACAGGACGACCATATCCGCCGCACCGTCATCCAGTCTCTGATATGCGATTTCGAGCTGAGCTTCACGAAAATCGAGAGCGAGCATGACATCGAGTTCAGACAGTACTTCACCGAAGCCTGGCCGATGCTCGAGCAGATGGCCGCTGATGGGATGATCGAGATCACCGAGAGCCATCTGCTGATTCAGCCTGCTGGCCGGCTACTGGTTCGCTCGATATGCATGCTCTTCGACCACTATCTCCCCGAGCAGGTCAGCCAGGCCAGCCGCGCCTGATCTAGAGCGCCTCAGACTATCGTCCAAATCATTGCCTGCGACCCTTGAGCCGATTGGCCATCGCCGACGTCCTGAGTTAACCTTGCGCGCTATAACTAGGTTTCCAGGAAGCCCTCTATGTCCGAATCGATCAAGGTCCGTGCGCAGCGGCAAGCTCATTGCAAGGATTGCAGCCTGTCCGGGCTGTGCCTGCCCCTGTCGCTGAACATGCAGGACATGGACGCTTTGGACGACATCGTCAAACGCGGCCGCCCCCTGAAGAAAGGCGAAACCCTGTTCCGCCAGGGCGACGTGTTCAGTTCCGTATTCGCCGTACGCTCCGGCGCGTTGCGGACGTTCAGCGTTACCGATGGCGGCGAGGAGCAGATCACCGGCTTCCACCTGCCCAGCGAGCTGGTCGGTCTTTCCGGCATGGATACCGAAAGCTATCCAGTCACCGCGCAGGCATTGGAAACCACCTCGGTTTGCGAAATTCCCTTTGAACGACTCGACGAACTGAGCGTCCTGCTGCCGCAGCTGCGTCGCCAGCTCATGCGCATCATGAGCCGCGAAATCCGCGATGATCAGCAGATGATGTTGTTGCTGTCGAAAAAGACCGCAGATGAGCGCATCGCGACCTTTCTCATTAACCTTTCTGCACGCTTCAGCGCACGCGGCTTCTCGGCCAATCAGTTCCGCCTGCCGATGTCGCGCAACGAGATCGGCAATTACCTGGGCCTGGCGGTCGAGACCGTTTCCCGTGTATTCACCCGTTTTCAGCAGAGTGGCTTACTCGAGGCCGAGGGCAAGGAAGTACGCATTCTGGATTCCATCGGACTGTGCGCCCTAGCCGGCGGCGCAATGGATGTCTGAGTCAGCGCGTTTGGAGTAGCAGCCCGATGATCTTCGACGAGTTCAGCATCAAGACCCTGATTCGCCCGGTGCAGGACTTTCCCCGCCCGGGTGTGGTGTTTCGCGACATCACCCCGCTATTCCAGTCGCCAAAGGCGCTACGCATGGTGGCTGACAGCTTCATTCAGCGCTATGTGGAGGCCGACTTCACACATATCGGCGCGCTTGATGCACGAGGGTTCCTGGTCGGCTCGATTCTCGCCTATGAGCTGAACAAACCTCTGGTGCTGTTTCGCAAGCAGGGCAAGCTGCCGGCCGACGTGCTGTCGCAGGCCTACAGCACCGAATATGGCGAAGCGCATCTGGAGATTCACGCCGACAGCCTTTGCGAGGGCGATTCGGTGCTGTTGTTCGATGACCTGATTGCGACCGGTGGCACGCTGCTAGCCGCCGCACAGCTTGTGCGACGCATGCGCGCGAGCATTCATGAGGCGGCTGCCATCATCGATTTGCCCGAACTGGGCGGATCGCAGAAACTTCAGGACATTGGCATTCCCACGTTCACTCTGACCGCCTTCGCCCTAAGCGACCGCTGACGGCGAATTCTCCGCGCCGCTGCTAGGTAAAGGATCTGCCCGTGTTAATGACGTTAAGGCGCAGCCTGCTTATCCTAGTTCTGGCCTGTACTCCTCCCGGGTTCGCACTTGATCGCGATGCACTGCTGGACCAGGCGAATATCCTGCTGCTGCCGCGTGAACGACCCATTCCTCAGTTCGAGCTGATCGACCAGGACGGCCAGCCTTTCAGTACTTCGTCGCTGCAGGGGCGCTGGCACATCCTGTTCTTCGGCTTTACCGCCTGCCCCGACATCTGCCCGACCACGCTGAGCGACATGCGTCGGCTGCTCAGCCAGCTACCGCCCGAGACTCGAGAGCAGTTGCAGGTGGTATTGGTCAGCGCCGATCCCGCGCGCGATACGCCGGAACAACTCAAGGCCTACCTGAGCTACTACCGCGCCGGCTTCAGCGGCTTGACCGGCGACATGGAGCAACTGCTAGGGCTATCCAAGGCACTGGGTCTCCCTTTCGTTCCGGCGCGCGAAACAGAAGGCGACTACATTGTCAGTCATAGCGGAAATCTGGCTTTGGTCGCACCGGATGGCAGCCTGCGCGGGCATATTCGTGCGCCGCTGAAACTGGAGGGCTTGCAGCGGATGCTGCCGCAGATGCTCGAGAACGAACGCTGAAACTGGCCGTCGAAGCCGAACTACCGAATCAGTGGCAGTCCAGGGTATCGGCCAGCACGTATGCCTGAAATGCCACCTCATCGACCCATTGCTGGGTCAGCCCCGCCAATCGGCCTTCTGCCGACCATTGCGCCAAGAGTGCGTTGATCTGCTGCTGCAGGTTAGCGTCATCGGCGACCGTCAGGCTTAGCTGCCGCCCGGCATCGAAAAGCGACGGTAACAGGTGCTTGTAGCGCCGCCACTCGGGCAAGGTGGCGATCTCCGTCAGCAGCACATCATCTTCGACAACCGCAGCGCACTCACCAAGCTTGAGTCCGATCAGCGCATGCGCCGCGCTCGGATATTCCCGAGGCACCGCCGCGAAGCGCTCGCTCAGCAACGCTCCATATGGACTCGCGTGATTGACGCAAACCGTCTGCCCCTGAAGATCGGACCAGGCAAGCAACTCACCTTCCGTCGCGCTTAGCGCGGCAGGCACAGCATGATAGTAAGTGGCCGGACCAACCCGATCGCCTGCGACCAGGCGCACTTCAGCGTCATCTGCGCTGACCACGGAAAACCCGGAACGCCCAAGCGCTTCGGCCAATTGCTCGATCAGCGCCGACTCGAAACTCTCCGTTTCGCTGCTGGACAGCACCCGGCGTTCGGGCAGTTGCACCCGCAACGACTCGGCCATCGACGCGACCGGCATCAACAGGATGAGCCATATGGCAATGCGCGAGAGAACAGACATGCAATGGCCTCAGACATACTGATAGCGAAGCATCCGCTGCTTGAACTTCTCCAGTACAACCTGATCGATCAGCGTGGCGAGAATGGCGATGACCAGAATGTTCATCATCACGCCAACCATGTCAGCAATCTCGCCCGAGTACGCGAGCGAACGCCCGAGCCCCTGGCCGAAACCAATCAGCATCTCGGCGGAGATCAGTGCACGCCAGGCGTTACCGAAGGCCAGCTGCGCGCCGGTGATCAGCTCTGGCATCACGGCGGGCAGATAAACGCGGCGCAGCAGCTGCCAGCGCGAGGCACCCATGACCCGCGCCGCAGCGACGTGCACCGGCTGCACGCTCTCGGTGGCATTCATCACCGACAGCGCCATCGGGAAGAAAGCGGCCAGGGCGACCACCACAATGATCGGCAGATTGCCGAAACCCATAACGATCAGAAACAGCGGCACCCAGGCGATCGACGGAATCGACTGCAGAATGACGATGGCCGAGCGCAGGATCTCGCGGAAGAAGAACAGCACCCCACCCACCAGGCCAAAACCGATCCCGAACAGCAGCGCAAAACTGTAGCCGCTGCCGAGGCGACTCATACTGCCGTAAAGCCCTTCGCGGAACTCCGGCTCCTGGATAGTGCTGAACAGACGCTCGAATACGGTCGGGATACCCGGCATCAGAAAGGCCGGCAAACTCCATGCTGCGGCCTGCCAGATCAGAAGAATGAAAAGGATGGCCAGAACGACCGCAAGGTACTTCTTTGGGCCAGTAAGACGGCGAGCCTGACTCATGGATGCGCTACCTCCGTCTTGATACCCAGCAGACTGAGAATTTCCTTACGCTCGGCAGCGAAGTCGGACAGGTCGTGGCTCTTCTCGCAATGGGTGAAGTTGAAGGTTTTCAGCACGCGAGTCGGCCGCGCGCTGAACACCAGAACGTGATCGGCCAGGTAAAGGGCCTCATCGACATCATGGGTGACCAACAGCACCGTCGGCTGATGCTCCTCGATCAGCTCACGCAACACGTCCTGCAATGCCATTCGGGTCAGGGCATCGAGTGCGCCAAACGGCTCGTCCAGCAACAGCACCTCGGGTTTGGCGATGAATGCACGGGCGAGGGCCGTGCGTTGGCGCATGCCGCCGGAAACCTGGTGCGGATAGTAATGCTCGAATCCATTGAGGCCGACACGCTCGAGCCAGGCCTGCGCCTGTTCGAACGCGCTGGCCTTGGCGACGCCCTGCAGTTCCAGCGCCATGGCAACGTTGCCCTGCAGGCTGAGCCAGGGATAGAGGGCATGCTCCTGGAACACCAGCGTACGTCGAGGACTCGGCTCGGTGATCGGCTTTTCGTCAGCAAGCACCCGGCCCGCACTGGGCTTCTCCAGCCCGGCAACCAGATGCAGCAGGGTCGACTTGCCGCAACCCGAAGGTCCAACCAGTGCCACCAGTTCACCCTGGGCGAACTCACCGCTGAAGCCCTTGATGACTTCGAGCTGCCCGAAGCGCTTGTCTACTTCTTCAAACCTGAGTTGCATAAAAATCCGCAAATCCAGAAACGAAATTGCCCGGCAATGCGGGCGATGCAAACGGCCCGGCACAAAGGCCGGGCCCGTGTAGTTTCAAACCAGAGTCAAGCGATCAGAGTTCACGAGCTTCCTGCCAGGACAGATCGACGATGGCACTGGTGTCGAACGGCTTGCCATCGCGGGTCTTCAGCGAACCGAGCTCCTGCAGAATGTCCGCCAGCTCCTGGATGCGCGCCAGATCGTCCTTGCCAAGCTTGGCGCTGAAGGTCTGGGTTCCGATCGCCTCCTCAATGACAACCTCGCGAGCGAGCTCACCACGCTTGAGCGTCTTCAGCGTCGGCTCGGCGATGAAGTAGTCGGCGATCAGCTTGGCTGCCTCGGCCGGCTGCTTGTCGAGCATTTCGATGGCATCGCGCTGGGCGTCCAGCGACTTCCAGACGGCATCCTTGCGCTTGGCCAGGGTATCGCCGGAGGTGATCACCACCATGCACGGGAATGGCCACACTTCACCGATCTCGTAGACCTGCTGAACCGGGGCAACCAGCTGCGCGATGCGATCATACGGCTCGAACAGGAACGCCGCATCGACACGCCCGGACACCAGCGACTGCACCGCAACGGCCGGGCTGACACCCATGATGTTGACGTCGCTCGGCTTGAGTTCGGCATTCTTCAAGGTCACGCCACGCAGCACTGCATCGGCGGTGCTCCCCTCTTTCTGCGAAGCGAGGATCTTGCCCTTCAGGTCGGCAACCTTCTCGATACCCGAACCCTCAAGCGCCACGATGGAGTGGTAGCCCTGCTGAGCACCACCGACCACCTTGAGGTCAGCACCTTTGGAGGCCCAGGCCACCGCATTGGTAAAGCCGAGGACGCCGGTATCCAACTGCCCGCCGACGATCGCCTTGATCAGGTCGGTACCGGAACTGAACTCGATCAGCTCGACGTCAAGGCCATGCTTCTTATACAGACCGGCCTCGTGTGCAACCATGGCCTGGGCATCGTCCATCACACGGATGTAGCCAACTTTGAACTTCTCCTGCGCCTGAGCAAACG
Source organism: Stutzerimonas kunmingensis (assembly GCF_014764705.1). Lineage (GTDB taxonomy): Bacteria > Pseudomonadota > Gammaproteobacteria > Pseudomonadales > Pseudomonadaceae > Stutzerimonas. The sequence goes on from NZ_JACXXG010000011.1 coordinate 97,676, forward strand.
CGCTCAGCAGCAGCAGAGCTGGAACCAGCCAATGCTTTGCTTTCATTTCGACCTCGATTCGGATAGCCAGCACATATAACCAGAACGAAGGACTATATTCGCTTTAGTTATCTAACGTTGATGGCTTAGAACTTTACCTGAATCACCCAGAAAACTGCACTACCGAGGTGGCATATCGTCAGTACTTCGGGTTATAGGCGGATTGTCTTGCGCCCGGCCAGTGCGTGGGCCAGGGTTCCGCCGTCGACCAGGTCCAGCTCGCCGCCCAGTGGAACGCCGTGAGCGATTCGGCTGATGGTCAGCCCCTTTGGAATAAGCATCTGCGCGATGTAATGCGCCGTTGCCTCGCCTTCCACCGTCGGGTTTGTCGCGAGAATGACTTCAGTGAACGCACCATCTGCAACACGCGCCAGAAGCTCGGGAATGCCGATCGCTTCAGGGCCCAAACCATCGAGCGGCGACAGATGCCCCTTGAGCACGAAGTAGCGCCCGCGAAAGCCCGTCTGCTCGACGGCGAAAACGTCCACCGGGCTCTGCACCACGCAGAGCAGCGAATCGTCGCGTCGCGGGTCGGCGCATTGCGGGCACAGGTCGTCTTCGGTAAGGGTACGACACTGCCGGCAGTAACCGACCCCTTCCATCGCTTTGCTCAGCGCTTGCGCCAGGCGTAAGCCGCCGCTGCGATCTCGCTCCAGTAGCTGCAACGCCATGCGCTGTGCAGTTTTCTGGCCCACGCCGGGAAGAATGCGCAGGGCGTCGATGAGTTGGCGGATCAGGGGACTGAAGCTCATAAATTAAGCGTCGCTATGCAAAGGGGCAGCACAGTGCCAGGGATTCAGGCGACTTGCAGGACCAAAGGCAAGAAAGCGGGACATCGGAGTCTACTGCGCGTAAATGACGATGCCCCGCCCTTCGAGAAGCGCGCCCATGCGCGCCGATTGGCCGTTCGAGTTAGAAAGGCATCTTGAAGCCTGGCGGAAGCTGCATGCCGGCGGTCATCCCGGCCATCTTGTCCTGGCTGTTCTGCTCGATCTTGCGTACCGCGTCATTGACGGCGGCAGCGATCAGGTCTTCCAGGATTTCCTTGTCTTCCTGCATCAGGCTGTCGTCGAGGCTGACCCGCTTGACGTCATGGCGACCGTTCATCACCACGCTGACCAGCCCGGCGCCAGACTGGCCCGTCACCTCGGCGTTCGCCAGTTCCTCCTGCATCTTCTGCATTTTTTCCTGCATCTGCTGCGCCTGCTTCATCAGGCCGGCCATGCCACCTTTCATCATGGGAATCACCTCAATTAATCAGGTTTCGGAGTGTTCTACGGGTTCGATGGTGCCTTCGCGGATCACAGCGGCGAACTGCTGCATGAGCTGCCGGACCAGGGGATCTGCGTGAATCGACTGTTCCGCTGCACGCTGACGCTCGGCACGGCGACGCTGAGCGGCCTGCGCAGGCGTTTCCTGCTCCGGCTTCTGCAGCACGATCTCGAGCTGTAGCGTACGCCCGTGGTATTGATTCAGGGCGTCGTTGAGTCGTCGCTGTTGCGTGGGGTTGAATAGTGCGCTCTGCGCAGGATCGAGATGCATCAGCCAACGGTCGCCTTCCACGGCAATCAACGTACAGTTGGCGGCAATGCTGCCGGTAAGACCGGACAAGCCGAGCTTGAGATACAGCTCCAGCCACTCGGCAGCCAGCCCGGTCGCAGGCTCTACCGCAGGCAGTGGCTCGACGGGCTCCGGCTCATCCCTTGAGTGTTCCAGTTCGTCCAGATAGGCCTCGGCCTGGTTCTCGACCTCGAAGTAGTCCTCGTCCGTCAGCGGCGGTTCGTCATCATCCAGCTCTTCGACCTGTACCACGGACGCCACGTGATCGGCAGCGCCGTCCACCGGCACAGGTTCGGGTAAAACGGCATCAGCCTCGACCGCGACGGGCGGTACGTCAGGCGGCTCATTCCACGGCACATCGATGACAGGCGCGGCCTGCGGCGCTTCCACCACATGAGTGGCGACCGGGGTCACTGCCGAGGGCGTGGGAGCCGGCACGTTCACTGGCATGGTAACGGCCGGCGCAACGGGAGCGGGCTCTGGCACAGCTGCTACGGCAATCGCAGCGGATGGAGTGGACGACACGCCAGCGGGAGCGGAATCGGCCACCGCTGCGGGCTTGGAATCAGCTGTGGCCGGGCTGATTCCCAGTGTCTTTAGCGGTGTTCGCGGTGCGCCATCACTGCCTGCAGGACGAAATGCCAGCATGCGCAGCAGCACCATTTCGAAACCGCTGCGAGGATCAGGCGCCAGCGGCAGATCGCGCCGGCCGATCAATCCCATCTGATAGTAGAACTGCACATCTTCGGCCGGTAGCGCCTGAGCCAGGGCCAGCACGCGATCACGATCGCCCTGGCCGTTGTCTACCGCCTCAGGCAGCGCCTGGGCGATGGCGACGCGGTGCAGCACGTTGAGGATTTCGGCCAGCACGCCAGCCCAGTCCGGCCCCTGCTCCGCCAAGTGGCGAACGGCCTCGAGCAACGCTCTGGCATCACCTTCGAGCAGCGCCTGCAGCACACCATAGACCTGACCATGATCGAGGGTGCCGAGCATGGCGCGCACATCGGCGGCCAGCACCTTGCCTTCACCGAAGGCGATCGCCTGATCGGTCAGGCTCATCGCATCGCGCATCGAGCCATCGGCGGCACGCCCCAGCAGCCACAACGCATCGTCTTCGAAAGGAACGTTCTCGACGCCCAGCACATGAGTGAGGTGCTCGACCACCCGCTCGGGCGGCATGTTCTTCAGGGAGAACTGCAGGCAGCGCGAGAGGATGGTGACCGGCAGTTTTTGCGGATCGGTGGTCGCCAGCAGGAACTTGACGTGGGGCGGCGGCTCCTCGAGGGTCTTGAGCAGCGCATTGAATGAGTGCGACGAGAGCATGTGCACTTCGTCGATCAGGTAAACCTTGTAGCGCCCGCGGCTCGGCGCGTACTGCACGTTGTCCAGCAGTTCGCGGGTGTCTTCGACCTTGGTACGGCTCGCGGCGTCCACCTCGATCAGGTCGACGAAGCGCCCCTCGTCGATTTCCCGGCATACCGAACACACACCGCAGGGCGTCGAGCTGACCCCGGTTTCACAGTTCAGGCACTTGGCGATGATCCGCGCAATGGTCGTCTTGCCCACGCCCCGCGTGCCGGTGAACAGGTACGCGTGGTGCAGGCGCTGGTTGTCCAGCGCGTTGATCAGGGCCTTGAGCACATGCGTCTGGCCGACCATTTCGCGGAACGAGCGCGGACGCCATTTTCGTGCAAGAACCTGATAACTCATAACACCATCGCGGGGGGACAAGGCAGAGGACGGGTAATGCTAGCGGAGCAGGATGGAAATTGCATCCGGGCTGCACTCGAACCGCCGGCTAGCTCAACAATCGCGCACCAAGCGCCTCGACTATCGTAGCCAGCACCGGGTTGTGCCCGCCGATCCGCACCTTGAGGCCATCGATCTCGCGCCTCGGCGGATACTGTTTGCGCAGCAGATCGAACCCGGCCCGACGCTGCGCCTCATCGCCAAGCAGGCTGCGGCGGAAGTCAGCATCGTCGCGACGCGGATCGTAGACCGCCCGGCACAGTGTGGCCAGCATCTCGGCGGGCTCTGCAGAGGATGCAAACGCCAGCTCGGTGAGTGCCGGGCCGGGCATCAGCTGCGCCAGCTCGATAGCCGGCTCGACACCACGCGCCGCGCAAAGCGCCGCGTATATCTGCGCCGTACCGCGCAGCTTGCCGTCCAGGCTGTACCCGGCTATGTGCGGCGTAGCGATACGGCACAAGCCGGCCAGTGCGACGTCGACCTGAGGCTCGCCTTCCCAGACATCCAGCACGGCTTCCAGGTCCGGTCGCTGCAATAGCAGGTCGCGCAGCGCGGCATTGTCCACCACAGCCCCCCGACTGGCATTGATCAGCCAGGTACCGGGTCGCAATCTCGACAGTCGCGCCTGATCGAACAGGTGAAAGGTCGGCCAGTCGCCCCCCAGGGTCAGCGGCGTGTGCAGGCTGATCACATCGCACTCCGCGAGGATCTCATCCAGCGAGACGAAATCGCCTGCCTCGCGGACCTGCCGCGGTGGATCGCAGACGCGCACGTCCCAGCCAAGCCCGCGCAGCACTTCGAGCAGCCGCCCGCCCACCTCACCGGCACCGACCACGCCGAAACGCCGCCTGGCCAGCGCTTCACCGCGCACCTCCGACAGCGCGAGCAAGCCGCCCAGCACATAGTCGACCACGCCCCGCGCGTTGCACCCCGGTGCGCTGGCCCACTCGATGCCGGCCTGCTCGAAATAATCCAGATCCAGATGATCGGTGCCTATCGTGCAGGTCCCGACGAATCGCACTGCGCTGCCTTCCAGCATCTCGCGGTCGACCCGAGTCACCGAGCGCACCAGCAGCACGTCGACATTCTCCAGTGCAGCTCGATTGATGCTGCGGCCGGGCATGCGGCGAATCTCGCCGAAACCGGCAAAGAACTCATCGACCAGCGGAATGTTTTCATCGGCAAGGATATGCATTGCACGGCTCCGGTGAGGGGGAGCACATTCTAGACGGCTTGCCACTGCTTTGCCGCCTTCCTGAGCGTAGCCACGCGGCGTAGACTAGCGCGCTTCTTGTATACAACCGGAACGCCCAGTAATGCCCACTGAGCTCAGACTCAGACGGGTCCGCCTCGAATTGCGCACCCTCTTTGCCCTTGCCCTACCCATGATGATCGCCCAGCTGGCCAGCACGGCGATGGGTTTCGTCGATACCGTTATGGCCGGACGCGTAAGCCCGCAGGACCTGGCCGCCGTCGCGCTAGGCAATTCGATCTGGGTGCCGGTATATCTGCTCGTCTGCGGAATCACCCTGGCGACCACGCCGAACGTCGCGCAGCGCTTCGGCGCAGGACGGCATGGCGAAATCGGCCCGCTGGTTCGCCAGGCGTTGTGGATGGGCGGCGGCATCGGTGTGCTCAGTGCATCATTGATGTGGAACGCGGAGCCCGTCCTGCATCTGATGCGTGTCGAACCGGCCCTGGTCGAGCCGACCATGGACTACCTGCGCGCTGTCGCCTGCGGATTTCCCGCTGTCGCTCTGTATCAAGTGCTGCGCTGTTTCAGCGACGGGCTGGGCCATCCGCGGCCAAGCATGGTGATCGGTATCCTCGGACTGCTGCTGAACATTCCGCTGAACTATGTGTTCATCTACGGCAAGTTCGGCGTGCCGGCGATGGGCGGCGTCGGTTGCGGCGTTTCCACGGCATTGGTGATGCTGTTCATGTTGGTGGCGATGAGCGTCTGGGTTAAGCGCGCACCGGCCTATCAGGCCAGTCAGCTGTTTTCCCACTTCGAATGGCCACGCTGGCCGATGCTGCGTCATCTGCTTTCGGTCGGCGTACCAATCGGGGTCGCGGTGTTCGCCGAGGCCAGCATCTTCTCGGTGATCGCCCTGCTGATCGGCGCCCTCGGGGCAACGGTTGTCGCCGGTCACCAGATCGCACTGAACTTCACTTCGCTGATCTTCATGATTCCACTGTCGCTGGGTATGGCGGTGACCGTGCGCATTGGTCAGGAGCTGGGCCGCAACGCTCCACGCGACGCTCGCTTTGTCGCCGGCGTCGGGATCGGCGCCGCTCTGGTATATGCCTGCTTTTCCGCCAGCGCCATGCTGCTGTTCAGCGAGCAGATCGCGCGGATCTATACCCCTGATCCGGCCGTGGTCGCCGTCGCTGCCAGCCTGTTCCTCTACGCCGCGCTGTTCCAGTTCTCCGATGTGGTTCAGGTCACGGCTGCTGGCGCGTTGCGCGGCTATCAGGACACCCGCATGACGATGGTCTACACCCTCTTCGCCTACTGGGGGATCGGTTTGCCGTTGGGCTATCTGCTCGGCCTGACCGACCACCTCGGCGCCGCCAGTGGGCCTGCCGGTCTATGGCAAGGCCTGATCGCCGGCCTGAGCTGCGCAGCTCTATTGCTCAGCGTGCGCCTGGCCCGCAGCGCCCGACGCGAGATTAGTCGGCACACTGCGCTTCGCAGGGCGGCCGTCTGACAAAGGTCGGGATGGGGCAGCGCGGATCATAGGCTGCGTTCGATTCGGCCGTCGGAGCGCGCCAGGTAACCCGTGCCACACTCCCAAAGCAGCGCAGCGCGGTCCTCGGTACCAAGTGCGTCGAGTCCACCACGCAGCGCATAGGCGGTGAAGCCGAGCTGCGTCAGTAGGAACACCGCGTTGGCGCTGCGCTTGCCGCTTTCGCAATAGCAAAGGTAGGGCCGCTGCGGGTCCAGCAAACGGGTTTTCAAACGCAGCAGGTGCAGCGGCATGTGCAGCGCCTGCATGGCATGGCCCTGCTCGTAATCATCAAGCAGACGCACATCCAGCCACTGCGCACCGCAGGCCAGCAGATCCGCCACGCCATCCAGATCGACTTCGCCAACCACCGGTGCCTTGAGCAGCTCGAGAAAGTCCGCCCGCGCCAGGCGGAGCACCCGACCGTCCTCAACCATCGCGACACTGGCATTACGCGGTCGCTCCTCGAGTAGCGCCTCTTCGCCGAAACAGGCTCCGGGTTCCAGCTCGGCCAACAGTTGCTCACCGCTGCCGGCGGCCTTCAGGACCTGCGCGCAGCCGCTCTTGAGGAAATAGCAGCAATCGCCGGCTTCCCCTTCGCGTAGCAGGGTTTGCCCGGCGGATACCTCGATCTCCACGAGGCGGCTGAGCATGCTGCGAATATTTGCCGGTGGAACCTGGGCGAACAGCGGATTCTCCAGCAGGCGCTCCAGCCACTCCCCGTCCTCGCCCTCCATCGACAGCTGCAGCAGCACATCTTGCAGGGCTTGGCGCCAGGACAGCAGCCGCTCCAACTCCGCGCTGTCCACCGTCAGCAGCTGGCAGTCATCCAGCGCCCTCGCCTCCACCAGGCGGCCCGCAGCAAGGCTGTATAGAGCAGCCGATGTGCCCGCCACCAGCCGCGTTTGCTGCCCGTCGTGATCGGTCAACAGCAGGCTGCCCGCCATCAGGTAATGACGTTTCGAACTCAGCTCATCACCAAGGTCGAGCAACTGCCCAGGCGCAAGCACGAGCGGCACTATGCGCACGCGAAGCTCCCACAACTGGCGTGGCGACAAGCCATTGAGCGGGACCAGATTACGCAGCTGATCGGGGTGCAGCGGTTTGTTCATCCGACAAAATCCAAACGTCTATCCGTCAATCAGCTTCTGCAGCTGGCCCTGAGCAGCACGGCGCCCTTGCAGTCCACCGGTATGGACGAATATCAGCCGCGTGCCGGCGGGAAAATAACCGCGCTCGACATAAAGGCGCAATGCCATCATGGTCTTTGCAGTGTATATCGGATCGAGCGGCACGCCACCCTGGCGCTCGGTATCGAGAATGAACTGCGCCAACTCCCTGTCGAAGCGACCAAATCCGCCACGACTGGCGTCCAGCAGTTCATAGCCGCTGGACGCCACGCCGGCTTGCGCGAGCAAGTTGGCCACGCCGGCATCGACGGCGTGGGAAGGCGGCCCTGCCAGCGCGCCGAACACCCGATGCCTACCTGCCTCGCCGATGACCAGACCTGCCAGCGTCGTCCCGGTGCCGGCGGCCAGCCAGAGCGCGTCGTAGTCCTTCCAGCCGAGCGACGCGAGCGCGGACTCCACTCTCGGAACGAGTCCGGCGCATCCCAGGGCGCCGGGCAAACCGCCGCCACCTTCAGGGATGCAGTAGAAACCTGGATATCGCGCTCGCCATGGCGTCCAGTAGGTAGGCAGATTGCGCTCCCGGTACCCAGCGTAGCCGAGCCAATGCAGCTGCATGCCCCAGGCACGTAGATCGGCGACCGTTGGCGTTACCTGCTCATGGCCGCGCAGCAGGCCGACAGTAGGCAGGCCGAGTCGGCGGCCGGCTGCAGCCAGCGCATGCAGATGATTGGAGTGCGGGCCGCCGAGACTGATCAGCCCCGGCGCAGCGACAGAACGCGCTGCATCGAGATGCTTTACCAATTTGAACCACTTGTTGCCGGACAGCTCGGGATCCAGCAGATCGAGCCGCAGCACCGCAACCTCGACCCCGCTGCGCGCGAGCCAGTCCAATGACAGCGGCTGCAGGATCAGCGGAGCATCGAAGCCGAGATCGGATTGAACGGAGGACAAACCGCTCAGCTGCCGGTGCGCTGCCGGTCTTCCTTGCGGTGCCGGGCGCAGCAGTTGGATTCGCCGATCACGAAGCGACTCGGCGCATCGATCTTGTCCAGGGGCATCGCGCAACGCTCACCGCTGGAAAGCGCCGCGACGCAGGCCGGCTTCTGATAATGCTCCAGCCACTGTCGGTACTGCTCCTCGGAGACAAAGCACTTGGCAGCAGCATAAGCCAGAGGATTGGCGCGGTAGCGGGCCAGGTCCTGCAATGAGATCGTCAGATGCCCGGCACCCGGGTGGTAGGCCATGAACACGACCCCTTGTCGAGACAGTTCCTCCAGCACCCGGTCACCGCTGTGGCGCAGCGTTTCGCACTCGGTCTTGAGCCGCTGGATTTCCTCTTCCAGCTGTGCATCCAGTTCGTTGCGGTAGGCCAGCTCGACATCGCGGATCGCCACCTGCTCCTTGTACTCCGCAATCGCCGCCGCGATACGGGCCTGGGCTTCATGCTCGAACTGCTCCCGGGCGGCGCCGATCTCAACCCGGCCGCTGACCTCCAGCGTACGCAGCTGCTTGCTCATTTCCTCACGCGCTTTCTGGAAACTCTCGCCCTGGGCGGTCATCTGCGCATGCAGGCTGGCGTTCAGCTCGGTCTGCTGTTGCAGTTGCTGCTGCAGCGTGCGGATCTCCTCCTGCAGTGCCTTGCGTTCCTTCTCCGCGGCAGCCGTGAGCTTGAGCGCGTCTTCTTCGCGCAGACGCTCGAGGTTGGTAATGCGTTGGCGCTGCTGCTTGATCAGCAGCGCAGCCTTCTGCCGCTGTTCACGCTCATGGCTTTCGGAACGTTTCGCGGCTGCCTCCTTGCCGGCCTCGGCTGCATACCAGGTGTCTTCGGCGACCATCTGCAGACGTTCCGCAGGTACGGCCTGAGGCGTCTCCTCTTCGACCAGCAGGCCGAGCTGGTTGCGCTTGATGGTCTCGCGCAACACAACCAGATCATTGCGTTCGGGACCGACCTTGGGATCCCACATGTGCATTTGGTGCCAGGAGACCGGGCACTGGCTGCGGCAGGCCAGGCGAATCGGTCCGGCCCCCATGTCCGGACCACGCCCGGTACGCTCGGCCAACTGACGCAGGGGAATGTTCCAACCGGCGTCGGCAGAGCCGTCGTCATTGAAGTCGAGACAGAAAAACACCGCGGCGCGCACCTGCAGCCGCGGATTGATCATTACGTAGACAGCATGCATCTGGCGGTCTGCGAACTCGGGTAGCGCGACCACCCCATCCAGCACCGCTTCGAATTCGGGATACAGCATTTCCTTGCAGATGGAGCCCTCATTGAAGAACAGGACGGCTTCGACCATCTGCGGTTTGTTCTGCATGCTCGATTTCCTTTATCGCCCGCAACTGCGAGCCAGCGATTAGCGAAACGAGCGGCCATCCGATGCCGTCGTCCCCTTGGTGCCGCAAGTTTAGGGGAAATGTTCGCGCAGGCAATGTGACTCGGTTGGCAGGGAGTCGCCGCATCGGACGCCGTTCGACCAGGCGCCCAGCGGATTTGCGATGAGCTTAGCTAAATCACTTGCCGCGGTAGGCAGCGAGACGTCGCTTCATCTCGTCGCCCAAGGCCTGCAAGCCACTCATGGGCCGGATCATGACCTCGAATTCGACAATCTTCCCTTCGTCATCGAAGCGGATCATGTCGATGCCCTTGAGCTCACGGTCACCCACCCGGGCGCTGAACTCGAGGACTACATCCGCACCCTGGGCGCTGGCCAGCTCACGGTGGTAGCGGAAGTCCTCGAAAACCTGCAGCACGGTGTTGAGTATCAGGTTCACCGTCGCTGCCCCCTCATACGGCGTGTGAGCCATCGGCGAGCGAAACACTGCCTGCGGATGCAGCAGCTCCGGCAGCCGGCTCAGATCTCGCTCAGCGATCATTCGGTGCCAGGCCTGCAGGCTATTGGCAGCCCCCGGTTGCAGCGCGATTGCAGTTTCCATGCGTGATCCTCTTTGCGGATGTGCCGATGGCCTAGAGCGCCGCAGCCAGGCGACAGCCCTGATTGATCGCGCGCTTGGCGTCCAGTTCGGCGGCGACGTCGGCGCCACCAATCAGATGCACCCGCGCGCCGGCGGCTTCAAGGCCTTCCTGCAGCTCACGCAACGGCTCCTGCCCGGCGCAGAGAATCACCGTATCCACCGGCAGTACCTGCGACTCGCCTTCGCCCACGCGGATGTGCAGACCGGCGTCATCGATCTGCAGGTACTCCACCGAATTGAGCATCTGCACGTGCTTGTTCTTCAGTCCGGTACGGTGGATCCAGCCAGTGGTCTTGCCCAGCCCGTTACCCACCTTGGACTTCTTGCGCTGCAGCAGATAGACCTGACGCTTGGGCGCATGCGGAGCCGGCTGGATGCCGGCGATACCGCCGCGCACCGACAGCCCGAGATCGATACCCCACTCCTTCCAGAAGGCTTCACGATCCAGGCTGGTGGATTCGCCTTCGTGGGTGATGTATTCCGACACGTCGAAGCCGATACCGCCTGCGCCGATCACCGCGACGCGCTGGCCGACCGGCTTGCGCTCCAGAATCGCATCCAGGTAGCCAATCACCTTCGGATGGTCGACCCCCGGAATTGCCGGCACTCGCGGCGCGATCCCGGTCGCCAGGATGATCTCGTCGAAGCCACCGGCCAGCAGCGCTTCCACCGTCGCGCGGGTGTTCAGACGAACCTCGACTCCGGTTTCTTCGAGGCGGTTCTTGAAGTAGCGCAGGGTTTCGTAGAACTCCTCCTTGCCCGGCACCCGCTTGGCAACATTGAATTGCCCGCCGATTTCGGCGGACGAATCGAACAGCGTCACCTCGTGACCGCGCTCGGCTGCGATGGTCGCAGCGGCGAGCCCCGCAGGCCCGGCACCGACGACGGCGATCTCCTTCACCACGGTAGTGGGGATGTAGTTCAGCTCGGTTTCGTAGCAGGCACGTGGATTGACCAGGCAGGTGGTCAGCTTGCCGCTGAAGGTGTGGTCCAGACAGGCCTGGTTGCAGCCGATGCAGGTGTTGATGCGCTCGCTGTGACCGGCGGCGGCCTTGTTGACGAACTCCGGATCGGCGAGGAACGGCCGCGCCATGGAGACCATGTCCGCATCGCCCTCGGCCAGCACCTGTTCGGCGACCTCCGGGGTATTGATCCGGTTGGTGGTGATCAGCGGAATGCTTACCTCGCCACGCAGCTTCGCGGTCACCTTGGTGAACGCGGCGCGTGGCACCTTGGTGGCGATGGTCGGAATCCGCGCCTCGTGCCAACCGATGCCGGTATTGATCAGCGTGGCGCCCGCCTGCTCGATGGCCTTGGCCAGTTGCACCACCTCTTCCCAGACACTGCCGCCTTCGATGAGGTCGAGCATCGACAGGCGATAGATGATGATGAAGTCGCTGCCCACCGCTTCGCGCACGCGGCGCACGATCTCCACCGGCAGGCGCATGCGATTCTCGTAGCTGCCACCCCAGCGATCGGTGCGGTGGTTAGTGTGCGCCACCAGGAACTGATTGATGAAGTAGCCTTCCGAACCCATGATCTCGACGCCGTCATAACCGGCTTGCTGGGCCAGGCTTGCGCAGTTGACGAAGTCGCGGATCTGCTTCTCGATGCCCTCCTCGTCCAGTTCGCGCGGGGTGAACGGATTGATCGGCGCCTGGATAGCGCTCGGCGCCACCAGCTGCGGGCTGTAGGCGTAACGCCCGGCATGCAGGATCTGCATGCAGATCTTGCCGCCAGCTTCGTGAACCGCCTGGGTAACGATCTTGTGCTCTTCGGCCTCCTCCGGCGTGGACAGCTTGGCCGCCCCGGCGCGCACCGAGCCTTCCTCATTGGGGCCGACGCCGCCGGTGACGATCAGGCCGACGCCACCGCGAGCGCGCTCGGCGAAGAATGCCGCCATCCGCTCGAAGCCGTTGGGCATTTCCTCCAGGCCCGTGTGCATGGATCCCATCAGGGTGCGGTTGCGCAAGGTGGTAAAGCCCAGATCGAGCGGAGCCAGCAGTTTCGGGAAAGCGGTCATCGAAGCATCCTCATCATGACGAGTGCCGAGCCTCATGGGGCTACGGTCGGTATGCAGCGACGATAAACAGCGAAGGTGCCGCACTCAATGATCCAAAGTGACAACTTTTTGATCCTTCTGCGCAAAAAGCTTGGCAACAGGCGCCGCGTTACCTACGCTGACGCAATCCCTCACTGCCCTGCCTCACATGCGCACCTCAATCAATATCGTGCTGTTGCTCGTCCTCGCGGCAGCCTCATTTGCCGTCTACCTCGACTGGACGCAAGACCGTCGTAGCGGCCCACTGCTGTCCGATCTGCGTACGCTACCCATCGAGGACCACGGGCAGGCCGGAAGCGCAGGCAACCTGCTGGGCATCGAGACGCGGCTGCAGCCTGCCGACTATCAGAGCCGCGAGCGGCTGCAACTCAAGTTTCGCACCTACCTCAAGCAGGCGGCCGAAGCCGGCATGCTCAGCGAGCGAACCGTCGTGGTGCTCCCCGAACACGTTGGCACAGGCCTGTTCGCCCTGGGCGAAAAGCCGGAAGTGCAGCAGGCCCGCACCCTGCGCGATGCGATGCAGTGGATGGCGCTCAGCAATCCCGGCAGCTATCTGCGCGCACTGCCGGATAATCAGGGCGACGATCGGCGTACCGGTGCGGTGTTGCGACTCAAGGCCCGACAGATGGCAGAGGAATACCAGAACGTCTTCGGCGGCCTCGCCAGAGAGTTCGGCGTTACCTTGGTGGCTGGCTCGATCGTGCTGCCGGAGCCCTATCTGGAGAACGATCAGCTGATGATCGGCGATGGCCCGCTGCGCCAGGTAAGCCTGACCTTTGACGGTCGCGGCAAGCCTCTCGGAACGCTGCAGTACAAGCAGGCGTTGAGCCGTTACGAACGCCGTTACAGCGTTGCCCCCATCCCCGAGCGTCGACGGCTGATTGAAACACCGGCGGGCTCGCTGGCAGTGCTGCTGGGCTGCGATGCCTACCTCGAGCAACCGCCTGCCGAAGCGAAACTGCTGGCTGTACCCGGCGCGCTGGCAGATCCGCAGGCGAGCTGTGGCAGTACACATTCCGACGCGCTCAGCGCAAGACCGCACATGGCCGTGCATACCCTCGCCTTGCCCTGGAATCTACTCGGCTCGCCGCGCCGCCCGGCGCCCCCGGGCCACGGCGTCCCGGTCCAGGTACGCAATCAATGGCTCGGCAGCACCCCATGAATGCGCAACGGGTGCGCCTGGGCGATCTGTCGGTCGGTTTTCTGCACAGCCTCAACGATGCGTTGCAGCTGTACGGCCATGACCCTCAGCCGCTTTTGCTGGCCTACGGACTGGATGGCGAGCGGCTCGCTGAGCCGCATGCCCGCCTCTCGATCCCCCGTTACATGCGGCTCGGGCATGCGGCCATCCAGCTGGCTGGCGATCCCGCTCTGGGCCTGGAGATGGGCCGCCTGCGCAAGCCCGGGCACCTCGGTCTCGCCGGGCTGACCGCCGCTCAGGCGCCCACCGTGCGCGAAGCGGCACGGGCACTGATCCGCTACGAGGCGCTGTATGCATCCAACTACCGCGGCAGTTCGAGTTTTCATGAAGATGCGTCAGGCGCCTGGCTGCGCTTCTATTCCATCAGCCCTTACAACGCCTACAACCGCTTCGTCGTCGATACGGTGCTCGCCAGCTGGATCTCGCAGCTCAGCCGCTTGAGCGGACAGCCGCTGGTGCCGATGGCGATCCACATCGAGTTCGAAGCCCCTGACTACGCCTCGCGCTACGACGAGCAGTTCGGCCGGCCGGTAATCTTCGGCGCCGAAGCGAATCAGCTGCAGCTGGATCAGCGCAGCCTGGCGTTGCGCAACCCGGATCATTGCCCCGGCACCTGGCGGCATCTGCTGGAGCTGTGTGAAGCCGAACTGGAACGGCGCACCCGCACCCGTAGTCTGCGCGAGCGGGTCGCACAGATTCTCGGGCCGATGCTCAAGGGTCAGGAGCCGGACCTGCAACAGATCGCTGCACGTCTGCAAATGCCGGCCTGGACACTGCGCCGCAAGCTGGCCGAAGAAGACAGCAGCTATCGCGCGATCCTCAACGACACCCGCCGCGACCTGGCCATGGCCTACATTCGCGACACCGAATCCGCTTTCGGCGAGATCGCCTGGCTGCTTGGTTTTTCCTCAGCCGAAGCGTTTCAGCGTGCCTTCAAGCGCTGGAGCGGGCAGACGCCGGGAGATTATCGCCGGGCGCAGCGGCGCGGCGCGTGAACGGCGCATACGCGAGCGGCGCTCAGAGTTCGACCGCATCCTCGGCACAGTCCGGGTGATCCTGCTCAGCGGCATGCCATTCCAGTAGTTCGTCCTGGTAGTCGTCCATCGCTAGATTCCTCAGTCGTCGGCGGTTGCCCAAGGCCTGATGCCTGTCTGTGCATCAAGGTTCATGCCAGCAGGCTACAACCGCCAAATGAAGGAATCGTGACGTGCCTTGAGCCTCGCGGGCGGCCAGATCACGGGGCACGCGCGAGTGGCATGCCCCAAACCGGGGCGCGCCTTCAGGGTGAAGACAACCCCGCCGCATTCATCGCCAGGCGCAGCAGCCAGGCGACGATGCCGAGCGCCAGCACGCTTCCACTCCAGATCAGCACCAACCAGCTCATGCGCTGCCAGAGCGGGCGCTGCTCACGCTGTACGGGCGGTTGGTTATCCAGATCTGCCATCAGTGATACCCGTCCTCGGCACTGACCTTGCCGCGGAATACGTAGTAGCTCCAGGCCGTGTACATCAGGATCAGCGGCAGAATGAGCAGCGCACCGACCAGGGTGAAGCCCTGACTCTGAGGCGGTGCGGCTGCCTCCCAGATGCTCACCGACGGCGGAATGATGTTTGGCCAGAGGCTGATGCCCAGACCGCTATAGCCGAGGAAGATCAGCGCCAGCGTCAGCAGGAATGGCGTGTAGTTGGCATAGCGCTGAATCGAGCGCAGCAGTCCGAACGCGCAGAGCAGCACCAGCACCGGAACCGGCATGAAATACAGCAGGTTGGGCATGCTGAACCAGCGCTCGGCGATATCCGGATGGGTCAGCGGCGTCCACAGGCTGACGATACCGGTGACCACCAGCACCGCCCACACCAGCGGAATGCCGATGTCGTGCATGCGCCGTTGCAGGTCGCCAGCGGTGCGCATCATCAGCCAGGTACAGCCGAGCAACGCGTAGGCAACGATCAGCGCCAGTCCGCAGAACAGCGAGAACGGCGTCAACCAGTCCAGCGCCCCTCCGGCATAGGCCCGGTCCTCGACCGGCAACCCGCTGATGAACGCGCCAAGTACCACGCCCTGGAAGAAGGTAGCGACCAGCGAGCCGCCGATAAAGGCCCTGTCCCAGACATGCTGCCGTTCCCGAGCTACCTTGAAGCGGAACTCGAACGCCACCCCACGAAAGATCAGCCCCATCAGCATGAAGATGATCGGCAGATAGAGCGCAGACAGCACCACCGAATAGGCCAGCGGAAACGCGGCGAACAGCCCGGCACCGCCGAGTACCAGCCAGGTCTCGTTGCCGTCCCAGATCGGCGCGACGGTGTTCATCATAACGTCGCGCTCCGAGGCGTCCTGCACGAAGGGAAAGAGGATGCCGACACCGAGATCGAAACCGTCCATCACCACGTACATCATGATGCCGAAGATGATGATCACCGCCCAGATCAGTGAAAGATCGATACCCATGGCTCAGTTCCTCTCGCCCAGTTGATCGCTTTGTCCCTCGGGAAGGGCTTCGTCCGCCGCGGAGATCGGTCGCATCGGCGTGCGCGCCTCGCCGGGCCCACCGGTACCTTTCTCGCGCCCTTCGCTGATCACCGGGCCTTTGCGCACCAGGCGCAGGACGTACACCATGCCCACCCCGAACACGGCGAAGTAGACGACCACGAACATCGCCAGAGTGAGCCCCAGCTGGCCGGCGCCGTGATTGGATACGGCATCGGCGGTGCGCATCAGGCCATAGATCACCCAGGGCTGACGCCCGATCTCGGTGGTGTACCAGCCAGCCAAGATGGCGATCAGCCCGGAAGGCCCCATCAGCAACACCAGCCGCAGGAACGCGCGTGAGCTGTACATCCGGTCGCCCCGCCGCAACAGCAGACTCCAGATACCGGTGACGATCATCAGAAGGCCGAGCGCGACCATGATGCGGAACGTCCAGAACACGATCGTCGAGTTCGGCCGGTCCTCGGGCGGGAAGTCCTTCAGCGCCGGAATCGGTTCGTTCAGGCTGTGATTGAGGATCAGGCTGGCGAGATAGGGAATCTCGATCTTGTAGCGCGTTTCCTCGGCCTCCATGTCCGGCCAGCCGAACAGCAACAGCGGCGTCGGCCCGCCTTCGGAGTTGTCCCAGTGCCCTTCCATCGCGGCGATCTTCGCCGGCTGATGCTCGAGGGTGTTCAGCCCATGAAAATCACCGATCACCGCCTGCACCGGTGCCACCAGGAGGGCCATCCACATGGCCATCGAGAGCATCTTGCGGATCGCCGGGTTGTCCTTGCCGCGCAACAACTGCCAGGCCGCCGACGCGCCGACGAAGAACGCCGTGGCGAGGAACGCGGCGACCGCCATGTGCGCCAGTCGGTAAGGGAACGACGGGTTGAAGATGATCGCCAGCCAGTCCACCGGCACCACGATGCCGTCGATGATCTCGTGCCCCTGCGGCGTGTGCATCCAGCTGTTGGACGCCAGAATCCAGAAGGTCGAGATCAGCGTACCCACGGCCACCATGAGCGTGGAAAAGAAATGCAGGCGTTCGCCAACCCGATTCCAGCCGAACAGCATGACCCCGAGGAAACCCGCCTCCAGGAAGAACGCGGTCAGCACCTCATAGGCCAGCAGCGGCCCGGTGACGCTGCCGGCGAACTCGGAGTAGGCACTCCAGTTGGTGCCGAACTGGTACGCCATGACGATTCCCGACACCACACCCATGCCGAAATTGACCGCGAATATCTTCAGCCAGAAGTGGTAGAGGTCGCGATAGACCTCCTGCCGGGTCTTCAGCCAGAGCCCCTCGAGCACGGCGAGAAAGCTGGCGAGCCCGATGGTGATCGCCGGGAAGATGATGTGAAAGGTGATGGTGAAAGCGAACTGGACGCGCGCCAGCTCTAGTGCTTCCAATCCGAACATGGGCAACAACTCCTCGTCAAATGAGCGCCCGCGTCGTCGATGACGGTAAAAACGGGGTCCAGCACAAGTGACAGCAGAACGCGCCAAGGGTGCGCCGCGCGTGCCGCGCCATCTCGTCGCGCCCTCTGGATCGGCGGTCGATCCATCGCGCTCCAGCGGTCTATGCTGGTCGTAGCCGCGTCAGCCTTGGAGTACCGCCGGTGCCGATTCACACCTTCATCCCGCCATACATTCTCGACCGCATCATCGACCGCGGCTCGCCCTACCAGCGCGGCTGCGCTCAACAGACGCTGCACCACGTGCAGAGCCTGCTGCCCAACCCCGGCCCGCCACGACCCACAGCCATCGCCGAGCTTGGCGAGCTGCGCACGCCCGGCCACCCACAACGACGAATCCATGACGCCGAGCAGCAGATGCAGCTGCCGGGCACCCTGCGACGTCGCGAAGGTCAGCCGGCCTCCGGCGACGCCGCGGTGGACGAAGCCTACGACGCGCTCGGCGCGACCTACACATTCTTCTGGCAGGTTTTCCAGCGCGACTCGATTGATGACCTGGGGATGCCGTTGATCGGCACCGTGCACTACGGCCAGGGCTACGAGAACGCCTTCTGGAACGGCGAGCAGATGGTGTTCGGCGATGGCGACGGTGAGCTGTTCCAGCGCTTCACCCGCTCGCTGGAGGTGGTCGCCCACGAACTGACCCACGGCCTGATCGAGAGCGAAGCCGGGCTGGTCTATTTCAACCAGCCAGGAGCGCTCAACGAATCAGTGTCGGACGTGTTCGGCGTGCTGACCAAACAGTACGCGCTCGGCCAGACTGCGGCGGAGGCCGACTGGCTGGTCGGCGCCGAACTGCTCACCGGCAAGGTCAACGGCGTCGCCCTGCGTTCCATGGCCAACCCGGGCAGCGCCTACGACGACCCGCTGCTCGGTCGCGACCCGCAGCCTGCGCACATGCGCGACTTCATCGAGACCCGCGACGACAACGGTGGCGTGCATCTCAACTCCGGCATTCCCAACCGCGCCTTCTACCTCGCGGCCATGGCGCTGGGTGGTTACGCCTGGGAGCAGGCCGGACGAATCTGGTACGCCACCATCTGTGATCCACAACTGCCCAATGATGCGGACTTCGCAACCTTCGCCGGTGTGACGCTGAACCACGCGGCGCAGCTGTTCGGTCGTCAGTCGCCTCAGGTTCGGGCGCTGTATGAAGCCTGGACGTCAGTGGGCGTAGCACTGCGCTGAGGAGGCAGGATGAAGATGCCAGCACTGGGACCGGAAACCTCGTTGCGCGTATCGCGCCAGGGCGGTTTCGTCGCGGCGCCAAGCCTGGCGCGACCCCGGCAGATCGAATTCGCCGACTGCGACGCAGAGCAGCGCCGCGGCCTCTGCTCGGTGGTCGAACGCTGCCTGCCGGTCGCCAGCAAGAACGTCGGTGCCGGCGATCAGCGCTTCTTCCGGGTCGAACTGCACTACCGACGCGAGGACACCGACGCCGAACTGATCCTGCAGATCGCCGAGGACCGAGCGCCACAGGAACTGATGCAGCTCTGGCAGAACGGCGCCATCCCCGGCGACAGCTAGAAGCGGATCACGCCGCCGTCCGCAAGCAATGCGGTGATCTGCGCCGCCGGCAGCGGGCGTGAGAGCAGGTAGCCCTGGAACTCGTCGCAACCGTTGCGACGCAGGAAATCGAACTGCGCGGCGTTCTCGACCCCTTCGGCCACCACCGTCTTGTGCAGGCTCTTGCCCAGCGAAATGGCGGCACGAGCGATCATCGCCACTTCCTCCTCCTGTTCGAGCCCGGTGACCAGCGATCGATCGATCTTGATGATGTCCAGCGGAAAACGCCGCAGATAGCTGAGCGCCGAGTAGCCGGTACCGAAATCGTCCATCGCCAAGCGAAAGCCCCGCGCCTTGAACTCGGCCAGGATGGAAACCGCGCGGGTGCCGTCTCCGAGAAATACCGTTTCGGTGATTTCTAGTTCCACTTGGGTCGGCGGCAGCCCTATTTCGTCGAGCACCACGAGGATGCGTTCGACCACATCGTCGCCAAGAAACAGCAGCGGTGACAGGTTCACCGCAATCAGCAGTGGCGTGCCGCGCCCCTCGTTCCACTGCCGAGCATCGGTGAAGGCGCGGCGCAGGATGGCCAGGGTCAGCGGCATGATCAGCCCGCTCTCTTCGGCCACCGGGATGAAACGATCCGGCCCTATGACCCCCAGCTCCGCGTGGGTCCAGCGCGCCAGCGCCTCGACACCGACAATCCGCCGCGTCGCATCGACCTTCGGCTGGTAGTGCACCGACAACTCGTTGCGCTCCAGCGCCACGCGCATGGCGGCTTCGAGATTCAGACGCTCATCGGCGATCCGGTTGAGATCGTGGGTGAAGAACTGGAAATTGTTGCGCCCACGCTTCTTCGCCGCGTACATGGCGATATCGGCGTGTTTGAGCAAGCTTTGCGCATCCTCGCCGTCGTTGGGGAACATCGCCACACCCAGGCTGGCCCCGACCTGAAACTCGCGACCGGCGAGCATGACCGGCCGGCGGATTTCGTTCAGCACACGCTCCAATAGCGAGATCACTGTGCTGATGCGGTAGTGATCGCTGAGCACCAGCACGAATTCATCCCCACCGACCCGCGCCACGGTGTCGGAGCTGCGCAGGCTACCGGCCAGCCGAGCCGCAATACTCTTTAGCAGCTCGTCACCAGCGACATGCCCGAGCCCGTCGTTGATGAACTTGAAGTTGTCCAGGTCGATGAATACCAGCGTCAGGTAGTAGCCCAGGCGAGCCGCACGGGCCAGGCCCTGCTCGATGCGGTCGTTGAGCAGGATGCGATTGGGCAGGCCGGTCAGCAGATCATGGTTGGCCTGACGTTCGAGCTGCTGTTGATAATGCTTGCGCTCGGAGATGTCCTGCACGGTGCCTTCGTAGCAGATGAACTCGCCGCTGGCGCCTCGCACCACGTGCGCGTTCTCGGATATCCAGATGCGTGTGCCGTTGCGCCGATAGACCTCGGACTCGAAGTTGAGCACCTCGCCCTGCTGCTCCATCAGCTGGCAGAACACTTCGCGACGCCCACCCTCGACGTACAGGCGACGCTCTATGTCAGCGAGATCGGCCACCAGCTCGGACGCACTGTCGTATCCGTAAATGCGCGCCAACGCGGGATTCGCGGCCAGATAGCGGCCATCGCGGGTGGACTGGAAAATGCCCTCCGAAGCGTTCTCGAAGATGCTGCGATAACGCAGTTCGGCCTGCTCCAGCGCTTCGAGCACTGCCTTCTGGGCGGTGATGTCCTCGATGAAGCCCTCCACCACGATCTCGCCCTGCTCATCGGGCACCGCGACGCCGCGCTCGATGACCCATTTGAGGTTCCCCGCGGCAGTGCGGATCCGGTAATGCACGGTGAATCGCCCCATTCCGGCGACAGCATTATCGATGCAGCGGCGGACGCGAAGCCGGTCATCCGGATGGGTGATCCGGTCCCATGAGATGCCGTTGTCGTCGACCAGATCCGCAGCACTG
This sequence comes from Stutzerimonas kunmingensis, assembly GCF_014764705.1. Lineage (GTDB taxonomy): Bacteria > Pseudomonadota > Gammaproteobacteria > Pseudomonadales > Pseudomonadaceae > Stutzerimonas. The sequence continues at coordinate 118,543 of NZ_JACXXG010000011.1, forward strand.
TAGCCGCACAAGCCTTGCGAGCCCTGGCTGACGAAGATCATCGTCCAGGGCGCGTCGTTGCGGCAGCGGTAGGCCATGCCTTCGAGGTTGTTGACCAGCGTGTCGAGCACACGCGAGCGGTCCAGCACCTCACAGGTGAGCAGGCTGCTCCGGCGGTTGGTTCTGGCAGAGAGTTCTTGGGTCATTGATCTGGGCTTGAAGTGGTTATCCTGCATGACCCGGAGCTGCGACAATGCTGAGGCTGTCGCCCGGAGGTCTGCAGGAAAGGCAGAAAGCCGATGCGCAGCAAGAAACGCTCCATGGATGGCACATGGCCACCCGTCGAGCCCTCGTCCCGCCTCCGGCCAGGAACCGCGCACCATAATGTGACGTACCGGTCACTGCTGAGCCCCATTTCAGGGCACCGGATCGCCTGATCCTGTTCTGCCATGGTGCCTGCTATCCAAGCGCGGCTCGGCACGCATCGGATCAGCACTGGACGTCGCCGCTTCTGGAACGCTCAGGGCTACCCGCCTTCGCCGGCTCGCTGCGCTGCAGTGCTGCTGGCAAAAGAAGCGCAGTCACGCCAGCGGCCAGCGCCGCAAGCAACACGACCGGGCCGGCGGCGTTCCAACCGAAAGCCGCGGTCACGCCGCCGACCACTACCGGGCCCAGCAGTTGTCCCAGGTTGCTGCCCTGCATCATCAGGCCGACCGCAACTGGAACGAGGAAGGTCTCCCGCGCAGCCAACGGTGCGGATGCCAGCAGCGTGGCCGGGATCAACCCACCCACGGCTGAAAGCAGCAGGCACAGCAGGAAGGTCGCCTGCGGTTCGAACCAGCCCAGGAATATGCCTATCCCGGACGCCCCCATGACGCCGCTGGCAAACAGGATCAGCGAACCACGCCCGGCGCCGCGCGTGAGCAGATAGCCAGCAGCAAGGTTGCCGCTGACATTGACCACACTGGCCAGTGCGCTCAACAGCCCCGCACTCCGATATGAAATATCCATACGCTCCATCAGCAGAACCGGCAGAAAGCTGAACAGAGCGAAGAACATCAGGCTGTACAGCGCGAAACCAACCGCCAGCAAAACGCTGGCTCGGGAAAACAGCACGCGCCGAATATTTCCCAGTAGCCGTCCGGGCATGCCAGACGAAACGCCAGCGGGTACGCAGCAGCCCACCGCCATCGCGGCGATTACCGCCACCGCCGAACCCGTCCACCACAACCCTTGCCATGTCTGGAACAGCGGCCCAGCGACCATGGCCAGCGCCATCCCGCTCGGCATGAAGCAACTCCACAGCGAGAAGGCGCTGTCCCGCGCAGCGCCGGTCGTCAGGCGTTCCAGAATCGCCGGCCCGGCGACGATGATGAGCAGGAATCCGAGTCCTTCCAGCAGCCGGGAAATCAGCAGCAGCGCGAATGACGGTGCGGCGGCGCCCGCGACGCCGGCAACCGCGGTTACCCCGAGCCCCAACAGCAGGGCCCGCCGATCTCCGACTGCCGCCACCACCGCACCGGCCGCCGCTCCCCCGAGCAAGCCGAGCACCGCGAATATGCCGGTCAACCAGCCGGCTCCGGCGAGATCGACCCCAAGGTCCGCCTGTAACAACGGTGTGGCAATGGCAGCCTTGCCCAAATGCAGAGCCGCCACGACTCCGCAGCCGAGCACGACCCAGACGACCAGCCTCGCGCGGAGCTGCCGGGCGACATTCATTCCGGCACCCCGACCGGATTGGCGGCGAGTGCGGCGGCCACGCGAGCGACGTGCCAGCCCTGGTAACGGGCGCCTTGCAGTTCATTTTCGCTCGGTTGGCGGTCACCGCCGCTGCCGTCATCGGCCAGTGTCGAGGCGCCATAGGGCGTGCCACCGGTTATGGCATCCATCCGCAGCTGCCCCTTGAAGCTGTACGGCAGCCCGACCACAACCATCCCCAGATGAAGCAGTACGGTGTGCGTCGCCAGAATCGTGCTCTCCTGGCCCCCATGCTGGCTGCCGGTCGAGGTGAAAACGCTGCCCACCTTGCCGACCAGCCGGTCCTCGGCCCATAGCCCGCCACATCGATCGAGGAAGTTCTTCATCTGCGCGGCCATGTTGCCGAAACGCGTCGGCGTGCCGATCACGATGGCGTCGTAGTTCGGCAATTCCGCCACGCTCGCCGTATCCGCGGGCTGGACCATCTTGTACCCCGCATTCTGCGCGACCTCTTGCGGAACGAGTTCGGGCACCCGTTTGACGTCTGCCAACGCGCCCGCTTCGCGTGCGCCTTCGGCGACGGCATCGGCAAGTGCTTCGACATGCCCATAGGATGAGTAATAGAGCACCAGTACGTTCGTCATTGCTGCAGTCCTCCGATGGCATTGACTGGAGCCAGGCTAATGACTAAAAACGCTCTCGCGGAGTGATTAAATTTCGATCAACTCGATCTATGGAGCAGATCATGCTCGATGGCATGACACTGGATCAGATTCGTACGTTCGTAACCGTGGCCGACAGCGGCAGCTTTCGATCCGGCGCGGCACGGCTGCTGCGCGTGCAATCGGCCATCAGCCATGCCATCGCGAATCTGGAGACGGAACTGGGCCTGCAGCTGTTCGATCGCAGCGGCTACCGCCCCGTCCTCACTCAGGAAGGTCAGGCACTGCTGGCCCACGCACGCGACATCCTGCTGCGCGCCGATGCCATGCGTGCTCGGGCGCGGGCGCTGGGTGCGGGTGTCGAGCTGGAACTGACCCTGGTGGTGGATACGCTGTTTCCGATCGAATCGGTGGCGCTCGCCATTACCCGGGCCAGCGTCGGATTTCCTTCCACCAGCTTTCGCCTGGAGTCACAGGCCCTGGGCGGCCCCATCGCAGCGCTGGATGAGAGGCGCTGCACACTCGCGATCATCGTCGGCGAGGATTTTCGCAATCCCCGGCTGGCGCTAGAGGCGATTGGCTCGATTGCGCAGATTGCCGTCGTACGCAGCGATCATCCGCTGGCCGAACTCGGTAGCCGTGCGCCACTCGGCGTGCCGGATCTCGCCGGCCATCTGCAGATCGTGCTTGCCGATCCCACGCCACTCTCCGAGGGCCGCTCATTCGGCGTTCTGTCGCCCTTCACCTGTCGGGTGAATACCCAGGAAGCGAAGGTCGCACTGATTCGCGCCGGACTCGGCTGGGGACGGCTCCCGGCATGGCTGGTTGAGGAGGATCTGGCTTCAGGGCGGCTGGCGCGCGTCGCCATTCCCGACCTTGGCAGAAACAGCGAGGTGCAATCCGAAGCCTACCTGGCGCACCGGCTGGATGAGCCACTCGGGCCTGTGGCACAGGCGTTCCGCCGCGCCTTGCTCGAGCAAGCCAGCATCTAGCCTCACGACAGTGCTCGTCCAACCTTATCCAAATGAGCAGCGCTCAGTAGCCGCTGCCCGCGTATTGCCGAGGCCACTTCGCGAGCGGGCACATCCTCGGCAGCTACGGGGCGTCGGTTACGGCCGCGCGTATATCATCGGCCAGCTGGCGTACCCGCGCTTCGCTGGTGTCCCACGAGCACATGAAGCGCGCACCGCCGACACCGATGAAGGTGTAGAACATCCAGCCGCGGTTCCTGAGCGCCTCCAGTGCCGATGGCGGCAGGCGGACGAAGACGCCATTGGCCTGCACCGGAAACATCAACTCGACGCCAGGCAACGGTTGAATCAACTCGGCCAGCAGCTGGGCACAACGGTTGGCGTGTTCGGCGTATCTCAGCCAGGCGCCGTTTTCCAGAAGCCCGACCCACGGTGCCGACAGAAATCGCATCTTGGAGGCAAGCTGGCCAGCCTGCTTGCAGCGGTACTCGAAATCGGTGGCCAGTTCGCGATTGAAGAACAGGATGGCCTCGCCGACCGCCATGCCGTTCTTGGTGCCACCGAAACAGAGCACATCGACGCCGGCTTTCCAGCTCAGTTCGGCGGGCGACATGCCCAGGTGAGCGCAGGCATTGGCGAAGCGCGCGCCGTCCATGTGCAGGTGCAGCCCCAGGTCCTTGCAGGTGTCGCTGATGGCACGCAGCTCGGCGGGCTGGTAGACGGTACCGACTTCCGTGGCCTGGGTCAGGCTGACCACGCGTGGCTTGGGGTAATGGATGTCCTTGCGCTTCAGGGCGATCTCGCGAATGGCAGCAGGCGTCAGCTTGCCCTGCTCGGTCCTGCCGAGCAGCAGCTTGGAGCCGTTGGAGAAGAACTCCGGCGCGCCGCATTCGTCCGTCTCGACGTGGGCGATGTCAGCGCAGATCACGCTGTGGTAGCTCTGGCAAAGGGACGACAACGCCAGGGAATTGGCCGCCGTACCGTTGAAGGCGAAGAACACCTCGCAGTCGGTCTCGAACAATGCGCGGAAGTGATCAGCCGCGCGGGCTGTCCATTGGTCGTCGCCGTACGCCCTGTCGTGGCCTTGGTTCGCCCTCGCCATGGCTTCCCAGGCTTCAGGGCAGATGCCGGAATAGTTGTCGCTGGCAAATTGCTGCTTGTCGGTCGTCATCAAATCCTCGTTATGGCATTGCAGGGCGGTTGGTGGCTGCACGTTACGTTGTAGAAGCCAGGACACGCGAGCGCAAACGGAGTGTCAGGCGAGCATGTACGGGGTGATGCCGGCGCCGCCCCGCCCTCGTCAGCCCCCACGCAACGTCGTAGCACAGCGAAGCGCCCAGCGCGGACATCACGGCGGCACATTTCACGATCGCCCACAGGGAAATTCAGTAACGCTGTGGCACCCTGCAGCGCGTGTTCTGAAAACCACGGCACGCTGAATCCCATCTAGTCTTTGACGACTCGCTGCGGCGAATCGAAAAGCGTCGTGCCCCACCCATCTCACCAACCAGGAGGGTTCATGGTCCATCCCAGTGTGTCGCAAAAACGTGCTGCCTTTCGTGCGCTGCACCAGTCCGGCTGCTTCGTCCTGCCCAACCCCTGGGACGCCGGCAGCGCGAGCGTCCTCGCAGGCCTCGGTTTCAAGGCGTTAGCGACGACCAGCTCCGGCTACGCCTGGTCGTGTGCCCGCGCCGACGGACAGATGCCGCGGGACGAGGTCCTGGCCCATATGCGCTATATGGTCCAAGCCACCCATCTGCCGGTGAACGCCGATTTCGAGAGTGGCTACGCCGATACGCCCGAAGGCGTGGCCGAAAGCGTGCACATGGCGGTCGGAACCGGCGTCGCGGGTATTTCCATCGAGGACTCCACAGGAGACCCGCGCGAGCCGTTGCGCGAGCTTGCCGAGGCCACCGAACGGATGTGCGCCGCGCGTGAGGCGATCGACGCTACCGGAGGTGAAACCTTGCTGATCGGGCGGGCCGAGAACTTCTTCGTCGATCGGCCTGATCTCGACGACACCCTTGCACGCCTGAAAGCCTATGCCGATGCAGGCGCCGACTGCCTGTATGCACCAGGCCTGAGAACCCGCGAGCAGATCAGCGCCGTCGTCGAGGCAGTATCGCCAAAGCCGGTCAATGTATTGATTGGCTGGAACAGTGACCTGACCGTTCAGGACCTCACAAACCTCGGCGTCAGGCGCATCAGCGTCGGCGGCGCCTTGGCCCGAGCGGCATGGGCCGGTTTTCTGCAGGCGGCACGGTCCATCGCCGAGCATGGCCGGTTCGATGGTTTTGCCAAAGCGGCCTCTGGAGCGGAGCTAGACGCGCTATTTGGCAAATGCGAAAGGCCCTGTTGATATGGGTAAGTAGACAAACCTAGCTCATCGGACTCCCGACAGCATGCGCCGCTTTTTTTAGGCCCGTGCACCGACCCATGTCGGCTCTGCTTGAGAGCGGCGCGCAGCACGTCAATGAAGGCTGGCGTTTCACGAGCGCTGACAGTGGGCGTCGACCGATGCAGCTTCCTAGCTCGTCGGACCCGTCGATCTCGAGCGACGGGTGCAAGTGAAGCCTCACCTCCCTTGTTAGAAAAACTCGCCGAGCAGCCGATAGAAATATGCACAGGCTGGATCAAAGAACTTCGATCCCATAACAGTCCAAAAACACCGAAATCCATTCTTCTCCCAGTTCCTCGGCGACATCGCGGCAGGTCAGCGTCAGATCCTGATACCGGTCTGCAACACCCCATCGGCGGCAATCGATCAAGCCCGAGAAGCGCCTCTTATCGACCATGAAGTTGGCCAGGCACGCATCGCCATGAGTGACTACCAGTTCCTCGACCGCAGGCCTTTGCTGCCGAAGCCGGGCGAATAACTCGTTCGAGGAAAGGCCGTGATGGTCATCATCGACGAGCGCCGCATCCATTCGGGCTAGCGCACGGCGAATTCTGTGATCTGCACGATGATCAGACGGGCAAGTCGACAGATCGAGCGCATGGAGCGTGCGCAGTACATCGGCAATTATCGCGACCTTCTTCCCGGGTCCGTGTGGTGATGACGACAGGTTTTCTCCCGGCACCTCACCCAAGACCAGCCAGTCCCGTCCCCTCGCTGATTGCTTCGATGACGCGCGGGCAGGCTATGCATGTGTTTTCCAACCAGCGGAGGCGCGCCGCTTCGTTCAGCAGTTCGCTGACCGGGCGGCTGATAGCCTGGGCACTGCTGCGTGTGGCTCTGCTTGTCCCAGGTTAGCTAGGTATTAACCTGATGGCACCCCCTTTCTCGCAATGGTCACTGGCTGCGCCCGGACATAAGCGGTCCCGAGCTGTGACCAGAAACGCCTGTGGGAACAAGGCTTTCCCTCGCGTAGAGCTTTTCAGAGCGCTCCATTGGTCGGCTGTCATGAAACAGCTACACCCTACACTTGGTCAGTTTCACTACCGTTAGCGGCCGCTCCGACCGCACGCTCTCTGGAGATTTTGATGTCAAAAAAGGCACCGGCCCGTCCCGCTGCGGCCCTGGAGTTCGATCCCTTACGCGTGCAACTCGAGCGGCTACGGAACGAGATGACGAGCGACGCCTGCCTGGCATCGCTGAAAAACATCCAGGTTCATGAGTGTTACAGGCAAAGCGCCGAGAACCTGCTGCAGTACCTATGTCTTCGTCGCCATGACTTGCGCGAGCTACAAGCGCAGCTTGCCGAGATCGGCTTGTCGTCCTTGGGCCGCGCTGAGGCGGCAATACTCGCAGCAGTGACGTCGGTGATGGGCATTTTGCAGCGGCTCGAAGAGCCGAACACCCAAGTGCCCACTGCCCCTGAACTTGGTCTGAACGAGGGTGGGCACCTATTGGCGGCTCACACCGATGCGCTGTTTGGAAGGTCCCATAGCGCACGCCAGGTTCGAATCATGGTCACCCTCCCCTCTGAAGCGGCGCACAACCGCGACCTCATCGACGCGCTGATCAAGGAAGGCATGGATTGCGCGCGCATCAACTGCGCACACGATGACCCAGACAGCTGGCGTGCGATGATCGCGCATGTTCGTGCGACGGAGAAAGCGCTTGGGCGTGAATGCAAGGTAGCCCTCGATCTCGCCGGGCCCAAGTTACGCACGGGCCCCATCGCAAAGGCGCCAGGTGTGAAGAAGGTACGGGCCAAGCGTGATTGTTATGGGCAAGTCATCAGCCCCGCCCGCGTTCGTATTACCTGGGCGACGGCAGCCATAAACGAGTCCGATACCGACCCATGCTTGATGGTTACAAGCGATAAAGCGCTGGCTGTCCGTGCTGGCGATACGCTTAGGTTACGCGATGCGCGAGGCTCGAAACGAAAGTTGAAGGTCATTGCGTCTGATGAGGAGGGGTGCCTGGCGGAGCTGAAGAAAACGGCGTACGTCACAGACGGCATGCAAATCAAGCAGCGTCGGGCAGGCAAGACTCATGGGCGAATGCACATTACAGGCTTGCCGCCACGCGAGCAGCATTTGACCCTGCGGGTTGGCGACCTGTTGGCGCTGACCGCTGACGACCAACCTATCGATCCACCGAGCAACGACAATGCCGAGACCGCAAGGATAGGCTGCACACTACCGCACGTATTGGCGGCGGTCGCAGCGGGCGACCCTGTTTGGTTCGACGATGGCAAAATCGGAGCGCGGGTGGAGAAAGCGTCGGCCGAGGCGCTGATCTTGCGTGTCACCCAAGTCGCACATGCAAGCGGCTGCGCCAAGCTGGCAAGTGACAAGGGCATCAACTTCCCAGACAACGCCCTCCCAGTCCGAGCACCGACCGAGGACGATATTGAAACATTGGCGTTTGCGGCGAAACACGCCGATATCGTTCAGATGTCCTTCGCCAACAGCGCCGAAGACGTGATTGAATTGCTCGATCATTTGGAACGGCTGGACGCAACACATCTTGGAGTCGTGCTGAAAATTGAGACCCGTGCCGGGTTCGAAAACCTGCCCACGATGCTGCTCGCCGGGATGCGATTGCCGCGATTTGGCGTCATGATCGCCCGGGGCGACCTGGCCGTAGAGACCGGCTTCGAACGTTTGGCCGAAATCCAGGAAGAGATACTGTGCCTGTGTGAGGCAGCCCACGTACCGGTGATATGGGCAACCCAGGTGCTTGAAAGCCTGGCTAAGAAGGGTGCCCCGGCGCGCTCCGAAATTACCGATGCAGCCATGAGCGTTCGTGCCGAGTGCGTGATGCTCAACAAGGGGCCTTACATTCTTAAGGCGGTGACGACCCTAAATGACGTGCTGCTCCGCATGCGGGAGCATCGCGCGAAGAAGCGGGACCTGCTTCGCTCGTTGCAAGTGGCTGGGCGGCAGAGTGCAACTCGTTGACTTGAAGACTGGAGTCGAAGGCAGGGCGCTGCAGGTAGGGTAGCGGTCACTTTCAGTGCCGTGGGCATCACGGTTTATCTTCGAGGGATGCTGGGAGAAAAAGGTCCTGAACACATCCTGTGAGCAGTCGATCTTGAACGGCGTCAAATCGATTGCCCCACGGTCGTTCACTTTTCGCTCCAGGTCGTCCGCGTTGACGTGGGCGTAGATCAACTCCGGCGCAAGGATGCGATTGATGGTGCTTTTGCCGGATCCTTTCGGTCCTGCGAAGACGCGCAGCCTAGGCACCGGCATCCTTTGGAGCCTCTCCACCGAGCAGATGTGCAATTCCGGCTTTCACTTTGCGGCGCGGCTTACACAGGCCCAAGATCCGCTCCGTGCGGTCGGCCAGCTCAGCGATGATCATGCCGTCGCGCGACACCACCACCGTTTGGCCGGACGATTTGGCTCTCTGGTAAGCCTGTCTCGTCGCCATCGAAGCCTTTCGCGGAATCTGCTCTTCCAGTTCTCGGGTGGCCCTCTTCCGAGAGCATCTTAGCAATAGTAGCCATCATTTCTCCCATCAGTCTTCTCGCTCGGGAGCTTCACTTCCTCTAGGGCATCGACGATGGCGCCGACCGCGTGCTGGTGCTTCAGGACATACGCTTGTACGGATTTACGTAGCAGCAGTTAAGTACGGGCATCCCGTTGCACCGAGCACGGCACTCTTCCTTTCTCGCAACCTATAGCTGAATCCTCTTTCAGGCCAGGTCTGGCAGCAGGAAGTTGCCGGGCCCTTGTTTATCCAGCGTAGGCACCTGGGCTTCGTCCTTGAGATCGACACCGGACAGTTGCCGTCGGCAGGCTTCGCGCATCAGGTACATCAGGCGGAAGGCGGCCATGCCGTAGCTCAGACCCTCCAGACGGACATTGGAGATGCAGTTGCGGTATGCATCGTTGAGGCCAACGCGTGGGGCCCAAGTGAAGTACAGGCCAAGGCTGTCCGGCGAGCTGAGCCCGGGCCGTTCGCCGATCAGGATCACCGTCATCTTCGCCCCCAGCCGCTCGCCCACTTCGTCGGCCACCGCCACGCGGCCCTGCTCAACGAGGGTGATCGGCGCCAGCGACCAGCCTTCGGCGGTCACCTGTTCGAGCACGCGCGTTAAAAAAGGCAGGCTGTGGCGGCTGACGGCAAGGGATGACAAACCGTCGGCGATGACGATGGCCAGGTCATGGCCGCCCCCGTGTTCCTTGACGTGATCATCCAGCAGCGCAGCGGACGCGTCGTCCAAACGCCGGCCGAGATCAGGACGCTGCAGGTAGGTGTGGCGGTCACTGGCCGCACTGTGCAGCAGCAGCGTGCCATGCCCCCGGGCGTGCAGTTCTTCACGCAGGGCTGCGTGGTCGAATGGCAGGTGCACAGCGTCTCGGGCCTGGGCATGGGCGAACTGGAAATCGAGCTGGGCTCCGGTCGGCAGGCTGATGCCGGCACGGCCCAGCGCGATGCGCGCGGGGGTCAGCTGGCGCAACTGTTGCCACGGGTTCTCTGTGGCAGGGGTGTCATCGGTCATACGTACCTCTGCATGAGTGAGCGAAATCAGGAAAGTTGTGCCAGGGCCTGACGGAAGGCGGATGGCAGCTCGTTACCCAGGCGCAGTTGGCCGTCGCGCTGCTGGAAGATGCCCATGTGCGCCAGCCATTGCTCGAACTCCGGTGCCGCGCGCAGACCGAGCACCTTGCGCGCGTAGAGTGCGTCGTGAAAGGAGGTGGTCTGGTAGTTGAGCATCACGTCGTCCGACCCAGGAATGCCCATGATGAAGTTGATGCCGGCAGCGCCGAGCAGCGTCAGCAGCATGTCCATGTCGTCCTGGTCGGCTTCGGCGTGGTTGGTGTAACAGATGTCGCAGCCCATGGGCACGCCGAGCAGCTTGCCGCAGAAGTGGTCCTCCAGACCGGCGCGGATGATCTGCTTGCCGTTGTAGAGGTATTCCGGGCCGATGAAGCCAACCACGGTGTTGACCAGGAAGGGATTGAAATGACGCGCCACCGCATAGGCGCGGGCCTCGCAGGTCTGCTGATCGACATCGTGATGGGCGTTGGCCGACAGCGCGCTCCCCTGCCCCGTCTCGAAATACATCAGGTTGTTGCCGAGGGTGCCGCGCTTGAGACTCAGGCCGGCCTCGTATCCTTCCTGGAGTACCTTGAGGCTGATACCGAAGCTGGCGTTGGCCGCCTCGGTGCCTGCGATGGACTGGAACACCAAGTCCAGCGGCGCGCCACGTTCAATGGCCGCGATGGAGCTCGTAACGTGGGTCAGCACGCATGACTGGGTGGGTATTTCGTAGCGCTGGATGACGGCATCGAGCATCTCCAACAGGGTGCAGATCGAGCCCATGCTGTCGGTGGCCGGGTTGATGCCGATCATCGCATCACCGTTGCCGTAGAGCAGGCCATCGAGCGTGCTGGCGGCGATGCCGGCAGGATCATCGGTGGGATGGTTGGGTTGCAGGCGGGTGGACATGTGGCCGCGCAGGCCCATCGTGTTGCGAAAGCGGGTGACCACGCGAATTTTCTGCGCAACCAATATCAGGTCCTGGACACGCATGATCTTCGACACCGCCGCCGCCATCTCTGGCGTCAGGCCGGGGGCCAGGGCGCGCAGGCTGGCCTCGTCGGCATGATCGCCCAGCAGCCAGTCGCGCAGACCGCCTACGGTCAGGTGGCTGACCGGGGCGAAAGCGCTGCCATCATGGCTGTCGATGATCAGTCGGGTGACTTCGTCGCGTTCATAGGGAATCACCGCTTCGAGCAGAAACTGCTTGAGCGGCACATCGGCGAGGGTCATCTGCGCTGCCGCGCGTTCGGCGTCGCTGGTTGCAGCGACGCCCGCCAGGCAGTCGCCAGAACGCAGCGGACTGGCCTTGGCCAGCACCTCGCGCAAGCTGTCGAAACGCCAGGTCTGGCCACCGATGCTGTGGGAATAGGTTGCCATGGTCGGGCTCCTGTTTTCAGGGTGAACGGCGACCCGGCGAGCACGCTGCCGATGAGGGCGTTAAGCCTCTTGCGGCAGCAGTGGCCCGCTTTAGGGGTCGTCGGGGTTCAGGCGTGGGCGGCGGCTTTCGGGATCGGCAGAGAGCCGTCGTGTAGCGATGAGCCCGGATATTCATCCGCATCGATGATGCCGGCGGCGCGATCCTGCTGCTCCAGCTGCAGCGCCTTGGGTACCGAAAGCCAGTAGGCAAGCCCCACGGCAGTGAAGCCGGCGAGGATCTTGCCGATCAGCACCGGCAGGATGATGGTCGGCTGGAAGTTGGCGGTGAACGACAGGTGATCGCCCAACAGGAAGGCCGCGCACACGCCGAAGGCGATGTTGATCACCTTGTCTTTCGGCGGCATGAAGCGCACCAGACGAAACATCGCGAGGATATTGGCGATGGTCGCCAGCATGCCGGCGCTGCCAACGGCGCTCAGGCCGACCCTGCCGCCGAGCGCTTCCAGCGGCCCACCGAGGTACTTGCGCAGCAGGTAGACCATTGGAAAGGCACCGGCCAACATGATCCCGATGTAGCCGGCCGTTTCCAGCGCGCGGGTCTGATCCTCGGCATCGGCGATGATCGGGTGGAAGCCCCAGCCGCCGAAGATCACGGTGAAGAAGCCCGTGAAGTACTCGACGATGGAGAACACCAGCACCAGTTTGATCATCGCATCAAGGCCGCGTCCGAAGGCGATAAAGCCCTTGATCATCAGGTCCGGCAGAAAGCGCAGACCGGCTGCCAGCGCCACCACGAAGACGATGATCGGCAACAGGTTGGCGAAGATGCCGCCAAGGCTCATTGCCAGCTGATAGGTTGCCTCACCGTTGGTGGCGACCACCTCGCGCACCGCGGGGTTGCTCAGCATCAGCACGACGCTGGCGATCAGCACACCGACTGGGATACTGAGGATACCCGACATGATGCCCAGCGCCATGTACTTGTGGTCACGCTTGTCGAGCATGGCCAGACCCATGGGGATCGAGAAGACGATGGTCGCGCCGCCCATGAAGCCGGTGATCAGCGCCATGATCAGCGCTTCCTTGCTTTCAGTGAGCGCGGCGGCAAGGTGGTAGCCGCCCATGTCCGAGGCGATGATCATCGTCGCTGCCAGCGCCGGGTCGGCGTTCAGCGCATCGAAGAACGGCCCGAACACGCTCTCGATCAATACCGTCAGGTAAGGGATGGAGGCCATGATCCCGGCTGCCGGGACGAAGATGTGCCCCGTGGCATGGATACCCTCCATGAACTCGCGGCCGAGGCCTTTTTCGCTATCGCGAATGGCTGCGAAGGCCCCAAGGACCGCGCAGAACATGATGACGTAGAGGACGTAATTGCCGATCTGATCCATTGCTTTGCCCTTTTATTGTTTTTACCAGGCGCCAGAGACCCATCCTCGGCGGCAGCTCGCTACCACTGGAGAAGGAATCACGGAGTTTCATGCGCCGGGGCTGAACGCACACAAGCCAGCCCCGGTGTTCTGCTTTAGAAGAAGCCCAAGGGATTGATGTCGTAGCTGATCAGCAGGTTCTTGGTCTGCTGATAGTGGTCGAGCATCATCTTGTGGGTTTCGCGGCCGACGCCGGACTTCTTGTAGCCACCGAAGGCGGCGTGCGCCGGGTACAGGTGGTAGCAGTTGGTCCAGACGCGACCGGCCTTGATGCCACGGCCCATGCGATAGGCGCGGTTGATATCGCGCGTCCAGACGCCGGCACCCAGGCCGAACTCGGTGTCGTTGGCGATGGCCAAGGCTTCGGCTTCGTCCTTGAAGGTCGCCACACCGACCACGGGCCCGAAGATCTCTTCCTGGAATACGCGCATCTTGTTGTGGCCTTTGATCAGCGTTGGCTGCACGTAGTAGCCGGTCGACAAGCTGCCTTCGAGCTTCTCGGCGGCGCCGCCGGTGAGGATCTGTGCGCCTTCCTGCTGAGCGATCTCCATGTAGGAAAGGATCTTGTCGAACTGCTGCTCGGACGCCTGGGCGCCAACCATGGTGTCGGTATCCAGCGGGTTGCCACGCTTGA
>NZ_JACXXG010000012.1 GCF_014764705.1 Stutzerimonas kunmingensis
CAGGCTGAAGCCTTGGGTACGACCGATTTGAATGGTGGCGCGCTCTTCAACGCTGAGTTCGGTATAAGACATAGGGGCAGCACCGTACCGGAAAGGTCAGGTGTTGCACTCAGTTTTTGCCGCCGCCCATCCATGACGAAAAGATAGTTGGAGTTCAAAGCCTTGGAGTGCTGAGTTCTCATTTGTAACAGCATCCATAGCGTAGTATTAGCGTCTATACTTTCTGCATCGACTTTAATCTCGTTCGAAGCTTTTGGTGCATGGCGCTCAATTAATTTGTTAGCCCGGGGTTTAAGGGTAGTGACGGTGATCCCGCCATCCTCGCGGATGGTGACGAATTGCCCATCTTTCGTTTTCTTTACTTGGGCGTTTGCCAAGTCGATGACGTTAATTCCAAGCTCATCAATAATGATGCACATCGCCGCAACAGCAAATTCGTCAGTGATTCCCAAGTATGATTTAATTTTCATTGAAGACCAGGAATAAATGTGATGTGATCCAGGAAATGATTTGCGAGTAAAAAGGCCGTCTTGTTCTGTGGCTAGGTACGCAACAGAGTTAATGAAGCCATTTGGGTGGGAAGGTGAGAAAAAACTAATATGTTGGCCGGTGCCAAAGCCTCTCAGGTTAGGATCTAAGTTGTCCTTTGTTAGTCGAATAGCAATTACATCGCTTCTGCGAATAATGTCTGGGGTTTTTAAATAACGCGCAAAACTTTCTGCAACAACATGTTTGCATTTGGAGAGAATGACAGCTCTATGTTTTTCGATTTGTTGCGCAATTTCGCTCAGAGCGATTTCCATGGAGGCTGCTTGAACGGCATGTTCCAAAGTCAGATAACCAAGGATATTGCATTCTTTTTCCGAGAATACGTCTGACGATTTGGGGATTGGGGGGATCAGCGCATTACTAGGCAGTTTCTTGGCTTTTTGAAGCCTGTTTAAGTAATGACTAACTGCTGTGTAGTCAGAGATTACGGTAACTTCTTTGACCGGCTTGCCTGTGGTTTTTGATATTGCACTACGGCGATGAAAGAGAAATGTCCGACATGCATTGGTAATCACCCCAGAGTTCCGATGCCATTCCGGATCAAGGTCGTGAGCGATCATGAAAAATTCGCGGATGAAGGGCGCCCGACGCTTTGGAGGATGCTTTTCCACCCAGGTCAGGATGTCCTTCGGGCAGCAGGTTTTGATACCATTCAGGAAATTTTCCAGCTTCCCGCTCATCACGTTCCTACCTGAAGTTGGTTCAGATAGGAAGCGTAGATGGGGATTTGGCTTCCGCAAGGGTGAAAGGCATGAACAGTATGGCTTTGCAGCGCGTTGGCCTCGTAAGAGCGACCCTACCTGAACCCCTCCAAATACTGCTTCCCCTCCAGGCCCGTCTGATGTCCCAGGCGCTGCGCAAGATCACCGGCAACATCAAGAACGCCAATTGCCTGGTCATCTTCATCAACCAGATCCGCATGAAGATCGGCGTGATGTTCGGCAGCCCGGAAACCACCACCGGTGGTAACGCGCTGAAGTTCTACGCCTCGGTTCGTCTGGACATTCGCCGTACCGGCGCGGTCAAGGAAGGCGACGAAGTGGTCGGCAGCGAAACCCGCGTCAAGGTAGTGAAGAACAAGGTGGCGCCGCCCTTCCGTCAGGCTGAGTTCCAGATCCTCTATGGCAAGGGCATCTACCGCAATGGCGAGGTCATCGATCTCGGCGTGCAGCAGGGCCTGGTGGAGAAGTCCGGCGCCTGGTACGCCTACAAGGGCAACAAGATCGGCCAGGGCAAGGCCAACGCCGCCAAGTATCTGGAAGACAATCCGGAGATCGGTCAGGAGATCGAGCAACAGATCCGCGACAAGTTGCTGGTAGTTGCGCCAAACACCAAGGCCAACCCGGTTACCGAAGATCTGGCTGACGCCGATTTCTGATCCCCATGGCTGCCGTGCTCGATAACCCCGTCGCGGTACGGCGGACGGCCATGGATCTGCTGGCTCGACGCGAACATGGTCGCGTCGAGCTGGCTCGCAAGCTGCGCCAGCGTGGCGCCCCGCCTGAGTTGATCGAGCAGGCCCTGGATCGTCTATGCGAGCAGGGGCTGCTTTCCGAATCCCGATATCTCGAAAGCTTTGTCAGAAGCCGGGCCAATGCCGGCTATGGGCCGTTGCGTATCCGCGAGGAATTGGCCCAGCGCGGGCTGGTCAGAGCGGATATCGAGCAGGCATTGCGTGACAGTGGTTTTGACTGGGGTGAGCAGCTACGCGAACTCTGGCAACGCAAGTTCGCTGGACGGTTGCCTGCCGATGCCAAAGAGCGGGCGAAGCAGGGGCGCTTTCTCAGCTATCGCGGTTATCCGCTGGAGTTGATCAGTCGAGTGTTGCGCGGCGACAGCTCGGCGGATTGATGCGGTAACGGGGCTCTATGCCAGGTTGTGCGCGTCGGAGACCAGTCGGTGCTGAAGCCGACTAGCCTTACGAGCGCTCGCAATATCCGGAGTCCAGGCCATCAAAGGCCATCAGTCCTCGCTTGCCAGCGGCCGCGCCCAGTTGGCCGGTTCGTTGACGTAGTCCGTCAGCTCCCTCAAGCGCCCGTGGTTGCGGCCGTTGAAGACGAAGCTCAAGCGCGGCAGGCGCTGTAGTTCGGGCTCGTCCAGTTCCGATTCACAGCAGTTCTGCTGTTCGAATACGCCTTTCAGACACAGATCGGTGAACTCCGCGTTCAGGTATTCCATCGCCTGGTCGTTCAGTGCGTGGTTGAGGCGCAGAACGAAACGATCCTTCAGCCAGCGGCTCGAGTGGAAGTTGCGATAGAAGTTGGCGATTTCCCTGGCTGCTTCCTCGGCATCGTCCACCAGGCGCATCAATCGCATGTCGCTGGGCAGGATGTAGCGATTCTCCTCCAGCTGTCCGCGCATGAACTGCAGTGCATCCTTCCAGTAGGTGCCGCCGGGTTCGTCGAGCAGCACGATCGGCACCAGCGGACTCTTGCCAGTCTGGATCAGCGTCAGCACTTCCAGTGCTTCGTCCAGCGTGCCGAACCCACCGGGGCAGAGCACCAGCGCATCGGCTTCCTTGATGAAGAACAGTTTGCGCACGAAGAAGAAATGGAACGACAACAGGTTCTCGGTGCCACCCACTGTCGGGTTGGGGTGTTGCTCGAAAGGCAGCGTGATGTTCAGCCCGAGGCTGCTGTCGCGCCCCGCGCCCTCGTGAGCGGCGGCCATGATGCCGCCACCGGCGCCGGTGATGACCATGAAGTTGTAATGCGCAAGGATGGAGCCCAACTGACGGGCCAGCGCATACAGGGGATGTTCGACCGGCGTACGGGCTGAGCCGAAAACCGTGACCTTGCGGCGCCGCTTGAACTGGTCGAGCCGGCTGAATGCGTGCTCCATTTCGCGCATCGTCTGCAGCAGGATTTTGGCATCCCAGCGGCTGCGGTCGGCCTGAGCCATGCGCATGACGGTCACCAGCATCTCCCGGTATAGGGGCAGGTTCGCACTGTTCTCCGGAACGACCAAGGCGGCCAGCTCATCGATCTTGCTTTCCAGCTCGGCGCCGCTGGTCTTGAAATGCCGCGACAGATAGTCATCCGAATCAAAGGACATACAACATCTCCATGTATGAGCGTCGCGTTCAGGCTATAGGGTGCGGTCAGCCGGCTCAAGCCGGTTGCGTGGCGCGCAGGCGACCGAAGCCGCAAGCGGCTTCGGCGGGCTGCGTTCAGATGGCGATTCGGTCGCCAGGTTCCGGAATGCGTGCTTCCCAGTCGAGACGTTCACGGATGGTCTGCTGCAGCGCCTGCATCTTCTCCAGCTCGCCGTGCACCAGGTAGAGCTCCGGACGGCTTTCGAAGTTGCTGACCCAGTCGATGAGCTGAGACTGGCCGGCGTGGGCGGAGAACCCTCCGAGGGTATGCACCTTGGCATTCACGGCGATGCGCTGGTGCAGCAACTTGACGCTTTTCGCTCCGTCGACGATGGCACGGCCGAGGGTACCGCGTGCCTGGAAACCAGGGATCACCAGATGGCACTCCTCGCGCCAGAGGTTGTGCTTGAAGTGGTGCAGAATGCGCCCGCCGGTGCACATGCCGCTGCCAGCGATAATGATCACGCCGCTCTTGAAGCGGTTGATCGCCATCGATTCTTCCGGTGTCGGCGTGGATCGGAGGATCGGCAACCAGCGCTCGGCGTAAAGCTTGCCGCTGGCTCCGCTCAGGGCATTGTCGATGCCGTCGAGATCCAGCTGATCCTTGTAGTGCGAGTAGATGGCGTTGGCGCCGATGGCCATCGGGCTGTCCAGGAATACCGCTTGCTGCGGCAGGCGGCCTTCCCGGTAGAAGCGCCCGAGATAGTAGATCAGGTCCTGCGTACGTCCGACGGCGAAGGAGGGCATCAGCACGTTGCCCCCATCGCGATGGGCCTGTTGCAGGATGCCGGCCAGCTCCTCGATCGTGTCTTCGTGGCTGCGGTGGTCGCGGTCGCCATAGGTGGACTCCATGAGCACCACGTCAGCTTCCTTGAGCACGGTCGGCGCATGCATCAGCGGCGAGCAGTCGTTGCCCAGGTCGCCCGAGAAGACCACGCGCCGTGTTCTGCCATGGTCGTGCACATCCAGTTGCACGATCGAGGAGCCGAGGATGTGACCGGCATCGTGGAAGGTCACCGCGACACCTGGCGCGACATCGAACGTCTCGCCATAGGCGTGGGGAGTGCGCTGGCTCAACATGCGCTCGGCGTCGACGCGGGTGTAGAGCGGCTGGATCATCGGTTTGCCGATCCGTGCGCGCCACTTGTTTTCCCACTCGGCATCCTTTTCCTGAATCTGCGCCGAATCCAGCAGCATCAGTTCGAGCAGCTCCGCGGTGGCATCGGTGCAGTGCACCTCACCGCGGTAGCCGAGGGCGACCAGGCGCGGCAGCAGGCCGCTGTGGTCGATATGCGCGTGGGACAGCACCACCGCATCGAGTGTCTTGGGGTCGAAGGCGAAGGTGCTGCGGTCGCTGCCGGCTTCTTCCCGGCGGCCCTGGTGCATGCCGCATTCGAGCAGAACCCTTGCACCGTCGTGGGTCTCAATGAGATAGCAGGAGCCGGTGACCTGCTGAATGGCGCCTAGAAAACTGAGCAAAGCCATGTTGCCTTCCTGTCTGTACGATGATGTCCACATTGCCCGCTCGGTTGCCATGACCACTTGATACATATCAGAGATAACGAATCGAGCGCTGCCTAGACTACAGCACAACCCGCTTACCAACGGAGTGAACCCATGAGTCAGCTACTGCCCAGCCTTGTCGAGCTGGATCAACACGCGCAAGCCGAACCGGAGTTCGCCACCTGGCGTGTAGGTTTCGGGCCGTTCGAGCACGCGCTGGAGACCCAGGCGGCGGTGTTCCGGTTGGCCCATCAGCTGGTACAGGCAGGTCATCAGCCGGATCTGGCCAGTGTTTACCGGCTGCTGCAGGCGGTCGACCGGGTCGCCAGCGCCGGACTCTGGCTGGTGGTGCACATGACCTACGCGCGCCAGGTGCATCTGGACGGTTCGCCGTTGGCTGCCGAGGATTTCAAGCAGAACCCCGAGGGGCATACCGGCGGCGCGCTGAACATGGTGCCGGCCTATGCCGGTTACCTGGCCCTGAATGCGCTGACTGGCCGCACCCGCGCCTGGCTGATGGGGCAGGGCCACTGTGTGGCGGCCGTCGATGCGCTTAACCTGCTGACGGGCAACCTGCATCCGGAGCAGGCGCAAGCCTATGCGGGCGGCGAGGCGGGCATGAATCGCCTGCTGCAGGATTTCTACGGTTACGGCCAGGCCGCCGACGGCAGTCCGCTCGCGCCCCTGGGCAGCCATGTCAATCCGCACACCGCCGGCGGCATTGCCGAGGGCGGTTATCTCGGTTTCGCCGAGTTGCAATACGCACACATGCCGCTGCCGGGCGAGACGCTGGTGGCCTTCCTCTCCGATGGCGCGGCGGAAGAGCAGCGCGGCAGTGACTGGATTCCGCGCTGGTGGCGTGCCGAAGATTGCGGCGTCGCGCTGCCGGTGATGATTGCCAACGGACGGCGAATCGAGCAGCGTACCGCGCTTGGCACCGAGCAGGGGCTCGAGGATTTCCGTCAGCACTTGAGTCAGTGCGGCTTCGACCCGATGCCGTTCGATGGGCGTGATCCTGCTGCTTTCGTCACCACCCTGTGGGAGATGGAGCTGCGCCTGGAGCGACGCGTGGAAGAGAAGGCGCGCGGCATTCTCAACTATCCGCTGCCGATGCCCTACGGCATCGCCGAGACGGTGAAAGGCTTCGGCTTCTATGGTGCCGGCAGCAACGCAGCGCACAACCTGCCATTGCCGGGTAATCCGAGCCGCGATGAGCAGTCACGCGACCTGTTCAACGAGCACGCGGCGCGTCTGTTCGTACCGCAACAGGAGCTGGCTGCTTCACTGGAGCTGTTCACGCGCAGTCGCCAGGGTCGAACGCTGGAGCGCGACAATCCGCTCGCCTCGCGACGCCCGCCTGCGCCGACCATGCCGAAGTTGAACTACCGCGACGACGCCTGTTCACCAATGGCAGCGGTCGATCGTTTCTTCGTCGAGCTGACGGCCGCCAACCCCGCGTTGCGGCCGCGGGTGGGTAATCCGGACGAGCTGGCCAGCAACCGTTTGGGCGGCGTGCTAAAGGCGCTCAAGCATCGCGTCATCGAGCCGGAAAGCGAGCTGGAGGCCGTGGACGGCGCCATCATCACCGCTCTCAACGAGGAGGCGGTGGTATCCGCCTGCCTTGCCAACCAGGGCGGCTTGAATCTGGTGGCGAGCTACGAAGCCTTCTGCGTGAAGATGCTGGGCGTGGTGCGGCAGAGCATTATTTTTTCCCGGCAGCAAAAGGAGATTGGCAGGCCTGCAGGCTGGCTCGGCTGGCCCTTGATCGCGACGTCGCACACCTGGGAAAACGGCAAGAACCAGCAGTCCCACCAAGACACGAGCTTCTGCGAGGCGCTGCTCGGAGAGATGAACGACATGGTCCGGGTGCTGTTTCCGGCTGACCACAACAGCACTCTGGCGCTACTGCCATCGATATACCAGGCGCGTGGCGAGCTGGCCTGTCTGGTCATGCCCAAGCGCGACCGGCCGTGCTACTTCGATCAGACCCAGGCCGAGCAGTTGGCGCGCGACGGCGCCATCGTGGTCGAGGAGCAGCCGGGCAACGAGGCATTGCTGCTGATTGCCAACGGCAGCTATCAGCTGGGCGAGATGCTCCGTGCGGCCAAGCGGCTCAAGGAGGCCGACTGCGCTTATCGCCTTGTCTATCTGCAGGAGCCGGGCCGCTTCCGCGGTCCGCGCGATCATTGGGAAGTCGGGGCGCGCGCCAGCGAAGGCGTGGCGGAGCGGTTGTTCCCGGATGCGATGGAAATGCGCGTGCTGTTGACGCACATGCGGCCAGAAGTGGCGCGCGGTCACCTGTGGCCGATTCTGCCGGACGCGCGCAAGTGCTCGGCGCTCGGCTATCGCAACCGCGGCGGCACGCTGGATGAGTTCGGTATGCAGTTCGCCAACCGCGCCAGCTGGGCCAACGTGCTCGCGGCTTGCGCACGCCTGCGTAACGTGCCGCGCACGGCGCTGCTTACCAGGGACGAGGCTGCCGCAGTGGCCGGCAGGGGTGATCCGCAGATACTGCGGGGCGACGCTTGATACATAAACCTGGCAGGACGGCGGGCCGTGGCCTGCGCCTGCCAGCGTTCACCTGTTAGCGGTCGCAGTCCGAGGCCTTGTAGCGCTCGCTGGCGATGGGCTTGTTGCTCTGGTACTCGCTGAAGTCATAACGCAGGACTGCGCCCTGGCTCATCAGCTTGCGTAGTCCTTCATTGCCACAGACGCTAACAGCGAGCTGGCTGCGCACATCGGCCGGGTTATCGCGCATCTGCGCCGCATGTCGCGGCTGTACGCTGAGATGGTTTACCAGCATGTTGTTTTCTACGGTGTAGCCCTGGTCAAGAATGTCTTCGTTGATCGCGCGGGGCGTTCCGACACTGCTTTCGCGGGCGACCTGCTCGAGCAGCTGATTCAGCTGTTGCTCCTGCAGCGAGGCGGCGTGGGCAACGGGGAGGGCGAGGCTCAGAGCGAGCAGGGTGGTCAGACGATACATGGCGGTCTCCTTTTGACTGCGCTATTTCGACCGGCTGCCTGTGGTGCGGTTCATTTAACGGTGCTGGGCAGAAGTCTCGCTGGCGCTGGTAGACTGCCGCGCTTCATCGTCACCCTCGAGTCGATTCATGCCCCATGCCGTAGCCCGTCTGCGCAGCGAACGCCTGGCCAAGAGCCTCAAACCCTTCGTTGCCCGCGGCTCCCGGGCGCCGCGCTGCGAGCGCTGCCGGGTACCATTCAGCCATTGCCTTTGCCCTTGGCTTCCGGCGATCGAAAGCGATTGTGGTGTCTGCCTGCTGATGCACGATATCGAGCCGCTCAAGCCGAGCAATACGGGCTGGCTGATTGCCGATGTGGTGCGCGATACCTTCGCCTTCACCTGGCAGCGCACGGGCGTGGACCCGCGATTGCTGGCTCTGCTGGCCGATCCGCAATGGCAGCCACTGGTGATCTTTCCGGGCGAATACGCCGAGTCGAGGCGGGTGGTCGAGCAAGTTGAGCGGGATAACGCTAAGCGCCCGCTGTTCATACTGCTCGATGCCACCTGGACCGAGGCGCGCAAGATGTTTCGCAAGAGCCCCTACCTGGATGGCCTGCCGGTGCTGAGCCTGCGACCCGAGGTGCTGTCGCGCTACCGGCTGCGCCGGTCGACTCGCAGTGACCATCTGTGCACCGCCGAGGTCGCAGCGCTCTGTCTGGATCTGGCTGGAGATTCGGCCGCGGCGAACACGCTCGATGCCTTGCTCGACGTGTTCACCGAGCACTATCTGGGTGCCAAGTATCATCGCCAGCCGGACCTGCAGAACGCCGCGCATCTGGCATTGAGGCCTGCGCGCTGAACTCGATTGGCCGTCAGGCCTTGGCAGGACTGGCTGCGGTTAGCGGCTCGGCTTTGCGCGGCCAGAGTTGTGCGGCGAGCATGCCGATGAACATCAATACGCAGCCCATGTAGCCGCGCAGCGTCAGGCTTTCCTCAAGGAACAGTGCGCCCGCGATGGCTGCGAACACCGCTTCCAGTGAGAGGATGATCGCCGCATGGGAGGCGATCGCATGCTTCTGCGCAACAACCTGCAGCGTGTAGCCAACCGCAACGGCGAACAATCCACCGTAGATGAGGGCCGGCCCGGCGAGCCAGATGCTGGTCGGCTCAATCTCTTCAAAGATCAATGCCAGCAGCAGGCTCACCACGGCACAGGTGGCGAACTGCAGGAAGGCCAGGCGAATCGCGTCGTGACGGCTGACGAAGAAGCTCACCAGCAGCACATGCAGGCCCCAGACGAAGGCGCCGGCCAACTGGATCCAGTCACCAGAGGCAACGGTGAAATCCTCGCCGATGCTCAGCAGCGCCATGCCGGCAACGGCGAGAAAGGCGCCGACCCAGGTTCCGAGGCCTGTCCTGTGGCCAATGATCAGTCCCAGCAGTGGCACCACGATCACGTACAGGCCAGTGATGAATCCCGAGTTGGTCACGCTGGTAAACAGCAGGCCCACCTGCTGCAGGTTGATTCCCACGGTCAGCGCAAGCCCCATGCTCAGGCCGCCGAGCAGCAGGCCACGCTGCAGAAAGGGTTCGTGCCGGGCTTTGGTGCGGCCCTGGTAGATCACCAGTGGCAGCAGCGCGAGAGCGCCCAGGGCGAAGCGCAGGCCGGTAAATAGAAACGGGCCGATGTTGTCCATGCCGATGCGTTGGGCGACAAAGGCCGTGCCCCAGATCATGGCGGTGATCAGCATCAGGAAGTCGGCGCGGAGGGCTTGGCTACGCATGTTTCGGCTCGGTCGGGAAAAGTCGCAGACTTTGCTACAAAGCGCCGCGCTTGACCACTTATTCATGGGTGGGCATGCTTGCGCCGCTTGATTTGTTGTGGCGGGCGGCCGATATTCGGTCTGGCCGGCCGAAAATTTCACATCGGACCATCCCCGGAGCGTTGTCTCGGGGTTTCTGCCGTCATCTTGTCGGCATCGGCTGCTCAAGCCGATGAAAAAGCGCCAATAAAAACTACAGGTCTGCCAATGGCTGCTTACGAAATAATCATTGCCGATGATCACCCGCTTTTCCGCAGCGCGCTGCAACAGGCGCTCACCATGGGGCTAGGGGAAAACGTACGTCTGGTGGAAGCGGCCAGCATCGCCGAACTGGAAAGCCTTCTAAATCAGGGCGCCGATTGGGATCTGGTGCTGCTAGATCTGAACATGCCTGGAGCCTATGGTTTCTCGGGGCTGGTACTGCTGAGGGGGCAGTATCCGCATCTACCGGTAGTCATGATCTCGGCACAGGAGGACGCAGCGGTCGTTGCGCGCTCCCGTGAGTTCGGTGCCAGCGGTTTCATTCCCAAGTCCAGTTCTCTGGAAACCATCCAGGAAGCGGTACGTGCTGTTTTGGATGGTGATGTCTGGTGGCCTAGCAACATCCAGGATGTGGCCAACGTCAGCGATGAGGCCAAGGCCGCCAGCGCCGGGCTTGCCAGCCTGACGCCGCAACAGTTCCGAGTGCTGACCATGGTCTGTGACGGGCTGTTGAACAAGCAGATCGCCTACGAACTGAGCGTTTCCGAAGCGACCATCAAGGCTCACGTTACCGCTATCTTCCGCAAGCTCGGCGTGCGTACCCGCACCCAGGCAGCCCTGTTGCTGCAGCAGATGGGTTCCATTCCAACCAGCTGATCCGGATGCGGGCCTCAGGCGATCGGCGGCAGCTGGATTTCATCGCTGCGGCGCACGCCTGAGGTCAGGGCGCGGCACTGTTCGACGAACTCGAGCATGGCCGCGGTCTGATACTTGTGCGAATGCCATATGAAGTAGAACTGGCGGCGCAGGTCCAGCTCGGGCGTCGCCACCGGTACCAGGCTGCCACGGCGAAAGGCGTCACGCAGCGCCAGTCGAGAAATACAGCCGATCCCCAGTCCCGACTCCACCGCGCGTTTGATCGCTTCGGTGTGCTCCAGCTCGAGCCGCACGTTCAGCTTGCCTGGCCGATGTCGCACAGCCTGTTCGAAGGTCATCCGCGTGCCGGAGCCCTGCTCGCGGAGAATCCACGCTTCTCTGGTCAGCTCGTCCAGTCCCACCTCGCCGCGCCCGGCCAGCGGGTGCTGCGGCGCGCAGAACACCACCAGCTCATCCTCGATCCACGGCTGGACCTCAAGGTCCGGGTGCTGGCAATCACCTTCGATCAAACCCAGATCAAGTTCGTGTTGCGCGATCTGATGCACGATGTGTGCAGTGTTGTGTACGTGCAGCTTCACTCGGCATTCCGGGTGGCGCTGCATGAAGCTGCCAATCAGCAACGTGGCGAGGTAGTTGCCGATCGTCAGCGTCGCACCGACCGCCAGTGAGCCGAAGCCGCTCTTGCCGTTGAGCAAATCCTCGATGGCGCGTGCCTGATCGAGCAGGGCAACTGCCTGCGGCAGCAGCTGTTGTCCGAGCGCGTTCAAGCAGAGCCTTTTGCCGGCTCGGTCGAAGAGCTGGCAGCCGGACTGGCGTTCCAGTTCGGCCAGCGACGTACTGGTTGCGGACTGTGACAACGAGAGGCTCTCGGCTGCGCGCGACACGCTTTCCTGGCGTGCGACAGCGGCAAACACTTCGATCTGGCGGAGAGTAAAATGCATATCTATATAACCGATAACCTATATCTTTATTATCCAGTTAACGAATAAAGACGCCATCGCTAGACTAGCGCCACGTAACGACGCCCGTCGCGACACCACGAGGAATTCGTAGCATGAGCAATCTGAACGTAGAGCGCGTTCTCAGTGTGCACCATTGGAACGACACGCTGTTCAGCTTCAAGACCACCCGCAATGCAGGCTTGCGCTTCGAGAACGGCCAGTTCGTCATGATCGGCCTAGAGGTCGAGGGCCGTCCGCTGATGCGCGCCTACAGTATCGCCAGTCCCAACTACGAAGAGTATCTGGAGTTTTTCAGCATCAAGGTGCAGAACGGCCCGCTGACTTCTCGACTGCAGCACCTGCAGGAAGGCGACCAGATCATGGTCAGCCGCAAGCCAACCGGAACATTGGTGCTCGACGACCTGCTGCCTGGCAAGCATCTTTACCTGCTCAGCACCGGCACGGGCCTGGCGCCATTCATGAGTGTCATCCAGGACCCGGAAACCTACGAGCGCTTCGAAAAAGTCGTGCTGGTGCATGGTGTTCGCTACGCAAACGAAGTTGCCTATCGCGAATTCATCACCGAGCACCTGCCGCAGAACGAGTTCTTTGGTGAGGCGGTGAAGGAAAAACTGATCTATTACCCGACTGTGACGCGCGAGCCTTTCGAGAATCAGGGCCGCCTGACCGAGCTGATGCGCAGCGGCAAACTGTTCAGCGACATCGGCCTGCCTCCGATCAATCCGCAGGACGATCGCGCGATGATTTGCGGCAGCCCGAGCATGCTGGACGAAACCAGCCAGGTGCTGGACAGCTTCGGTCTGAGCGTCTCGCCGCGCATGGGCGATCCGGGGCACTACCTGATCGAACGCGCATTCGTCGAGAAGTAGCGCATCCGCTCCACGCCGCCGCCTCGCGCGGCGGCTATCCCGGTGCGGTCTGGCATCAGACGTAGGCGGCGCAGCACTTCTTGAATTTCGAACCGCTGCCGCATGGGCAGGGATCGTTGCGTCCGGCCCTGAGTGGCACCGTCGGATCGATGAAATACCATTTTCCGTCGCATTGAACGAAGGCCGAGCGTTCCTGGTGGACATGCTCGCCCGCCTGGTCGTGCCAGCGGGCGGTGAAGGTCACCCGTGCATGTTCAGGCTTGCCGCCGAGCACTGCACTCTCGTTCACTTCCAGCCCCAACCAGGTGCTGTCCAGGCTCCAGCGGCGCATGCCGTCCATGTCCAGCGCCGTCTGTTGCACCGGCAGCGTGGTGGCCTGCAGATAGTCGACCAGACCCAGCACGTAGGCGCTATAGCGCGAGCGCATCAGCAGTTCGGCGCTGGGTGCCGGTGTGCCTGCGTGATAACGGCCGCAGCACTGGTCAAGCGTATTGCCGCTGCCGCAAGGGCAGTTAGGCGCGAAGGGGCGCTGTTCGCTCATGTCACCACCAGTACTTTCCGAAGTTTTCCGGGTTGGCCCAGAACCTGGCATTCAGCCAGTCCGGAACCTGCTTGTATTGGAGCAGGTCGTAGGTGAAGAGCGTCAAGGTCTGTCCGTCGCGCTGGAAGCGCTCGCTGACTTGCAGGGCTAATGCATAGAAGTCTGTGGTCTGCCATTCGGATGCGTCGAGATCCACGAGTACCGCCATACGGCTGGCATTCAGATTGCGAACGCTGCCGAGCAGCTCCAGGCCGTTACGCTTGGGCATGTGCTCCAGGCAGTCGACGAACAGGGCCAAATCGTAGCGCTGAGAGGCCAGTTGTTCTGATAGCGGCGCGGCATCGGCGCGGTCTAGCTGAAACTCCGGATGACATTCGGCGTAGGCAGCCAGAGCAGGTTGATCACTGCGCCCCACGTGCAATAGACGGCTTGGGGCATAGTGCTCAAGCATCGCCGCAAGCGCTTGTTGTGGCGTGTGCACTACAGGGTTTTCAGTCAATCGAGAATCCTCGTTTCAAAGGTGAAGACTAGCGCTGTGCCGTTTGTCGGCCTAGTCTGAAAATAACCGGAGCCGCCCGGATTCCCGTACGTGGCGATTCTGGCTGAATGTCCACACTGGAGGTTTTGATCGATGAGTACATTACGGACAGCAGTACCCGTTATTGTCATGACCACGTTCCTGGCTGGTTGTGCAGGCGTGCAGAAACAGGATTGGCCGACATGTGCGGCCGTGGGTGGCGTGAGCGGTGCCGCGCTGGGGGCCATCGAGAGCAGCTCCTATGCCGGTTGGGGTGCGCTGATCGGTGGTGGTGTCGCGGCAGCCTATTGTTGGGCCAACGGCATGGAAGAGGAAACTGTCGCCGTCGTCGAGACGGTCGAGCCGATGCCTCAGTCCGAGCCGGAACCGGAGCCTGCGGCAGAGCCGGTGCGCGTCGAACTGGACGTCAAGTTCGACTTCGATCGTGATGTGGTCAAGCAGGATAGCTATGGCGACATCCAGAATCTGGCTGATTTCATGAAGGAATATGGCCAGACCACGACCGTGCTCGAAGGCCACACCGACTCCGTCGGTACCGATGCCTACAATCAGCGCCTTTCCGAGCGCCGCGCCAATGCGGTTCGTAAAGTGCTGGTCGACGAGTATGGCGTTGGTGGCGATCGGGTGAATGCGGTTGGCTACGGTGAGTCGCGCCCGGTGGCCGATAACGCAACCGAAGAAGGCCGAGCTATCAACCGTCGCGTAGAGGCTGAGGTCGAAGCACGCCCTTGAGTCGAATGCGGTAACAGATCCAGCCGGGCCCAGTGTCCGGCTGTTTTATTTTACGGCTGTCAGAACGACGGCCGTACGCTGGCCAGCGCGATCACCAGCAGGCCAAGCACGAGGTTGATGCCCACCAGTCGGCGAATCTGCCCGAGCACCGCACCACCGTCCGGCCACCGCTTGGTCTCGACCGCGCGCTTGAGGACCGGCAACTGCAGTAGCTGGATACGCAGAAACAGCGCCAGCATCACCAGATACAGCCCGGCCATGATGTGAACGTAGCGCGGCGCGCTTTCCAGCGGGCCGAAACGCATGTGCCACATGCCGATGCCGCTTAGCGGCAATACCAGCACCGCCACCCACACCCAGACGAAAAAACGTCGGAACACATCTGCCCATAAGGTCAACCGTTCCGGTGCCTGCAGCACCGCCACCGCCGCCGGGCGCAGCACCATCCAGGCGAAAAACATTCCGCCCACCCAGACCGTCGCGGCGAGTACATGCAGGGTGTAAAGCAGGGCAAATGACGTCATGGGGCAAATCTCCGGTGGCGGCAGGGCGAACGCGCGCTATCATAGCTGCCCCATTGAAGTACTGAAAATATATACAGCTCCGCGCCCATGCTCAGCACCGAACTCAAGTCCCAGATCCAGGGCGCCTACAGCCGTTTTCTCGAAGCCAAGGGGCTCAAGGCCCGCTATGGCCAGCGCCTGATGATCGCCGAGGTCGCCAAGGTGCTCGGCACTATCAAGACCGATGATGAAGGGCGTCGCGAGAGCGAGCCCGCGGTCGTCGCGGTCGAGGCGGGCACCGGTACAGGCAAGACCGTCGCCTACAGTCTGGCGGCGATCCCCACCGCCAAGGCGGCTGGCAAGCGGCTGGTAATCGCCACGGCAACGGTCGCCCTGCAGGAGCAGATCGTGCACAAGGATCTGCCGGACCTGATGCGCAACAGCGGACTGAATTTCAGCTTCGCATTGGCCAAGGGCCGCGGGCGCTACCTGTGCCTGTCAAAGCTGGATCTGTTGCTGCAGGAGGGCCAGGCGCAGAGCGCGACCGCCCAGTTGTTCGAGGAAGAAGGCTTCCGCATCGAGGTCGACGAGCGCAGCCAGAAGCTCTTCACCGGCATGATCGAGAAGTTGGCGGGTAATCACTGGGATGGCGACCGCGACAGCTGGCCGGAGGAGCTGGGCGATGCGGACTGGTCGCAGCTCACCACGGATCACAGCCAATGCACCGGCCGGCATTGCCCCAACTTTCAGCAGTGCGCGTTCTACAAGGCGCGCGAGGGCATGACCAAGGTCGACGTGATCGTCACCAACCACGACATGGTTCTGGCTGACCTGTCCCTTGGCGGCGGTGCGGTGTTGCCCGATCCACGTGACACCATCTACGTCTTCGACGAAGGGCATCACCTGCCGGACAAGGCCATCGGTCACTTCGCCCATTTCACCCGGTTGCGCTCCACGGCTGACTGGCTCGGGCAGGTGGAAAAGAACCTGACCAAGCTGCTTGCCCAGCATCCGCTGCCGGGCGAGCTCGGTCGGCTGGTGGAGGGCATCCCAGAACTGGCTCGTGATCTGCGCACCCAACAGCAGTTCATGTTCAGCGCCTGTGAGCAATTGGCCGATTTCAAGGCCGGTGAGGACATGGAGGGCCGTGAGCGGCCGCGGCACCGCTTCGTCGGTGGCGTGGTGCCGGAGCATCTGATCGAGCTGGGCACCGAGCTGAAGAAGGGTTTTTCCAAGCTGACCGACCTGTTCAGTCGGATCGCTGAACTGCTCAAGGAGGCCATGGACCGCGAAGCAGGTGGTGGAATCGCCAGCCATCAGGCCGAGGAGTGGTACCCGCTGTTCGGCAGTCTGCTGACGCGTTCGCAGAACAATTGGGAGTTGTGGACCGCATTCACCGTCGAAGACCCGGAGGATAGCCCGCCAATGGCGCGCTGGCTGACCCTGGCGGAAGGCGGGGCGCTGTTCGATATCGAGGTCAATGCCAGCCCGATCCTTGCAGCGGAAACATTGCGGCGCAATCTCTGGAATGTCGCCTTTGGTGCGCTGGTGACATCGGCGACGCTCACGGCGCTGAACAGTTTCGACCGCTACCGCATGCGGGCCGGCTTGCCCAAGGCTGCGGTCACCGCCGTGGTGCCGAGTCCTTTTCATCATGCCGATGCCGGGGTGCTGCGCGTCCCCGATCTGAAGGCCGATCCGCGCGATGCTGCAGCACACACGGCAGCCATCGTCCGCGAACTGCCGGGATTGGTCGAAGGTGCACGGGGAACGCTTGTACTGTTCTCGTCACGCAAGCAGATGCAGGACGTGTTCGACGGCCTGGAGCGTGAATGGCGTCGGCGGGTGCTGATCCAGGGCAACCTGTCCAAGCAGGAAACCCTGAACAAGCACAAGGCGCGGGTGGACGATGGCGAGTCCAGTGTGCTGTTCGGGCTTGCCAGCTTTGCCGAAGGCGTCGATCTGCCGGGGGCATACTGCGAGCATGTGGTGATTGCGAAGATTCCGTTTGCGGTCCCCGATGACCCGGTCGAGGCCGCATTGGCAGAGTGGATCGAGGCCCGCGGCGGCAACCCCTTCATGGAGATCGCCGTTCCAGATGCCTCTCTGCGGCTAGTGCAGGCCTGTGGGCGGCTGCTGCGTACCGAGGCGGACCGTGGAACCATCACGCTGCTCGACCGGCGAGTGGTGACGCAGCGCTATGGCAAGGCGATCCTCAATGCGCTTCCGCCGTTCCGTCGCGAGATTGGTTGATAGGCGAGATAACCGGTCGCGATATCACCCCATCACCGCTTCGTCTGGCGGTTTTGTTGCGTAATGGCGGCTGCAAGAATCCCGAGAATTGATTGCGAGAGGTGACAGCGTGCAGGTTCAGGGCTATTTCGATCTTCGTTTCGAGGCCGTTCGCGATGCGTTCGGCGCGCTGTTCGATGGCACCCAGCAGCGCGGCGCGGGACTCTGCGTGCAGATCGGCGGCGAGACGGTCGTCGATCTCTGGGCCGGCGTTGCCGACAATCAGGGCGAGCAGGTGTGGCACAGCGATACGGTGGTCAACCTGTTCTCCTGCACCAAGACCTTCACCGGGGTTGCTGCGCTGCAGCTGGTCGAGGAAGGCAAGCTGCAGCTGGATGAGCCCGTCGGCCGTATATGGCCGGAGTTCGCAGTCAATGGCAAGGAAACGATCACCCTGCGTCAGCTGCTCTGTCATCGGGCGGGATTGCCGGCGATTCGCAGACCGCTAGCCGCCGAAGCGCTGTACGACTGGGACGTCATGACCGCCGCGCTAGCAGCCGAAGAGCCATGGTGGACGCCCGGCACCGATCAGGGCTACGCGGCGATGACCTACGGCTGGCTGGTTGGTGAGCTCCTGCGTCGTGTCGATGGCTGTGGGCCTGGGGAGTCGATCGTTCGTCGTACGGCGGTGCCGCTCGGGCTTGACTTCCATATCGGTCTCGGCGACTCCGAGGCTCATCGTGTCGCTTATCTCACGCGCACCAAGAACGACTTCGGTGACGCTGCCGCGCAGCGCCTGTTCAAGGCCTTGATGAGCGAGCCGGAGTCAATAAGTGTCCGGGCCTTCAACAATCCACCATCCATCATGAGCAGTGGTAACAAACCGGAATGGCGACGCATGGCGCAACCGGCAGCCAACGGCCATGGCAATGCCCGCTCGTTGGCGGGTTTCTATACAGGGTTGCTGCAGGGCAAACTTCTGGATGAGTCGCTGCTGCGCGAGATGACCAGCGAGCACAGCGCAGGACAAGACCGCACTCTGTTGGCGGCCACGCGTTTCGGCCTCGGCTGCTGGTTGGATCAGCCGCACGTCGCCAATGCCACCTTTGGCATGGGAGAGCACGCGTTCGGTCACCCTGGTGCCGGTGGCAGTGTTGGTTTTGCCGATCCGGAGCGTGAACTGGGGTTCGGTTTCGTGACCAATACCCTCGGCCCCTATGTGCTGATGGACCCGCGTGCTCAATCGCTGGCGCGCAGCGTTGCAGCATGCCTGCGTTGAACCACTCGTCACTTCTGGCCTCGCAGGCTTTTCAAAAGAAGGGCTTGCGTCCACAATTTCAACTCGAACTCAATAGTGGCCTCACCTCGATTGGTCGCACCCTCCTAGAACGCTTCTGGTTGACGGAACCTGCCTCATGAACCTGCTGAAGAGCGTCTCCCTGATTTTCTGCATGATCGTCGTTGCCGGCTGCAGCTCGAAGAGCGAGAAAGCGAGCGAGGCCGCTGCCCCGGCTACGGTCAAGGTGGATTACGCCTGGCTCGATGAGTACGAGCCGCAGTTGAAGGATGCGCTCGTGGGCAGTGGTTTCGAGGTGGAGCGCCGTGACAGCGTGCTGGTGGTGACAGCGCCGGTGGACTCGTCCTTCAATCCGGATCGTCCCGGCATGCTCCTGCCGGTAACCCTCGGGCCGATCACCCGTGTTGCAAAGCTGGTCGAGAAGGACGACAAGACTGCCGTAGTCGTACTCGGTCATGCCGACAGCACTGGCTCTGCGGACACCAATCGCACCGTAAGTCGCGAGCGTGCCGGTGCCGTGGCGGCCATTTTCCGCCTGAGTGGCCTCAAGCATAACCGCCTGCGCATTCGAGGCCTGGGTTCCGACATGCCGCGTGCAGCCAACGACAGCAAGGAAGGCCGGGCTCTGAACCGTCGGGTCGAGATGGTACTGGCGCCGCAGGCGACGATGCTCGCATTGATCGCCAAGTACGAGCAGCCGGCGCAGGCCGCGACTCAGGTGGCGCAAGCCGAGGTCGCCAAGTAGCGCTGCCAGGCATTGGATATCGACAGGCCCGCATGCGGGCCTGTTTTCGTTGGGCATGGTTGCCTTGAATCAAGCGCGTTGCCTGAGCACGCGGATAAGCTAGTTCATGCAGGCCGGCTGGGTTCAACCACCGTCGCCCGGCGAATGGCCGCCTGGTAGGCTGAAGCCTGCTTATTCGACTACAAGGAGCCCCGCGATGATCCAGACCCTGGCCGATATGCGCCGTGACTACACCCGTGACGGACTCAGCGAGGCCAATGCACCAGCCGAGCCGTTCGGATTGTTTCGTCAGTGGTTCACCGAGGCCACGAAAACCGAACAGGCGCCGGTGGAGCCTAACGCGATGTCCCTGGCTACGGTCGACTCCGACGGCCGTCCTCACTGTCGCATCCTGCTTCTCAAGGCGCTGGATGATCGAGGCTTTACCTTTTTCACCAATTACGACAGCGCCAAGGGTGAGCAACTGAATGCTGCGCCCTATGCAGCCATGACTTTCTTCTGGCCGACACTCGAGCGTCAGGTTCGTATCGAGGGGCGGGTGGAGAAGGTTACTCAGGAGGAGTCGGATGCTTATTTTCAAGTCCGCCCCTTGGGTAGCCGGCTCGGTGCCTGGGCATCGCCGCAGAGCCAGGTGATTCGCGATCGCGCCGAACTTGAGCGTTTGCTGGCGGAAACCGAGCAGCGCTTTCTCGACACGGCACCCCATTGTCCGCCGCACTGGGGTGGTTATCGCCTGCTGCCGGAGCGTATGGAGTTCTGGCAGGGCCGGCCTAGCCGCCTGCATGATCGTCTCGACTATCGTTTGATCGCAAACAGCTGGCAGCGGGAGCGCTTGGCGCCCTGAATGGTCTCCCAGCAACAAACTAGTCCAGGCGCTGTTGCTCCAAGCCTCTTGTGCCGGAGAGCGGCGCTTTGCTGGAGCGCCAGCGGGTAAGCTCTCGCGCCGTGCTGGCAACGTTCTGTGACCAGCAAACGATCACCTGGTGCTAGGGATGTGCTTTCCGATGGCCAGAGACCATGAAAGCGTGGCTTGTCTGTTCGGGTCTGATTTTCTGAAAGTGTCCGAATCAGAGGCCGGGGTAGTGTTGTACCTGCTGCTCCAGCCAGCTTTGTAGTTCCCGCCGCTTGATCTTCTGACTCTTCGCGTCGGCGAGGCGTTGTAGCATCCAGCTGCGCTTGTCTGGGTCGCTGCCGGCGATTGAAAGCGCCAGGTCCCGATCGGCCCAAAGTCGGAAGCGCATGATCAGCCAGCCGTGAAAAGCCAGGCCAGCTATGGTGGTGATGGCTATGATGAAGTAATCCATGGATCGTCTCGGCGAGAGGAACCGGTGCGCCAGGTTCGACTCGCATAGGTATGCTAGGAAGGTAGTAAATGCTGAGTCAGGACGGAGAAGTTGCCAAGCGCTTTTTTGTCGCTACTGCTCATGCCGCCGTTCAGAACGAAACAGCTGTCCGCAGGAGAATTGCAATGCGTAGGTCCATTTATGTCGCTTCCTTTACAGCTCTGACGCTCGCTCTGGGTGGGTGCGCCTCCAGCCTGACCGGAGATACCTATTCTCGGGATGAGGCGCGAGCCGTACAGACCGTGCGTTACGGAACCATCGAATCGCTGCGTCCAGTGAAGATCGAGGGAACCAAGACCCCCATCGGCACCGGCGCTGGCGCAGTGGTTGGTGGCGTTGCCGGCAGTGGCATCGGCGGCGGTCGTGGCAGCGCGGTTGCCGCTGTAATCGGTGCGGTTGCCGGTGGCATGCTCGGTGCCGCGGCAGAAGAGGGGATAACCCGTACCCAGGGTGTCGAGATCACCGTGCGCGAGGATGATGGCAACATGCGCGCCTATGTGCAGGCCGTGGAGCCCAATCAGGTGTTTCGGGTCGGACAACGGGTTCGCATCCTCACCGTCAGTGGTACCAGTCGCGTGGCGCCCTGATCTTCATAGCAGCTGCCCGAGGCTGAGGTCAGAGCGCTGTCACCGCTCCGTAAACGGAACGGTGACAGCGCTTTTTGTTTTTCGAAATACATGAATCCATGACGCCAGCATCATCGGTATGGATAATCGGGCACACATTTATGTGCTGTTTCAGGCAGTTGCTGTGCCTGCAAGGATAAGAATGCCTCCGCTCAGGTGGCTTAAGGGGTCTCGTTCATGGCGCTTGCGCTGATCATCGCTTTGCCATTTCTGGGCATCTTCCTGCCTTTGCTCCTGGAGCGGTTTGGTCGCTCCGCTTGTGCCTTTGGCGCGGGCTTGGCGCCACTGACAGCGCTGATTCTGCTGCTGACCAAACGGGCCGACGTATTTGCCGGCCAAACCGAAATCATCCATTACGAGTGGTTGCCGCAGCTCGGACTCAACCTGAGCCTGCGCCTTGATGGATTGGGCTTCCTCTTCGCCCTGCTGATTCTCGGCATCGGTCTCCTGGTCATTCTCTACGCACGCTATTACCTGTCGAAGAAGGACCCAATGGGGCGATTCTTCGGCTTCTTCCTGTTGTTCATGGGCGCCATGCTCGGCGTGGTGCTGTCCGAGAATCTGCTGCTGATGCTGATGTTCTGGGAGCTGACGAGCCTTTCGTCGTTCCTACTCATTGGTTACTGGAATCACCGCGCCGATGCGCGCCAAGGCGCGCGCATGGCGCTCGCCATCACCGGGGGGGGCGGCCTCGCTCTGCTCGCCGGGATTCTGCTGATTGGCCATATCGTCGGCAGCTTCGAGCTCACAACCGTGCTCGCTTCGGGCGATCTGATCCGTGCCAATGCGCTGTACCCGCTGACCTTGATTCTCGTGTTGCTCGGTGTGTTCACCAAGTCCGCGCAGTTCCCTTTTCACTTCTGGTTGCCACAGGCAATGGCAGCGCCCACGCCGGTATCGGCCTTCCTGCATTCCGCGACGATGGTCAAGGCCGGTGTCTTCCTCCTCGCTCGGCTGTATCCGGCGCTGGCCGAGTCGGAGTGGTGGTTCTACATGGTCAGCGTCACCGGGCTGGCGACATTGCTGCTGGGTGCGGTGATGGCGCTGTTCCAGCACGACCTGAAAGGCCTGCTGGCCTATTCCACCATCAGCCACCTGGGCCTGATTACCTTGCTCTTCGGCCTGGATTCGCGTCTTGCGGCGGTGGCGGCGATCTTTCACATCATCAACCACGCAACCTTCAAGGCTTCGCTGTTCATGGCCGCCGGGATCATCGATCACGAGACGGGCACTCGCGACATGCGCCGCATTAATGGCATGTGGAAGTACATGCCGCATACCGCGGCACTCGCCATGGTGGCGTCGCTGGCGATGGCGGGCGTGCCGTTGCTCAATGGCTTCCTGAGCAAGGAGATGTTCTTCGCCGAGACGCTCGATCAGCACCTGCTCGGTAGCTTCTATTGGACGATTCCTGCGGCAGCGACGCTGGCCGGTGCGTTCTCGGTCGCCTATTCGCTGCGTTTCGTTCACGACGTGTTCTTCAACGGCGAGCCGATCGATCTGCCGAAGTACCCGCCACACGAACCTGCCCGCTACATGAAGATTCCGGTGGAAATCCTCGTGTTGCTCTGCTTGCTGGTGGGGATGCTACCGGCTTTCACCGTAGGCCCATTGTTGGCGGCGGCCGTGTCGGGAACGCTGAATGGCAATGTGCCTGAATACAGCCTGTCGATCTGGCACGGCTTCAACTTGCCGCTAGCCATGAGCTTTGCAGCGCTGATCGGCGGGATAATGATCTACTCGCTGCGCAAGTGGGCGTTCCGCTGGTACGAAGGGTTGCCCACCGTCGATTCGCTGGAGGTGTTCGAACGGGTGATGGGCGGACTGACCCTCGCTGCACGTCACTTCACCTGTCTGCTGGAAAATGGCTCGCTGCAACGCTACATCGCCCTCATGCTGCTCAGTACGCTGGTGCTCGTGGTTTTTGCGTTGACCCCGTTGGAAACGCTGCATGGACCGGTCGCGCTGACGCCGCTTGATGGAATCACCGTGCTGGGCATGGCGATTCTGGCGCTGACTTCGCTGCTGACCGTGCTTTTCCATCGCCGCCGTCTGACCGCGCTGATCGTACTCAGTGTCGTTGGTCTCATGGTCGCGCTCGGGTTTGCCCGTTATTCCGCCCCGGATCTGGCGCTGACCCAGCTTTCGGTAGAGGTGGTGACGATCATCCTGCTGATTCTCGCGCTGTTCTTCATGCCCGACCGTACGCCGGCCGAGTCGAGCAGCCTGCGTGCCTTCCGCGATTTCGTTCTTGCGGGCGGCAGCGGCACCATGGTCGCGCTGCTTGCCTACACCGTGCTGACCCGGCCCTATGACAGCATCGCGTCGTACTTCCTCGAGAACAGTGTTTCCGGCGGCGGCGGCAAGAACGTCGTGAATGTGATCCTGGTGGACTTCCGTGGGTTCGATACCCTGGGCGAGATCGCAGTGCTGGCGATCGCCGGCGTAGGCATCTATGCGCTACTCAAAGGCCTGCGCCTGCCGCACCCGGTTCGCGACTATGGCGGGCGACTCTGGTCGGTTGACCGGCACCCCATGGTTCTGGATGCACTTGCCCGCGCGCTGCTACCGATGGCGCTGCTGATTTCCGCCTTCATCTTCCTGCGCGGGCACAACCTGCCGGGTGGCGGATTCATTGCCGGTCTCATCACCGCGGTGGCACTGATTCTCCAATACATCGCGCATGGCGTGAGCTGGGCACAGGCGCGGCAACCGATCAGCTATCACGCACTCTGCGGCGCAGGCCTGCTTATTGCGGGGCTGACGGGGCTGGGCAGCTGGGCGTTCGGCTACGCGTTCCTGACGTCGTCATTCGGGTATTTCCATCTGCCTCTCGTCGGAGAGTTCGAGCTGGCGACTGCAATGCTCTTCGATCTGGGGGTTTATCTAGTGGTTGTCGGCGCGACATTGCTGATTCTTTCCAACATCGGCCAGGTCAGCCAGGACGATTCCAACAGGGAGGTGCTGTAGTGGAAGCGCTGTTCGCGATCACGCTGGGAATCATGACGGCCAGTGGCGTCTATCTGCTCCTGCGTGCCCGGATCTTTCCGGTGGTGATGGGGCTGACGCTGATTTCCTATGCGGTCAACCTGTTCATCTTTTCCATGGGCCGGCTGGCGACCGGCGTTCCGGCGGTGATAGGCAAGAGCGCGGAGTATGGCGATCCGCTGCCGCAGGCGCTGGTGCTTACGGCCATTGTCATCGGCTTCGCCATGACCGCCTTCGTGGTGGTGCTGGCGTTGCGCAGCATCGGAGAGCTGCGTACCGATCACGTCGATGGTGAGGAGCCGCGCAAATGAATCATGCGTTGATTCTCCCGCTGCTGCTGCCGTTGTTCATGGGGGCGCTGTTGCTGTTCGCTCATCGCGCGAACAAGTCGACCAAGCGCGTGCTTTCACTGGCGGCAACCTGGACCCTGGTCCCGATTGCGATCTGGCTGGTGCTGCTTGCCGATGATGGCCAGCTGCGTATCTATGCGCTGGGTAGCTGGCAGCCGCCATTCGGCATCATTCTCATGCTGGACCGGTTGAGCGCGCTGATGCTGCTGGTGACGGCGGTGCTGGCTGGTTTCGCAGCGCTTTATGCCTGCCGTGGTGATGATGAGCGCGGGCCCAACTTTCACGCCCTCTATCAGTTCCAGCTGCTCGGCATCAATGGTGCCTTCCTGACCGGCGACCTGTTCAACCTGTTCGTGTTCTTCGAGATCCTGTTGATCTCTTCGTATGCCTTGCTGCTGCACGGCCATGGTCAGCGCAGGGTGCGCTCGGGTATGCACTATGTTGTGCTGAATCTGCTCGGCTCCTCGCTGTTTCTGATCGGCGTGAGCATGCTCTACGGGCTGCTGGGCACCCTGAACATGGTCGACATGGCTGCCCGTGTGAGCGCGGCCGATCCGGCCGATGCGCCGCTGCTGGCGGCCGCCGGGTATCTGCTGCTGGTGGTGTTCGCGCTCAAGGGCGCAATCCTGCCGCTGTACTTCTGGTTGCCGCGGGCTTATGCATCAGCCACCGCGCCGGTCGCTGCGCTATTCGCGATCATGACCAAGGTCGGTCTGTACGCGATCATTCGTGTGTTCACCCTTGTCTTCGGCAGCGAAGCGGGCGAGTTGAGCGGCATGGTCGATGTCTGGCTCTGGCCGCTAGCTCTGCTGACGCTCGGTGCGGCTGTGATAGGCGCATTGGCCGCTCGCAGCCTGCAGGTGCTGCTGGCCTATCTGGTGGTCGTGTCGGTGGGCACGCTTCTGGCGGGTATTGCGCTCGGCAGCGAGGCAGGGCTTGCTGCGGCACTTTATTACCTGGTCCACAGCACGCTGGTTGCGGGCGGCTTGTTCCTGCTCGCCGATCTGATAGCTCGTCAGCGCGGAGACCTGGGGACCGATCTGATTTCGGCGCCTGCGCTGCGTCAGCCGCTGCTGCTTGGCACGCTGTTCTTCATGGGCGCCATCTCCGTGGCCGGTTTGCCTCCGTTCTCCGGCTTTCTCGGCAAGGTGATGCTGCTGCGCGCCATCGAGCTTGGCGCAGACGCTATCGCGCTGTGGGCCGTGGTGTTGGTCGGGGGGTTGGGCATGCTGATTTCACTGAGCCGAGCCGGCAGCCTGGTGTTCTGGCGTCCCAGTGCCGAGGCGGTGGGGCAGCCTGCCGATGCCATTCGGGTTCTGGCGACGGTCGGCCTGCTGCTTGGTAGTGTGATGCTGGTTGTCGCCGCCGGCCCGCTGCAGGCGTTCGTTCAGGCCACTGCTGCGCAGCTGCTGGATGTTGCGCCTTATCTGCAGATCCTTCAGGGAGGTGCGGCATGAAAGCGCGCTGGTTACCTAATCCCGCCCTGACCTTGATGCTGGCCATTCTCTGGCTGCTGCTCAACAACAGGCTGAGCTTCGGGCAGTTCTTGCTCGGTCTGTTTCTTGGTTGGGCGATTCCACTTCTGGTTCGGGGGTTTCTCGTCGAGGTGCCGCGCATACGCAAGCCGCTGCGGCTGTGCGTGTTCTCGCTCAAGGTGCTCTACGACATCGTCGTGGCCAATGTGCACGTTGCCAAGCTGGTGCTGGGACCGAAGAAGAACCTGCGTCCTGCGTTCATTGAGGTGCCCATGGCCATCGAGAACGAGTTCGTCCTGTCCACCCTGACCAGCATCATCTCGCTGACGCCTGGGACGGTGTCAGCCTGTCTGAGTGAGGATCGCCAGATGCTGATGGTGCATGCGCTGGACGTGCCTGATGTCGATGCGCTAATCGCTGACGTCAAGCGTAACTATGAAGCGCCACTGCTGGAGATCTTCGAATGCTCGCCTACGTGATTCCGTTCTGTATGGCCGTTTTGGGGCTGGCGGCGGTGTTGAATGTCGTTCGTCTGGTCCAGGGGCCGGACATGCCCGACCGAGTGCTCGCGCTCGATACGCTGTACATCAACGCGCTCGCGCTTATCGTGCTGTTCGGCATCTGGCTCGCCTCCGACCTGTTCTTCGAGGCTGCACTGCTGATTGCCGTGATGGGTTTCGTCAGTACCGTGGCAGTCGGTAAGCACCTGCTGCACGGCGACATCATTGATTGAGGGAAACGACATGCCATTCTGGATCGAAGTGCTGGTAAGCGTGTTCCTTATTATCGGCAGTCTGTTCGCGCTGATCGGTGCGATCGGCCTCTACCGGCTGCCGGATTTCTACACGCGCCTGCATGGCCCGACCAAGGCGACGACGCTGGGTGTTGGCGGTATCGTGATTGCGTCGATGATCTTCTTCAGCAGCCAGAACGATGGCTTGAGCCTGCACGAGCTGCTGATCACGCTGTTTCTCTTCCTCACTGCGCCGGTCAGTGCGCACATGCTGGCTAAGGCTGCAATGCAGCAGAAACTGCCAGCTGTCGAACAAACGCGGGGTCAGCCCTGGGATTGAGCCTGCCTCCTACCTGTCTTGCGGCGCCAGGTAGGTGAGCAGGCGAGGCCATCTCAGATCAGGATGCTGCTCGGTGAGGGTTGCTGTTCGTTCTCCTGCTGCAGCTCCTTGACGAGCGCCTGTTGCAGGCGCAGGCAGAACTGCGGGTCGGACAGCGGCTGGTTGTCTGCGTCGGTGACGAAGAATACGTCCTCCACGCGTTCGCCCAAGGTCGCGATCTTGGCGTTCTGCACCGATAGATCGAAATCGAGGAACAGCTGGCCCACCCGCGCCAACAGCCCGGGCCGGTCCGGTGCAATGATTTCCAGAATGGTCTGCGGCCGCTGTGTGTCGTTGTGGATGGTGACCTGCGGCGGGAAGGCGAAGTGCTTGAGTTGCCGTGGGACACGGCGCTGGATGATGGTCAGGTAGTCGTCCGGGTTGCGCAGGGCGGCGATCAGGCCGCTGCGAATCTCCTCGATCCGCTTCGGATTATTGCCGATCGGGCTGCCGTCGGCGTCCAGCACGATGTAGGTGTCCAGCGTGAACTGGCTGCTCGACGTCAGAATGCGTGCGTCATGGATGTTCAGGTTGAGCTGATCCATGGCCGCCACGGTCACGGCGAAGAAGTCATGCTGGTCCGGTGCGTAGATGAATATCTGCGTGCCGCCTTCGAATTCGCGCTGTGTGGTTTCCTTGATCAGGACGAGCGGCCCACCGTTGGCAGGGTGCTCGATGATCGCGTCGGTATGCCAGGCCACATCGGTGGCTGTATGCCGGAGGAAATAGTCGTCCCCCAGCTGCGCCCAGAGCTGCTCAGCATCGTCCGGATCGGTACCTTGGCGGACCAAGTCATCCAGCGCGGCACGTTGGGTCTGGCGAATCTGCTCTTCGCGCCCCAGCGGGTTTTCCAGCCCGCGTTTCAGGGCTCGCTTGGTTTCGGTATAGAGCTGACGCAGCAGGCTCGCACGCCAGGAATTCCACAGGGTCGGGTTGGTGGCGTTGATGTCGGCCACGGTCAGGACGTAGAGATAGTCCAGGTGCGTCTCGTCGCCGACCAGTTGGGCGAAATCATTGATCACCTGAGGGTCGGACAGATCCTTGCGCTGCGCTGTGGTGGACATGACCAGATGGTTTTCCACCAGCCAGACCACCAGTCGGGTATCCCACGCCGGCAGCTTGTGACGACTGCAGAATTGCTCGGCATCCACCGCGCCGAGCTCCGAATGGTCGCCGCCACGGCCCTTGGCAATGTCGTGATAGAGCCCGGCAATGTAGATCAGCTCTGGTTTGGGCAGCCTTTCGACCAGCTTGCTGGCCAGCGGGTACTTCTCGGCGACGCCCGGCTTGGTCAGTTTGCGCAGGTACTTGATGACATTGAGCGTGTGCGCGTCGACGGTGTAGATGTGGAACAGGTCGTGCTGCATCTGCCCGACGATGTGGCCGAACTCCGGCAGATAGCGGCCCAGGATGCCGTAGCGGTTCATTCGGCGAAGGTTGCGGTGAATACCTTCCTTGCACTTGAACAGCTCGATGAACAGGCTGGTGTTGCGAAGATCCTGGCGAAAGATGTCATCGATCAGGTAGCGGTGATCGCGGAGCAGGCGAATGGTGTCCGAGCGGACTCCCTGGATGTCGGGATGCTGGGCGAGCAGCACGAAGGTTTCCAGGATCGCGAAAGGGGTGCGTTTGAAGATAGCTGCGTTGCTCACCTCAAGGTAGCCGTCGCGTACCTGAAATCGGCTGTTTAGCGGCACGATCGGGCCTGACTCGCCTTCCCAGAGAATCACTTCGGCGAAGTGCTGACCGACAAGATCGCTGAGTTCGGCAATGCTCATGACGATCCGGTAGTACTTCTGCATGAAGCGCTCGATCGCCAGCTTGGCATCATTGTCTTCATAGCCCAGCAGCGCGGCCAAACTGCGCTGATGGTCAAACAGCAGGCGATCCTCGGCGCGACCGGCAAGCATGTGCAGGCCGTAGCGCACCTTCCAGAGAAACTCCTGGGCGGAGGTCAGCAGGCTGTGTTCACCCTCGGTAAGAAAGCCCTGATCGACCATCGCCTGCAGATTGAGCGTGCCGAACTCGCGACGGGCGATCCAGAGGATGGTCTGGATGTCGCGCAAGCCGCCGGGGGAGCCTTTTACATTGGGCTCCAGGTTGTACTCGGTGTTGTTGTACTTGGCGTGTCGTGCGCGCTGCTCGTTGCGCTTGGCGAGGAAGAATTCCTTGCTAGGCCACATCTGTTGGGTACTGGTGACCCGCAGCATGGCCTGGCGCAGGCGCTCCGGGCCGGCGATCGTCCGGCTTTCCATGAGGTTGGTGATGACCGTGAGATCAGCGCGCGCTTCGTCGGCGCATTCGGCAACGGAGCGCACGGCCTGCCCGACTTCCAGGCCGATATCCCAGAGCAGGGTCAGAAAGCCCTCGATCGAGTCGCGAAAGATTTCCTGGTCGTTGGCGTCGAGCAGAATGAGCAGGTCGATATCGGAGTAGGGGTGCAGTTCACCTCGGCCGTAGCCACCCACGGCGACGAGCGCGATATCTGCGCCATTGTTCCAGTCGAAGCGATCCCAGGCCGAGCGCAGAATCTGATCGACGAACCAGGCGCGATCCTGAATCAGGCGACGGATGTCCCGACCTGCCTTGAACCGCTCGTCCAGTACCTGCCGCGCCTGGCGTATGGCCTTCTTGTACGCAGCGATGGGGCTGGCCTTCAGAGCCAGCTCCGCCTGAAACTGGCTGCGGTCAAACAGCTCCGGGTCAACCTGGGGCATGCGAACGTCCTCCCGTGGGGGCTGCGGCTGTGAAATCTCAGGCAGAGGTGCGAGCGATGGTGTCGTCGCTGCGCAGAGTGAAGATCTCGTAGCCGTCGGCGGTCACCAGGATGGTGTGTTCCCATTGCGCCGACAGCTTGCGATCCTTGGTGATCGCGGTCCAGCCATCACCAAGCAGTCGGGTTTCCGAGCGACCCTGGTTGATCATCGGCTCGATGGTGAAGGTCATGCCTTCCTTGAGCTCCATGCCGGTGCCGGCTCGGCCGTAATGCAGAACCTGCGGCTCCTCATGGAAGACCTTGCCGATGCCGTGGCCACAGTATTCGCGGACCACGGAGAACCCATTCTTCTCGGCATGTTTCTGGATGACTTCACCGATGTCCCCGAGTCGTGCGCCCGGGCGAACCAGCTCGATGCCTTTATAGAGGCATTCCTGAGTGACCTGGCAGAGGCGATCGGCCCACTCGGGCACCTTGCCGACCATGAACATCTTGCTGGTGTCGCCGTGATAGCCGTCCTTGATCACAGTGATATCGATGTTGAGGATGTCGCCGTCTTTCAGCGGCTTGTCGTTCGGGATGCCGTGGCAGACAACGTGGTTGATCGAGGTGCAGATCGATTTGGGAAAGCCCTTGTAGTTCAGCGGAGCGGGAATGGCCTGCTGAACGTTGACGATATGCTCGTGGCAAAGGCGGTCGAGTTCCTCGGTGGTGACGCCTGGCTTGACGTGCTCGCCGATCATCTCGAGAACTTCGGCGGCGAGGCGCCCGGCAATGCGCATCTTCTCGATATCTTCGGGCGTCTTGATGGTGACAGTCATGCAAACCTCTTGTATGCCCGCAGGCGAAGGCAATAACGGAAAGTCGCGATGATAAACCAAAGCGCCTGCGGCCTGCAGGTCAGGGCTGATTGCACCGCTGAGCCTGTTGTGGAGAGTTCAAAGCAGTAGCCTCTCGATGGTCGTTGTGCTATAAAACGCGCCGCTCAGCGGGGTAGACCCCGTCGGGCCTAACCCCACACACGTGTCGACACGG
Organism: Stutzerimonas kunmingensis; assembly: GCF_014764705.1. Lineage (GTDB taxonomy): Bacteria > Pseudomonadota > Gammaproteobacteria > Pseudomonadales > Pseudomonadaceae > Stutzerimonas. The sequence continues at coordinate 30,854 of NZ_JACXXG010000012.1, forward strand.
TATCCTGGGTGCTCGCAAGAGTTGGATATCGGGACGCGTGGAGGCCTAACCCGACTTATTCGAGGACTGATCATGTCTCAAGTCACTATGCGCGATATGCTGAAGGCCGGTGTGCACTTCGGCCACCAGACCCGTTACTGGAATCCGAAAATGGATAAATACATTTTCGGCGCGCGCAACAAGATCCATATCATCAATCTGGAAAAAACCCTGCCGATGTTCAACGACGCGCTGCGTTTCGTTGAGAAGCTGGCTGCAGGCAAGAACAAGATTCTGTTCGTTGGCACCAAGCGTTCCGCCGGCAAGATCGTTCGCGAAGAAGCTGCTCGTTGTGGCTCGCCGTACGTCGATCATCGCTGGTTGGGTGGCATGCTGACCAACTACAAGACCATCCGCGCCTCCATCAAGCGTCTGCGTGAGCTGGAAGGGCAGTCTCAGGACGGTACTTTCGAGAAGCTGACCAAGAAAGAAGCTCTGATGCGCACCCGTGATCTCGAGAAGCTCGAGCGCAGCCTGGGTGGTATCAAGGATATGGGCGGCCTGCCGGACGCCATGTTCGTCGTCGACGTCGATCACGAGCGCATCGCTATCTCCGAAGCCAACAAGCTGGGTATCCCGGTCATCGGCATCGTCGATACCAACAGCAGCCCGGAAGGCGTTGACTACATCATTCCCGGTAATGATGACGCCATCCGTGCCGTGCAACTCTACCTCGGCTCCATGGCTGACGCTGTTCTGCGCGGTCGCCAGAACGGTGCCGGTGGCGCTGACGAGTTCGTCGAGGAAGTTGCTTCCGAAGCGGCTCAGGGCTGAGTGCGGCGCACTGCAGCGTGACACCCGATGAACAAAAAGGGGGCTAGGCCCCCTTTTTGTCTCTTGCGAATTGATCACCCGTGTATTGGGTGAGTGGTTTAGAAACCAAATCGAGAGGATTCCCAACATGGCAGAAATCACTGCAGCCTTGGTCAAAGAACTGCGCGAGCGTACCGGTCAGGGCATGATGGAGTGCAAGAAGGCTCTGGTCGCCGCTGGTGGTGACATCGAAAAGGCGATTGACGACATGCGTGCCTCGGGCGCCATCAAGGCCGCCAAGAAGTCGGGCAACATCGCTGCCGAGGGCTCGATCGCCGTTCGCGTCGAGGGTGGCCGTGGTCTGATCATCGAAGTCAACTCGCAGACTGACTTCCTGGCTCTGCAGGATGACTTTAAGGCATTCGTCAAGGAAAGCCTGGACGAGGCCTTCGAGCAGAAGCTGACCGATGTGGCCCCGCTGATCGCTTCTCGTGAATCCGCGCGCGAAGCGCTGGTCGCCAAGTGCGGCGAGAACGTCAACATCCGTCGCCTGACCGCAGTGGAAGGTGAAGTGGTTGGTGCTTATCTGCACGGTCACCGCATCGGTGTGCTGGTCACCCTGAAGGGTGGCGATGCCGAGCTGGCCAAGGATATCGCCATGCACGTGGCTGCCAGCAATCCTGCGGTTCTGAGCCCGGCTGATGTTTCCGAAGAGCTGGTTGCCAAGGAAAAGGAAATCTTCCTGCAGCTCAATGCCGACAAGATCGCCGGCAAGCCGGAAAACATCGTAGAGAACATGGTCAAGGGCCGTATCAACAAGTTCCTGGCCGAAGCCAGCCTGGTTGAGCAGGCGTTCGTCAAGAACCCGGAAATCAAGGTTGGTGAGCTCGCCAAGAAAGCTGGTGCCGAAATCGTATCCTTTGTTCGCTACGAAGTAGGCGAGGGCATCGAGAAGGCCGAAGTCGACTTTGCTGCTGAAGTTGCTGCTCAGGTCGCTGCGACCAAGAAATAAGGCCGCTTCGGTGGTTCTGGCAAAGAGGCTGCCCGCTCACGCGCGCGGCCTCTTTGTCGAATTGGGCAGCGGAATTGTTTTTTTGTCACGATATAGTCATCGCCTGGCACCAACCCCGGGTTGAGCTGTCAAAGCGCAGATATTTTTTGGTCTGAGTCATTCAGACTTGATCACAGCACGCCGCAGGAGATAACACGCCAATGGCTCAGCAGATGAGTGCACGCAATCCTCGCTATAAACGCATTCTGCTCAAATTGAGCGGCGAGGCCCTGATGGGCTCCGAAGACTTTGGCATAGATCCCAAGGTCCTTGACCGTATGGCTCTGGAAGTCGGCCAGTTGGTGGGCATCGGCGTCGAGGTCGGACTAGTCATCGGTGGTGGCAACCTCTTTCGCGGTGCTGCGCTCTCGGCGGCCGGTATGGATCGCGTCACCGGCGACCATATGGGTATGCTGGCCACCGTGATGAACGCGCTGGCCATGCGCGACGCGCTTGAGCGTTCGAACATCCCGGCGCTGGTCATGTCTGCCATTTCCATGGTCGGCGTGACTGATCACTATGACCGTCGCAAGGCGATGCGTCATTTGAAGACCGGCGAGGTGGTTATTTTCTCCGCCGGTACCGGCAATCCATTCTTCACCACCGACTCGGCCGCCTGTCTGCGTGCGATCGAGATCCAGGCGGATGTCGTGCTCAAGGCCACCAAGGTCGATGGTGTTTACACCGCAGATCCGTTCAAGGATCCGAATGCGGAGAAATTTGCCGAGCTCACGTACGACGAAGTGCTGGATCGCAAGCTTGGCGTGATGGATCTGACAGCCATCTGTCTGTGCCGTGACCACAACATGCCGCTGCGGGTCTTCAACATGAACAAGCCCGGCGCCCTGCTCAACATCGTGCTAGGTGGCGCTGAAGGAACCCTGATCGAGGAATCGAAAGAATGATCAACGAGATCAAGCAAGACGCGCAGGAGCGCATGAAGAAAACCCTGGAATCGCTGGACCATGCATTCGCCAAGATCCGTACCGGCCGTGCGCATCCCAGTATTCTCGATAGCGTTATGGTCTCCTATTACGGTTCCGACACTCCGCTGCGTCAGGTTGCCAACGTAATCGCCGAAGACTCCCGCACTCTGGCATTGACAGTGTTCGACAAGAGCATGATCCAGGCGGTAGAGAAGGCGATCATGACCTCGGACCTGGGTCTGAATCCGGCCACCGCTGGCACCACGATTCGTGTGCCGATGCCCGCGCTGACCGAGGAGACCCGTAAGGGCTACACCAAGCAGGCCCGCGCAGAGGCCGAGAACGCCCGAGTCGCAGTGCGCAACATCCGCCGTGATGCGATCGCGCAGCTGAAGGACCTGGTCAAGGAAAAGGAAATCAGTGAGGACGAGGAACGTCGTGGCCAGGATGACGTCCAGAAGCTAACCGACAAGTACGTTGCCGAGATCGACAAGGCCCTCGAAGCCAAAGAAGGCGACCTGATGGCCGTATAAGGCCGGCATCGAATCGCTGCTGTCGTGTCCTGAATCGGGGGACCGGTTCGTGATGCGACAGTGCAGATGCCCCAGAGCTGTTGCTTGCAGCTTTTTCTTTTGGTTCGCAGCGTGTTTTAGCGCAAGTAGAGTTGTTCATGGAAAAGGTCAGGCAGATCGCCGGGCGGAATGTACCCCGTCACGTGGCGATCATCATGGATGGCAACAATCGCTGGGCGAAGAGGCGTTTGCTGCCCGGTGTGGCCGGGCATAAAGCCGGTGTCGACGCGGTTCGCGCCGTGATTGAGGTCTGCGCCGATTCCGGCGTCGAGGTGCTGACACTGTTTGCGTTCTCCAGCGAGAACTGGCAGCGCCCGGCAGATGAAGTCGGTGCGCTGATGGAACTGTTCCTGTCGGCGTTGCGGCGTGAGGCGCGCAAGCTCGATGAGAACGGCATTCGCCTGCGCATCATCGGGGATCGTGCCCGTTTCCATCCCGAATTGCAGGCCGCGATGCTGGAGGTGGAAGAGATGACTTCCGCCAATCATCGTTTCGTCCTCCAGGTTGCCGCCAATTACGGTGGGCAGTGGGACATTCTTCAGGCGGCTCAGCACTTGGCTGCCGAGGCGCAGTCCGGGCGTCTGAATCCGGCGGAAATTACGCCTGCTCTGTTTCAGAGCTATCTGGCGACCGGCGACATGCCGTTGCCCGATCTGTGCATTCGCACCGGCGGTGAGCGGCGCATCAGCAATTTCCTGCTTTGGCAGCTCGCCTATGCGGAACTGTATTTTTCCGATCTTTATTGGCCCGACTTCAAGCACGTTGCCATGCGCAAGGCGCTCGCCGATTTCGCCACTCGACAGCGGCGATTTGGCAAAACGGGCGAACAGGTCGAAAGCGAGGTCAAGGCCGAATGCTGAAGCAGCGCATCATCACCGCCGCCATCCTTCTGCCCGTCGCGATCATTGGGTTCTTTCTCCTTCATGGACTCGCTTTCGCCATCTTCATTGGGCTGGTCGTTGCGCTAGGTGCCTGGGAGTGGGCCCGGTTGGCTGGATTCGCGGGCCAGCCGGTGAGAATCGCTTATGCGGCGCTGGTCGTGGTGCTGCTTGCCGTGCTGTATCAACTTCCGGCACTGGCCCCCTGGCTGTTGGCGCTCGCCGTGCTCTGGTGGCCGGCAGCAACCTATCTGGTGTTGACCTATCCGCAGAGCAGTCGTCTCTGGGGTGGCTCCGCTGGCAGTCTGGTGATCGGTCTGGCGATTCTGCTTCCGTCGTGGCAGGCGCTGGTCGTGCTCAAGCAATGGCCATTGGGTAACTGGTTGATCCTTGCCGTGATGATTCTGGTCTGGGCTGCGGATATCGGGGCGTATTTCTCCGGCAAGACGTTCGGCAAGCGCAAGCTTGCACCGCAGGTCAGTCCTGGCAAGAGCTGGGAGGGGCTGATAGGTGGCCTGTTGACCAGTCTGCTGATCACGCTGGCGGTCGGCATTTACCGCGGCTGGTCGGTGCGAGAGCTGGTGCTAGCGCTGCTGGGTGCAGCGGTGGTGGTGTTGATCTCGGTGATCGGTGACCTCACCGAGAGCATGTTCAAGCGTAGCTCGGGCATCAAGGACAGCAGTCAGCTGCTGCCCGGGCATGGCGGTGTAATGGATCGCATAGACAGTCTTACCGCGGCCATTCCGATCTTTGCGGTGCTTCTTTGGCTTGCTGGCTGGGGCGTGCTGTGACGCGACCTCTACAGATAACCGTGCTGGGGGCGACCGGTTCGATCGGACTTAGCACATTGGATGTCATCGCTCGTCATCCCGATCGCTATAGCGTATTTGCGCTGACCGGCTTCAGCCGGCTCGCCGACCTGCGTTCGCTCTGCCTCAAGCATCGTCCGAGCTACGCAGTGGTCGGTGATGAAGCGCAAGCCGGCGTGCTGCAGGGGCAGTTGCAGTCCGATGGCGTTGCCACCCGAGTGCTTAGCGGCGAGGGCGGTCTGAGCGAGGTGGCGGGCCATCCCGAGGTCGATGTCGTGATGGCTGCAATCGTCGGTGCCGCTGGGCTGAAGCCGACTCTCGCCGCCGTGCAGGCAGGCAAGCGAGTGTTGCTGGCGAACAAGGAAGCGTTGGTGATGTCCGGCGCGTTGTTCATGCAGGCACTGCACGATAGCGATGCGGTGTTGCTGCCGATCGATAGCGAACACAACGCGATTTTTCAATGCTTGCCATCCGATTATGCCCGTGGGCTTGGTGCTGTCGGTGTGCGGCGGATATTGCTCACCGCTTCTGGCGGGCCGTTTCGAGATATTGCGCCGCAGCTTCTGGCGGATGTGTCGCCGGAGCAGGCCTGCGCTCATCCCAACTGGTCGATGGGGCGCAAGATTTCCGTGGATTCGGCCAGCATGATGAACAAGGGGCTTGAGCTGATCGAGGCCTGTTGGTTGTTCAACGCGCGACCAGATCAGGTCGAGGTGGTGATTCACCCGCAAAGCGTTATCCACTCTATGGTGGACTACGTGGATGGTTCGGTGCTCGCGCAACTCGGCAATCCCGACATGCGTACGCCGATTGCGCATGCGCTGGCATGGCCGGAGCGAATCGATTCCGGTGTGTCGGCGCTGGATCTGTTGCAGGTTGGGCGACTGGATTTCCAGGCGCCGGACAACCTGCGCTTCCCTTGTCTGCGGCTTGCTCGCCTGGCCGCGGAGACCGGTGGTACGGCGCCGGCGATGCTCAATGCCGCGAACGAAGTGGCGGTTGACGCCTTTCTCAATCGACGCATCCGCTTCACCGAGATCGCGAGTATCATCGACGACGTGTTGAATCGAGAGGCATCGGTTCCGACTGTCTGCCTTGAAGATGTACTGGCAGCTGACAACCAGGCTCGTGAAACTGCCGGCCTCTGGTTGAGCTGCCGCGGGCGATAGGGTCTGCCGGCCTCGCGGCTTGCAGCGAAACGTCAACAGACCCACTCCCGGAGGAAAATATGGGCGCGCTCTACATGATCATCGGCACCCTCGTTGCGCTCGGGGTGCTGGTGACCTTTCACGAATTCGGTCATTTCTGGGTTGCCCGTCGCTGTGGCGTGAAGGTGCTGCGATTCTCCGTTGGCTTCGGTAGTCCGCTGCTTCGCTGGCATGACCGGCAGGGCACCGAGTTCGTCATCGCTGCGATACCGCTTGGCGGTTACGTCAAGATGCTCGACGAACGTGAGGGCGACGTGCCTCCCGCTTTGCTCGACAGTGCATTCAATCGCAAGAGCGTCCGCCAGCGCTTCGCTATCGTATCCGCCGGGCCGTTGGCCAATTTCCTGTTAGCTATGGTGTTCTTCTGGCTGCTGGCGATGCTTGGCAGCGAACAGGTGCGGCCTGTTGTCGGTGCTGTCGCGCCAGGCAGTCTCGCTGCTCAGGCGGGGATGGCGGTTGATCAGGAGATCGTTGCGGTCAATGGCAAGCCAGTCAGCGGCTGGTCCGAGGTCAATCTACAGTTGGTACGGCGCCTGGGCGAGAGCGGTCAGCTCGATATGACGGTGCGAGAGCTTGGCGGTTCTGGCGAGCAGCACTTGCAGATCCCGTTGCAAAATTGGCTGAAAGGCGTGGAGGAGCCGGACCCGATCACCTCGCTCGGAATCAGACCCTGGCGCCCTCAGATTGTCCCAGTGGTTGCTCAGTTGGACCCTGAAGGCCCGGCGCAGGCTGCAGGTATTCGTCTCGGTGACCGCCTGTTGAGTATGGATCAGCAGCCACTGGACGATTGGCAGCAGGTGATCGACGCAGTCAAGGTACTGCCCGGTGAGGCGGTATCCCTGCAGGTGGAGCGCGCCGGTGAGCGACTCGATGTGTCGTTGACGCTGGCCGCGCGTGGCGAAGGCGATGCGCGCCGCGGTTATCTGGGGGCGGGTGTCGAAGGTGGTGAATGGCCAGCGGAAATGCTGCGCGAAGTCAGCTTCGGTCCTCTTGAAGCGGTGGTCGAAGGCGTAAGGCGCACCTGGACCATGAGCCTGCTGACCCTCGATTCGCTGAAGAAAATGCTCTTCGGGGAGCTCTCGGTAAAAAACTTGAGCGGTCCGATAACCATTGCTAAAGTGGCGGGCGCTTCTGCCCAGTCGGGGCTAGGGGATTTCCTCAATTTCCTCGCCTATCTGAGCATTAGTCTGGGGGTTCTCAATCTATTGCCTATCCCGGTGCTCGATGGCGGCCATCTGCTCTTCTATCTCGTCGAGTGGGTCCGCGGACGTCCTCTGTCGGAGCGGGTACAGGGATGGGGAGTACAGATCGGCATCAGCCTGGTGGTTGGGGTGATGCTGCTTGCACTGGTCAATGACCTTGGCCGTCTGTAATGCCGAATCCGTAGTGTCGCCATGCCGAATCGCCGGTTCATTTATCAGGTTTGAATAAGAAAGGACTTCATGAAACGTCTGCTGCTACCTGCGGTTATCTCCGCATTGATGATCGCCGAAGTTCACGCTGAGTCCTTCACTATTTCCGATATCCGGGTCAATGGCCTGCAGCGGGTTTCCGCCGGCAGCGTATTCGGCGCTCTGCCTTTGAACGTGGGTGAGCCCGCCGATGACAATCGCCTCGTCGATGCCACTCGTGCGCTCTTCCGAACCGGTTTCTTTCAGGATATTCAGCTGGGGCGGGATGGCGATGTGCTGGTCATCAGCGTAGTCGAGCGACCATCTATTTCCGGCATCGAGATCGAAGGCAACAAGGCGATCAAGACCGAAGATCTGCTGTCAGGTTTGCAGCAGTCCGGTCTGGCCGAAGGGGAAATCTTTCAGCAGGCCACGCTCGAGGGTGTACGTAATGAACTGCAGCGCCAGTACGTTGCCCAGGGGCGCTATTCGGCGACCATCGAAACCGAGGTCATTTCGCAGCCGCGTAATCGGGTGGCGTTGAAGATCAAGATCAACGAAGGCTCGGTGGCGGCGATCAAGCACGTCAATATCGTGGGCAATTCTGTCTTCGCGGACGAAGATCTGGTGGATCTGTTCGAGCTGAAGACCACGAACTGGCTGTCGTTCTTCCGCAACGACGACAAGTACGCGCGTGAAAAGCTCTCCGGTGACCTGGAACGCCTGCGCTCGTATTACCTGGATCGCGGTTACATCAACATGGATATCACCTCGACCCAGGTATCCATCACGCCAGACAAGAAGCACGTCTATGTCACCGTGAACATCGACGAAGGCGAGCGCTATACCGTGCGCGACGTCAAGCTGAGCGGTGATCTCAAGGTTCCGCAGGAAGAGATCGAGGCGCTGTTGCTGGCAAAAGAAGGTCAGGTGTTCTCGCGCAAGGTGATGACTACGACCTCCGAGCTGATTACACGGCGCTTGGGTAACGAAGGCTATACCTTTGCCAACGTCAACGGTGTTCCTGAAGCTCACGACGAAGACAATACGGTGTCGATCACGTTCGTCGTCGATCCGGGTAAGCGTGCGTACGTCAATCGCGTCAATTTCCGCGGGAATACCAAGACCGAAGATGAAGTGCTGCGTCGCGAGATGCGCCAGATGGAAGGTGGGTGGGCGTCGACCTATTTGATCGACCAATCCAAGACTCGTCTCGAGCGCCTGGGCTTCTTCAAGGAAGTGAACGTAGAAACGCCACAGGTTCCAGGTACGGATGATCAGATCGACGTCAACTACAGCGTCGAGGAGCAACCGTCCGGTTCGATCATGGCCAGCATCGGTTTTGCGCAAAACGCAGGCCTGATTCTGGGTGGCTCCATCAGCCAGAACAACTTCCTCGGTACCGGTAACCGGGTCTCCCTGGGCTTGACTCGCAGCGAATACCAGACGCGTTACAACTTCGGTTTCGTCGACCCCTACTGGACCGAAGACGGTGTCAGCCTGGGGTATAACGCCTTCTATCGCACCACCGATTACGACGAGCTCGATTACGACGTTTCCAGTTATTCGGTGGATAGCCTTGGTGGCGGCATCAACATCGGCTACCCGATCAGCGAGACGTCTCGACTGTCATTCGGCCTGACTGTGCAGCAGGATGATCTTGATACTGGCCGTTATACCGTGGACGAGATCTTCGACTTCATGGAGGAGGAGGGCGACAGCTTCCTCAACTTCAAGGCATCTGCAGGTTGGTCCGAGTCGACCCTCAATCGCGGCGTGCTCGCAACTCGCGGCCATTCGCAGAGCCTGGTATTCGAAAGTACTATTCCGGGCAGCGACCTGTCTTTCTACAAACTCGACTACAACGGCCAGCTGTTCGTACCGATGAGCAAGGATTACACCCTGCGCATGCATACGCGCCTGGGTTACGGGGACGCCTATGGCTCGACCTCGAGCCTGCCGTTCTACGAGCATTACTATGCCGGCGGCTTCAATTCGGTACGCGGCTTCGAGGATAGCAGCCTCGGCCCTCGTAGCACGCCGAGTGACGGGTCGCGCCCAGGCACCATCGCCGACCCGGATCAGGATCCTCTGCCGTTCGGTGGTAACGTACTCATCCAGGGGGGCTTGGAAGTGCTGTTCCCCATGCCGTTCGTCAAGGATCAGCGCTCGCTGCGTACCTCGGTGTTCTGGGACGTAGGTAATGTGTACAACACCAATTGCCCAACAGAGTCGAGTAATTGCAGTGATATCGACTTCGGCGATATGGCCAGCTCGGTGGGTGTCGGTCTGACCTGGATTACCGCAATGGGCCCGCTGAGCTTCAGTCTGGCTATGCCGGTGGTCAAGCCGGACGAGGCCGATACTCAGGTATTCCAGTTCTCGCTGGGACAAACGTTCTAACATTGCGGCGTGATGCCTCAGTGCTTTCTTTCAGGAGTGGTGTTTACCGTGCGTAAGTTGACTCAACTGTTTCTCGTCGTTGCCGCGCTGGTAGCGACCCCAGCATTTGCCGAAATGAAGATCGCCGTCATGAACTATCAGATGGCGCTGCTTGAGTCGGATGCGGCCAAACGTTACGCGGTCGACGCGGAGAAGAAGTTCGGCCCCCAACTGAGCAAGCTGAAAACACTCGAAAGCGACGCCAAGCGTATTCAGGATCGCCTGGTCAAGGACGGCGACAAGATGCAGCAGGCCGAGCGTGAACGTCTGGAGCTCGAATTCAAGCAAAAGGCCCGTGACTTCCAGTTCCAGTCCAAGGAGTTGAACGAGGCAAAGGCTGTGGCGGATCGGGACATGCTCAAGCAGCTCAAGCCGAAGCTTGACCAGGCTGTCGAAGAAGTCATCAAGAAGGGCAACTACGACCTGGTGTTCGAGCGTGGTGCCGTGGTGGATGTCAAACCGCAGTTCGATATCACCCGCCAGGTCATCGAGCGCATGAATCAGCTGCGCTGATATGGCAGGCGCAGTCTATACACTCGGCCAGCTGGCCGAGGAACTGGGTGGCACCCTGCGCGGCGATGCTGACCAGACTATTAGCGGGCTCGCTACCCTGCAGGAGGCGGGCCCGGCGCATTTGAGCTTCCTTGCCAATGCTCAGTATCGCAAGTACCTGTCGACCACCCAGGCCGCCGCGGTGTTGTTGGCTCCCGCTGATGCCGAAGGCTACGAAGGCGCGGCAATTGTCGTTAGCGACCCCTATCTGGCTTATGCGCGCGCGTCGCACTTGTTCGAGACTCGACCGGTAGCGAATAGCGGCATTCACCCGACGGCGGTGGTCGCTGCCGATGCTTATGTAGATTCGTCGGCCAGCATTGGTCCCTATGTGGTGATCGAGTCCGGCGCAACCATCGAGGCGGATGTGGTGATCGGTGCGCAGTCATTCGTCGGCGCCCGTAGCCGAATCGGCGCTGGCGGGCGACTCGCACCGCGAGTCACGCTTTATCACGACGTGCAGATCGGTAAGCGCGTGGTGATCCAGTCCGGTGCCGTGATCGGTGGTGAGGGGTTCGGCTTCGCCAGGGAAAAAGGTGCCTGGCAGAAGATCGCTCAAATCGGCGGTGTGCGTATCGGGGATGATGTGGAGATTGGCTCGAATACCACCATCGACCGCGGCGCCCTTTCCGATACGCTGATTGGCAACGGCGTGAAGCTAGATAATCAGATCATGATCGCGCACAACGTGCAGATTGGTGACAACACGGCGATGGCTGGCTGTGCCGGCATCTCCGGTAGCACCAAGATCGGACGCAATTGCATGATCGCCGGTGGCGTCGGCATGGTTGGGCACATCGAAGTGTGCGACAACGTGTTCGTGACGGGTATGACGATGGTCACGCGCTCGATCACGGAACCCGGAAGCTACTCCTCGGGCACGGCGATGCAGAATGCTGCCGATTGGAGAAAGAGTGCGGCGCGTATTCGTCAGTTGGATGACATGGCTCGCCGGCTGCAACAGCTGGAGAAAAGCCTGGCTACCGTGACTCAGGGTCAGAATCCGGCTTCTGATGCCTGAGCTTACCGTCTGATCCGGTTTTTTTTCGGGGTTAATGCCTGTCAGTGCTCGCGCGGGCTTTCAGCGCAGGCGGCCCTATACTTTTTTACAGGCTCTTTCCTGACATGATGGATATCAACGAGATTCGCGAATATTTGCCTCACCGCTACCCGTTCCTGCTGGTGGACCGTGTGACGGAGATGGACGTCGAGGCCAAGCGCGTTCGTGCCTACAAGAACGTGACCATCAACGAACCGTTCTTCAATGGACATTTTCCACAGCATCCGATCATGCCAGGCGTGCTGATCATCGAAGCCATGGCGCAGGCGGCCGGTCTGCTTGGTTTCAAGATGATGGGCGTCAAGCCAGCCGATGGCACGCTTTACTATTTCGTCGGCTCTGACAAGCTGCGCTTCCGTCAGCCGGTGGTTCCGGGCGATCAGTTGGTCCTGGAAGCTTCCTTCATCAGCGCCAAACGCGGCATCTGGAAGTTCGATTGTCGTGCCAGCGTCGAGGGCAAGCCGGTCTGCTCGGCAGAAATCATCTGCGCGGAACAGAAGATATGAGTTTGATCGACCCTCGCGCCATCATCGACCCTGCGGCTCGCTTGGCGGATGACGTCCAGGTCGGCCCATGGTCGATCATTGGTCCGGACGTCGAAATTGGCGAGGGTACGGTGATCGCGTCGCATGTGGTCATCAAAGGGCCGACCCGTATCGGTCGGCACAATCGCATCTATCAGTTCTCCTCGGTTGGCGAAGATACGCCGGATCTGAAGTACAAGGGTGAGCCGACGCGCCTGGTGATCGGCGATCACAACGTGATTCGCGAGGGTGTCACCATCCATCGCGGCACCGTGCAGGATCGCTCCGAAACCACCCTCGGTGATCACAACCTGATCATGGCTTATGCTCACATCGGCCACGACAGCGTGATCGCCAATCATTGCATTCTGGTCAACAACACCGCGCTGGCCGGTCACGTCCATGTGGGCGACTGGGCCATTCTCTCCGGTTACACCCTGGTGCATCAGTTCTGCCATATCGGCGCCCATAGTTTTTCCGGCATGGGCACGGCGATCGGCAAGGATGTACCGGCGTTTGTCACCGTGTTCGGCAATCCGGCTGAGGCGCGCAGCATGAACTTCGAGGGCATGCGTCGTCGTGGTTTCAGCGCCGAAGCCGTTCACGCCCTGCGCAACGCTTACAAGGTCGTCTACCGCAAGGGTTTGACCGTGGAGGCCGCACTCACCGAGCTGGCCGAAAGTGCAGCGGCATTCCCCGAGGTTGCGATCTTCCGCGACTCGATCCAGGCTTCAACTCGTGGCATCACCCGCTGAGATGAACCGGCCGCTCAGGGTTGCCTTGGTTGCCGGGGAGTCCTCCGGTGACATCCTTGGTGCGGGCCTGATGCAGGCGCTGAAGGCTCAGCACGCGAATGTCGAATTCATCGGGGTCGGCGGCTCGCGCATGCAGGCCGAAGGGTTGCAGTCGTACTTTCCGCTCGAGCGTCTGGCAGTGATGGGCCTGGTCGAAGTGCTCGGTCGTTTGCCGGAGCTGCTGGCCCGCCGCAAACGCCTGGTGGACACGCTGATCCAGCAGCGGCCGGATGTATTCATCGGCATCGACGCACCGGACTTCAATCTCGGGCTTGAGCTCAAGCTGCGCGGCGCCGGAATCAAGACCGTGCACTACGTCAGTCCGTCGGTCTGGGCCTGGCGTCAGAAGCGGGTACTGAAGATCCGTGACGCCTGCGATCTGATGCTCACGCTGTTTCCGTTCGAGGCCAGGTTCTACGACGAGCACCAGGTACCTGTTCGCTTCGTCGGTCATCCCCTGGCTGATGCCATTCCGCTTTGCGCCGATCGTGCCGCGGCGCGGCAAGCGCTCGGATTGCCAGCGGATGGCCTGGTCGTCGCGCTGATGCCCGGTAGCAGGGGCGGCGAAGTCGCTCGACTGGGGGATCTGTTCCTTTCCGCTGCCGAGCGGTTGCGCGCCATGCGTCCCGGGATTCGTTTTGTCATGCCTTGCGCCAGCCCCGAGCGGCGGCTGCAGCTTGAGCAGATGCTGGTTACTCGTGATTTGCCGCTGACCCTGCTCGATGGCCGGTCCCATGAGGCATTGGCCGCCTGCAACGCCGTGTTGATTGCTTCCGGTACGGCAACGCTTGAGGCGCTGTTGTTCAAACGTCCTATGGTGGTGGCCTACAGCGTAGCGCCAATGACTTACCGCATCCTCCGGCGGCTGGTGAAGAGCCCCTATGTTGCGCTTCCCAACCTGCTGGCCCAGCGTCTGCTGGTTCCCGAGTTGCTGCAGGACGCCGCTACCCCCGAAGCGCTTGCGCAGTCTCTGTCGCCACTGCTGGACGATGGTGACGTGCAAACCGAAGGCTTCGACAGTATTCATCGCACCCTGCGTTGCGATGCGTCGAGTCAGGCCGCCGATGCCGTGTTGCGCCTGGTTGGAGTTCGTTGATGCAGTTCGGACTCGATTTCAATCTGGTCGAAGAGCTGGTTGCCGGCGTCGACGAGGTCGGGCGCGGGCCGCTGTGTGGTCCTGTAGTGACCGCCGCAGTTATCCTCGATCCGGCGCGTCCGATCGAAGGCCTCAACGACTCGAAAAAGCTGAGCGAAGCCCGTCGTGAAGCGTTGTTCGACGAGATCTGCGCAAAGGCGGTGGCGTGGTGCATTGCCCGAGCCGAGGTCGAAGAGATCGATCAGCTGAATATCCTTCACGCCACGATGCTCGCCATGCAGCGTGCGGTTGATGGACTGAGTGTCACGCCGCGGCTGGCACTCATTGATGGCAATCGGTGCCCTCAGCTGAACGTGCCCAGCGCACCGGTGATCCAGGGCGACGGTCAGGTGCCGGCTATCGCTGCGGCATCCATCCTGGCCAAGGTCAGTCGTGACCGCGAGATGCAGGCCCTGGATCTCTGCTATCCGGGTTATGGGCTGGCCGGGCACAAGGGTTATCCGACTCCAAGCCATCTGGAGGCGCTTCGTCGGTTAGGACCAACGCCCATTCACCGGCGCTCTTTCGCCCCCGTGCGTACGCTGCTTGAGCAGGCAGTTGTCGAGACCGACATCTCGGCCAGCGTACTGCTGGTCTAGCTGGTAACTGTACGCGGGCCAGCCAGGTGCTTTATGAGGCCTGGGCCGCCGAACACCCTTTTGCCGTGTCGGCTACCGCTAGCGCGGTCGCCAGCCCGTCCGTGCTTTCCGGTACAATCCCGCGCTTGTCGTTCTGCCAGCTCAAGGTCTGTTCATGCCTGTTTCCTTCGTCCATCTACGTCTGCATACCGAGTACTCGCTGGTCGATGGGCTGGTTCGGGTCAAGCCGCTGATCAAGGCGGTCGCGGCAGGTGGCATGCCGGCAGTGGCGGTGACCGACATGAGCAATATGTGCTCGCTGGTCAAGTTCTATAAAGCCGCGCAGGGCGCCGGCATAAAGCCGATTTGCGGTGCCGATATCTGGATGGCTGGTTGTGACGAGGACGGTCCTCTCAGCCGCTTGACCTTGCTGGCGATGAATCCCAAGGGGTATCGCAATCTCACCGAGTTGATCTCTCGCGGCTGGACCGAAGGCCAGCGCAACGATCTGGTGATCATCGAGCGCGACTGGGTCAAGCAGGCCGCCGAAGGTGTGATCGCCTTGTCTGGCGCCAGGGAGGGAGAGGTCGGCCAGGCGCTGCTCAATGGCGACGAACCACTGGCCGAATCGCGTCTGGCTGAATGGCGCGATGTGTTTGCCGATCGCTTCTACCTGGAAGTTCAGCGCACCAGCCGGGTCAATGACGAAGAGTATCTGCACGCTGCAGTCGCGCTCGCCGAGCGCAGCGGTACGCCGCTGGTCGCGACGAACGACGTGCGTTTCCTCAAGCAGGAAGACTTCGAGGCCCACGAGACCCGCGTATGCATCGGTGAAGGCCGAACTCTGGACGATCCGCGGCGGCCGCGTACCTACTCTGATCAGCAGTATCTGAAGACTCCGGCAGAGATGGCCGAGCTGTTCAGCGACCTCCCCGAGGCGCTGGAAAACACCGTCGAGATCGCCAAGCGCTGCAACATCGAAGTGCAGTTGGGTACCTACTTCCTGCCGAACTTCCCCGTGCCCGAGGGCATGACCATCGACGACTACCTGCGTCAGGTGTCGTTCGAAGGGCTGGAAGAACGCCTTGAGGTGCTGCTACCCAAGGACACTCCTGACTACGAGGCGAAGAAGCAGGTCTACATCGATCGCCTTGAGTTCGAGCTGGGCACCATCATCCAGATGGGCTTCCCCGGTTACTTCCTGATCGTTATGGACTTCATCAAGTGGGCGAAGAACAACGGCGTACCGGTCGGCCCAGGCCGTGGCTCGGGTGCCGGCTCACTGGTCGCCTACGTGCTGAAGATCACCGACCTCGATCCGCTGGCCTATGACCTCCTGTTCGAGCGCTTCCTCAACCCCGAACGTATTTCCATGCCCGACTTCGACGTCGACTTTTGCATGGATGGTCGCGACCGGGTCATCGATTACGTGGCCGAGGCATATGGCCGTAATGCGGTCAGCCAGATCATCACCTTCGGCACCATGGCGGCCAAGGCCGTGGTGCGCGACGTGGCGCGGGTGCAGGGCAAGTCCTACGGCCTGGCTGATCGGTTGTCGAAGATGATTCCCTTCGAAGTCGGCATGACGCTGGAAAAGGCCTACGAAATGGAGGAGCCGCTGCGCGACTTCCTCGCCGTTGACGAGGACGCCCGGGAAATCTGGGAGATGGCGCTCAAGCTCGAAGGTATTACTCGCGGTACCGGTAAGCACGCCGGTGGTGTGGTGATCGCGCCAACCAAGCTCACCGACTTCGCGCCGATCGCTTGCGACGAGGAGGGTGGCGGCCTGGTGACCCAGTTCGACAAGGACGACGTCGAGCAGGCCGGTCTGGTGAAGTTCGACTTCCTCGGCCTGCGGACGCTGACCATCATCAAGTGGGCGCTGGAAACCATCAACCGCGAACAGGCCAAGAAGGGCCTGGAGCCGATCAACATCGACTTCATCCCGCTGGATGACAAGCCAACCTACCTGTTGCTGCAGAAGGCCGAGACCACCGCGGTTTTCCAGCTCGAATCCCGCGGTATGAAGGAGTTGATCAAAAAGCTCAAGCCCGACTGCCTGGAAGACCTGATCGCACTGGTGGCGCTGTTCCGTCCCGGTCCGTTGCAATCGGGCATGGTGGACGACTTCATCAACCGCAAGCACGGGCGTGCCGAAGTCTCCTATCCACACCCGGACTACCAGTACGCCGGGCTGGAGCCAGTGCTCAAGCCCACCTACGGCATCATCCTGTACCAGGAACAGGTGATGCAGATCGCACAGGTCATGGCCGGCTATACGCTGGGTGGTGCGGACATGCTGCGCCGCGCCATGGGCAAGAAGAAGCCCGAGGAGATGGCCAAGCAGCGCGGTGGTTTCATCGAAGGCTGTTCCAACAATGGCATCGATAAAGAACTCTCAGGCAACATCTTCGACCTGGTAGAGAAGTTCGCCGGTTACGGTTTCAACAAGTCGCACTCGGCGGCCTACGGTCTGGTTTCCTACCAGACGGCCTGGCTCAAGGCGCACTACCCGTCGCCGTTCATGGCTGCCGTGCTCTCGGCGGATATGCACAATACCGACAAGGTGGTGATCCTTATCGAGGAATGCCGCAGCATGAAGCTGCGCATCGACCCGCCCGATGTGAACATTTCCGAGTTCAAGTTCACCGTCAACGATGACGGCCGTATCGTCTATGGCCTAGGTGCAGTCAAGGGCGTGGGCGAGGGGCCGGTCGAGGCCATCGCTGAATGTCGTGCCGAAGGTGGGTCATTCAAGGACCTGTTCGACTTCTGCGCGCGGATCGACCTGAAACGGGTCAACAAGCGTACCCTTGAGGCGCTGATTCGCTCCGGTGCGCTGGATCGTCTAGGTCCGTATTTCTTCGAAGAGGTCAAGGCCTATCAGGCCAACATCGACCGCAATCGGGCGGTTTTGCTGGCGGCGATGGAAGAAGCGGTGCAGGCCGCGGAGCAGACGGCGCGCAGCGCTGAGAGCGGCCACATGGACCTGTTTGGCGGCTTGTTCGCCGAGCCCGAAGCTGACGTCTACGCCAACCATCGCAAGGCGCGCGAGCTGTCTCTGAAGGAGCGTCTGAAAGGTGAAAAGGACACCCTAGGCCTCTATCTCACTGGTCACCCGATCGATGAATACGAGGGCGAGGTGCGCCGCTTCGCACGCCAGCGCATCGTCGATCTACGTCCGGCGCGTGGCGAGCAGACCATTGCCGGCCTGATCGTCAATCTGCGGGTAATGAAGAACAAGAAGGGCGACAAGATGGGTTTCATCACCCTGGATGACCGCTCGGGGCGCATCGAGGCGTCACTGTTCGCCGAGGCTTTCAATACTGCTCAGGCGTTGTTGCAAACCGATGCGCTGGTCGTGGTGGAGGGCGAGGTAAGCAACGATGACTTTTCCGGTGGCCTGCGGCTGCGCGCCAAGCGGGTTATGAGCCTGGAAGAGGCGCGCACCGGGCTCGCCGAAAGTCTACGGGTCAAGGTCGCTGGTGAAGCGCTCAAGGGTGAGCGCATGCGTTGGCTGGCCGAGGTCTGTGGCCGTCATCGCGGGGCCTGCCCGATTACGCTGGAATACACCGGTCGCGACGCGCGTGCCCTGCTGCAGTTCGGTGAAGCCTGGCGGATCGACCCGGCCGACAACTTGATTCAGGCATTGCGTGACCAGTTCGGACGCGACAACGTCTTCCTGCAATACCGATAGAGGGCCGAGGCCCGGAAGGTCGCCGATGGCGCTTTCCGGGTCAGGCCCGAACGGCCCGGTGATGACCGGGTCATGGTTCAGAACAATTTTTGTTCGACCTGAATGCGCCCGTCCCGTAAGGTAAGGCGCAAAAAACGGAACAGCCTCCCGGCCGCCTGGCCGTCGACGCATGACGGATGCCTATGAACCCGAATTTCCTGGATTTCGAACAGCCGATCGCCGACCTGCAAGCCAAGATCGAAGAATTGCGCCTGGTTGGTAACGACAACTCGCTGAACATCGGCGATGAGATTGCCCGCCTGCAGGACAAGAGCGAATCGCTCACCGAAAGCATCTTCGGCAATCTGACCAGCTGGCAGATCGCCCGCCTGGCCCGCCACCCGCAGCGCCCCTACACCCTCGACTACATCAATCACCTGTTCACCGAGTTCGAAGAGCTGCACGGTGATCGCCACTTCTCCGATGACGCCGCTATCGTGGGCGGTACTGCGCGTCTGGACGGACAGCCGGTGATGATCATCGGTCATCAGAAGGGCCGTGAGGTGCGCGAGAAGGTACGCCGTAACTTCGGCATGCCGCGCCCCGAGGGTTACCGCAAGGCGTGCCGTCTGATGAAGATGGCCGAGCGCTTCAAGATGCCGATCCTGACCTTCATCGACACCCCGGGCGCCTATCCGGGTATCGATGCCGAAGAGCGCAACCAGAGCGAGGCAATTGCCTGGAACCTGCGCGTCATGGCACGTCTGAAGACGCCGATCATCGCCACCGTGATCGGTGAGGGCGGTTCTGGCGGAGCCCTGGCTATTGGCGTCTGCGACCAGCTGAACATGCTGCAGTATTCCACCTACGCGGTGATTTCGCCGGAAGGCTGCGCCTCGATTCTCTGGCGCACCGCCGAGAAGGCACCTGAAGCGGCCGAGGCTATGGGTGTGACGGCTGAGCGTCTCAAGGACCTGGGCATCGTCGACAAGGTGATCCCGGAGCCTCTGGGCGGCGCCCACCGCAATCCTGCCGTCATGGCTGCGGCCATGCGTGAGCAGCTGAACAGCCAGCTGCATATGCTCAAGTCGCTGGATACCGATGCGCTGCTCGCGCGCCGCTATGAGCGCCTGATGAGCTACGGTATCGCCTGATCCGTCACGCCTGATTCGCGTCTCGATTTCGCCGTTCGGAATCGAGGCGCGTAAGCCAGTGGGTTGATCGCCCCCAACGTCCTATCGCTGCTTCTGCCGCCGGGCTTTATGCTTGCCGTCAACGCCGGTCATCGAAGCGCTCGTATGTCCCTCGACTCCCTCCTGCTTTCAGCTCTCGCACCTTGGCGTGGTTCACCGACATGGTGGGTCGCGTTGTCTGGGGGTCTTGATTCGACCGTCCTGTTGCATTTGCTGGTACGGCTCGCTGGACAGCATGAGTTGCCTGCGATTCGCGCGATCCATGTGCATCATGGTCTGCAAGCCGCTGGTGAGGGCTGGCCGGCGCATTGCCAGGCGATCTGCGACGGTTTAGACGTTCCTTTGCAGATAGTCCGCGTGAAGGTCGTGCCTGGCGCAAGCCTGGAGCGTGCGGCGCGCGAGGCTCGCTATGAAGCGTTCTCCGAATGCCTGGGGGAGGGCGAGCTGCTCCTGACAGGTCAACACCGTGACGATCAGGCCGAAACTGTGCTGTTTCGTCTGCTCCGAGGGGCTGGCGTGCGCGGTCTGGCAGCGATGCCGGTGGAGCGGTCGCTAGGTCTGGGCAGACTGGTGAGACCGCTTCTCGGCGTATCGCGCATCGAACTCGAGGCGTACGCCCGGCGCAACGCATTACGCTGGGTCGAGGATCCGAGCAATCAGGATCACAACTATTCGCGCAATTTTCTGCGCCGCGAGGTCATGCCGCTTTTAAAGCGGCGCTGGCCGCAGGCGGCTTCGAGTATGGCTCGAGCAGCGGCTCATATGACTGAAACGCAGCAACTGCTGGACGAGCTGGCGCAACAGGATCTGCTCATTGCGAACACGGCCAGCGCTTTTGAGTGGCTACGCCTGCCCAGCCTTGCGCTACCGCCGTTGCGAGCATTGACGCCGGTGCGTCAGCGCAACGCGCTACGTCATTGGCTGGCGAGCTTCACGCTGGCGCCGGATGAGGGTCACTGGGCCGGCTGGGCGTCGCTGCTGAATGCCCGGCCGGATGCCACGCCGCGATGGTGCTTGGCAGGGGGCGAGCTGCAGCGCACAGGCGAGCGGGTCTGGTGGCTGCCCGATAGCTGGCTTGAGCCGGTTGTCGAGCCGATCGACTGGTCGGACCCGTCTACAGCCCTGGAGCTCCCAGGCAATGGCATGCTTCGAGGGGCGGGTGAGCCACCTGCCGGTAAACTCCAGGTCCGTTATCGGCACGGTGGCGAGGCGCTTCTCGTGCCTGGCCGCGGCCGGCGCGACCTGAAACGTCTGCTTAACGAGGCTGGCGTTCCCTATTTTGCGCGCAGTCGTCTGCCGTTGCTTTACTGCAATGATGAACTGATCGGCGTGGCCAATCTGCCACTCCTGCCCGACGGGCGGTTCGCCCTGTATTGGTGCGTGCCGGACTTCTAAGTGGTTTGAGCTGATAAGGCCTTTCCGGTAGACTACCCTCCCGTCTCAATACAGCTTCTGCGGTTTCTTCGAATCCGTGGCAGTTGCGCTATTGCCGCTCGCGAGCAATGGCATCTTCGCTTTCCCCCGGCGGCGCCGGCCGCTTAACGCAGACTTCTAGGGTTTTTCATGACGCGCTACATCTTCGTCACGGGTGGTGTTGTTTCTTCATTGGGGAAAGGCATCGCCTCGGCTTCATTGGCGGCCATCCTGGAGGCGCGGGGCCTGAAGGTCACGATGCTCAAGCTTGACCCTTACATCAACGTCGATCCGGGCACCATGAGCCCGTTCCAGCACGGTGAGGTGTTCGTCACTCATGACGGCGCCGAGACCGATCTCGATCTGGGGCACTACGAGCGGTTCATCCGCACCCGCATGACCCAGAACAACAACTTCACCACCGGTCGCGTATACGAAGACGTGCTGCGCCGCGAGCGCCGGGGTGATTACCTGGGTGCGACCATTCAGGTCATTCCGCACATCACCGACGAGATCAAGCGTCGCATCATCAAGGGCGCCGGCGATGCCGACGTTGCCCTGGTTGAAGTCGGCGGCACCGTCGGGGACATCGAGTCGCAGCCGTTCCTTGAGGCGATTCGCCAGTTGCGCGTCGAAGTGGGCGCCAAGCGCGCCATGCTGATGCACCTGACGCTGGTGCCCTACATCGCCACTGCCGGCGAAACCAAGACCAAGCCCACGCAGCATTCGGTGAAGGAGCTGCGCTCCATCGGCCTGCAGCCTGACGTACTGGTCTGCCGCTCCGATCGTGCCATCGACGTTTCCTCGCGGCGTAAGATTGCGCTGTTCACCAACGTCGAAGAGCGCGCGGTGATCAGCCTTCCGGACGCCGATACGATCTACAAGATTCCAGGCATCCTGCATGCCCAGGGCCTCGATGACTACGTGGTCGAGCGCTTTGGCCTGGAGTGTCGTGGTGCCGATCTCTCCGAATGGGATCGTGTCGTCGATGCCAAGCTGCACCCGGAGAAGGAAGTCACCATCGCCATGGTCGGTAAGTACATGGAACTTCTGGACGCCTACAAATCTCTGATCGAGGCGATGAGCCACGCTGGCATCCAGAGCCGTACCAAAGTGAACCTGCGTTATATCGACTCCGAAGACATCGAGAATCAGGGCACCAGCCTGCTGGAAGGTGTCGACGCCATTCTCGTGCCGGGCGGTTTCGGTCTGCGCGGCGTCGAGGGCAAGATCGCGACGGTACGTTATGCCCGTGAGAACAAGATCCCGTATCTGGGCATCTGCCTGGGTATGCAGGTCGCGGTCATCGAGTTCGCCCGTGACGTGCTGGGCTGGTCCGACGCCAACTCGACCGAGTTCGACAAGGACAGTGGTCACCCGGTAGTCGGTCTGATCACCGAGTGGGAAGACGCCAGCGGTGCCGTGGAAACCCGCAGTGATAACTCGGATCTGGGCGGCACCATGCGTCTTGGCGCGCAGGAATGCGGCCTCGAAGCCGGCTCCAACGTATTCGAGTGCTACGGCCAGGAGCGCATCGTCGAGCGCCATCGCCACCGTTACGAAGTGAACAACAACCTGCTGCCGCAATTGCAGGCAGCGGGCCTGAAGATTACCGGGCGTTCCGGCGACGGCGCGCTGGTGGAAGTGGTCGAGGCTCCGGATCATCCCTGGTTCGTTGCTTGCCAGTTCCACCCTGAATTCACCTCCACGCCGCGTGACGGCCATCCGCTGTTCAGCGGTTTCGTCAAGGCAGCGCTGGAACACAAGGCGAAGAAAGCATGAGCCAGAAGACCATCCGCGTAGGCAACATCGAGATCGCCAACGACAAGCCGTTCGTGCTGTTCGGCGGCATCAACGTGCTGGAATCCCGCGACTTGGCCATGCAGGCCTGCGAAGAGTACGTGCGGGTGACCGAGAAGCTCGGCATCCCCTACGTGTTCAAGGCCAGCTTCGACAAGGCCAATCGCTCCTCGATCACCTCGTTCCGCGGTCCGGGCCTGGAAGAAGGGATGAAGATCTTCGAGGAAGTTAAGAGGACCTTCGGCGTGCCGGTCATCACCGATGTGCACGAGCCCTGGCAGGCGCAGCCGGTCGCGGACGTCTGCGACATCATCCAGCTGCCGGCTTTCCTCTCCCGGCAGACCGATCTGGTCGTGGCGATGGCCAAGACCGGCGCGGTGATCAACATCAAGAAGGCGCAGTTCCTCGCGCCGCAGGAGATGAAGCACATCCTGCGCAAATGCGAGGAAGCCGGCAACGATCAGCTGATCCTCTGCGAGCGCGGCTCCTCCTTCGGCTACAACAATCTCGTAGTCGACATGCTCGGCTTCGGCATCATGAAGCAGTTCGAATACCCGGTGTTCTTCGATGTCACCCACGCCCTGCAGATGCCAGGCGGTCGCGCCGACTCGGCGGGTGGTCGCCGTGCCCAGGTGACCGATCTGGCGAAGGCCGGCCTGTCCCAGGGCCTGGCCGGGCTGTTCCTCGAAGCGCACCCCGATCCGGACAATGCCAAATGCGACGGCCCGTGCGCGCTGCACCTGAACAAGCTCGAGCCTTTCCTTACCCAGCTCAAGCAGCTGGATGATCTCGTCAAGAATTTCCCGCCAATCGAAACTGCTTGAAGCCTTGCAGCTATCTACGGAGTGTTAACAACAATGGCAAAGATCGTCGACATCAAGGGGCGTGAAGTTCTCGATTCCCGTGGCAACCCCACAGTGGAAGCCGACGTGATCCTGGACAACGGCATCATCGGCAGCGCCTGCGCGCCGTCTGGTGCATCCACCGGTTCCCGCGAGGCTTTGGAACTGCGTGATGGCGACAAGAGTCGTTACCTGGGCAAGGGCGTACTGACCGCCGTAGCCAACGTAAATGGCCCGATCCGTGACCTGCTGTTGGGCAAGGACCCGCTCGATCAGAAAGCGCTGGACCAGGCGATGATCGAGCTCGACGGTACCGAGAACAAAGGCAAGCTTGGGGCCAACGCCATCCTTGCCGTGTCGCTGGCTGCTGCCAAGGCTGCTGCTCAGGCCAAGGGCGTGCCGCTGTACGCGCACATTGCCGATCTGAACGGCACCCCGGGCGTCTACTCCATGCCGGTACCGATGATGAACATCATCAACGGCGGCGAGCATGCCGACAACAACGTCGACATCCAGGAATTCATGGTCCAGCCGGTCGGCGCCAAGACCTTCGCCGACGCGCTGCGCATGGGCGCCGAGATCTTCCACCACCTGAAGGCTGTGCTGAAGGCCCGTGGCCTGAGCACCTCCGTGGGTGACGAGGGTGGCTTCGCGCCGAACCTGGCGTCCAACGAAGACGCCCTGGCCGCAATCGCCGAAGCTGTCGCCAACGCCGGCTACACGCTGGGTGACGACGTCACATTGGCTCTGGACTGCGCTTCCTCCGAGTTCTTCAAGGACGGCAAGTACGACCTGGCCGGCGAAGGCAAGGTGTTCGACGCCGCCGGATTTGCCGACTACCTGGCCGGTCTGAGCCAGCGCTATCCGATCATCTCCATCGAAGACGGTATGGACGAGTCCGACTGGGCTGGCTGGAAGGTGCTGACCGACAAGATCGGCGACAAGGTGCAACTGGTCGGTGACGACCTGTTCGTGACCAACACCAAGATCCTCAAGCGCGGCATCGACGAGAAGATCGGTAACTCGATCCTGATCAAGTTCAACCAGATCGGCTCGCTGACCGAAACGCTGGAAGCCATCCAGATGGCCAAGGCCGCCGGCTATACCGCGGTGATCTCGCACCGCTCCGGTGAGACCGAGGACAGCACCATCGCCGACCTGGCCGTGGGTACTGCCGCTGGTCAGATCAAGACCGGTTCGCTGTGCCGTTCGGACCGCGTGTCCAAGTACAACCAGCTACTGCGTATCGAAGAGCAGCTGGCCGGCAAGGCGCCGTACAAGGGTCGCGCCGAATTCCGAGGCTGATCCGCGGTACTTAAAAAAGGGCGGCGCAAGTCGCCCTTTTTTGTTTCAATCGCTCCGTGCCCGCGTGCAAACTCTTCGTGCCTCCAGAGCCGTCGCTGTTTGCCAATACCCGAATTTCAGCTGAAGTCGTTTCATGCCTTCTATGCGTCGCCCCTACTGGTTGTTCGTCGTACTGATACTGCTGCTGGGTGGTCTGCAGTACCGTCTCTGGGTGGGCGAGGGCAGCCTGGCTCAGGTCAATGGCCTGAACAAGCAGATCGCCGAACAGCAGGGTGAGAACGAGCGTCTCCTGGAGCGCAATCGAATCCTCGAGGCGGAGGTTCTGGAGCTCAAGCAGGGCATGGAGACCGTCGAAGAGCGGGCCCGCCAGGAGCTCGGCATGGTCAAAGAGGGCGAAACCCTCTATCAGCTGATCGAATGAGCCTGCGCGATCAGCCTGCCTTCTGGGTCGTCATCCCGGCTGCCGGCGTCGGCAGTCGTATGCGCGCTGACCGTCCCAAGCAGTATCTGTTGCTGGGTGAGCGCAGCATCATCGAACACACCCTCGATTGTTTTCTGGACCACCCGGCACTTGCTGGTTTGGTGGTTTGCATCGCGCCTGACGATCCCTACTGGCCGGCGCTGCCCTGCGCTCGCGATGCTCGCGTGCAGCTTGCACCGGGCGGTCGTGAACGTTGCGATTCGGTACTCAGTGGGCTGCAGCGCCTCGATGAGCTGGGCGCGAATGAGCATGACTGGGTGCTGGTGCACGACGCGGCCCGTCCCAATCTTGCGCGTGAGGATCTGGACAGGTTGCTGGCCGAGTTGGCCGATGATCCGGTCGGTGGTCTGCTGGCTGTTCCGGCGCGGGACACCCTCAAGCGCGTAGGTCCGGATGGGCGTGTGGTGGAGACGGTGGACCGCAGCGTCATCTGGCAGGCTTTCACTCCGCAGATGTTCCGCCTGGGCATGTTGTGCGACGCGCTCGAAGCTGCACTCGCCTCCCGTATGCAGGTTACCGACGAGGCGTCGGCACTGGAGTGGGCAGGTCACTCGCCTAGGGTGGTAGAAGGGCGGGCGGACAACCTGAAGGTCACCCGGCCCGAAGATCTGGAGTGGCTGGCGCAGCGCTGGAAGACAGACCGCGAGTCTTGAGAACGGGCAGGGGTTGCCTGCCCGCCATTTACATCAGAAACGATAGATCGCCGCAGCGCCGGTGCCGGTCGGCATCCGTTCGGTCGGTACCACAACCACGTCTCCACCTTGCTCGAGTGTCCAGATGGTCAGCTCATCCAGCAGGTCGGGTGTGTTGACGTCATCTTCGCTGGTCGGCGTTGCCGTTCCGTCAGTTTTGTCGACATGGCCGGGAATCTGCCGCTCGGCCTCCACCAGCAAGGTGGCGACCCGGCCTTGGCGGGTGGCCTGACCGATATCTTCGAGGTGGTCGGATGCCAGCCCCTGGCCATGGGATGCGCCGAACTGGTTGAGCAAGCCTTCCAGGCGCTTGAGATAGCGCGGCTGCATCACCATCCAGCTTTTCTCACGTAGCTCATTGACGCTCAATGCGTTCTGGCCGGTCTCGATGCCCTCCGGCAGCAGGCAGTCATTGTGGCTGAGGCGTCGGAAGTGCGACTGCTGCTCGGGCAGAGCGGCGAGGATCAGCGGCAGGCCGGATGGGCGCGAGTGATGTTCGGTGATGGCGCGATCGACTTCGCGAAAGTAGCGATCACGGTCCCGGTCGATCTCCGCCTGCTTGCCGCTGCCGCCAGCCTCCACCTGCATCGGGTCGCCGCGTTCGCTGGAGCGGCCATAACCCTGGGGAAACCCACTTTGACCCTTCTCGGTGAGGTCGCTGCCCAGGGCGTCGGCGAGTGTCCGGGGCACACCGTCGTGCAGCTTCACCTCGTCGAGGGCATCACGGTTGCCCTCGAACAAGCGTACCGAGTCGCGCGAGAGGCAGAGGATCTGAAAGCGGTCGGCTGACTGTGCAATGCGTACCAGCGGTTTGAGGTGCATGCGCGCGTTGGCCACGGCCATTTCCGGCACGCTGCGTTGCAGTCGATAGACCTGGAAGTAGTCCTTGGCGGCAAAAGCGGCCAGGCCGTCGAGGCTGTGGTTCCAGAAGTCACTGTTGTCGATCAGGGCGTAGAACGGCTCGAGCAGGGTGTGTGCCTTGTCGCCATGGCCTTGCTGCTTGAGTGATTCTTCCAGCTGCTTGACCAGGTGCTTGAAGCGGATCGGGTCCTGCTGACGCTCGGGAAAGCTGCGATGAGTGGGCTGGTACACGGACAGGCAGGGCCCGTCTCGTTTTGACAGCAGTTTGGTCAGGGTTTCACGGTCGAGCAGTCGGTTCATGCGTGGCCTCCAGTAGCGGTGGTTCGGTCCCTCGCAGAAGTGTCGATGGCGTGCTCATTGGCCATCGAGGGCCAGTCAGTGGCGGTTGAGCTTGTCCAGAACGTGGCTCAGCGCGTGGTTCAGCTTCTCCGCGGCGCCGTTGATTGCCAGGTCCAGCGTTTCGGCCTTGTGGGTGGCCGAGATGGGGTCGTGACCCTTGACCCTCGCCTCCATCTGGCAGCGCTTGTCATGGGGGCCGCTCTTGCTGCTGTTTTCGTCGTTGAGATGGACCTCGACTCGGGTCAGGTGATCATCGAAGCGCTCCAGTTCGGTCTCGACCGTGGCCTTCACTCGTTCTTCCAGATCGGCGGTGACGCTGATGCTGTGGTTACTGTTCACCAGAACCTGCATGGTTTCCTCCTGATTGCAGCGCTGCGCTCGTCCAGCGCGGGCGGCTCGAAGAGCAGCAGCTACAGGGTACGACGTGGGGGATTAAGGCGGGTTCCGCGTCATTAGAGGCGTCTGACGCGCGGTTCAGTGCCCGTTCCGGTCGCCGGTCCTGGCGTACTCCGAACGCTTGGCAAGACCGGTCTTGAGGGCCTCGACCAAGAGCCGAACTTTCGGTAGCGGGTAGCGCCGTTGCGGGTAAACCGCCCACACGGCGGTATCTGGCGGCTGATTGCTTTCCAGTAGCGAAACCAGCTCGCCTCGAAGCAGCGGCTCTTGCACGTAGTAGTCCGGCAGCTGGCACAGGCCAAAGCCACGCAGGGCTGCATCCAGCACCGCCTCGCCACTGTTGCAGCGCCAGTTGCCGCTGGGCTTGAAGTGCTGCTCGCGGCCCTCGATCTGAAACGACCAGATGTCGCTCGTGCCGATCAGGCAGTTGTGTCGCGCCAGCTCCGACAGGGTGTGTGGCCGTCCGTAGCGTTCCAGGTAGCTCGGTGCAGCGCACAGATACATTGCTCGCGGCGCGATGCGGGTGGCGACCAGGCGCGACTCGCCGAGTTTGCCGAGGCGGATGGCCAGGTCGTAGCCCTCCTGAACCAGATCGAGGGTGCGGTTGGACAGCTCGATATCGACGCGCAGTTGCGGGTGCTGGGCCATGAATTCGTTCACCAGCGGCACGATGAAGCGCTCGCCATAGGCCACTGCAGCGGTCATACGTAACAGCCCGGTCGGTGCGCTGTGCAGATCGCTGATGGCCAGAAAGGCTTCGTCACGTTCCTCGATCAAGCGCTGGCAGCGGGTGAAGAAGGTATGCCCGGCCTCGGTCAGCGAGACGCGGCGGGTGGTGCGATAGAGCAAACGCGCTTGCAGGCGTTCTTCAAGGCGCGCGACCTGTCGGCTGACATGCGAGGACGAAACCCGCAGCTGCTCAGCGGCGCGCATGAAGCTGCCGCATTCGGCGACAGCCACGAATTCGTCAAGGCCTTCCCAGCGGCTCATGGGTTCTCCGGTGTCAGATTCCAGCAAGCGGGTTGCAAAGATCCTAACGTGATGAGCGCCGATTGTCCCTCAACAGCAATAATGTTTTCCCGGGGCCGTCGTTAATCCCTGTTTGGCCATGAATTACACTCTCTGCTTTCCAATCACATCGAGAGTGATGTCCATGACCATCAAGTCGCGCGCCGCCGTTGCCTTCGGCCCCAACCAGCCTCTGCAGATCGTGGAAGTGGACGTAGCCCCACCCAAGGCTGGCGAAGTCCTGATCCGCATCGTCGCCACCGGTGTGTGCCACACCGATGCTTACACGCTCTCGGGCGAGGATTCGGAGGGCGTGTTTCCGTGCATCCTCGGTCACGAGGGCGGCGGCATCGTCGAGGCGGTGGGCGAGGGCGTCACCTCGGTTGCCGTCGGCGATCACGTGATTCCGCTCTATACCGCCGAATGCCGGCAGTGCAAGTTCTGCAAGTCGGGCAAGACCAACCTCTGCAGCTCGGTTCGCGCCACTCAGGGCAAGGGCCTGATGCCCGACGGCACCACCCGCTTCAGCTATCAGGGCGAGCCGATCTACCACTACATGGGCTGCTCGACCTTCTCCGAGTACACCGTGCTGCCGGAGGTCTCGGTGGCGAAGATCCCGAAAGAGGCCCCGCTGGAAAAGGTCTGCCTGCTCGGTTGCGGCGTCACCACCGGTATCGGTGCCGTGCTCAACACCGCGAAGGTGGAAGAGGGGGCGACCGTGGCGATATTCGGCCTGGGCGGTATCGGCCTGGCAGCGATCATCGGTGCGAAGATGGCCAAGGCCAGCCGGATCATTGCCATCGACATCAATCCGGGCAAGTTCGCCATTGCCGAAGAACTGGGCGCCACCGATTTCGTCAATCCGAAGGACCACGACAAGCCGATCCAGGACGTGATCGTCGAGATGACCGACGGCGGCGTCGACTATTCCTTCGAGTGCGTTGGCAACGTTCAACTGATGCGCGCGGCGCTCGAGTGCTGCCACAAGGGCTGGGGCGAATCGACCATCATCGGCGTCGCCGGTGCGGGGCAGGAGATCAGTACCCGTCCGTTCCAGCTGGTCACGGGACGCGTCTGGCGCGGTTCGGCGTTCGGCGGCGTGAAGGGTCGTACCGAGCTGCCGAGCTATGTGGAGAAGGCGCAGAGCGGCGAGATTCCACTGGACACCTTCATTACCCACAACATGCCGCTGGACCAGATCAACGAAGCGTTCGACCTGATGCACGAAGGCAAGAGCATCCGGACCGTCATTCACTTCTGATCCCAGGGTGGATAACGCCGTCGCCAGACAGCTTGTCCACCTCGACCGGTGGAGGCCCGCGCGGTTTCCACCTTCGCGAGGCCTGTACATGACCCTTGAAATCGTTTCCAGCAACAAGAGCTTCGGCGGCTGGCACAAGCGCTATCGCCACCGTTCTAGCAGCCTTGCCTGCGACATGGTATTCGCCGTGTATCTGCCGCCTCAGGCGGAGCAGGGCGAAAAGCTGCCGGTGCTGTACTGGCTGTCGGGGCTGACCTGCACCGATGAGAACTTCATGCAGAAGGCCGGGGCGTTGCGGCTGGCTGCCGAGCTCGGCCTGATCATTGTCGCGCCGGATACCAGCCCACGCGGCGCCGGCGTGCCGGACGATCCCGATGGCGCCTGGGACTTCGGCCTTGGCGCTGGCTTCTACCTCAACGCCACCCAGGAACCCTGGGCTCAGCATTACCGGATGTACGACTACGTGGTCGACGAGCTGCCGGCACTGGTCGAGGCGAACTTCCCTGTCTCCGACCGCCGGGGCATCAGCGGGCATTCGATGGGTGGCCACGGCGCGCTGGTCTGCGCGCTGAAGAATCCCGGTCGCTACCAGTCGCTTTCGGCTTTCGCACCCATCAGCAATCCGCTCAGCTGCCCGTGGGGCGAGAAGGCGTTCAGCCGCTACCTGGGCGCCGACCGTTCGCGCTGGCGCGAGTGGGATGCCTGCGCACTGATTGCTGAGGCGAGCGAGAAGCTGCCGATGCTGGTCGATCAGGGCGATCGTGATGACTTCATGGAGGGTCAGCTCAAACCGCAGGCGCTGCGTGCCGCTGCGGACGCTGTCGGGCACCCGCTGACGCTGCGCATCCAGCCGGGCTATGACCATAGCTACTACTTCATCGCCAGCTTTATCGATGATCACCTGCGTCATCATGCCGAGGCGCTGAAGGCGTAGGGTGGATGACGGTGGAGCCTCAGCCGCGCGTCCGGTTCGGCTCGCCGCGCTGGTCGATACGTCAGGTGCCTGTGCGGCAGGAATAAAAAAGGCCCGTCCGGACATGCCGGTCGGGCCTTTCCATCGCCAGGAGCTTAGAGCGACGGATAATCGGTATAGCCAGCCGGGCCCTGGGCGTAGAACAGCTCGGGTTTCGGCTCGTTCAGCGGTGCGTCCTGACGCAGGCGCTCGACCAGATCCGGGTTGGCGATGTATGGAATGCCGAAGGCCACGGCATCGGCCTTGCCCTCAGTCAGCCAGGCGTTGGCCTGTTCCTTGGTGAAGCGTTCGTTGGCGATATAGATGCCACCGAATATCTTCTTCAGCTGTGGGCCGAGGCTGTCTTCACCGGCTTTTTCGCGAGTGCAGATGAAGGCGATACCGCGCTTGCCCAGTTCACCGGCAACATAGCCAAAGGTCTCGGCGCGGTTGGAATCGCCCATGTCATGGGAGTCGGCACGCGGCGCCAGGTGTACGCCAACACGTCCTGCGCCCCACACGGAGATGGCCGCATCGGTCACTTCCAGCATCAGCCGGGCGCGGTTTTCCAGCGAGCCACCGTAGGCGTCACTGCGCTGGTTGGTGCTGTCCTGCAGGAACTGGTCGAGCAGATAGCCGTTCGCGCCATGAATCTCGACCCCATCGAAACCAGCTTCCTTAGCGTTCTCCGCACCCTTGCGGTAGGCCTCGACGATGCCCGGAATCTCAGCGGTTTCCAGCGCACGAGGCGTCTCGTAATCCTTCATTGGTCGCACCAGGCTGACATGGCCGGCTGGTTTGATGGCGCTGGGTGCGACCGGTAGCTGGCCGTCGAGGTAGATCGGGTCGGAGATACGGCCGACGTGCCAGAGCTGCAGGACGATCTTGCCGCCTTTGGCGTGCACTGCATCGGTGACCTTCTTCCAGCCCCGAATCTGCTCGGCGGACCAGATGCCGGGGGTGTCCGGGTAGCCGACGCCCATCGGGGTCACGGAGGTGGCTTCGCTGATGATCAGGCCGGCGTCGGCGCGCTGGGCGTAGTACTCGGCAATCAGGTCGCCGGGAACGCGGCCGGGCTCGGCGCGGCAGCGGGTCAGGGGCGCCATGATGACGCGGTTGTTCAGTTCCAGATCGCCGATCTTGATCGGGTCGAAAAGTGTGGGCATAGCAATACCGCTCCTTTACTGGTGGTGCGAAAAGGGACTCAGAGTTCCTGGCCGATGCGCTCGACGAACGACTCGATGATCGCGTCGTTGCGCTTGAAGAAGTGCCACTGGCCGACCTTTTGGCTGGTGATCAGCCCGGCTTTCTGCAGGGTCGCCAGATGGGCCGATACGGTTGACTGCGACAGGCCGGCACGCTGGTCGATCTGCCCGGCACAGACGCCGTTTTCCAGCGAATGGTGCTGCTCGGAGAAATACCGCTGCGGCTCCTTCAGCCAGCGCAGGATGTCGCGACGCAGCGGGTGGGCGAGGGCCTTGATGATGTCGTCGAAGTCGTCCGGCATGGGATGGCTCTGGGCTGTATATCGGAATGAGGCGAACTATATATCGTTGTTTTCCGATATGAGATCGATTCGACTGATGGTGGTTATTGGCTGTGTCGATGATCGGGAGGTGCCGCGGACACTCAAGCAGCACCCGGCTCCTGTAGAATCGTCGCCTCGAGATTTTCAGGGTTTTGCATCTATGCGTATCGGCCACGGTTACGACGTGCACCGCTTCGGCGAGGGCGATCACATCACGCTTGGCGGCGTGCGGATTCCACACAGGTTTGGGCTGTTGGCTCATTCCGACGGTGACGTGCTGCTGCATGCCTTGAGTGACGCGTTGCTCGGTGCCGCTGCGCTGGGCGATATCGGCAAGCACTTCCCGGACACCGACCCGCAATTCAAGGGCGCCGACAGCCGCGCTTTGCTGCGCCATGTGCTCGTCCAGGTCCAGGCCAAGGGATACGTCGTCGGCAATGTCGACGCCACAATCATCGCCCAGGCGCCGAAGATGGCCCCGCACATCGACAGCATGCGCGCGTTGATCGCGGCCGACCTGCAGGTCGAGCTGGACCAGGTCAACGTCAAGGCCACCACGACCGAGAAGCTGGGTTTCACCGGGCGTGAGGAGGGGATCGCCGTTCACGCGGTTGCCTTTCTGGTCCGCGCATGACCGAAGATCAGCTGCTCGGGCCACGCGCCCATGGCGAGCCTTGTGGCAGTGCGGTGCTGAAAGCGGTTGCCGAGGATTTTCAGGTCGATGAAGTGCTCGATATCCCGCTGTCCGGCGAAGGCGAGCACCTCTGGTTGTGGGTGGAAAAGCGCAATCTGAACACCGAGGAAGCCGCCAAACGCATCGCCCGCGCCGCTGGCGTGCCGCTGAAGATGATCAGCTACGCCGGGCTCAAGGACCGCCAGGCATTGACTCGTCAGTGGTTCAGCCTGCATCTGCCGGGCAAGAGCGATCCAGATCTTGCCGCTGCCGAGAGCGACGGCCTGGCGATTCTCAAGCGCACCCGGCATCAGCGTAAGCTGCAGCGCGGCGCGCACTCGGCCAATGGCTTCCGCCTACGCTTGACGGAGCTGCGCGGTGAACATGCCGCGCTGGATGAGCGGCTGGAGCGGATCAAGGCCTCCGGCGTGCCGAATTACTTCGGCCTGCAGCGTTTCGGCTATGAGGGCAGCAACCTACACGGTGCTCGGCACTTCGCGGCGAAAGGTGAGCTTCCGGAGCAGCGCAACATGCGTTCGCGGCTGCTCTCGGCTGGTCGCAGTTACCTGTTCAACCGTGTGCTCGCCGAACGGGTTGGGGATGGCAGCTGGGATCAGGCACAAGTAGGCGATCTCCTGGCATTCACCGACAGTCGCAGCTTTTTCCCGGCCGGGCCGGAGGAGTGCGGCGACCCGCGCCTGACGATTCTGGATCTACATCCGACCGGCCCTTTATGGGGCATGGAAGGCTCTCCAGCAGGTGACGAAATTCAGGCACTGGAAAACGCTGTCGCCGAAACTGAACCTGCGGTCGTCAATTGGTTGGCGCAGGCAGGAATGAAGCACGAACGGCGCATTCTTCGCCTCCCCATCGGCGGTTTGTCGTGGCATTATCCCGAGCCTTACATTCTGCAACTGGAATTCGTCCTGCCGACCGGATGCTTCGCCACCGCCGTGGTGCGTGAGCTGGTCAGCCTGGCAGGGCAGACGGACATCTGATGCGTATTCTGATCGCCAACGACGACGGGGTGTATGCACCCGGGCTCGCCGCGCTTTATGACGCGCTGGCCGACTATGCCGAGTGCAAGGTGGTAGCCCCGATCCAGGATATGAGCGGCGCCAGCAGCGCACTTACCCTGGACCGCCCGCTTCATCCTGTCAGCATGCCGAACGGCTTCATCGGGCTGAACGGCTCGCCCACCGATTGCGTGCATCTGGGCCTGAACGGGCTGCTCGAAGAAACACCGGACATGGTGGTTTCGGGCATCAACCTCGGCGCCAATCTGGGTGACGATGTGCTCTATTCCGGCACGGTCGCCGCGGCCATCGAAGGCCGCTTCACCGGCCGCCCGGCCTTTGCCTTCTCGCTGGTCTCCCGCTCGACGGAAAACCTGCCGACCGCTGCGCATATCGCGCGCCTGCTGGTGGAGAAGCACGACCAGCTCGAAGTGCCGCCGCGCACGGTGCTCAGCGTCAACGTGCCGAACCTGCCGCTTGATCACATTCGTGGTATCCAGCTCACTCGTCTGGGGCATCGCAGCCGTGCCAAGCCGCCGGTCAAGCAGGCCAACCCTCGGGGCAAGGAGGGCTACTGGATATCCGTGGCCGGGGACGTCGAGGATGGCGGACCGGGTACCGATTTTCATGCGGTGATGCAGGGTTACGTATCGATTACCCCGTTGCAGCTGGATCGAACTTTTCATGAGGCCTTCAACGGTCTCGAGAGCTGGCTGGAGAACGTGCTGTGAGACATCGCGAACAAGACAGCCTGCTGCATGGGTCGGGAATGACCTCCCAACGCACCCGTGATCGCCTCATCCAGCGCCTGTACGAGGAAGGTCTTTCCAGCGCCCAGGTGCTCGAAGTCATCCGCCGCACGCCACGTCATCTGTTCGTAGACGAAGCCCTGGCGCACCGTGCCTATGAAGATACGGCGCTGCCGATCGGACACAACCAGACCATTTCCCAGCCGTTCATGGTTGCACGCATGAGCGAGCTGCTGCTGGCCGACGGGCCGCTGGACAAGGTTCTCGAAATCGGGACCGGCTCCGGCTACCAGACCGCCGTGCTGGCGCAGCTGGTCGAGCGGGTCTTCTCGGTCGAGCGCATTCAGGCGCTGCAGGACCGAGCCAAGGAGCGCCTCGCCGAACTCAAGCTGCGCAATGTGGTCTTTCGCTGGGGCGATGGTTGGGAAGGCTGGCCAGCATTGGCGCCTTACAACGGGATCATCGTCACCGCAGCGGCAGCCGATGTGCCGCAGGCCCTGCTCGATCAGTTGGCGCCCGATGGGCGTCTGGTGATCCCGGTAGGGGCCGGCGAGGTCCAGCAACTCATGCTGATCATTCGAGAGGAGAACGGCTTTTCGCGTCATCTTCTGGATACCGTACGTTTCGTGCCGCTGCTCAATGGCCCCGTGATTTGATCATTCAGCGGAAGAAAGCATGAAAGACGCTTTATTGTTGTACGCCAAGGGCATGGCCATGGGCGCAGCGGATGTGGTGCCCGGTGTCTCGGGCGGTACGGTGGCTTTCATCACCGGCATCTACGACGAGCTGCTGCGTTCGATCAGTGCGGTGCCCTATGCCATCCGCCCGTTGCTGCGGGGGCGCGTCGCCGAGGCGTGGAAGACCGCCAACGGCAGTTTTCTGGTGGTGCTGTTTGCCGGCATCCTGACCAGCATCCTCAGCCTGGCCAGGCTGATTACCTTCCTGCTGGAAGAGCATCCGATTCCCGTCTGGTCCTTCTTCTTCGGCCTGATCCTGGTTTCCGTGCATCTGGTGGGCAAGGAGATCCAGCGGCGCAACCTGTCGCGGCTGGTGAGTTTCTGCCTGGGTATCGGTTTCGCCTACTGGATAACGGTGGCGGCCCCGGTGCAATGGGGCAGTGACGGCCTGAGCCTGTTCTTCGCCGGTGCCATCGCCATCTGCGCCATGATCCTTCCGGGGATATCCGGCAGCTTCATCCTCGTCTTGCTGGGGCTGTATCCGGTGGTGCTGGGTGCGGTAAAGAACTTCGATATCGGCGTGATGGCGATCTTCGCTGCCGGTTGCCTGGTGGGTCTGCTCAGCTTTGCCAAGTTCCTCAGCTGGCTGCTCAAGCGCTGGCGCGACTTGACCCTGGCGTTTCTGACCGGATTGATGCTCGGCTCGCTGAACAAGGTCTGGCCGTGGAAGGAAACGCTGACCTGGCGTACCAACTCCAGCGGCGAGAACGTTCCGGTCCTGCAGCAGAATCTGCTGCCCGGCGCCTATGGCGATCTGACCGGCCAGGACCCGCAGTTGCTGCTGGCCATACTGCTGGCCGTGGGCGGCATCGTCCTGGTGCTGGGTCTCGAGTGGTTCGCCGGGCGACGCCAGCCGATGACGGAAGGCGTTTGACGCACGTGTCTATGAAAGGGAGCGGGCATTGAGGCTCACAGCAGTACGGCGGTGGATTCGCGACCCTTTGGTCCGCTCGATGGTCGGCGTGCTGGTGATCGCCGGCACGCTGGTCGGTTGCGCATCCTCGCCTCCGGGCGGTGGTGTGCAGGTCGTCGATCGCAACCAGCGTGATCGTGTCACCAGCGGGCAGTACATCGTGCGCCGCGGCGACACGCTGTGGTCCATCGCTTTCCGCTTTGGCTGGGATTGGCGCGATCTGGCCCGCGTAAACGGCATTCAGCCGCCGCATGTCATCTATCCCGGTCAGCGGATTCGCTTTAGCGGCGGCGCCACCCGAACGGCCGCTGCTACCCCGCAGCCGGTGCCCAAGCCTCCTTCCAGTCCCGCCTCATCCACCCCGGTCGTGGTCGCCAATCCGGTGCCGCGCCAGCCGGCGATCACCACACAACCTAAGCCCGCGGTTAGCCAGCCGGCGCGCACTCCGGTTACGCCTGTGACCCGCTCTGCAAGCGGTTGGGCATGGCCAGCGAACGGCACGATCATCGGTCGTTTTTCCTCAAACGGTAGTTTGAATAAAGGAATTGATATCGCTGGGGATTTGGGACAGCCTGTCCTGGCTGCTTCTGATGGGACTGTTGTGTACGCCGGCAGTGGATTACGGGGTTACGGCGAACTTGTGATCATCAAGCACAGCGATACCTATGTAAGCGCCTACGGACACAACCGCAGGCTGCTGGTGCGGGAGGGTCAACAAGTCAAGGCTGGGCAAAGTATCGCCGAGATGGGATCGACGGGAACCGACCGGGTGAAGCTGCATTTCGAGATTCGTCGCCAGGGCAAACCCGTAGACCCGCTGCAATACCTGCCAAGACGTTGACCTGTCGCCTGCCTGTTCCAGCACTAGGTTGGGCTTGAGCGTAGCCAGGGACCCGCGCCGCTTGGGCCTGTTGTCGAACCCGGAACAGGACAAGAATTAAATGGCACTTAAAGACCACGCGCTGGAGTTTGACGTCGACGATGCGGTTCTGCTCATGGAAACGCCGATCCACTTCGACCAGAAAGACAAAGTGACCAAGGCTGCCAGTGCAGGCAGACCCAAGGCCACATCCAGCAAACAGCACAAGTTCATCGACTACAACCGGGCGCTAGATGCAACCCAGTTGTATCTCAACGAAATCGGTTTCTCCCCCCTCCTGACCCCCGAAGAAGAAGTGCATTTCGCGCGTTTGGCGCAGAAAGGCGATCCGGCGGGGCGCAAGCGCATGATCGAAAGCAACCTTCGCCTGGTGGTGAAGATCGCCCGACGCTACGTCAATCGCGGTCTTTCCCTGCTCGATCTGGTCGAGGAGGGCAATCTCGGTCTGATTCGCGCGGTGGAAAAATTCGACCCCGAGCGCGGCTTCCGCTTTTCCACCTATGCCACCTGGTGGATTCGACAGACCATCGAGCGGGCGATCATGAACCAGACCCGCACGATTCGCCTGCCGATTCATGTGGTCAAGGAATTGAATGTCTACCTCCGGGCCGCTCGCGAGCTGACCCAGAAGCTCGACCACGAACCCAGCCCTGAAGAGATCGCCAACCTGCTGGAGAAGCCGGTCGGTGAGGTCAAGCGCATGCTCGGGCTCAACGAACGCGTCACTTCGGTGGATGTGTCGCTTGGCCCGGACACGGACAAGACGCTGCTCGATACACTGACCGACGATCGCCCGACCGATCCTTGCGAGCTCCTGCTGGATGACGATCTGTCCAACAGCATCGACCAATGGCTGTCTGATCTGTCCGAAAAGCAGCGGGAGGTGGTTATCCGTCGTTTTGGCCTGCGCGGCCATGAAGCCTCGACGCTGGAGGAGGTGGGGCAGGAGATCGGCCTGACCCGCGAGCGTGTTCGCCAGATCCAGGTGGAGGCGCTGCGCCGTCTGCGCGAGATTCTCGAGCGTAACGGCCTGTCGAGCGACGCGCTGTTCCAGTGACATCAATGTTGTCGGGTCTGGTTGCCGGGCCCGACGACAATCCCGCCGCTGCTGCACTCTTCCTGACCCCTTACACACGCTGCCTTGGGTCGATCCCTTAGCTTAATCCGCCGCGGTCGATTTTCCTGGTTGTCCTCTCCCCGTGTACGCATTTGCTTACAAGCGTTGTAAGCAAACCCCACGAAACAGCTACGGTGACCGGCGATTTATGCCAGCATCACTACGCAAGTGACTGATTTTTATAGAACTTATTAGATGCTCTGGATGGGCCAGGCAGTGCTGCGGCCGGATGCCACAGCTTGTTGTCGTCACGCCGATCATTAATATCGCACCCGTGCTCAGGGATTAGCGCGGCCTTCAGGATGAAGGTCAAGGACCGCCGCAGGAAGCGGTGTCATCCAGGAAGATGAGAAGGGATACAGGGAACAAGGAAGGAGGCGGGCGGGGTCAAACCCGCCCCTTTTTTTGCCTGCAAGAAACTCCCGCTGAACCGAGTGGCCGGGGCACGGCCTAATGGGAACAGTCCATCAGCGGAGAACCACATGAACGGCGACCAGCACAACGACCAGCCCACCAAAGAGCAG
This sequence comes from Stutzerimonas kunmingensis, assembly GCF_014764705.1. Classification (GTDB taxonomy): domain Bacteria; phylum Pseudomonadota; class Gammaproteobacteria; order Pseudomonadales; family Pseudomonadaceae; genus Stutzerimonas. The sequence continues at coordinate 69,922 of NZ_JACXXG010000012.1, forward strand.
GACGACGTGACCCGTCGGCCGGATGAGGCTGACGAAGATCAGCTCGATGAGGCTATCGAAGAAACCTTTCCAGCCAGCGATCCGATCTCGCCCTGATCAACCGGAGGCGCACGCTCAGACGGCTTGTTCCTTCCCCTCCGTACGCATCAATAGCGCAGGCATGATATGCCTGCGCAACAGCGGCGCCACATCCTCCCTCGCGCATGGCGCGATCTCCAGCCAACCCAGTTCTTCCAGTTCGGCCTGCACCTTCACTGCGTGGGGCAGGCGTCCGATGAACACATCCGCCTCGACCTGATGGTCCGGCTCGTTGGCAGCCGGTGCGCGGAAATGCCCGAACGACTCGAGGTCATCATCCTCGAGCCTCAGGTCGAGTTCTTCATGAAGCTCACGCTTGAGGGTTTGCAGAGGTGTTTCGCCCGGCTCTGCCTTGCCCCCGGGGAGCATGAAGAAGCGGGTGCTGCGTTTGCGCACGACCAGGAGGCGTCCGCGTTCGTCGATCAGGCAGGCGATGGCGATGTTCAGGGTTGCTGCTGGCATGGGCATCATCCTTCGGTCATTGAGCAGGGCAATCAGTGCCTTGGTCCGTCGGTAGCGGGCCAGTCGGTCGGCCAGGGTGTCAGGCAGCTGGTCCGTCATGACGAAGCCAAGTTGCGTATAGAAATCCAGAAGTTCCGGTTTACAGAACAGCCAGACCGGTCCGCTGTTCGACATCAGCGCTTCGCGTACAAGCTGCGCGCCGATGCCGCGGCTCCGCTGCGAAGGGGTCACCAACAAGCCGGTCAGAAAATGCCCATCCGCTACTGGCGTCAGGCAGAGCCCACCCAGGATGGCGCCGCGCCGGGCCACCCAGCATGTGGCCTCGGGACGTATGCGGTTACGGCTGTTGTGGGCTCGATAGAACCTGACCAGCAGCGGCTGCAAAGCCTTGGGGAGCGGCGAATAGTCGAGAGTGGGCATGACCGACCGTGGATTTTTCGAGGGCGCTAGTCTAGCGCCTGTGCTGCGATCACCAAACGCCCTGTATCCGACCGCTGCCGTTCATCCGTTCGCTGCATCTTTCCGTCGTCTTGGCGCTCTCACCCTTAGCGTTTCCAACGACAGGAATAACAACATGTTGGATCTACTGATTGTGCTCGCATTCGTTTTCTACGGCCTTTCGGCAGGGATGCGCGCCCGCTCCAAAGCCTCGCAGAGCCTTCATGAATACTTTCTTGCCGGACGAACCATCAAGGGCTGGCGCGCAGGTGTGTCGATGTCCGCCACGCAGTTCGCGGCCGATACGCCGTTGCTGGTCAGCGGTCTGGTCGCGACTGCCGGGGTTTTCGCGTTGTGGCGGCTGTGGATCTATGGGTTGGCATTCCTGCTGCTTGCATGGGTATTCGCCTCCGGCTGGCGCCGTGCCGGGGTGCTCACCGACGCCGAACTCACTCGTGTGCGCTACAGCGGTCCCGCAGTGGTGCCGTTGCGCCTGTTCAAGGCGATCTATTACGGCACCGTTATCAACTGTGTGGTGCTGGCGATGGTACTGGTCGCGGCCATTCGCATTGCCGAAGTGTTTCTGCCATGGCACGAGTGGCTGCCGGGCGGCGTCTACGCGGTGATCATGGGCGCAGTGGAAGCCAGCGGCATACGGCTTGGTGAGAGCATCAGTGGGCTCGATCAGCTGACGACCAGCACCAACAATCTCATTTCGATCCTGTTGATCCTGACCTTCACGGCGATGTACTCGATCACTGGAGGCCTGCGTGCGGTGGTGCAGACCGATGTCATGCAATTCAGCGTGGCGATGCTGGGTACGTTGGTATACGCCTGGTTCGTGGTGGACGCAGCCGGTGGACTGGGCGGCCTGACCGACCGGATCGTCGAGCTGTATGGCAGCGAGCAGGCGGCCAAGATGCTTTCGTTCTCGCCGCCGAGCAATGCCGGCGAGGCGCTGACGCCATTCCTGGTGATCGTCGGTTTGCAGTGGCTGTTCCAGATGAATTCCGACGGTACCGGATACCTGGCGCAGCGCAGCATGGCTTGCCCGACAGATCGTGAGGCCCGTATTGCCGGTTTGGTATTCACCTGGCTGCAGATATTCCTGCGCAGCCTGTTCTGGCTGGCGATAGCGATCGGTCTGCTGGTGCTGTATCCGTTCAGTCCGGAAGAGATGAGTGGTGAAGGCTTCACCGCCGCGCGCGAGGCGCTGTTCGTCACCGGTATTGAAGAATTGCTACCACCGGGTTTCCGCGGGTTGATGCTGGTGGGCCTACTGGCGGCCCTGGCGTCGACCGTGGATACGCATCTCAATTGGGGCGCTTCGTACTGGAGCAACGATGTCTATGGTGGGGTCGTGGCGCCGAAGCTGCTCAAGCGCAAGCCCAAGGACAAAGAGCTGGTTCTGGTCGCGCGTCTTTCCAACGTGCTGATCCTGCTGATCGCGATGGTCATCATGGCCAACCTCGGTTCGATCCAGACGGCCTGGTTCATCTCCTTGCTGTTCGGTGCCGGAATGGGTTCGGTGCTGGTACTGCGCTGGCTCTGGGAGAGGATCAATCTGTACTCCGAGCTGACGGCAATGATCGCATCGCTGATCACCGCCCCCTTGCTGCTCTACTACCTGGGCACCGATCCGGAGCGGGAGTGGATACGTCTGGGCATCATGTCCCTGGTTACCTGCAGCGCCGCGATTCTGGTTAGCTACATCACCCCGCCCACGGACAAGGAGACGCTGGATCGCTTCTATCGCAGGGTGCGGCCGTTCGGCTTCTGGGGACAGACCGCCATGCGTTGTGGCGTCTCGCGCCGGGAGTCGCTCAAGGCTCTCGGTGTACGGCTGTTTGCGGTAGGCGTTACGGCGCTATCGGTCTACACGTTATTGATCGGCGTGGGGCGGTTGCTGTTTCCTCAGCCGGAAGGAAGTTCTGTGCTGGCGTGGATATGTATCGCCGTTGGGTTGGCTTTGACACCCGTGTGGATGTATCTCGCGTTTAGCCGTTATTTCGATGATGAACGGGAAGATGATGCGCTTGAACTTCACGAGAAGAGTGTGGATGTGGCTGGCTGAATCAATGGACAGGTTTATATGTATATCACGCAACGATTCTATAATTGCCTTTCTAATATCTATTTGAAGGTTGTCGTGCTGGCATAACAGTATCGCGTTCTAGGCTAAATTTATAAAAATCATCGAATTGACGCTTTTTTCTATTGTTTTGCATGAAAAGCCGGTCATTCGTCGATTCCTTTGAGCAGTCTCAGGGTTTACATGCTTGTCTCAGGAATACGCATTGCTATTGCGTATTTCATAACAAGCACAAAAGCAGAGGTGCCGTCATGAATCGACTTTTCAAAACTTCCTTAATGGTTGCCGCCATGCTTCCGGCTGTTGCCGGTGCGGCTCCCATGACCGGTGACAAGGAAATCACATTGGGTGGTGCAGGAAGCAGCGACAAGGACTTTGACGATACTGTTTTTTCCGTACAGGGAAGTTGGGGTCAGTATTTAAGCGAATCTTCTCTCTGGGGTGTCCGGCAGACTGTCAATGCGCGTGATACCGAGGGAGAAAGTGTCAAGTTCGATGGCTCGACTCGCGTCTTCTATGACTATCACTTCGGCACCGGCAAGGCACGGCCTTTCATCGGTGCGAGCATTGGTGGTGTCTACGGTGACCGGGTAGACGAGACGTTCATGGCGGGGCCGGAAGTCGGCTTCAAGTACTGGGTTCAGGACAAGACGTTCATTACCGCGATGGCGGAATATCAGTTCCTGTTCAAGAGCGGCAGCGATGCACAGGATCGATATGATGACGGAGTGTTCCTCTACAGCATCGGTGTTGGCTTCAACTACTGATCAGGACATGCGCGATGTCACCCGACATCGCGCATGCTAAATTGCCTGTGTCTTCGTCAAAGTGCCGTTTCGCTTGTTTTAATGCCGCTTCGCTTGTTTTTGGAAAAAGGCTCTCAGGTTTCAACCAGTTGCTGCAGGAAGTTCTTCAGCGCAACGCCGGGTTCATCGTCTTCCGATGCAATCATGCGAATTCCCCATTGCCTCAACACTTCTTCCTGAACCGGGTTCGGCTTGTGTGAGAACACATATGAAATGGGCCGTACACCGAGCGTCTCGTGTTCGTTCCATATCTTCGACAGCTTGTGAAATAGCAGACGTATATTGGTATCGGAAAGACTGTATCCGATAAACAGAACGGCCTTGCTCAATGTGTCGGCGCGTAACTTGATATCCAGCGGCGTTTCGAACTGCAGGCGCTGGTAGTAGCTGGTCTCGTCAAGCACGATCGAGGCGTCATCATCGAAGTCACCGTGGAACTTGACGATCTGCCTGACGCCATCACGGGCCTTGGTCAGGTCACTGGCGTTGGCGATCTTGATGTAGTCCACCGCATGGGCGTCATGGGCGTACTCCAGCCAACGGTCATAGTTGGTGGTATAGATCGCCGGAAAACGGCCACGCACGATCAGCCGATGAATTTCCGAGTCTCGTATTTCGATGTTGCGATGCCACTCGCGGTCCATCCAGCTGCGCAGCGGGCCGATGCTGCCTTTCTTGATCCGGTAGTACTCGGCCAGGGCGAGGAAATTACCGTAGGTGTTGAACACCTCCGGGTCGTAGTCGAGCTGCACGGCGATCTCGTCGATCAGCTCCTTCCACGGCGGCAAGCCAATGTTGGCGGATACGACGGAACCGACAAAAAGGATCAGGCGATTGTTCCGGTACGCTTCGTGGAGCTGGTCCATGGTTGCTCAGGACTCCCGCAGATAGGCGACGAAGGCGTCGAGTGCGCGCCGGCGCATGGGAAGGCCGTTCTTTTGCGTGCCCAGCTGCGCGAACGTCTGGGTCTGGCCTTCGGGAATGAACACGTCGTCCCATTCGAAGCCGCCATGCCCGGCTGGCGACGGTGCGATGCGCCCGGCGACCACGCCTTCGAAGAAATGCCGTTTGCGACCGTCGCAATAGCCGATCAGGGTCCGCGCCTCGGCGGCCGGATCGTCCAGCCGCCCGATCAGCTCCGAGAATCGCTCGGCCTGCAGTCGGTCCCAGAAGATCTGCGTCAGCCCGCCGGGAAAGCCGTTGAGGCTGTTGATGAAAAGCCCGGTGTGTTCGACGAAGACCGGTTTACCGATCATCTTGAAGGCGACCAGCAGCTTGTCGCTGACCAGCTGGTGCAGGTCCTCGGTACGCAGCTCCTCGATACGGATGGGAAAGGGCTTCACCTCGATTCCGCTGGGCTGGAGAATCTCGCAAACCTCGAGGATCTTCTGCGGGTTGATGGACGCGAAGCGGATTTTCATGGAACGAGCCAGCTCCGGTTTCGACGGATGAATGCTGCCGCCACGACGGCCGCCCTTGTCTGTATGACGCAAGGTGAGTGGCTCGGTTCTCCTGCCCAGCGGATTAATCGATCAGGCGCGCCTATGGACGTTGTAGCGCCACGTCTTAAAGGAATGACATTGCAGACTCTGGCGGGGAGGGCGCTTCAGCTCCGGCCCGGACGCATCGGGCAGACTGCCTGCACCTGACGGATGCGCTCGGCGGGGACGCGCAGCTGCCGTAGCAGGTACTCGGCGAATTCCGGCGTGAATGGCTGACGGGCGATGGCCTGTTGCATGCAGAACAGCCAGGCATCGCGTTCGGCTTCGCCGACCTGCCAGCGGGTATGGAACTGCGGAATGCTGATGCCGCCATACTTCTCTGCGTATCGCTTCGGGCCACCCAGCCAGCCGCTCAGAAAGCTCGCCAGCCGGTCCCGGGCGTCGCTCACGTCTGCCGGATACATTGCACGAACGCCCGCGGCTTCTGGCGCCAGGTCCATCACCTGGTAGAAGTCCGCGACCAGCTGTTGCAGGCCCGGTTCGCCGCCGGCTGCCTGGAACGAGGCGTCGCCGACGCCGAACGCGGGACCTTGATTGGGGTTCATCAGACTCGTCTCTGGCTCGTTGAAAGGGCGCGAGATGATGCGCGCTTGTGCCAGATCAAAACAAGTGCGAGCAGCGCCCGCAACGCGCAGGCAGCTGGTCTAAGCTGAAGGTCCACACAACAGCGGAGACAGGAAATGCGCAGGCTTCTGGTTGCATACGATGGTTCGGACAACGCCAAGCGCGCCCTGCAGTATGTCGTCGATCTGGCGCGGGATACCGGGATCGCGCTACAGGTGCATGTGGTCAACGTTCAGCACGAACCGATCATCTACGGCGAATACGTGACGTCGGCGATGATCGATGAACTCAACAACGGCCTGATGGCCAAGGCGCGCTCCGTGCTCGACGAAGCGGCAGCCGTGTTGCAGGCCGGCGGCCTGAGCTGCGAAACCCATGCGCTGCTGGGCAATGTTGCCGAGCAGGTCAACGACGCGGTCAAGCGGCTGGGCTGCGACACGGTGGTAATGGGCACTCGCGGTCTGGGCAGCTTCACCGGGATGCTAATGGGCTCGGTGGCGAACCGGGTGATCCATGAGGTATCGGTCCCGGTGCTCTTGGTCAAGTGAGCTGAATGCCGGTCTGGCCGATCAGTCCTGCTTACCCTTGAGCAGATCGGCCAGGTTGGCGAAGGCCTTGAAGGTTTCCTTCGGGCCCAGGTCGCTGCCCGGCCTGGCTTCGGCCTGGTACTGGTTGTCGGTGTAGCGGGAATGCTCGTTGTCGTGGCAGTACAGGCAGAGCAGCTCCCAGTTCGAGCCATCCTCGGGGTTGTTGTCGTGGTTGTGGTCCTTGTGGTGGACCGTCAACTCGCTCAGGCGCTTGCCGGAAAATTCCCGCGCGCAACGACCGCAGACCCAGGGATACATCTTCAGTGCTTTTTCCCGATAGCCTTGTTCGCGCTGACTGTAGGGCGTGGTCGGTTTGCTGCTGCTCATGGTGAATGCTCGCCGGGTTCGTTGTTCGTCAGGGCCCATCCCCGCGTCGGCATCGCCACGCGCGGGAACAGCCCCAAGTAAAGTCGATGGCTGTCAGCCCGCCAAGCCGACGTAGACGTTCTGCACGTCATCGTGGGCGTCGATGGCCTCGAGAAAGGCTTCGACTTCTTCCAGTTCGGCACCGGACAGGCTGACCGGATTCTTCGGACGATAGCCCAGTTGCGCGGACTGCACGGTAAAGCCGAATTCCGGCAGCGCCTTGCACACGGCGTCGAGATCGGTGGGTTCGGTAATGAACAGCGTGCTGCCTTCGTCGGCTGCTTCGAAATCCTGCGCACCGGCCTCGATCGCGGCCATTTCCGCATCGGCGTCGCCTTCAGGCGCGGCTTCGATCATGCCGACGTGGTCGAAGTCCCAGCTCACCGAGCCGGAGGAGCCCAACTGGCCTTTGCGGAACAGCACGCGGATTTCGGCAACGGTGCGGTTGACGTTGTCGGTCAGGCACTCGACGATCAGTGGCACCTGATGCGGCGCGAAGCCTTCGTAGAGTGTGCGTTCGTAGTGGACCACCTCACCGCTGAGGCCTGCGCCTTTCTTGATGGCGCGCTCCAGGGTGTCCTTGGGCATCGAGGCCTTCTTCGCCTGTTCGACGACCAGGCGCAGGCGCGGATTCATGTCGGGGTCGGCACCGCTGCGGGCTGCGATCATGATTTCCTTCGACAGCTTTCCGAAGATCCTGCCCTTGGCGTTCGCCGCCGCTTCCTTATGCTTCGCTTTCCACTGTGCGCCCATGCTCGTCCCCGTCTGAAGTGATGAAGTCAGGCGCGGATTCTATAGCGTATTCCGGCCTTGCGTCGCCGGTGGCGGTTGAGCCTGACGTGTGCTGCCTGTGTCAGGGCGATGGGCGGTTGCTCCGCACTGTGCCGCTCATTTTGGCGATCACTGTATGGAGCGCTCATCGGAAGCGGCGTCTTTAATGCTTCTTTTACGCAACAGGGTGCGTCGCCATGTCGCCTCGGGATCTGCTGCTCGCGCTGGTCGTCATCGTCGTCTGGGGCATGAACTTTGTGGTGATCATGGTCGGCCTGCACGACGTGCCGCCGATGCTGCTGGGGGCGCTGCGTTTCATGCTGGCGGCCGTGCCGGCGGTGTTCTTCATCAAGCGTCCGCAGGTGCCGTTGCGCTGGATGCTGGCCTATGGGCTGACCATCTCGCTCGGGCAGTTCGCCTTTCTGTTCACCGCGATGAAACATGGAATGCCGGCCGGACTGGCCTCGCTGGTGCTGCAGTCGCAGGCGTTCTTCACGCTGTTCTTCGCGGCGCTGTTTCTCGGCGAGCGATTGCGCGCAGCCAACTTGCTGGGACTGGTCATCGCGGCCTGCGGTCTGGCGATGATCGGCGCGCAGACCGGCCTGGGCATGACCCTGAGCGGTTTCGTGCTGACCATCTGCGCGGCGTCGATGTGGGCGCTGGGCAACATCGTCACGCGCAAGGTCGGCAAGGTGAACCTGGTCGGGCTGGTGGTATGGGGCAGTCTGGTGCCGCCGCTGCCATTCCTGGCGCTGTCGCTATGGCTCGAGGGGCCGGCGGTGATCGAGGCGGCGCTGCGCGGCATTGGTTGGCAGACGATTCTAGTGCTGGCCTATCTGGCATTCGGCGCGACGATTCTCGGCTATGGCCTGTGGAGTCGCTTGCTGTCGCGTTACCCTGCGAGCCAGGTGGCCCCGTTCTCGCTGCTGGTGCCGGTGGTCGGGCTGACGTCAGCCAGCGTGTTGCTGGGCGAGCGGCTGGGGACGCTGCAATTGGGTGGGGCGTTACTGGTGATGCTCGGCCTGGGGGTGAATGTTTGCGGTAGCTGGTTGTTCGGTCGGTTGCGTCTGGCCAGGGTCTGAAACGCCCGGCATCAGACCGGGCGTCGCAGCGATAAGGCTCAATGGGTGGCGGCGTGGGCGCCGAGCAGCGTAGTGCCCGAGCCACTCTTCTTGTCGCGCTTGGCCATCCGTTTTTCTTGCGCCGTTTTCATCGGCTTTTTCTTGCCGTTCTTCTTTGCGTCCATTCCCTTGCTCATGGTGTTCACCTCTGATTGCTGGCTGGACATGTCCTGATGTGCGAAGACCTGACTGTCGCTGCTGGAGCGAAGCCTGTTTCCGGCCTGTGTCTTCCATGACCGCTGCAGTATGGCACTGCTGGGCTGCATTGCACGCACTGCTTTGCTTAGGGTCTGTTCCCGTTTCGTCGCAAGCCGCGTTGCTGCGCCAAATAGCGCCATGCCCGGGCGGCGTTCCGCAGGCGCGGGACGCAGGTAATGGTGGTTCCCTTGCCAAGTCCCGCAACGCCGGATGGCGCCATTTGCCGCACGAAACGGGAACAGCCCCTAGTTATCAGTCGAACAGGCTGTGTTGGTCGCGCTGGGCGCGAAGGGCGTCGTAACGCTGGCGGAAGATCGCCCGATAATGCATGGCCAGACGCGGCAGCTTCGCCAGTTGCTGCAGGTTGTCTTCAGTCAGGTTCTGATCGAGAAAGCAGCGCCACAGGTGCGCGACGCTGATCTGCGGGTGCGGGCGCTCGAGCAACTGCAACGTGTCGCCAGGACGCACGGTGCCTGGCTCGATGGTCCGATAGAGCCAGCCGGTGCGGCCGCTCCCCGACAGCTCCCGTGCCAGGCCACGCACACCGTGACGGTTGTCCAGCCTGATGCAGGGCGAGCGCGGCTGGCTGATCTCGATCAGCGCGGTGCCCCAGCGAAGAAGATCGCCGATGCATACCTGCTCTTCGTCCAGCGCCTGGCTACCTAGGTTCTCACCGAAGGCGCCGAGACCAAGCCGCGCGCGCAGCGGCGGGAAGCGCTGCGACCAATACTGATAATGCTGGGTCGGGTAGTGGCAGAGGCTGCGATCCGGCCCACCATGAAAACGCCGATCGGCGATCCGATCACCCTGCAGGCCATCCAGGCCCAGCCACAACGGGCCGTCGCTGGCTTGCTTGTCCATGGCGGTGGCTCTGCGACTATCCGGCAGCGGCGAAAACTGACGGCACAGCAATGGGCCGTCGACGGTCCAGGCTCCGAGCGAGGTGCGTGGCGCCTGCTGGGTCACGGCTGCTGTGCTCGGTTGAGCTGCTCCAGTTCGCGGCGGACCATGGCGGTGTATTCCGGTGGGCTGAGCTGATACAGCTCGGTGGCAACCCAGGCCAGCCAGCGCGAGCCGAGGGCCGCTTGCTGGTCCAGCAGGCGTTGGGCTTCGGCGAGGGCGCGCTCGGCATTGTTCTGATGAAAATCTGCTCGACTCACGAATCGTCTCCGTCGCCGTACTCGGCGATGAAAGGGGCAGCGATGGTAAACCCGGAACGCTCGCGTTAGGCTCGATGGCTATTCTTTTTGCGCCGCGAGAACGATGCATGCCGGTGTCCATGAACTTCAAGCACAAAATCTCCCGCCAGCGCCCCTATGGCAAGGCCGAAGCGGGCCTGCGGGCCAGCGATGGCAGCCTCGACGTCGTGCTGGACCAGCTGGAGAGCGATCGCGGGCGCATCATCAACTCGGCCGCGGTGCGCCGCCTGCAGCAGAAGACGCAGGTGTTTCCGCTGGAGCGCAATGCCGCGGTGCGCAGCCGCCTCACCCATTCGCTGGAAGTGCAGCAGACCGGCCGCTTCATCGTTCGCACCCTGTACAAGCAGCTCGGCCACCGCGCCGCGGAGTTCGGCCTGGACGGACTCGAGCCGGCGTTGCAGAGCCTGGTCGAGATGACCTGCCTGATGCACGATATCGGCAATCCGCCGTTCGGCCATTTCGGCGAGTACGCCATCGGCGAGTGGTTCGAGCGCAATCTCGACGCGCTGTTCACGGCCGCCGTGACCCCGGGGCAGGGCGATGCCGAGCTGCGCAAACGGATGCTGGTCGATCTCAAGCTCTTCGAAGGCAATGCCCAGGCGGTTCGCCTGGTGGTCTCGCTGCAACGCCTCAACCTGACCTATACGCAGACCGCCGGACTGCTCAAGTACGTCCGTCCGGCCTATCAGGCCAAGCCCGCGAAGGGCACCCCAGGCGCCTACCTGCTGAAGAAGCCCGGCTTCTATCTGTCCGAGGAACCCTTCGTGCGTGCGCTGCAGGCGGCGCTCGATCTGCAGCCGTGCACGCGTCACCCGCTGGCCTACGTGATGGAGGCCGCCGACGACATCGCCTATTGCCTTGCCGACATCGAGGATTCGGTGGAGAAGGGCATCTTCAGCATCGAACAGCTGGCGCAGCTGCTGCTCGCCAAGTTCGCGCTGCATGGTTCGGTCGATGCCCCGGTGCCGGGTCCGGAGCGCAGTTTCCGGGGCATGGTCAACTATGCGCTGGAACGCGCACAGAAGGAGCCGATCAACAAGGCCGGCGAGTTCTTCATCTGGCTGCGGGTGAACATGATCCACCCGCTGGTGCAGCACGCTGCGCGGCAGTTCATCGACAACATCGACGCGGTTTATCACGGCACCCTGGATCGCGCGTTGCTGGAGGACGACAGCCTACCCAACGCCATCGTGCAGACCTTCAAGGATGTCGCGATGGAGCACGTGTTCTGCCACCGCGAGGTGGAAACGTTGCAACTGCAGGGCTATCGCATTCTCCAGGGCCTGCTCGACTTCTATGCGCCGCTGCTGCGCGTGCCGGCCACCGTGTTCGATGCACTCAGCCTCGGCACCTGCCGCAGCGAACCTCACCTGCAGATGCTGGCTCGACGCCTGCCCAACCAGCTGATCAAGGCCTACCACGAAGCGCTCAAGGAGCATGCTGAGCAATCGGCGGATTGGCCTCTGTGGGAGTTCTACTACCGCAACCGGATGCTGCAGGACTACATCAGCGGCATGACCGACCAACTGGCTCAGGACGAGTATCGGGCCCTTTCCGCCCTCTGAGGGTGCGCTGCACCAGAACTGCCGCTGCGCTTGGTACGCGCCTTGCTTTTGCTTGGTGCAGCAGTCGTCGTGCGAGCCCCGCAATGGCGCATGACGGATTTCCGGTAGTTTCCTTAACCTGTTGATATCAAAGGTTTCATGGCGCTTCAGCGTCTCGCTGCAAGCAAGCTCCGGCTGCAGGTGACGGTGGCCCGACATGACGCGTTGATGCATCTCGGTGCATGCGTCTGGCGGAGGTAACCGTTTTGGTGCGATTTATCCGCTGAGGCTGTAGTGACCCATGGAAAACCTCAACAGCGCCGTGGAAACCCTGGTCCACGGTTCGAATACCCTGTTCATCCTGATGGGCGCGGTGATGGTGCTGGCCATGCACGCCGGCTTCGCCTTTCTCGAAGTCGGTACGGTACGTCTGAAGAATCAGGTCAACGCGTTATCGAAGATCATCACCGACTTCGCAGTGTCGACCCTGGCGTATTTCTTCATCGGCTACTGGGTCGCCTATGGCGTGACCTTCATGCAGCCGGCCGGCCAGCTGGTGGTGGACCACGGCTACGCGCTGGTGAAGTTCTTCTTCCTGCTGACCTTCGCCGCGGCCATTCCGGCGATCATCTCCGGCGGTATCGCCGAGCGCGCGCGGTTCGGCCCGCAGCTGTGCGCCACACTGCTGATCGTCGCGTTCGTCTATCCGTTCTTCGAGGGCCTTATCTGGAACGGCAATTTCGGCTTCCAGGGCTGGCTCGAGCACCAGTTCGGTGCATCCTTCCATGACTTCGCCGGCTCCGTGGTGGTGCACGCCATGGGCGGCTGGCTGGCGTTCGGCGCGGTAGTGCTGCTGGGGCGGCGCAACGGTCGCTACCGGGATGGCAGGCTGGTGGCCTTCGCGCCGTCGAACATTCCGTTCCTGGCGCTGGGCTCGTGGATTCTCATCGTCGGCTGGTTCGGCTTCAACGTCATGAGCGCGCAGACCATCGAGGGTATCAGCGGGCTGGTTGCGGTGAATTCGTTGATGGCGATGGTTGGGGGCACTGCAGCGGCATGGCTCGCCGGGCGTAACGACCCGGGCTTCCTGCACAACGGCCCGCTGGCTGGCCTGGTGGCGGTCTGTGCCGGCTCCGATCTGATGCATCCGGTCGGCGCACTGGCTACTGGTGTGATCGCCGGCGCACTGTTCGTCTGGACGTTCACTGCTACGCAGAATCGCTGGAAGATCGATGATGTGCTGGGTGTCTGGCCACTGCACGGCCTGTGCGGGATCTGGGGCGGGGTGGCCTGCGGCATCTTCGGCCAGTCCGCGCTGGGCGGTCTGGGCGGCGTGAGCCTGATCAGTCAGGTGATCGGCAGCGGCATGGGCATGCTGGTGGCGCTGCTCGGCGGCTTCGGCGTCTACGGCCTGCTCAAGCTGACCACCGGTATTCGCCTGAGCCAGGAGGAAGAGTTCAACGGCGCGGATCTTTCCATCCACCGGATCGGCGCGCTCAGCCAGGATTGAGCCGCTTGCTTATGTCCGGTTGTCGCAGCCGCGCTCAGTAGCCGCGGCTGCGCTCCACCAGATCATGCAGCGGCTCGCCGTCACGCAGCGCTTGCAGGTTAACGGCGACGATCCGGGCCGCGCTGCGCATGTCCGTTGCGGCTGCGATGTGGGGCAGCACGGTCACCTGTGGATGCTTCCAGAACGGATGCTCTGCCGGCAGCGGCTCGCTGCGAAACACGTCGAGCACCGCATGGCCGACCTGGCCACATTCGAGCGCCTGCAGCAGATCAGCCTCGACCAGGTGCCCGCCCCGTGCGAGGTTGACCAGCCCGGCGCCGGGGCGCAGAGCTTCGAAGAAACGCCGGTCCAGCAGATCGCCAGTCTGTGGCGTCAGTGGCAGCAGGTTGATGACGATGTCGCTGCATGCCAGCAGCGGCCAGAGGGCATCCATGCCGTGCTCCAGCGCGACGCCCTCGGCAGCGCCGCTGCGAAGCTTCCAGCCGGTCACGCGGTAGCCCTGGGTGACCAAGCGCTGGGCACATGTCCGGCCCATCTGGCCCATGCCCAGCAGCGTCACCTGGATTTCGTCAGCCCGCCGCTGCGGCAGTTGCCGCCAATCGCAGGCGTGCTGCTGCCGGGCGTAATCGTAGAAACCCCGATGCAGCGAGAGAGTCGCCCACAACGCGGTTTCGGCCATGGCCGCGCTCATGGCCGGGTCGACCATGCGTGCCACCGGCACGTCCGGCAGGCTCGGGTCGCTGAGCAGGCGGTCCACGCCGGCCCAGAGCGACTGGATCAGCCGCAGGTTTGGCAAGCCTTGCAGCAAGCCCTCGGGTGGGTTCGCGACCACCGCCGCGTTGATCAGCCCGGCGTTCTCCGCCGTCGCGGACAGGTGCCAGCGGGCTTGCGGCAAGGCGCGCTGCAGCTCTGCGAGCCAAGCGTCGCGCTCGTTATCGTCGAAGCTGCCGCAGAGCAGGATGTCCATGCAGTCGTTCCTCATCGGTCCAGGCGGAACTGTAGTCAGCCGCAGAGTCTCTGAATAGGCAAGTAGCGGAACGCGCGACGCGCCTTTCAGCCTGTTGACGAGCCTAAGGAGAACATCATGGAACTACCCAACAAAGACCTCGGTACTCTGTTCGAGCAGCTGGGTCTGGCGTCAGACCCGGCGAGTATCGATGCATTCATCGGCAAGCATGGGCACCTGCCGGAAGACGTTCGGCTAGCCGATGCGCCGGTCTGGAACGAGTCGCAGCGCGCGCTGCTGCGCGATGAGTGGGTCGAGGATGCGGAGTGGGCGCCGATTGTCGACGAGCTGAATGTGCGCATGCACGAGCATTGATCACCAGGCGAGCTGCCGCAATCGCTGCAGCTCGCCTGTCGCCCTCGAGGCAGATCAGTCCAGCAGATCGGCTGGTACGTTGCCGCCATTCTCGGCCAGTTTGTTCAGCACCGCCTTGTGCAGCCACATGTTCATCTGCGCTGAATCCCCCATCTTGTCAGCCGGGCAACCCAGCTCGGTAGCCAGTTCCTTGCGCGCGGTGAGGCTGCTGTCCAGGCCGAGCAACTTCAGCAGGTCGACGATGGACGTGCGCCAGTTGAGTTTCTCCGGGTGATTCTGCGCCATGCTGTCGAGCTTGGCCGCGACGTCCACCTGGTCCACTGCAGGGCCCGTGGGGGCGCCGGCACCGCCTGTGGAGGCCTCAGGTGGTGTGGTGGGCGCTGTGCTGTCGGGTGCGGCATGTGCCTGGCCGAGGCCGATCTTTTCCAGTATCGAGTTGAACAAGCCCATGGGGATCTCCTGTCTGCGTGAATGATGAGCCGTGGCTCGCAGATTAGGACCGCACGTGTATCGATTCGTCGCGTCCCTATTGAACGGGGCGTTCCGGCGAGTGGCGTGGGGAAATTGGGCTTTTGGGCGCCCTGGGTGGACCGAAGTCATTCATCTTCTTGCCCAGTCGATTCCCTGCATCGCTCGTGCTGTAACAGGCGCATGTCGAGTGGCCTGTTTGGCAGGTTCAGTTGGTCAATTTCGGCGCCCATGGCCCCGATACAGCGTTGCTGCTCCTTGCCATAGCCCCGCTATGACTCGTCGCAGGGAGCCCTGATCATCCGAACTTGCCTCAACCAACTCACCAAACAGTCCACTAGAATGCCGCTTTTGTTTCAGGAACCGATCATGAGCGAGTCGACCCAGCAAGACCTCGATATCGATGCCCGCTACGCCTGCGCCAGGAGTCTCGCACTGGAAGCCGCGCAGCTGGGCATGGATTTCTATCGGCAACGCGAGACGCTGGATGTGGAGCACAAGGGCAGCGATCGCCAAGACGTGGTCAGCATCGCCGACAAGCGCATCGAGGACTTCATTCGCGAGCGGCTCGCCGAACGTTTTCCCGAGGACGGCTTTCTCGGCGAGGAGAGCGGCTCGGCCGATCTCAAGGCACGTTGCGTCTGGGTCATCGACCCCATCGACGGCACCGCCTGCTTCGTCAACGGCCTGCACAACTGGTGCGTCTCCATCGGTCTGCTGGTCGACGGCGAACCGCACGTCGGCGCGATCGCCGATCCCAACCATGACGAACTCTTCCATGGCTGTCTCGGCCGCGGCGCCTATGTCAACGAGACACCCATCACGGTCAGCGCCGCCAGCCATGTGCGTGATGGCCTGACCGGCGCGGGCACCTTCCATCCGCGCGGCAAGGAGCATTTCATTCCGTTTCTGGAAAAGCTGCTGGCCGAAGGCGGCATGTTCATCCGCAATGGCTCCGGCGCGCTGATGACGGCTTACGTCGCCGCAGGGCGACTGATCGGTTACTACGAGACCGAACTCAAGAGCTGGGATTGCCTGGCCGGGCTGGTGCTGGTGGTCGAGGCGGGCGGGCTGCGCAACGATTTCTTCCG
Source organism: Stutzerimonas kunmingensis (assembly GCF_014764705.1). Taxonomy (GTDB): domain Bacteria; phylum Pseudomonadota; class Gammaproteobacteria; order Pseudomonadales; family Pseudomonadaceae; genus Stutzerimonas. The sequence continues at coordinate 86,040 of NZ_JACXXG010000012.1, forward strand.
CAACGATGGGCTGCTCAGGGGTAACCCCTATCTGGTGGCGGCGCCCGGCGTGTATCGACAGCTGGCCGAGCTGATCGGCCCTTCGCTGGATGGCTGAGGCGTTGCGCGTTCGTCAGTCGACCGTGCACTGCCAGGCCCGAGTCGGGCAGCCTGTGCTATACCGTTCTGACGCGCTGGGGCCGGCGAAACGGCCCTGTTCATCAGGGGGGGACAATCGGCGGCCCATCAGCCTGAGCCAACCTGCGTGATCTGATGGCTGCCCGCATAGAAGCGAGGTAACGATCATGACCATGATGCAATGCACCCACCGCGACCACCTCATCACCGCCGAGGTGATGGAATATCCCGGCACCCCGACACCCTGGGCTGGCGGTTGCCGGATTACCGATCCCGCCGGGCACGTGACTCGCCGTATGCCGCTACCGCTCGAGCATGCGTTCATGGACGAGCTGGAAAAGGCCCAGCGACTGTCCATCGCCCATGGCAAGTGGCTGGTCGATCAGCATCTCGATCACGGCCGCGAGCTGTTCCAGAAGGCCGCCTAGCAATGCTTGAAGCGTCTTTTCATGCGTCGGATGTCCATCGTCCGACGCATGCCTTGAGCGCGTCAGATGGGCGTGTAGCATGCGTCACCTGCACACACAATTCTCTTCACAGTTGCCAGCGCATGAATCTGTACCGTTTGCGGCAGGAACGCCGGCGAACCGGCTAAGTTTCGGATAGCAAAGCGAAAAGTGCTGACGGGCAGGACTGCGTCGGCGGCATTTTGCCCGTTGCTTAATAAGTGAAACGGTGGCATAGCTATCACCAAGCCACCGGAAACGGTGGTGCTCATAAGCGGAAGTAAGGACGACTTATGCAAATCCAGGTTCACAGCGATAACCACATCGAAGGCAGTGCCCGTCTGGCTGATTGGGTCAGTGCCAGTGTCGCAAGCAGGCTGGACCGGTTCGACGACGAGCTGACGCGCGTCGTCGTGCACCTCAACGACGAAAACGGTGACAAGGCCGGCGCCCATGACAAGCGCTGCCAGATCGAAGCGCGGCCGAAGGGGCTGCAGCCGATCTCCGTCACCCACAAGGCCGAATCGCTGGAGTTGGCGATCGACGGCGCGGTGGACAAGCTGAACAATGCGCTCGCTCACCAGTTCGGCAAGTTGCGTAGCAAGCGCTCCGGAGCCCAGCCGCAGATGATCGATGGCGCGGTGGCCGAGCGTGACGCGCTCTTGGAGGAAGATTTCCTCGCGGACGAGCAGGTCCGCAATTCATAAGCCGTAAGCAAGGGCCTTCCTCGGAAGGCCCTTCACACATCTAGTGCAGCAATTCCGGCGGAATCCTGCCGCCATTTTCGGCAAGCTTCTTCATCACCGCCCGGTGCAGCCACATGTTCATCTGCGCCGAGTCCGCCATCTCTGCCGGCGGGCAGCCTAGTTCCGTAGCAAGTTCCCGGCGTGCTTCCAGGCTGCTGTCCAGCCCGAGCAACTTCAGTAGATCGACGATCGAGGTGCGCCAGTTCAGCGCTTCCGGGTGTGCCGCCGCCTTGGCTTCCAGTTGTGCCACCACATCCACGCCACTCGCCGTGGCTGATGACTGATTCAAGTCCTGGTGCGGCGCGATAGTCGCGTTGTCGGTGGCGGTGGGCCTTTCTCCCAGCGTGATGCCCTCGGCGCTTGAGCGGGTAGCGTCGGCTGGTGGTGCATCAGCCTTGTGTTGCGCCTCGTTGGAAGCATCACCCAGGCCGAGCTTGGCCTTGATCGTATCGAAAAGTCCCATGTCCGTTCTCCTGACTGTTGATGTCCATATTCGACAGCAATCCAGGACAGACCATTCGCTCCCGCAGGTCGGGTAATTGTCGGCCTGGCGTGGCCCCTCAGCCGTGCTCCAGCCAGGCGCTGGCTTCGGCTTCCTGGTGCAGGTCGAAGGCCTTGATGGTCAGCCCGGGGATCAGCGCGCCTTCCACCTCGCTGGCCTTGCGCAGCCATTCCTTGCCGGCGACCACCGCGCAGCGGTCGAAACGGCGTATGAAACGGAACAGGTGCGGCAGCCGTGACAGCTCCACGCCGACAGCGCCGAGCGTAGGCAGGTCGAAGTCGCCGATGCGATAGAGCATGCGGCCATGGCTGATGCCTTCGGATTTGAACAGCAGGTCATCCAGCGCAGCGCGCATGGCCTGACTGTCCAATTTGCCGGAGAAGTCGATATCGATGCGGTTTTCGCCTCGGCGCGATACGTGAAACATGCGCAGACCCTCGATTGATCTGTGTTTTATGCGAGTTACCCCGCATACCTGACCATAGACGTTGCGTCGCGACCGGGCCAAAAAAACAGGTGCGCAAGTGCCGTTTTCGTTGATCTGCGTCAGTACGTGGGGCTGCGTTGCGTGAGCGCCAAGAAAGGCGCGCAAAGCCAGCAATAGCGCAGCTTGCAGATAGTTGATAAACGGTATCAAGTTGCCCCTGGCGCCGCCGAGAACATTGTTAGCTGCGACGCCATTCGACGCTGGCATCGCTTTCTCTCCCTGTAGTGGATACCCCCATGACCAGCACCTTGGCGAACGTCATTCAGTCCCTTTTGCGCGGACTGGGTCTGCGCACCATCAACCATCAGTTTTTCTTCTCCTACAGCCTGATCTTCCTGTGTGCGGCCCTGACCGCCGCTGTGCTGTTCATGTCCGCCAAGGACGCCAGCCAGATCGACATGGCCGGAGCCCAGCGCATGCTCAGCCAGAAGATGATGAAGGAAGCGCTGCTGGCGGCGCAGGGCGTCGGCGACAAGACCGCCGTCGACAAGACCATCCAACGCTTCGAGCAGTCGCATCGGCTGCTGCTCAACGGCGACCGCGCCCAGGGCATCGCACCGGTGGAGCTGACCAGTGCACAACCGCACCTGCAGCGCGTCGATCAGATCTGGCAGCGTTATCGGCCCGCCGTACAGGCACTGGCCGCAGGTCAGAGCGCTGACGTGAACGCCATTGCCACCGACTCAAACGACATCCTTGCCGCTTCCAACGAAGTGGTGCTGCTGATTTCCGCTGAAGCCAACCGCAGTGCGTCGCAGCAGCTCTGGGTCGCCCTGGGTTCGACCCTGTGCATCCTGCTGATGGTCGTGCTGGGACGGGTCGCCGGCATGAACTGGCTGATGCTGCAGATCGACGAGCTGCGGGGGCGTCTGGAGAGGGTCAGCCAGGGCGACTTTTCCGCGCCGCTGCAGGTGCGGCACGCCGATGACGAGATGGGCATGATCACCCTGGCGTACAACCGCCTGCTGGGGCAGGTTGGAGAGATGATCCGCGGTGTGCGTCTGGCTGCTGACGAAGCCGATGGCCAATGCGTGCGCATGGCGAATCTGGCCGGGGACAGCGCGCGCAACGTCGAGGGGCAGCAAGCCGAGATTGATCAGGTCGCCACCGCCATGAACGAAATGCTCGCCACCTCCCAGGAAGTCGCGCGCAGCACGGTCGAGGCCGCCAATGCCGCAGATGTCGCTGAGCAGGAGACCAACTCTGGCAGCGCGGTGATGAATGAGTCGGTCGGCGCCATCCGCACCTTGAGCGGTCATGTCGACAGCCTGTCCGATGTGATGCAGCAGCTGGTGCAGGACAGTCACGAGATCGGCAAGGTGCTGAACGTGATCAGCGGGATCGCCGAGCAGACCAACCTGCTGGCGCTGAATGCGGCCATCGAGGCGGCGCGTGCTGGCGAGCAGGGCCGCGGTTTTGCGGTGGTTGCCGACGAAGTCCGCAGCCTGGCCAGCCGCACGCAGAGCTCGGCCAAGGAGGTAAGCGTGCTGGTCGAGCGCTTGCAGAGCCAGGCCACCCGCGCGGGTACGGCCATGGATGCGTCGCGTCAGAGCAGCTCGGTGACGCTCACCCAGATCGAGGCGGCGCAGCATGCGCTGGGGCAGATCGTCGGTGCGGTGCAGACCATTCGCGGCATGACCAATCAGATCGCCACGGCGGCCGAGGAGCAGTCACAGGTGGCCGAGGACATGAACCAGTCGCTGACACGCATCGCCCAGGTTGCTGACCAGGCCGCTGGTGTCACTCAGGACACGGCGACGTCAGGCAATACCATCATGCAGAGCATGAAAGGCCTCAAGGCGCTGACCGGGCGTTTCCGTCTCGAGGCGTGATCAGGTCGGCGTGAATCGCGGGAGGGCAATGCTGGCGGAGGGCGCCTGTCCGGCGCTAGGGCATCCCCGCCCATGAGGGGCGGGGACTGGGGGTAATCAGTCCTGACGGCTGGTCACTTCCAGCAGGTGATAGCCGAACTGGGTCTTCACCGGGCCTTGCACCTGATTGAGCGGGGCGCTGAATACGACGGTGTCGAATTCCTTGACCATCTGACCCGGGCCGAACGAACCCAGGTCGCCGCCCTGACGGCTGGAAGGGCAGCTGGAGTTTTCCTTGGCGACCTCGGCGAAGTCGGCACCGCCTTCGATAGCGGCTTTCAGTTCGTTGCACTTGGCTTCGGTGGAAACCAGGATGTGGCGGGCGGTAGCGCGTGCCATGGGGACTCTCCTCTTCAAATAGGCTGCCGAGGCTACCGCAAACCGGTGGCATTGGCGACCGGACCGCGTGGCATTGAAGGCTTAATGAAGGCCCCCGGTGACCTTCCTTTCGGGTACTCTCGCGCGCTTTTTCATCGGACCCGGAAAACGCTCCATGCTTGATAGCACCCTCGCGCAACTTGAAAACGTCATCAACGATCTGCTGCAGCGCAACCAGAGCCTCAGCGAGCACTGTGTCTTGCTCGAGCAGCAGCTGCAGCAGGCACGTGAGGAAAACGACAATCTGCAACTGGCTGCGCTAGAGCAGGAAGACCGGCAGGGCGCTACCCTGGCGCGGCTGCAGGCGCTGGTGGAACGTGCAGCTGGCAGTAGCGCCGCATGACGGCGGATGGCGTTCAGGTGCTCAGGGTATTCGGCCGCGAATACTCGTTCCGCGCGCCGCCCAGCCAGGATGCTCTGCTGCAGGAGGCGGCGGCCTTGCTGCAGCAGCATCTGGCCGATAGCCAGCGGCAGTTTCCTAACGCCACGGGCGACAAGCTGCTAGTGCTGACTGCGCTCAATCTCTGCGTGCCGCTGCTGCAACAGAACGAGCAGATGCAGGATGTCGAGCAACGCATCGCTGCCAGCGTTGCCCGTATCAGTCAGCAGCTCGCGGCGCAGGGCTGAGCGGCTGCCTCAGGCTGCCTCAGGCTGCGTCGCTGCTGCGCGTGTTTTCGCTGACCGGCCGCTCTGTCAGGTAACGCTGCAGGCAAGCCATTTCCGGCTCGCTGAAGGCCAGCCCGAGCTTGGTGCGGCGCCAGAGGATGTCATCCACCTGGGTTGCCCACTCCTCGCGCCGCAGGTAGTCGACTTCCTGCGTGTACAACTGCTGGCCGAGATCCTCTCCCAGTGCATCGAGCGAGCGCGCTTCGCCCAGCATGCGCCACACCCGATTGCCGTAGAGGGTGGCCCAGCGCTTGGCCAGCGGTAGTTTCAGCCCCTGTACCTTGGCTACCAGCTCTTCGGCCAGCGCGTCGGCCGTGCTCATGCCTTCACCGCCAGGCAGTGCGGCCTGTGCCGTCCAGCTTTCACCCATGGCCGGGAAGAACGGCTTGAGCTGCGCCATCGCCGACTCGGCGAGCTTGCGGTAGGTGGTGAGCTTGCCGCCGAACACCGAAAGCAGCGGTGCCTGCTTTTCTTCCGCCGTCAGCGACAGGGTGTAGTCGCGGGTAACTGCGGATGGGTTGTCCGATTCGTCGTCGCATAGCGGCCGGACGCCGGCGAAGGTATGCACGATGTCCCTGGGCTCGAGCTGCTTGCGAAAGTGCGTGTTGGCCACGCCCAGTACGTAGGCGATCTCCTCCTCGCTGATACTCACCTTGGCCGGATCGCCACGGTACTCACGGTCGGTGGTGCCGATCATGGTGTAACGATCCAAGTAGGGGATGGCGAAGACGATGCGCCGATCCTCGTTCTGCATGATGTAGGCCTGCTCACCTTCATACAGCTTGGGCACGATGATGTGACTGCCCTGAATCAGACGGATGCCGTACGGCGAGCGCTGTTGCAGGTTTTCGCCGATGAACTGTGCGACCCAGGGACCGGCCGCATTGACCAGTGCCTTGGCCTTTAGCGAGAAGCGGCTGCCGTCCTCGCGCTGCAGCTCGACATGCCAGATGCCGCCAGCACGCTTGGCGCTCAGGCATTGGGTGCGGGTATGGATATGCGCGCCTTTCTCCCGCGCCGCCATGGCATTGAGCACCACCAGCCGCGCGTCGTCGACCCAGCAGTCGGAGTATTCGAAGCCGCGGGTGATGGCTGGCTTCAGGGGGCTCTCCTTGCCGAAGCGCAGGCCCCGTGAAGCTGGCAGCTTCTTGCGCATGCCCAGGTTGTCGTAGAGGAACAGGCCGGCGCGAATCATCCACGCCGGGCGCAGGTGAGGACGGTGGGGCAGCACGAAGCGCATCGGTTTGACGATATGCGGCGCCTTGGCCAGCAGCACCTCTCGCTCGGCCAGCGCCTCGCGAACGAGGCGGAATTCGTAGTGTTCCAGATAGCGCAGCCCGCCATGAATGAGCTTGCTGCTGGCCGATGACGTATGACTGGCCAGGTCGTCGCGTTCGCAAAGGAACACCGACAGCCCGCGGCCGGCGGCATCGGCAGCAATGCCGACACCATTGATACCGCCGCCAATTACGGCGACATCATAAAGCTCGGAGACGGGCTGAGCGGAATGGGGCACGGGCTTCTCCTCGAAAACGAAAGATCATGTTCGGTTTTGAACATGCTATTCGTAAAAGAATCCGTATGAAAGTAAAAATGTTCGAAATCGATTAAAAGGAAAATATTCGAAACTACAGATGGGGATATCCACTGTTGAGCACAGCCGAGCGCCTGCTTATATCGGCATCCGCATGCGTCTTGTAGTGGTTGCCCATACTGGGGCGACGTCCTTGAGCCCCTGGCTACGCCGCGGCGCGGAGTGCGCTCCTCCCTGGATCATGGGAGCGCTCAGTCAGTAGATGCTGCGTGTTGGCTGGCTGCGATTCGCGGCCGAGACCGCTGCTACAGGTTCAGCGTCGCCGGGTGGGAAGCTGGCCACGAGGGAGGCGGTCCGCCTACTCGGCGATTTCCAGCTGTACCTTGTGGCGGGCCAGCAGTTCGGCGAACACCTCGGAAGGTGCCGAGTCGGTGAACAGGCAGTCGATCTGTTCCAGCGAGCCCAGGCGCGTCATGGCGCTGCGGCCGAACTTGCTGGAGTCCGCGGCGAGGAAGACCTTGCGTGCGTTATGGATGATCGCCTGGGAGACGCGGACTTCCTGGTAGTCGAAGTCGAGCAGGGTGCCGTCCTCGTCGATGCCGCTGATGCCGATCAGGGCGAAATCGACCTTGAACTGGCTGATGAAGTCCGCGGTAGCCTGGCCCACCACGCCGCCGTCGCTGCGCACGTTGCCGCCGGCGATCAGCACGTCGAAGTCTTCCTTGGTGCTGAGAATGCTCGCCACGTGCAGATCATTGGTGATGATCTTCAGGTCGCGGTGGTTGAGCAGGGCGCGGGCGATTGCCTCGGTGGTGGTACCGATATTGATGAACAGCGAAGCCTGGTCGGGGATGCGCGCGGCCATGGCGGCAGCGATACGCAGTTTCTCGTCGCGCATCTGGTGCGCGCGCTGGCTGTAGGCGGTGTTCTGTACGCTGGAGTCGTAGGCCGCGCCGCCGTGGTAGCGCCGCAGCAGGCCGGCGTCGCCGAGCTGGTTGATGTCGCGGCGGATGGTTTGCGGCGTGACGGCGAAGTGGCGTGCCAGCTCGTCGATGCTCACGTAGCCGCGCTCGCGCACGAGTTCCAGAATGTTCTGCTGTCGGGGCGCCAGGCTCATGAGGCTTCCTTGTTCGCGGTTGTGCGGGAAGCATGCCGTAGTCTGGCGTTCGATTAAAGCGCTGGCTTTTCGAATTCGCGCATTCCGCGCCTGCATCCGAATGATCGGAGCTCAGACGCGGTCAGCTGCCTATCAGTCCTCGGCCCAGTTGCGCGTACGGTCGACCGCCTTCTGCCAGCCGCGATAGAGCGCTTCGCGCTGTTCGCTTCCGCACGCCGGTTCGAACACCCGCTCGATGCTGCTCTTGCTGCGCAACTCGTCGAGATCGCTCCAGAAACCGGTCGCCAGCCCGGCCAGGTAGGCCGCTCCGAGGGCGGTGGTTTCCTTCATCTGCGGGCGTTCGACCTGGGTGCCGAGCAGGTCGGCCTGGAACTGCATGAGGAAGTTGTTGGCCACTGCGCCGCCGTCCACGCGCAGGGCGCGCAGGCGCTCGCCGGCATCCTGCTGCATGGCATCGAGCACGTCGCGGGTCTGGTAAGCGATGGATTCCAATGCTGCTCGGATCAGGTGATCAACCTTGACCCCGCGGGTCAGGCCAAACAGTGCGCCACGGGCACGCGGGTCCCAATAGGGCGCGCCAAGGCCGGTGAACGCCGGCACCAGGTAAATGCCGTTGCTGTCCGGCACCTTGGTGGCGAAGTATTCCGAATCCAGCGACTCGTTGAGCACCTTCAGCTCGTCACGCAGCCACTGCACGGTGGAGCCACCATTGAAGATGGCGCCTTCCAGTGCGTAGTTCACTTCGCCACGCGGTCCGCAGGCGATGGTCGTCAGCAGGCCATGTTCGGATTGCACCGCCTTGGTGCCGGTGTTCATCAGCAGGAAACAGCCGGTACCGTAGGTGTTCTTCGCCTGGCCTGGCTCGACGCACATCTGGCCGAACAGAGCGGCTTGCTGGTCCCCGGCGATACCGGCGATGGGGATGCCGGTGCTCTGGCCCGAGCCAAGGTAGGCGTGACCATAAACCTCGGAGGACGAGCGCACATCCGGCAGCATCTCGCGTGGGATATCCAGGGTTTCCAGCATCACCGGGTCCCAGTCCAGCTTGTGGATGTCGAACAGCATGGTGCGTGAGGCGTTGGTGTAGTCGGTGACGTGGGCCTTGCCCTGGGTCATCTTCCAGATCAGCCAGCAATCGACGGTGCCGAACAGCAGTTCGCCGCGGCGGGCGCGCTCACGGCTGCCCTCGACGTGGTCGAGAATCCACTTGATCTTGGTACCGGAGAAGTAGGGGTCGATCACCAGGCCGGTAGTCTTGCGGATGTGATCTTCCATGCCGTCGCGCTTGAGCTGGTCGCAGATCGGCGTGCTCTGGCGGCTCTGCCAGACGATGGCGTTGTAGATCGGCCGGCCGGTGATCTTGTCCCAGACGATGGCGGTCTCGCGCTGGTTGGTGATACCGATGGCCGCCACCTGTTCGTTGGTGATGCCGGCCTGGGCCAGGGCTTCGACGAACACACCGCTCTGGGTCGCCCAGATTTCCATGGGGTCGTGCTCGACCCAGCTCGGTTGCGGGTAAATCTGCGCGAATTCGCGCTGAGCGATGGTCACCACGTTGGCGTTGCGGTCCAGCACGATGGCGCGGGAGCTGGTGGTGCCCTGGTCGAGGGCGACGATGAATTGCTTGTTCTGATTGCTCATGGCGTCGTTTCCTTAGCGAACTTTGCTGATATCGGGCTGGGCGGAGCCCATTTCGGCAGAGGCCTTTTCCTTGGGTTTTGGTGCATCGCAGGCGGCCGATCCAACGCCTGGCAGGTGCCGGCAGATGAGTGCCTTGTAACCTGCAGCGCCGAGGCAGGCGCCGAGAATCGGGGCGAAGATCGGGACCAGGAAATACGGAATGTCTCGCCCGCCAGTGAAGGCCACGTCACCCCAGCCGGCAAAGAAGGTCATCAGTTTAGGCCCGAAATCCCGTGCGGGATTCATCGCGAAGCCGGTCAGCGGTCCCATCGCGCCGCCGATTACGGCGATCAGCAGGCCGATCAGCAAAGGTGCGAGCGGGCCGCTGGGCAGGCCGTTGCCGTCGTCGGTGATGGCCATGATCATCGCCAGCAGAATGGCGGTGATGACGACCTCCACCAGAAACGCCTGGCCGAACGACAAGGAGGCGTGGGGGTAGGTCGAGAAGATCGATGCGAGTTCAAGGCTCTCGACACTGCCGCGAACCATTTGCTGGGCCTGTTCGAAATCGAAAAACAGACTGCTGTACAGCCCGTAGACCAGCGCCGCAGAACAGAAGGCGCCGGCCACCTGCGCCAGGATGTAGGCCGGAACGCGGTGCCGCTCGAATGTGCCGAACAGCCACAATGCGACAGTGACGGCCGGGTTCAGGTGGGCACCGGAGACGCCGGCGGCAAGGTACACCGCCATCGAAACGCCGATGCCCCAGATGATGCTGATTTCCCACAACCCCAGGTCGGCACCGCCGAGCTTGAGCGCTGCGACGCAGCCAGTACCGAAGAAGATAAGAAGGGCAGTGCCGAGAAATTCGGCGATGCATTGTCCCTTGAGCGTAGGGACGATGGGCGTACTCATGCGCGGAGCCTCGTTCGTTTGTTTTTGTTTTATTCCGAGCACTGCGTTGGTTCGGAATTGTTCGGAAACGAAAACTTAGAGGCAAAGAATGCAGCTGTCAAAGTAAAAATTCGAACATTTTACGGGCGCGCTGCGGGAACAAATGAGGGTGCTTGCTGTCGCGGCGGTCCCGAGTCTGCCCCGTGACCGATGAAGCCTTGCCAACCGGGAGGGCGTTGGAAACCGTCGGTGTCTTAGCGCCGACGCCGCCAGAGGCGCCAGCCGAGCAGCATATCGTCAGCCATCGGCACCAGAGCCAGTGCCAGCAGCAAGGCGGCCAGCGGGACCGTGGCGATGAAGCCGAAATGCTTGAAGCCGGCTGCGCCGCTCAATCCGCCGATGAAGAAGCTCATCACCATCAGCAGGTTGATACGCAGGCGCTGTCGGTTGGCCCGAACCGGTGGCATGTCGTCATGACGATTGCGGTTGAAGTAGATCAGCCTGCCCAGCTCGATGCCGATGTCGGTCACCATGCCAGTGATATGGGTGGTGCGCACTTCGGCATTGGAGAGCTTGGTGATGATCGCGTTCTGCAGGCCCATGATGAAGCACAGCAGCACCACGGTCAGCGGCACGAAGAAACCCGGAACCGTCATCAGCCGTGCGCCGAGGATACCGAACAGCAGCAACAGCGCGGCTTCCAGCGCCAGCGGTAGCGCGTACTGGCTATGCAGACGGCGACGTCGCGAGAAATTGATCATCAGCGTCGAGCACATTGCGCCAAGAACGAACGAGAGCAATGCACCCAAGCCTGCCAGCGCCAGATCGGTGGCACCGAGGGCCAGGTTGTCGGCCATTGCCGAAACGATACCGGTCATGTGCGAGGTGTACTGCTGGACGGCGATGAACCCGCCGGCATTGGCGGCACCCGCGACAAACGCGAGGCACAGGCCGAGCTGACGATTGCTATGGGCGGACCGTCGGCGATCGGTCAGACGACGGGCGTACTTGATCGGCATGGCAGGCTCGCGCTCGGCAGCAAAGCGGCGATTATAGAGCGGCCGGCCTGGCTGGATCGCGATTGGTGGATATTCTCAACGTCGTCGCCCGGCCTTGCGGCCGCCGCCGCGTCGTGCAGCCCGCGGTTTGCGCTGGCGTGACAGTTCGCGGGTGATGGCGTCGTTGAGCAGCTTGCGCGCGTCTTCACCGTCGTCGTGCTCGGGAAAATGCTCGGGCAGGCTGCGGGCCAGATGCAGGTAGGTTTCCACCACATGCAGGGTACTTTCCAGGCTGGACAGGTCGCTGCCGAGCAGTAGCTTGGGCATCGAGATGGCGTGGCCTTCGGCGACTCGCTTGATCCAGCGCTGGGCATGCTGGCTGGCCGGGCTGTCGAAGCCGCCGCGGATCGGCGTGCAGGCGAACGTCCAGCGCAGCCAGAGCGGAATCTTCGGATCGTCGATCAGCTCGATCCATTCGGCCAGTTCGTCCGGCAGTACCGAGATAAATGCCTCGCCGTAGTTGATATTGCGGTTGAAGGTCAGCCAGGACCGCAGCAGGCTTGGCTCGCCCATCAGTTCGGAAATGGCGGACAGGTGATCGATGGATGGGCGCACCTGAAACTGGCTTAGGTCCACCGGCGCGTCCGGGCTGTTGAACAGGCGGCGGATGGACTTGAGCGTCTGCGGGTCCAGCGCGGTGATTTCGCCGCTGTCGTGGTGACCGAAGCGCCCGGCGCGGCCGCCGATCTGCTTGACCTCCTGCACCTTGAGCTGGCGATTCTGGATGCCGTCGAATTTCTCATCGGTATAGAAACAAAGCGTGTGCGCCGGCAGGTTGAGGCCCATGCCGACCGCATCGGTAGCGACCATGATGTCCGCCTCGCCCTCGCGGAAGCGCCGGGCCTGCTCGCGTCGTACCTCGGGCGAGAGCGCACCGTAGACCACCGAGACGCTTTTGCCGGCGCTTTCGAGCATGCCCTTGAGCTCCAGCACCAGCTTGCGGCTGAATGCCACCAGCAGCGAGCCGGGTTCCAGGCGTTCCAGCGTCGTGGCGTGGCGGGCGACTTCAACCGGCGACAGGCGCTTGGTGCGCTGCACCACCAGTTTGTCCTCGCACAGATCGCAAAGCGTGCGCAAGGAGGGTTCGATCAGCGCTGGCCCGGTCATCATCAGTTGCGGCGTATGGGCGCTGACCAGTGCATCGACCCAGGCCCAGCCACGTTGCGAGTCGGCCATCATCTGTACCTCGTCGACCACCACCACATCCCAATGCTGATGGCGGAAACGCGCGAACTCCTCCACGGTGCAGCAGAAGTGTGTGGCGCCTTCGCGGATGATTTCTTCCTCGCCGGTTACAAGTGAGCAGGGCACGCCCATCGCCTCAATGCGCTCCTGGTTTTCCAGCGCCATCAGGCGCAGCGGCGACAGGTAGATGCCGTGCTCGGCCGCAGCCATCGCCTCGATAGAGCGATGCGTCTTGCCGCTGTTGGTTGGGCCGAGCAGGGCGGTCCAGCGTCGCGTCAGGCGCCGGGCCGGGTAGAGCTTGTGGTAGTGGACGAAGCGCGGGTTGTTCTCCAGCAGCACGGCAAACGCCATTTTTTCCTCGTGCTCGCGGCGGGCGGCGCGAATCGCCTTGCGCATGCGGCCGGGTTCCAGGGCGATGAGCTCGGTAAGACGCTTGTGCCCGAGCAGTTGCAGGTCGAAATCGCCGGCGAGCTCGAGCATGCGCTCGAACGTGGCCTGCAGCTCGTCGCGATCCTGGCGCTTCCACGCCTCGACTTCCGCCACGCTGAGCAGATGATCCTGGCCGGAAGGAACCCGCCGCGCCAATTCGAGGGTGAGATTGCCGCGCTGCAAGGCCACCACGTAGCGCAGCTCATGGCGAATCTCGTTGAGGGTGGCGATGGCATGTGGCAGAAATTCATCGACCCGTGGCAGTTCCGGGCGGATGCGCGCCAGGCACCGCTGCCGCTCGTCCTCGTCCATTTCGGCGAAGGGCCGTTCGAGCACCTGCAGCCGATTGCGCACATAGCGCTGCACGGCCTGTTTCAGGTTGTCGGCGAAATCGTCGCGCCGCGGGCTATCGTCCAGACGCAGCGCCCAGTCCGGCTCCAGCAGATGGACCGGCGAGCCCAGGCTGAAGGTCTTCTCGCTGCCGAACACATCCACGCTGCAGTGGATCTCGCCGAGATCACGACTGACGACCCGATCGAGCAACTCGTCTGCAGCAGGTGCCGCCAGCAGTTCATCCACCGCCTGCCCATGCAGCCCCAACCAGAACGCTTTGGCCGCGCGAGCCAATCCGACGATGGGATAGCCGACGTACGGGGTGAACCACTTTTCCTGGTGATGCTTCTTCGCGGTGAATTCCGGATATCGCGCCGTTGCCCAGTCGAGGAAGCGCGCCAGACGTTCGAGCCTGATGGATTTGAACTGCTTGCCCCCGGTCTTGGCCATGATCGACACCTTTGCTGATCAGTCTTCTTTGTACGACTCGCGTTGCGCTCGTTTGCTCGGCAGACTGTGCGCTTTGGTCGACGATACGTACAAATCAAACCCCTCGCTCTGCCGCATCGCCATCGTCACGGCGATCGTCCCCCAGCTGCAGCTTCAGGCTGCGCACTTCTTCAGTCAGGCATTCCACCTGTACCAGTAGTCGCTGCAGGGTTTCGCGGTCGGCCAGCTGGTCGCGGTTGTCTTCCTCGTTGCGGTCGGCGACGAACAGCGAACCGATGTAGGCCGCGAAGCTGCCGAACAGACCGACTCCGGACACCATCAGCAGCACCGCAACGATACGGCCCAGGGTGGTGACCGGATAGAAGTCGCCGTAGCCGACCGTGGTCACGGTGACGAACGCCCACCACAGCGCCTCTTCCGGCGTGTTGATCGAGCTTTCTGGGTTCGGCGCTTCCACCAGCAGCATGGTCAGCGCGCCAAACGCTACCAGCAGCATGGTTGCCGTGGCGGCGGAGGCGACGATGCCTTCGGCGCGGTTGCGGAACAGGATGCGCCAGATCAGCCGCAACGACTTGATCGCCCGCAGCACCCGCAGAATCTGGAAGGCCCGAAACAGCTTGGCTGCCTGCAACCCGCCCGCCGGTACGCTGGCCAGCAAGTCGATCCAGCCCCAGCGCATGAAGCGCAGCTTGTCGTCGGCTTCCTGCAGGCGCATCCAGAAATCGATGAAGAAAAAGAAGCACACGATGTTGTCCAGATACCCGAGCAGAGTCGATACGTCGTCGGGTAAGTCGAACACCAGATCAGCCACCAGCGCACCGATCACGTAGACCGATAGCAGCAGGATGAAGATCTGAAAGGGTGTGATGGCGCGCTGCTTCATGAGTCAACCGGGTTCGTGGGGCAGGTGGGCGCGAGTTTAAAGCACACCGCGGTAATCGGGCCGGAACGATGGGCAGGAATGTTGGGTATGGAAGTGCGCAAGATGGTTGGTATCGGCTGTGCCGGCTGGAGCTTGCCGCGCGAGGCGTGGCCGGCATTCGCTGAGCAAGGTACGCACCTGCAGCGCTACAGCGGAGAGCTATCGGTGGTCGAGATCAACAGCTCGTTCTACCGACCGCATCGTCCGGCCACCTATCGCAAGTGGGCGGCGAGCGTGCCGGAGGACTTCCGCTTTTGCGTGAAGCTGCCCAGGCAGATCAGCCATGAGCTGCGCTTGCGCGAGTGTGACGAGGCACTCGGGCGCTTCCTCGGTGAAGCGACCGGGCTGGCTGAAAAGCTCGGTTGCCTGTTGTTGCAATTACCGCCATCGCTGGCCTTCGATCGGTCAGTGGCGGAGGACTTCTTCACCGCCATGCGCGCACGCTACGACGGTGCACTGGTACTCGAACCGCGGCATGCGAGCTGGCTGGACGCCGGTGAGCTGCTCGAGCGCTGGCGTATCGCACGGGTGGCGGCTGACCCTTCGCCGCTTGCGGGTGGAGACAAGCCGGGCGGCTGGTCGGGCATGCGCTACTACCGACTGCACGGGTCGCCACGCATCTACCATTCTGCGTACTCGGCCGAATGGCTGGAGCGGCTGGCTGGCGAGTTGCGGACTTCTGCTCGGTCCGGCGTGCCGTGCTGGTGCATCTTCGACAATACCGCCAGCGGCGCTGCGGTGAGCAATGCGTTGGTACTGCAGGCGCTGGTGGCAGACGAAACCGCCTGGTCGCCCTAGCGCGGGATGATGCGTACGCGACCCGCAGTGTTGTCGCGCCGGGCAGCCTTTTCGTTTTCCGCGCGGCCGGGAATCGAGCCGAAATCCGCTCCGCGATCCGGTGTCGAGCTGCCGTCCAGTTCGCGCTCGTCGACGCTGATCGAGGTGGCGTCCGGGTAGCCGGTGGTCAGCGTCTCGGTGCTGGCGGTAACCGGGGTGGCATCGTCGTCGCCCCACTTGGCGCTGCGCTCGTCGATATCGATGGCGCCGTTGCGCTCCATGACACGCTCGACTGCGGAAACCCGGCTGTCGTCCTCCAGCGTCACGGTGACGATGGTCGATCCGCGGCGGGCCGCTTCGGGGTAACGACCGGCATGCTGGCTCGATCCGTCGCCGAAGACCTTGTGAAAGAAACTGCCGATCTTGTCGGCCACTGTTGCGTCTTCACCCGGCTCTTCGCCGACCACTTCCACACGGCTGCTGTCGACGGTGTCGCTGTTGAAGGATGCCGATATCTGGATGTCGTCGCTGGACACTCCTTCGCTCACGAGTTCGGCTTTCACTTTCTCTGCTTCGGCATAGCGGTCGAAAGCGGCAATTAGAATCTGGGTCATGACTTCACCTTTCATATGCAGCGAGGCTGCGGTGGCGGGCGTCTGGACCAATAGCGGTCAACGCATGGGTACTGATCCTTGGGCGCGGCAAGCCGCACGATGGTTCCGTTTGGACTCATTACCCGATGCTTCGCTTAGGGCTGGCCCCGACTCGACCCCGGCGCGGCTTCCGGCCGCTGGCTAGCCGTTGACCACCTTGCCGCCATTGATATGAATGGTCTGGCCACTGACATAGGACGAGTCCTCGCAGGCCAGATAGACATAAGCCGGACCCAGTTCGGAAGGCTGGCCGCAGCGGCCCATGGGCATCTGGCTGCCGAAGTCTTCGAGCATCTGCGGGTCGTGCTTGCCGAGCGACGGTGGCTGCAGCGGCGTCCAGATCGGGCCTGGCGCGATCTGGTTGACGCGGATCTCGCGCTCGATCAGCTGCTGTGACAGTGCCCGGGTAAAGCCATCGATCGCGCCCTTGGTCGAGGTGTAGTCGACCAGCAGCGGGTGCCCGATAAAGGAGTTGATCGAGGTGGTGTTGATGATCGACGCACCGGCCTGCAGATGGGGCAGGGCGGCACGGGTGAGATAGAAGTAGCCGTGGATGTTGGTGGCGAAGGTCTTCTCCCACTGCTCGTCGGTGATGTCCTCAAGGCGGGTCTGGACCTCCTGGCGGCCGGCATTGTTGACCAGCACGTCCAGCCGACCGAAGGCCTTCACGGTTTGTTCGACGGCATCGTTGCAGTGGCGGCTGTCGCGGATATCACCAGCGATCAACAGGCAGCGCCTACCTTCGGTTTCCACCATGCGCCTGGCGTTTTCGGCGTCCTCGTGTTCGTTGAGATACATGATCGCGACGTCCGCGCCTTCACGGGCGAAGTGCACCGCTGCCGCGCGACCGATGCCACTGTCGCCGCCACTGATCAGCGCGACCTTGCCGGCCAGCTTGCCACTGCCCTTGTAGCTGTCGCGGATGAACTCGGCCTGCGGGTGCATTTCGGTTTCGCGACCGGGCAGACGGTCCTGCTGCTGAGCGGGAATCTTCGGGTAAGCCATACGTACTCCAGTCCTGAAATGGGTTCTGTAGGTACGGCTGGCGCTCGCCTGGAAAGTTTCGCCAGGATGCCGAACGGAAGTCAGGCAGCGGCAGAGCGCAGTGACGAACCACCGGCAGCAGCGACGCCATCGCGGCCGCTCGTCGTGGCGCACGTTTGCGACCTGACATCGGCGGATGGCGGGCGTAGAATCCGCGCCGCTTCGACTGTCCTGCCCCTCGATTCCATCCGCTCCCGCTGCCATCCTGCTCGCTTCGCGCAAGCGGGCCGCGTGCGTCATGGCATTCGGGCAGGAACCGTCGCCCTTACACCCTCATTCGTCGCGCTTTGCTTCGACTGAATCGATACCAGACCCACTTCTCCATGAACGAATCGCAAAGCTCCCCGGCCGGGAGCTGGCTCAGCGTGATCGCACTGGCGCTGGCCGCCTTCATCTTCAACACCACCGAGTTCGTCCCTGTGGCGCTGCTCAGCGACATTGGCCGCTCGTTCGACATGCCGCCATCCCAGGTCGGGCTGATGCTGACCATCTACGCCTGGGTGGTTGCGTTGATGTCACTGCCGATGATGCTGCTGACGCGCAATTTCGAGCGCCGCACGCTGCTCGTCCTGGTCTTTGTGGTGTTCATCGGCAGCCATCTGGTTTCGAGCGTGGCGTCTAGCTACGGCATGCTGATGCTCAGCCGGATCGGCATCGCCCTGGCGCACGCGGTGTTCTGGTCGATCACCGCATCGCTGGCGGTGCGTGTCGCACCCGCAGGCAAACAGGCGCAAGCCTTGGGCCTGCTGGCGACCGGCAGTGCGCTGGCGATGGTGCTGGGCATTCCGCTGGGGCGCGTGGTGGGCGAGGCGCTGGACTGGCGCACCACCTTCCTGGCCATCGGCGTGATCGCCGCGCTGGTGCTGGTCGTCCTGGCGCGGACGCTGCCATCGCTGCCGAGCCAGAATTCCGGTTCGTTGCGCAGCCTGCCGGTGCTGTTCAAACGCCCTGCGCTGTTGACCGCCTATGCGCTGACCGCGTTGGTCATCACCGCGCAATTCACCGCCTACACCTACATCGAGCCCTTTGCGCAAACCGTCGCGCACCTGAGCGGCGACATGACCACCGTCCTGCTGTTGCTCTTCGGCGGTGCCGGTCTGCTCGGTTCGTTGCTGTTCAGCCGATACAGCGCGCGCTATCCGAGGGGCTTTCTGATCGCGGCGATCGCGGCCATGGCGATCTGTCTGCTGCTGTTGCTGCCAGCCTCGCTTGACAGTTCGCTGCTCGGTGCGGTGGTGGTGATCTGGGGGATCGCGGGGATGTGCTTCGGCTTGGCCGTGCAATCGAAGGTACTGAACCTGGCTTCGGACGCGACCGACGTTGCCATGGCCATGTTCTCGGGCATCTACAACGTCGGAATCGGCGGCGGCGCCTTGCTCGGCAGCCTCGTTGTCAGCCATCTGGGGTTGCGTGAGATTGGCGTCGCTGCCGGCTTGCTCGCGGTCGCCGGCCTGTTGCTTTGCAGCCTTGCGACCTATCGCTTAGCCAGGCCTGCCAGCGGCACGGCGGTGTAGCTGGGTTACGTGTGATCCGCTGCCGGGCTTGGTTGTTGCGGTGGGATCAGCAGGCTTCCGCAGAGCTAGCTTGGAAAGCTGTGGCTATTCATGCGTAGCGGTGCTTTCGAAAGATGCCTGCGGTGTGCTGTGGGCGGCCTGGGTGCGTGCGATATCCAATGCCGCACGCTCCAGGCAGCGGCCGATTACCCGGTCACGATGCTGGTTGCTGCGGATGCCATCCAACAGGGCTAGAACCACATATGTAACCGTGGCTAACGCCAGCACGAATACGATGCCTTTTCCGGCGATCCAGGTATCGGTCAGCTTGATGACGTCCGTCGACAGACTGACGATCGCCGATACCAGCATGACGATGACGAGATTCTGGGAGACCCAGCGTTCCTGAGGTGGCGGGCCGGCGATCTCGGCGATGCGCGCCAACTCCTGAATGTCCGCTGCGTTGAGCCCGCGCTCTACAAGGGTATTTCGGAACAGGGCGTAGCGCAGCAGTCCTTCGCGGCGTAGAAAACCGTAGCGGTTCAGCGTTTCACGGGCATAGATATCCCGGTAGTACCACGCGCAATAGCGCTCCCGGGCCAGCAGCATGCCAAACAGAGCAAGCAGTGCGCCGGCCATGGCAGCCAACCCCTGCAAAGGTGACTGGCTATTGAGCAAGGTCCCAACCAGCAATATGCCCACAGCGATCGTCAGCGCCCAGGAAGGCCAGACCATGCGCAGCCCGCCATGCGTGAAGCTCGCCGTGAACACGCCGGGTTGGCATTGTCGATAGAGCGAGCGGATCTCTGCCCATGTCGCAAGTACAGTCACGGCAGCGCCTCTCCGGATGTATGGACGTCAGGCGTGCGGCTTGTTGCGGATTGTCTTCATCAGATCGTCCGGCGTGATGTGCCCGACCACGCTGCTGCCGCTGCCCGGCAGCGGCAGGTCGAGGATATGGCCCTTCATCTTGCCCACCACATGCATCTCGCAGGGCTTGCAGTCGAAGGTCAGGGTCAGCACTTCATCGCCGTGCACCAGCTGCATCGGCGCGACCTTGGTGCGCACCCCGGTGACGCCCTTGGCCTGCTTCGGGCAGAGGTTGAAGGAGAAGCGCAGGCAGTGCTTGGTGATCATCACCGGCACCTCGCCGGTTTCCTCGTGGGCCTCGTAGGCCGCATCGATCAGCTGCACACCGTAGCGGTGATAGAAGACGCGGGCCTTCTCGTTGTAGACGTTGGCGAGGAACGACAGGTGCGACTCCGGGTAGACCGGCGGCGGCACGCTGACCGGCTTGCGCCCGCCGCGCGGACGGATGCCTTCGCGCGCTTCGCCCAGCGCCTCGATGGCTTCGCGGCGCAGCGCCTTGAGTTGCGAGTTGGGGATGAAGAAGGCCTGCGGTGCATCCACTTCGACTTCTTCGGCGTGGTAGATGGTGGTGCCCAGCTGGCTCAGCAGATCGGCGATCTGGCCGGGCACCTGCTCGGGCTTCTTCGCTTCGCCGAACGGGCCGGCCAGCGACACGCTGGCATAGGCGCCTTCCTCGCTGGTGACGTGCAGCTCCAGCTCATCGGCGCGCAATTTTGCCAGCCAACGTACGCCGATGCGGCGCTCGGCGGAGGTCTTGAGCAGCGCGTTCTGCCAGTTGTGGTCCAGGTTGCGATTGAGTGGATGGTTCGGGCGTACCTGACGCATGGCGGCGGGCATTTCGTTGGGTTCGACGCGGTATTGCCAGAACGACTGGCCGTCTTCCTCGAACTGCTTCAGCGGCTCGACCACGCTGGCGCGGAAACCCACCACCTCGCGCTTGATCAGCACGTTGAGGCCGTCACCGTTGGACAGCGGCTCGCGGGTCTGCACAGTCAGATCATGCTTGCCGACCTTGAGTACTTCGCCGACGGCGAGGCCGGTGAAGGTCGGCGAATCGAAGGCGCCGATGTCGATCTTGCGGTCGGTAACGAAGTAGTCGGTGCTGCCGCGGTGGAAGGTCTTGTCCGGGTCCGGCACGAAGAAGTGATCGGTGCGGCCGCTGGAGGCGCGGGCCAGGTCAGGGCGTTCGGCGAGGATGCCGTCCAGGCGCTGGCGGTAGTAAGCGGTGATGTTCTTCACGTAGCTCACATCCTTGTAGCGCCCCTCGATCTTGAACGAACGCACGCCGGCGTCGACCAGGGCGCTAAGGTTGGCGCTCTGGTTGTTGTCCTTCATCGACAGCAGGTGCTTTTCGAAGGCCACCACGCGGCCCTGATCGTCCTTCAGCGTGTAGGGCAGGCGGCAGGCCTGGGAGCAGTCGCCGCGGTTGGCGCTGCGCCCGGTCTGCGCGTGGCTGATGTTGCACTGCCCGGAAAACGCCACGCAGAGGGCGCCGTGAATGAAGAACTCCAAGGTCGAATCCACTTCATCGTAAATCGCGCGGATTTCCTGCAGGTTCAGCTCGCGGGCGAGAACCAGCTGCGAGAAGCCGGCCTTGTCGAGGAACTTGGCCCGTTCCAGCGTGCGGATGTCGGTCTGGGTGCTGGCATGAATCTCGATGGGCGGAATATCCAGCTCCATGATGCCCATGTCCTGCACGATCAACGCATCGACGCCGATCTCGTACAGCTGGTGGATCAGCGTGCGCGCGGTTTCCAGCTCGTCGTCGTGCAGGATGGTGTTGATGGTGACGAACACCCGCGCATGAAACAGGTGGGCGAATTTCACCAGCTCGGCAATGTCCGCCACGCTGTTCTCGGCGTTGTGCCGCGCACCGAAGCTCGGGCCGCCGATATACACCGCATCGGCGCCATGCAGGATGGCTTCACGGGCAATGCTGGCATCCCGGGCGGGGGCGAGCAGTTCGAGATGGTGCTTGGGCAGGGACATGGCGCGGACCGGATCTGAATCGAAAGGCGCGCATTGTAATGGCTTGCGGCCGGTTTGGGACTGGCCGCCGGGCCAACCGCGGTGTGCGGGGACAAACGGCCCGCTGCTACTCAAGGTCACTCGAGCGTTTGGTAGGCGTTGCTACACCGGTGCCTGGCACGATCACCCATCGAGTCAGGCTGGCGTCGTGGCGCTGCTGTCAAAGCCCACCCAGCAGATCGTGCGCGTCGAGCAGGCGCCAGGCGATTTCCGGCTGTTTCTCCAGCCCGCGGCGTACGGCGGCGGCGATGGCGGGGCGGGTCTTGCGGCAGAGGCCGGGCTGTTCGGCGAACTCGATGGCGATGCCACGCATGCTGCGCACCTCGTTGTGGCCGGGGGCGACGGTCATGCGGATGCCGAGCTGGTCGAGCATGCGTTTCTGCACGCGCTCGAGATCGTCCAGGCTCTGCACGTTTTCCAGACGTTCGAGCAGGCGGCGTTCCTCGTGACGGGTCAGCATGAGAATGCGCACGTCGGCGCCGGCTGTTTCCAGCAGCTCGTCACGCCGGCAGGTGCAGGTGCCGGGCGGGCAGGATGGGCGGAGCGGCGGCAGGCTATTCATGGCTTTCGATCATAGCCAAGCCGGCGCAATGCGCACAGCCAGTGGCGTTGTGCCTGCCCGGTGATGACAAGTGTGGCAGCGTCGCGCACCATGGCGCTTCATTTCTGCGCCGGGTGCGCCTCGTTCCGTCAGGGATTTAGCTGGAGAACTGTCATGCGTGTTCTGTCATCCGTCCTGCTGATCGCAACCTTGTGCGTTGCTGGCGCTGCTGTGGCCGAGGAGGCCCGCCTGGTCGAGGCGATCAATGCCTACCGTGGTGAAGTGCAGCGCTGTGGCGACAAGGCGAGCGAAGAGCTGCCGCCGCTTACCGCCGACTCGCGCCTGAATCTGCCGGTCGATGGCGCAGGCGACCTGCAGCAGGCACTGTCCCGCGCGGGCTATCCGATGGTGACGGTGCAGGCGATCACGCTGTCCGGCCCGCGGGATGCCCAGGCCGCGATGCAGGCGCTGCGCGAGAGCTTCTGTCGGGTGATCCTCGACCCGCAGTTCGCCGATATCGGTGTGAGCCGCAACGGCCGTGACTGGCGCATCGTGGTGGCGCGGCCGTTGCTCGATGGTCGTCTGGGTGACTGGCAAGCCGAAGGGCAGAAGCTGCTGGAGCAGATCAACACGGCCCGCGCCTCCGCCCGCCGTTGCGGTAAGCAGGACTTCGCCGCAGCCGGGCCGCTCAGCTGGAACGAGACGCTGGGCAGCACCGCCGAAGCCCACAGCCGGGCCATGGCCAACGGCAACTTCTTCAGCCATCTGAGCGAAGATGGCCGCACCCCCGGCGACCGCGCCGAGCTGGCGGGTTACGCCGGCAGGCAGGTTGGCGAGAACATTGCCGCGGCGCTGCCGACTGCCCGCAAGGTGCTGGACGGCTGGCTGGCCAGCCCCGGTCATTGCGCCAATCTGATGAATCCGCAGTTCAGCGAGCTTGGCGCGGCCTACGCGGTCGATCCGCAGAGCGACGCGGCCATCTACTGGACGGCGATGTTCGGCGCGCCTTGAGCAGTCGTTCAGCGACCACCGCCAAGCCGCTTTCGGCTCGATTGTTGAGCGATCCGGCCGAGCGCGCTGTCAGACGAACCTGTTCCCATCACCAGGGTTGCCCTTGACCGATATCCCTACCCCCGAGCAACTGCCCGCCGTGCTGGCGGGCCCGCTATTGCGGCGTCTCGAGCCTGGCCTTGTGACGTTCTGGCTGGTCGGCTCACGGCCGCTCGAGCTGTCGCTGATTCTCGAAAGCCCGGCGGGCGGATTGCAAAAATCTGTGTCGCTCGATGAGCTGAGCTGCCAGCGCCTGCCGATCGGCAAGCACGCGGTATTGCATCTAATCGAGTTCGTGCCGGACGCACCGCTGCCAACCGATTGCCTGATCGAATACGACCTGCGCATCCACGATGGTGCAGGGGAGCAGGGCATCGCCGGCTGGGCGCCGCATCTGCTCTACGACGGCGCGACGCGGCCGAGCTTCGTCATCAAGTCGCGGCTCGATCGTGTGCTGCATGGTTCCTGCCGCAAGCCGCACCATGCTGCGGCAGATGGTCTGCTGTGTGTCGACGAACTGCTGAGTGACGCGCTGGACAGTCCGGCCGAGCGCCCGGCCGTGCTGTTGATGACGGGCGACCAGGTCTATGCCGACGATGTCGCGGGGCCGATGCTGGTGGCGATCCACGCATTGGTGCGCCGGCTGGGGCTTTATGGCGAACAGCTCGAAGGCGCGGTGGTGAACAATAGCGATGAGCTGATGACCCATCCGGCCAGCTATTACCGTCGCGAGCAGCTGTTGCCCGCATTCAAGTCCAACGAGGCGTTGCGCGAGCGCTTCTTCGGTGGCGTGGAAAAGCCGGTGTTCACCACCGCCAACGGGCAGAACCATCTGATCAGCCTGGGCGAGGTCATGGCGATGTACCTGCTCGTCTGGTCGCCGACGCCCTGGTCGCTGATCGCCCCGCAGATGCCCGCGCTGGAGCCAGCCGAGGGCGAGCGTTACCGGAGTGAAGAGGCCTGCCTGCAAGGTTTTATCGCGGGACTGCCGAAGGTGGCCCGCGCCCTGGCTCATATGCCGTCGCTGATGATCTTCGATGACCACGACATCACCGACGACTGGAATCTCTCCGCGCGCTGGGAAGAGACTGCCTACGGCCATCCGCTGTCGCGGCGCATCATTGGCAACGCGCTGCTCGCCTATCTGCTGTGTCAGGCCTGGGGCAACGATCCTACGCGTTTCGCCGAGTTGCTGCCGCCGCTCCATGAGCTGGTGGCGACGGCGAGCGATGGCTGGTTGGATTGCGCGACGCAGGATCAGCTGATCGATACGCTGTTCAGGCTCGACGGCTGGGGCTACGAGCTGCCCACCGATCCGCCGCTGGTGGTGCTGGACACGCGCACCCGGCGCTGGCGCAGCGAGCGCAACCTCAGTCGACCGTCAGGGCTTATGGACTGGGAGGCGCTGAGCGAATTCCAGCAGAACATTCTCGACAAACCATCGGTACTGATCGTCTCGCCGGCACCGATGTTCGGCGTCAAGCTGATCGAGGCGGTGCAGCGCGTGTTCAGCTGGGCCGGCCAGCCGTTGCTGGTCGATGCGGAGAACTGGATGGCCCATCGCGGCGCCGCGCACGTGATGATGAACATCTTTCGCCACACGCGAACGCCGGGAAACTATGTGGTGCTGTCCGGCGACGTGCATTACTCCTTCGTCTACGAAGTGCACATCCGTTCCCGCGATAGCGGGCCGTGCGTCTGGCAGATCACCAGCAGCGGCGTGAAGAACGAGTTTCCACGGCGCCTGCTGGACTGGTTCGATCGCCTCAACCGCTGGCTCTACGCGCCCTGGTCGCCACTGAACTGGCTGACCAAGCGCCGCCGGCTGGAAGTCGTACCGCGCGTGCCTGACCGCAGCAACGCCGGCGAACGGCTATGGAACGGCTCGGGTATCGGCCTGCTGGTGCTCGACGAGCAGGGCAGGCCGCGTGAGATCTACCAGTTGAATGCCGATGGCACGGCACCAGTGGCGTTTCTTGCCGAGCGCGCTCGTCCTCGTGGCGAGGCTTAGTCGCGCGTGCCCCGCGGGATCACGCGCGTCGCTCCACATCGCTGACCGCCATCCGTTCGGATCGCAACTCCTCCAGGGCATGGCGGGTGATCTGTACCGCCGCGCTGATAGAGAGCAACGCCATGATCGTCGCCACGATCAGGTCGGGCCAGCCGGCACCGGTGCCGAACACCCCCAGCGCGGCCAGCATCACCGCCAGGTTGCCGAGCGCATCGTTGCGGCTGCATAGCCAGACGCTACGCATGTTGCTGTCGCCTTCGCGGTAGGCGTAGAGCATGGCGGCCACCGCGATATTGGCCAGCAGCGCGATCACGCCGACGACGCCCATGGTCGAGGCATGCGGCACGCTGCCATCGACGAAATTGCCAATCGCGACCACCAGGATGAACACGCCGAACAGGCCCATCGTCAGCGCCTTGGCCAGCGACGCCCGCGCCCGCATCGCCACGCCCAGGCCCAGCACGAACAGGCTGACGCCGTAGTTGGCCGCATCGCCGAAGAAATCCAGCGAGTCCGCCAGCAGCGATACCGACCCCGAGCGCACGCCTGCGCCGATCTCGACACCGAACATCGCCAGGTTGATCAGCAGCGCAATCCAGAGAATGCGCCGATAGCGTCCGCGTGCAGCCGTGGTGGCGCAGCCGCCGCTGCAACAATTTCCCGCCATGACATCGCCTCCAGTTGTCGATGGCGCTACGCTAAACCCTGTAGCCACTACAGGGTCAAGCGATGCCACTCACCATCGGCAAACTCAGCAAGGCCACGGCAGTGAACGTGGAGACCATCCGCTATTACGAGCGCATCGGGCTGCTTGCGGCACCGTCGCGCACCGAATCCGGCTATCGCACGTTCAGCGAGCAGGACGCCGCGCGGTTGCGTTTCATCAAGCGTGGGCGGGAGCTGGGGTTTTCCCTCGACGAGATCCGCACCATGGTCGAGCTGGCCGACCAGCCCGAGCATGCCTGCACCGATGTCGATCGCCTGGTGCAGACGCATCTGGTCGAAGTGCGCCAGCGCATCGCCGATCTGCAGCGGCTCGAAGCGGAGCTGCAGCGCTTGGCGGGCTGCAGCGAATCGTCGGTCCGCGAGTGCCGCATCATCGAAACCCTGACGGGAGTGCGTCGGCCTTAGGTCCGCGGTTGCGCGACTCGGTGCGCACGCACCGCACATCGAGATGTCCAGCGCTGACGAAACGCACGGTCTGCCTTCGGGTTCCAAGGCAATGTCACCAAAGCCCATTGTTGCCAGAGGACAGCTGCCATGATCGATCCAGACGACCCGCTCAAGGGTGGCTTGACCCCGCCGGACTACGACGAGTACGGCGATGTGCCGGACTCGGGCGAAAACGATTCAGGCACCGATTCGAACGACCAACCGGAAGCCGATCAGAGCCCGCTCGGCTAGACGCCGGCCAGGCGTGACCTCGCGTGAATGTTCATCCACTGGACAATTCGACCCGCCCGGCCTAAAAAGGCGCGCTGCGCCGAGAGGCGTGAGCGCCAAGCGGCAGCAGCGTGTTTTCCAGAGCCAGGTGAATCGTGAGAAAGAAAAAGCCCGTAGACCCCGTCCGCCAAGCCCAGAAGAACCGTGCCCATCGCATCGGCTGGCTGATTGCCCTGGCTGGCATCGTGGTGGGTTTCGCGCTGGTGATGATGAAATCGGCATAGCCAGTACGTGCCGGCGGTTTCCGTAGCCGCTCACGACGCTGCTGAAAAGCACAGTGCTTTACGAGTGCGGCCGTGTGCAGCAGACAGCCCGCGGCTGTCAGCACGGGCTGCCGGCACCGAATTATCGCGAGAGGAATACCATGCCGACCTACGACTACCGCTGCGAAGCCAATGGTCAGGTTTATGAAGTTCGCCATGCCATGGCGCTACGGCCGAAAACCTGGGGCGAACTGCGCGCAGCCGGCGCGCTGGCCGAAGATTCGAACATTCCGGGCGACGCGCCGGTGACCAAACTGATGACGGCTGCCGGGGTGGTCAACAGCCGCGTATTGAAGAATCCGGAAGCGCCGGCATGTGCCCGTGGGGGCTGTGCCGGCAACTGCCGCTGAGTTCAGCCGCGGACATGGATGCGGCGTCGCTAGGGTGGAAAACGGCGAAGCCTTTTCCACGCGATTTCCCGGGTTGTTTCGTTAGTAACGCATCTCCAGCGTGACCCGGGTCGGTTCGCCGGCGGGCACCTCGAATGCGCTGTCCTCGAAGGACGGCGGGCCCATCACCTTGGGATTGTTCGACAGCCCGTAGCCTTCCGTTGGGATCATGCCGAAGCGGCGGTCCAGCTCGCCGTTGCCGTTCTCGTCATGGTAGGCCAGCACCGCGTAGCGTCCGGGCGGCAGGTCCTTGAACACCAGGGTCACGGCTCCCTGCTCGGCCTTGGCCTTCTGCGCGGCGAACGCCTGGTCGTCCTTGCGGAAGGTTTTCGCGCTGGAATATACCGCTACGGCCACCTGGCCCTTGTCGTGTTGCAGGCCGTCGAGGGTGACCTGCAGTTCCTCGGCATAGGCCGAGGGGACCAAGAGTGCGAGGGCAGCGCCCAGAATTGGAAGTGCTTTCATGCTGTGCTCTTGAAGTCGAGATGCGGAAATCGCCGGATTCAAACGTGGCCGGCGACGCTTGGAGTCGATCGCCGCCATCTTCAGCGAACAAGCGAAGCGTTGTCCACGTGCGGCGTGTAGCGCATCCATCGTTCGATCAGAACTGCGGCCCGGAGCGGGTGTTGTTGCCCTTGGCCAGGCGGTCGTAGAGCACCACGTTCACCGTCGCGGCGAGGTTCATGCAGCCGTTGGTGGGGATGTACACCACGTCCTCGCACCAGTCGCGGATTTCCTTGCTCAGCGAGCCGTCCTCGGCACCGAAGATGTACAGCGCGCGGTCCGGGTGCGTGTACTCGGGGAGCGAGCGGGCGCCTTCGACCAGCTCCACCGCAACCGGCACGCAGCCGAGCGGGAGAATCTTGCGCAGGTCGTCGATGTTGATCAGCGGAATGTCCTGATGGACCTTCTTGGTGTCGGTGACGAAGTCCTTGGCGCGGTCGTAGCGGGTGCCGGTGTAGAACACCGAAGCGGCGCCATAGCAGCCTGCGGCACGCATGATCGCCCCCACGTTGGACGGCGATTTCGGGTTGCTCAGGCCGATGCAGGCATAGCGTTTGTTGCTCACGGAAGGGGACTCGCGCGGAAAACGCGCGAGTATACGGGACGGTTTGGTCGGCAACGGGTTTTTAGCGCTGCGCGACCGGGTCAGGGAATGAGCTTGCTCGCCCGCAGCCTGGCGAAGACATCGAAGAACGCCTCGTCGCTGGCCTGGTAATCCAGAAAGCCGAGCTTGCGACTCTTCGACATGTCCGTCACCACCTCGATCGGGCGGCCCAGATCGGCATCGGTGTGCCACGGCGAGATAAGCGTGCCGATGTCCGCCTCGGCGAGACCGAACTGCTTCGCCATGTCGCTCCAGATTGCCGCGTCGCCCGCCATCTGCTGCTCCAACGGGGCCGGACCATCGAACGGCGCGGCGTCGATGCCGAACCACTCGGCAATGCGCGACCACATCCATTTCCAGCGAAACACGTCGCCATTGACGACGTTGAAGGCCTGGTTGGCGGCTGCCGGCGTGCTGGCGGCCCAGCGCAGGTGCCGGGCGAGCTGAGCGGCGTCGGTCATGTCGGTCAGGCTGTGCCACTGCACGTCCGAGCCCGGAAAGCGGAAAGGCCGCCCCGTATGGCGGCAGATGGAGGCGTACACGGCCAGCGTGGTGGCCATGTTCATGGCGTTGCCGACCGCGACGCCGGTGATGGTGTGCGGGCGATGCACGCTCCAGCTGAAGCCATCGCGCTCCGCCGCGGCGAACACCTCATCTTCCTGGGCGTAATAGAAGTTCTCGACATCCAGCCGCCCCTGTTCCTCGCGGAACGGCGTCTGCGGCAGCGCACCCTTGCCGTAGGCTTCGAACGGGCCGAGGTAGTGCTTGAGGCCGGTGACCAGGGCGACATGGCGCAGCGTACCAGCCGGCCGGACGGCTTCGAGCAGGTTGCGTACCATCTGCGCGTTGACGCGGATATTCTCCGCCTCGCTGGCCTGGCGCGCCCAGGTGGTGAGAAAGACGTGAGTGGGTGAAACGCCGGCCAGCGCCGAGGCGAGCGCCTTGGGGTCCAGCAGGTCGGCGCTGATCGGCGTGACACCCACCTCGGTATTCGGCCGGCGAGCCAGTCCCGCCACGTTCCAGCCTTCATCGGCCAGCAGGCGCGACAGCGCGCTGCCGACAATGCCGCTCGCGCCGACCACCAGTGCTTGATTTGTCATGTGCAGACCCCCACAAAGCGAAACAGGCCTGCACCTTACCCACTCGAAAATGCCGATCCAAGTCGGCACCAAATGGTGACCATCCCCCATGCAACCGGGCTCTGACGAAGAACAATGGCGCGAAGACTGCGCACCAAGACGCGTGCTCGAGCTCTTCTCCACCAAGTGGACCAGCATGATTCTGCACACGCTGCATGCCCGGCACGATGGCACCGCACGCAGCGGCGCGTTGCATCGGAGTCTGCCTGGCATCTCCAAGAAAATGCTGATCCAGACGCTTCGCGAACTGGAGCAAAGCGGCCTGATCGAGCGCCACACGCTTGATTCGGTGCCGCCGGCGGTGAGCTATGCGCTCTCGCCGCTGGGCCAGCTGATGGTTGAACCCATCGAACTGATCTACGACTGGGCAAGGCAGAACTCCGGCGCGCTGGATCAGCTGCAGCCCAGAAGCACGTCGCGCAGGCGGGGCTAGATCGCGTTGACGATCTGCTCGCGCAGCCATTGATGGGCCGGGTCGCGATGGGCGCGTTCATGCCAGAGCATGGCCATTTCGTAGCCTGGAATCTCCAGCGGCGCCTCGACGACCTGCAGTGCAGCGCCTTCAACCAGCCTTTCGGGCAGCATGGCCACCAGGTCGGTGCTTTCCAGTACCGAGCGCAGGAACAGGAAATGCGGCACCGACAGCACCACGCGCCGTTGCAGGCCATGCGTGGCCAGGGCATCGTCGGTGGCACCGTGAAAGCCGCCGCCATCCGGCGAGACGATCACCTGATCCAGTGCGCAGAACTGCTCTAGCGTTGGCCGTCGCCGCAGGCGCGGATGCCCGGCACGGCCGGCCAGTACGTAGCGCTCGGTGAACAGAACGCGGCGGCGCAGGCTGGATGGCGATCCGTCGACGGTGTGCAAGGCGAGGTCGATATCACCCTGTTCAGCCTGGCGGGCGATGCGCGAAGGCTGCATCTCGACCACGGCGATGCGGGTGCCCGGTGCCGCGGACCGCAGGCCTGCCAGAGCGGGTAGCACAATGGCCGACTCGCCATAGTCGCTGGCTGCGATGCGCCAGACGTTCTGCGCGGCGCCAGGGTCGAACGGGCTGGCTGGGGCGACGGCTTGCTCCAGCGCCTCCAGCGCCAGGCGCAGGGGCTCGCGCAATTCTTCTGCGCGTGCAGTCGGGCGCATGCCCCGTGGCCCAGGTATCAGCAGAGGATCGTCGAAAATGTCCCGCAGCTTGGCCAGGTGCACGCTCACCGAGGGCTGGGAAAAATTCAGGCGCTCTGCGGCGCGGGTGACATTGTGCTCGGCCAGCAACACGTCCAGGGTCACCAGCAGATTCAGATCGAGACGTCTGAGATTATTCACGGCAATACCTGAGATATGGCTTATTCATTTCAAACATACCTGGGCAAGCCACATTCTGCAGCCGTCCCGCTACGGAGGTTTCCCATGAATGTTCTGCTTGTTTATGCCCATCCCGAACCGCGCTCGTTGAATGGCGCGCTGAAGGAATTCGCCTTACAACGCCTGCAGGCGGCTGGCCATCAGGTCCAGGTTTCCGACCTGTATGCCATGGGCTGGAAGGCCGCGATCGATGCCGGCGACAGCCTGGATCGCGACCCCGAAGCGCGTTTCGATGCTTCCGAGGATTCCCGACGCGCGTTCGCCAGTGGCCGGCAGAGTTCTGACATTGCGGCTGAGCAGGACAAGCTGCGCTGGGCGGATGCGCTGATCCTGCAATTCCCGCTCTGGTGGTTTTCGATGCCGGCGATCCTCAAGGGCTGGGTCGACCGGGTATATGCCTACGGTTTCGCTTATGGCGTCGGAGAGCACTCGGATGCGCGCTGGGGCGATCGCTACGGCGAGGGCTCGATGGTGGGCAAACGGGCGATGCTGATCGTGACTACCGGCGGCTGGGAATCACACTACAGCCCGCGGGGAATCAACGGGCCCATCGAGGACCTGCTGTTCCCCATCCATCACGGCATCCTGCATTACCCGGGCTTCGATGTGCTGTCACCGTTTCTGGTGCACCGCACCAGCCGTATCGATCCGGTGCGATTCGACACACTCCGCGAAGAGCTGGGCAAGCGACTGGACGACCTCTGGCGCACTGAGCCCATCGCCTATCGCAAACAGAACGGCGGCGACTACGACATTCCGGCGCTGACGCTCAGGGCCGAGGTGGCGCCAGCGCAGGTCGGCTTTGCCGCGCATGTCGAACAGCCGTAACAGCTCCAGGGGCAGGGGTCGTGCTTTGTCGTTACGTCGTCAGAGTTCCTTGGCGAACCGTTCGACCGCACTGACCACCTGCTTGGCGGCGTCCTGAATCTCGACGATCACCGCGCCGGCCTGGTTGGCCAGCCCCAGGCCCTGCACCGCCTGTTCGCGGCTGGCGAACATGTTGCGCACGGCTTCGTCGGCCAGCGCCTGGTTCTGTTGCACCACATTGACGATCTCGTCGGTAGCGGTGCTCGTTCGCGCGGCCAGTTGCCGGACCTCGTCGGCAACCACCGCGAAACCGCGGCCCTGGTCGCCAGCCCTGGCGGCCTCGATGGCCGCGTTCAAGGCCAGCAGGTTGGTCTGTGCGGCGATGCCACCAATGGTCTGGACGATGGAGCTGATCAGCAGCGACTGCTTGCCGAGCGCCTCGATGCCATCGGTGGCGGACTGCACCTGGTCGGTGATCTTCTGCATCGTCACCAGGGTGTCCTTCACCACGCTGGCGCCGCGCTCGGCACTGACGTCGGTCTGCAGCGAGATGTCGTAGGCGACGCCCGCGGCTTGCCGCACTTCTGCCTCACGCATGACCTGATCGGTCACCACGTTGGCGAACTTGACCACCTTGTAGAGGTTGCCTTCGGTGTCGTGCACCGGGTTGTAGGTCGCCTCCAGCCAAACCTCGTGGCCGTGGCGGTCGACACGCTTGAAGCGGTCGGCGACGTACTCGCCGCGATTGAGTTTCTGCCAGAACGCCTTGTAATCCGCCGAAGCGGCATCTTCCGGCGCGCAGAACAGACTGTGATGTTTGCCTTTGAGCTCCGCGAGCGAATAGCCCATGGTCTGGAGAAACTGCTCATTGGCCGTGACCACCGTTCCGTCCAGATTGAACTGGATCACCGCGGTCGAGCGGAGCAGGGCGGTGATGAATGCCTCGTTCTCCTTCGCCCGGTACACGGCTTCGCTGATATCGCTGCCGAAACCCTGAATATGCGAAAGCTTCCCGTCGGCCGTTGCGATCGGATACCAATGGATCTTCAACCAGGCGAGGCTGCCGTCGGCGCGCAGGTACCGATAGTCGTCGCTGACCGGCTCGAGCTTGGCCACCGCGGCGCGAAAGTTGTGAAAGCAGGGCAGGTTCTTCACATAGGGCGGAACGATCTCGGCCAGGGGCCGGCCCTGGAGATGCCCGTGTGAGTAGCCCAAGGTACTGGCGAATCGATCATTAAACGCGCAGATCTTGAAGTCGGTATCCAGCGTGAGCGAGAGCATGTCACTGTTCATCTTGCCCATGAGCTGGCGCAGGATTGCCAGCTCGGCATCCTTGGCTTCCAAATCCTTTTTCAAGCGGTTGTTAAACATGCAGGGCATCCAATCGATCTAGTTGTGCTTCGGATATCGGCGAAGAGTGCGGGCGCTTGAGCGACTTCGTGTCGCGCCAGCGAAAGCCGTTGAACCGACGCGGTGCGTGCCGAAGCGAGTGAAAGAGTGCGATTACCATGCGTTTGTCTTCGCCCCACATGTGATGTGAGCCGTCATCGCCCTCAGAGCTGATCGGCAACTGCCTTCTTGTCGATCACCGACCACACGTTGCGGATCTTTCCCTCGAGGAACTCGTAGAAGACGTTTTCGGTAAAGACCACTCTCTTGCCATTCACAGCAAAGCCAAACAGTTCGCCTGTGGGCGTGCAATCGAACCGCAGCTGTGCCGCCACATGGGGCGGCTCGACGATGAGCAGCCCGATGTTGAACTGCAGATCGGGGATCGCCCGAACGTCGCCGTCGAGCATCTGGCGATAGCCGTCCAGCCCGACGAACTGGCCGTTGTAGTGCACCTCGTCATCGACGAAGCGCTCCAGCTCCGCCCAGCGCCTGCCGTTCAGACAGGCGATGTAGCCTCGGTAGCAATCAGCGATCTCGTCGCCAGTCATGATCGTTCCCCGCAAAGAAAGTCCGGTAGTCAGGCTAGCGACTGGCTCGATATACGCCAGCCGCATCGACCGGCCGCACTGGCTGAGGTTATCTGCTCGGCACCGATTACCTGGTCAGTCGAGCACCACGGCGTGGCCCTCCAGAGGATTGATGTCGCCTTTGATCAAGGATTCGGCCAGCGCCTGTGCGGACTCCAGACCAGCGTGTTCGTGCACCTGCATCCAGGGCTGCTGCGCATCGCTCACCCGAGCGATGAAGGCCAGCTGCGCCTCGTTGAAGCGGCGGGTCACCTCGGCGGGGCCCCAGTCGGCGTTGCGTTTCTTGATCTGATAAGGCGCGAAGTAGGGCTGTGGCTGCGGACCGGCCAGCGTTGCGTCCGTCTTTCTGTATTCGTGGTTCTGGGCTGACCCGGCGAAGCAGTCGTACACCAGGGCATCCTTGAAATGGTTGTGGATCTGCCGGCGTAGATCGGCGCTGCCGGAGAAGTCGACGTAGAGCGTGGGCACGCTCGGGTCCAGCGAAGCGAGCTGGTCGTAGCCCAAGGCCTGATGGTAGCAACCCAGGCTTTGCACGAAGTCCGTGTTGCCGGCGGAAGTCAGCCCGATCAGCTGCACGGCCGGGTTGTCCTGCAGGCAGAACGCCGTGCCGTACGCGGTCTTGCTCGAGGCGCTCGACATCAGGATCTGGCGCGCGCCGAAGAAGGCGTTGTCGTCTAGGAAATCGGCCAGCATGAAGGAGGTGATGAACAGCGGCCGCAGCAGCATCTGGTAGTTTTCGCTGCCGGCACGATAGGCGGCGTCGCTGCTGATGCGCTGGTACTGGTTGTAGGCCGAGGTGAGTTCGAGTCGGTGTTCGGCGCCGTCGTAGAAACCGCGCTCGGAGACGCGCACCGGCTGCATCACGACATGGCTGGCTATCGGCCAGAAGCCATAGAAGCGTTCGCCCTTCGCCAGGCCATCGACGGTGCTCTCCACGACTTCGGCGAAGCCCCACGCCGGCATGTGGAACCACTCGCTATCGCCGGTGGGGTAGAAGTCCCAATAGCGCAGGTGAGGTGTCTCGCCGAATGCGGCGTAGGTGACATTGTTCGTGGTCAGTGCCAGCCGGCTGATACGCAGCAGGGCTTCGCCGGCTTTCAGCTCCGGCATCGGTCGCGTTTGAATGCGGGTCTGCTGCATGTCTTTCTTGTTGTTCTGCAACTGGCGGATGACGCTCATCGATGGCACCTTGGGTTCCAGAGTGTGTAAAAACACTTTTCTTATCGTGCGTGCTTCAGCCCATTGCTCTTGGGCGTGGCAATTTCCCGATTATTTACCGCGATCAGCGCCGGTAACGCTTCAGAGCGCATATGAAGCGCTTTGGCACCTCTTTGGGGCAGTAAAAGCCGGGCTTTTACGCCGCCATCGCCTTCAACAAGCCTTCGGTGCCGATGATTTTCATCACCCGCTTCAAGTTATAGGCGAGCACATTCAAGCTCATTTCAGCGCTCACCCCGTTCAGTTTTCGAGTCAGGAAGTGCGTTGCTCCCATCCATTGCTTGAGCGTCCCGAAGGGATGCTCAACAGTCCGCTTTCGAACCCGCATCATCTCCGGTGCTTGGTTCAGCCGGCGTTGCATTTTCTCCAGCACAGCTTCATGTTCCCAGCGCCTTACTCGACGATTTGTGCTTGGCGTGCACTGGGTTTTCAGCGTGCAACTCTGGCACTTTGAACTCCAGTAGCAGTGCATATTCATGCCTTTCTCAACGCTGGAGAATCGCCAGATCAGTGCCTCTCCCGCCGGGCAGGTGTATTCGTTTTTCGTCGGGTCATACACGAAGGCATCTTTGTTGAATCGGCCATCAGCCTTGGCGCTTGAAGTCATTGGCTTAGGCACGTAGGCCGTGATGTTTGCGTCGTGACAGGCAAGGATTTCTTCACCCTTGAAGTAGCCTCGGTCAGCCACCACGGACAGCGTTTCTGCGCCGACAGCTTCACGAGCCTGCTTCGCCATTGAACTGAGTTGGTCACGGTCGGAACCGCTGTTGGTGACCTCATGAGCAACTATTAAATGGTGCTGCGTATCGACAGCCGTCTGCACGTTGTAGCCGACGATACCGCTGCCGCGCGTCATCATCGAACGGGCATCCGGGTCGGTCAGCGAAACCTGTTTGTCAGGGGAATCGTTGAGCTGAGTTTCGATCCCCTGAAGCTCTTTCATCTGCGCTTTGAGCTTGGCGATTTTATCTTCCAGGCTGGCAGTGTCTGGCACGGAGGCGCTAGGAGTCTGTCGATCAGCCGCATCGAGCGCAGCCAAATAACGGCTGATGCTCGCCTCGATTTCTTCCATGCGCCGCTTCAGTTTGGCGCTGGTGAAATTGCGGTCACGGTTGTTCACTGCCTTGAATTTGCTGCCGTCGATGGCAACCAGATTTTCGCCAAACAACCCCAACTGTTGGCACAGCACAACGAACTGGCGGCACACGCCGCGAATGGCTTTGCTGTTGTCTTTTCGGAAGTTGGCGATGGTTTTGAAGTCGGGCATCAAGCGCCCGGTTAACCACATCAATTCGATGTTGCGCTGGGCTTCTCGCTCAAGACGTCGACTAGATTGGATGCGGTTGAGATAGCCGTAGATATAGATCTTCAGCAAAATCGCAGGGTGGTACGCAGGTCTGCCGGTTTCGGCTGGAATGACGCCATCAAAACCCAGCGTGACCAAGTCGAGTTCATCGACGAAGACATCAACCACCCGTACCGGGTTGGTATCGCTGACGTAGTCGTCGAGGCTCTCGGGAAGTAAGGTGCTTTGCCCTCGGTGCTCACCCTGGATAAACCGTTTCATGGGCTTCCCTTGCGATGAAATTCTCAGAAATCATAGCAAGGATATGTCCGGGCGTTTTTACACACTCTGGTTCGTAAATGGACGGCTTCGACTCTATCCCTTTCGTTTCACCGCCGGGTTCGGATTTCATGAGCACACGATTGCCGAGCGCCAAGCCGCTCAAACGGCCGACTCAGCAGCGCGCCAAGGCCACCGTTCAGGCGATTTTCGACACCTATGTTCGGATATGGCAGCGCGACGGCTGGGCTCGATTGACGACCCGTGCGGTCGCACTCGAAGCCGGCGTGGCCATCGGCACCCTGTACGACTACTTCCCCAGCAAGCACGCCCTGCACTCGGGCTACGTGCGCTATTGCGTTGAGCAGCTGCTGGAGGCCATCGACGCGCAAGCGGTAGCGCCAACCGCGCTTGCCTGGCCCGAGCGCATCCGCCGACTGGTGCGCACCCTCGCCGGGATCGAGTCCCGACTGCCCTGGTTCCACCCGGATATGCTCGAACTGGAAACAATGGTGGCCGAGCCCAAGCATCAGCGTCGGGCCTACGAGGGTCTGCTGGGCGCCTGGCACCGGGTCATCGACGTGGCGACCGATCTGCCGGTACGCCCGAGCGCTGCGACGCTGGAAGCACTGCATCTTTCGGTCTGGGGCGGTCGCCGCTACGCGATGCTGGTGCAGCTTGAAGCGGAACGCATGCAGGCCTGGGCCGCCAGCATGGAGCACCTGTGCCTGCATACGCTCATGGGCGCGAACGAGCCGGCTTGACCTCGATTGTCCCGGGCGGATGCTTGCGACGGTGGGTAGGCGAAAAATTCAAGCATTGCGTCGAATTCGTTGTTCTTCGTTCGACTATCAAGGCCATCAAGGCAGATTCGCCACCAGAGGAGAACAGCCATGCCCGGCACCATCCGCCTCCACCGCGTCCTGCGAGCGACACCTGAGCGCATCTATCGCGCCTTTCTGGACCCAGACGCCAAGGCCAAATGGCTGCCGCCGAACGGCTTCATCGGCAAGGTGCACGAGAGCGACGCGCGGGTAGGCGGCCGCTACAGAATGTCCTTCACGAATTTCTCCACGGGTACCAGCCACAGCTTCGCCGGGAAATTCCTGGAGCTGCTGGAAAACCAGCGAATCCGTTACGAAGACACATTCGACGATCCGGGCTTGCCGGGCACGATGGAGGTGACGGTGACGCTCACCCAGGTTTCCTGCGGCACTGAACTGAACATCACCCAGGCAGGTATACCGGACGCGATCCCGGCCGAAGCCTGCTACCTCGGCTGGCAGGAGTCGCTGACGCTTCTGGCGAAGCTGGTCGAAGTGGAGATTCCGGACGAGTGACCGAGCGCCATCCGGCCCTATGGTGGTGGAGCGTCTGGGCACCCTGAGGGGGCAAGCGGTCCACCACCGTCCGGTGAATGTCCCGCATTGCGCCTGGCCACTACACAGAGGTGTGGTTGAGATATGATGCGCGCCCGCTGAAGCCCCCTCACACATCAGGTCATCATGCCCGGCGATGCTCTCTATACCGACTTGTCGGGTTACTACGACCTCATGTGCGCGGACATCGACTACCGGGCGCAAAGCCACTGTGTCCAGCGATTGCAGCAGCTGTTCGGCAACGGCGGGACTAGGCATCTGGACCTGGCTTGCGGTACGGGCCCGCACGTCCGCCATTTCATCGATGCCGGCTATACCAGCGGCGGGCTCGACATCAACCAGCCGATGCTGGACAGAGCCGCCGCGCGCTGTCCGGAAGCGCAATTTTCCCTGCAGGACATGTGTGGCTTTGCGGTCGAGCAGCCGGCGGATCTGATCACCTGCTTTCTTTACTCCATCCACTACAGCGCCGGGCTGGCCAGACTCGAGTCGTGCATCGCCAGCGCGCATGCCGCGTTGGCCCCCGGCGGGCTGTTCTGCTTCAACGCCGTGGACAAGCGCCGGATCGACAACGCGTCATTCGTCTCGCACACGGCCCGGCATGCGGACGGCCTGTTCACCTTCAGCTCGGGTTGGCACTACCCGGGGGAAGGGGAGCAGCAACTGCTGAGGCTGCGCATCGGCAGAACCGCGGCGGATCAAAGCCAGGTATGGAACGACGAACACGCGATGGTGGCGGTGAGTTTTGCCGAGCTGAGCGAGCTGCTGGCGCCGTACTTCGAAGTGCATGTGCTCGAGCATGACTACGAGAAGATCGTGCCCTGGGACGAGGTTTCAGGGAACGCGCTATTCGTCTGCGTGAACGCCTGAGCGGATGCGCGGATAGGGCAGGGGGCAGAAAAAAGGTTCATCGCGCTTTCCCGGGGAAGGCAGCCTTGATTTTCAGGAAAAAGTATTCCGAGTCCCGAAAACCATAGGCCATACGCTTGATCACCTTGATGCGGTTGTTGACGCCCTCAAGGACGCTGGTA
>NZ_JACXXG010000013.1 GCF_014764705.1 Stutzerimonas kunmingensis
CGAAGGAGTGGGGGCAACAGCAGCTGCGCTGGTAGACTTATCCACAGTTGCTGGTAACAAAATCAGCAATCCGCCCTGGGTCAAATTTCAATCGGCAGGGTGGGTCAATTTTCCATCAGCGCCAACAAGAACGCATCGGCTTGCACGCTGAGTGATGGCGATATGATTTTTTGTGCGACCGTGTCGGAGCATCGATCGCTGTCATACGTATCGACGTGAATCGGGCTAACTTGAACAAAAAATAGAAAATTGTAAATATTTTTGGTTCATCGCAACTTGCCGGGAAACGCCGCTTTGATCTTGAGGAAGAAGTAGGTGTTATCCCGGTAACCGTACGCCATCCGCTTGATGACCTTGATGCGGTTGTTCATTCCCTCAAGCACGCTGGTGTTGAGCTGGAATTCGGCGCTGGAAACAATGCCTTCAACGTAGGCCTTTAACCGCTTGGCAAAGGCCTGAAGAGGTTGCAGTCCGCTTTCCTGGGCAAGCTTGAACCACTCGCCCCACCGCCGCCGCGCTTCATACTCATTCGGTGCATACCAGAGCTCCTTCAGCTGTGTCTTGAACACGTAAGCCGTCATCAGCGGCGTGTTCGCGGCCAGAAGTTCGTCAAGTTTGAGTGCTTGGGGCTCATCGAGATTGTGCCGGTTACGCAGCAGTAACCAGCGCGAGCGCTTGATCGCCCGTCGACCGGCAGGGTCAGCCTTCAGCCGATTCGCTTGATCGACCCGGATCCGATCGACGACCTCCCTGCCGTACTTGGCTACAACATGGAACAGGTCGTAGACCTCCCGGGCGTTGGGGCAGTGCGCCTGGACCTCCAGATCCATCGCCGTGTTCATGTCCATGGCAACCGCTTCGATCCGAGCGCAGGCTGGCGGCCCCATCCACTCGAAGAAGGGGCGCACAGCCTCGCGGCTACGGCCCTCCGCGACCCACAGTACTTGCTGGGTATCGGCACAGATCGCCACGGTGGCATAGCGATGCCCCTTGTACAGGGAAAACTCATCCATGATCAGGCGGCGAACTCGGCTCAGGTCCGGTGCTGAAATATCCCGGTGGAGACGGCCAAGGTCGATGGCTTTGACCGTGTGCCAATGAAGCCCCACCAGCTCGGCCACATGCTTGATCGGCAGCAGCCGAACCAGATTTTCCACCCAGTTGACCATCGCGCGTGTGAGCGGCTGACGGCCGGCGAGCCAATCGATCCGCTCGCGCCGAGGACCACAAGTGGGGCAGCGAACCCGACGAACAGGAACCTCCAGCCAGACGCGGTATTGCAACAGATCGCGCTCGCGCACCCGGCGAAAACTGGTGTCGTGAGGGAGGAATGTGGACTGCCCACAACCGCTGCAACAAGGCAGCCTTGAGGCATCGGGCTTGAGCCTTATCAGCAGGCAATGGGTACCGAGAGGCTCATAGCTATCCAGCTCGAAGCCTTCCCAGAACAGGGCGAGCAAACTAGCATCCATGGCGACGGCGGTGGTGGGGTGGGAAATGTTTTGGCGAACACCACCTTAGCCCTTCTCGCCGCCGTCTCCCCTCGCTTTCCCGCTAATCCGCGATGAACCATATTTTTGGGGTGGCCTTTCGCTACGCATCCTCATTTAATCTCTGTAGCAAGCTAATCCTGGTTGTCTGGGGTCGAATTCTTCTATCGTGTGCCGATAACCTTGCTGTCATTCCGTTGCGGCAATTGAAGCGCTGCGCTCCGCCAGCACTAATAAAAACAACAGGTATTTCATGGGTGTTAGCCAGATAATCCTTCGCCGCTCGCTTCCTTTGCTGCTCGCCGTGCTCCTGGTTGTATCGTCTGTTATCTCCTATTCCGTTAAGCGAATGACCGATACGCTTGACCGTAACGTGATCGAGCACAGCCATTTCTTGATAGAGAAGGCGTTAAGTCACAGACAGGCCATGCTTCGGCAGGGAATGGCCGCATTCGTCACGCTCAATAACGCCTCAACCGATCCGCAATCGCGAGCTAAGATGGCGGCTCCAGACGTGCTTTTTTACAGCCTCGATTTCGATGCGCTTATGGTGTTTGGCTCCGGCGTCGAAAAAACTCAGGCGCTCACTTCCGAGGCAGTGCGGGACAGCGATCTGCTTCAGCGGCTCGGCGTTGGGTTGGATGGGCTGTTAGAGCAAGCCCGGCGGGGTGGCCCCGATGCGTTGACAGGTGGAATTCTGCGGCTCGATGACACGTTGGTGCTCGCTGCTGCGGCAAATGCTTTGCCTGAGGATCAGGTCGCCCTGAGACGGGCTTCCGGCACCACCTTGGTTCTGATTGATTTGCTGGATCCGGACGAACTGCTGCGGCTCGGCTTCCAATACGGACTGATCGATTTACATTTAATTGGCCAAGGTGAGGGTGGTGCGATATCAGAAGATGGCAGCCTAGCGCTCACCGACCTGGCGGGCGCCTCGGTAATCTTCGGCTGGTCGGCTCCTGAGTTCGGTCATGAGATGCTTGAAGGGCTGCTACCGATAGTCGGCTCCTCTGCGGTATTAATGCTTCTTCTAATAGGGTTGATCGCCCTTGATGCGGTGAGGGCATCGCGACGCCTTGAAGATAGTCACTCGGCGCTTACGGTCAGCCAGGCAAGCCTTGCTAGTAGTGAGAAGCGCTTTCGTGATATCGCCGAGGCTGCATCGGACTGGTTGTGGGAAACCGATGAGCGCTTGAGGTTGATATACCTCTCCGAACGGTTTGAACGCGTCACCGAATTCAAAGCCAGCCAATGGCTGGGACGCCCGCTAGATGAGCTGCTTCAGGCTGATACGCAGGGTATCGCGCTGTGGTTACAGACACAGAGCAGAAAACCCTTGCGTTGCAAGTATTCGGACAGTAACGGTGACGTTCGGATCTGTCGCCTGGCGTCGCGGCCGATCATGGCGGACGGGAAATGTGCCGGTTACAGAGGTACCGCCAGCGACATCACCGAGGAGGTAAAAGCGCAGACGCAGGTAGAGCATCTATCCATGCACGACGCTCTGACTGGCCTGCCCAATCGTAACAACTTGCACAGTTTTCTGGCCGGCAAGCTGGGAGCCAATAGGCCGTTGGCAATGATCAGTCTGGACCTGGATCGATTTAAGCCAGTAAATGACACCCTTGGGCACGCTGCAGGCGATCTGGTGCTCCAGGAAATGTCGCTCCGTTTGCTTAACTGTACGCGCAACGAAGACCTCGTCGCTCGGCTTGGCGGCGACGAATTCATCATGGTACTTGATGGCATAAGCTCCCAGGAAAGTATTGAGGCGCTTTGTGTACGCCTTATCGATCAGATCAAACAACCGATCGTATACGAAGGCCAGAACATCTTCGTCGGCGGAAGCATCGGTATTGCGCTTGCGCCGCAGGACGCGACCGAGGCGAACGAGCTGTTGCGCTGTGCGGACATTGCGCTCTATCAGGCCAAGGAAGATGGACGTGCCACGTGGCGGTTCTACGCCAGCGAAATGAACCAGCGGTTATTACAAAGACGACAGCTTGAGATGGACCTGCGGCAAGCCATGGCTATGGGGGAAATGGCGCTTCAGTATCAGCCGCGCTATCGAACAAATGGTATGCACATCATCGGAGCTGAAGCACTGGTGCGCTGGCAGCACCCACTGAAGGGGTTGCTCGGCCCGGCGCACTTCATTGACCTAGCGGAGGAAACCGGGCTCATCGTTCCGCTCGGACGATGGGTGTTAAATGAGGCCTGCAACGAAGCAGCACGCTGGCCCGAGCATATCTGCGTGTCAGTCAACCTGTCCGTTGTCCAGTTCCGTCAGAGCGACCTCCGACTGGATGTTCAGCGGGCACTGACGGAAGCCGGTCTGGCTGCCTCGCGGCTTGAGCTGGAGGTTGCCGAGAGCATTTTGCTGGATGAGTCCGCAGGTGCGTTAGCAACCCTCAATGCGCTCAAGGAATTAGGCGTACGCCTGACCATGGACCACTTCGGTACGGGCTATTCTTCGCTCAATTACCTACGAAGTTATCCGTTCGACGGGTTGAAGATAGATCGCAGCTTCATTGGCAACGCGCTAAGTTCTGCTAATGACCGTTTGATCATCAAGGCAATCGTTGGGCTCGCCGAGGCCTTGGAGCTCACGGTTACCGCCGAGGGCGTTGAGTCTGGTGAGCAGCTTGAATGGTTGGAAGAAGCAGACTGCGCAGTGGTGCAGGGTTTTCACATATGCCAGCCTCAATTCGCTCAAGAAATGGAGCGACTGGTTCAGGAGATGGGATGATGCGAATGTTAGTGGCTAACAGGCTAGGGAACTGCACACATTCCATGAACAAGTTTTCTAATCATTAAGTTAAGGGCGATTATGTCGACTATTTCAAGCGAGACAGTTATTTAGTCCTTGCAAGCGGATCACCATGCGTCAACAAACTTCAATAAACCCGCCCAACCCCGGATTGTGCGTAAAGGCTCTGGTTTTGCCGCATCCGACGGCATTGGTCAAGGATGCTAAAGACGGCTAAAATTGCCGGCGACCGCTAAGTCTTCACTGTCCGAATAGCTCCATCACCGCGCAATATAGATGCTGGCGGAATGGCGGTAAATGTGACGGTAAAACCTATATCGATTAAATTTGTCCCTTTAACCATGCGGGTTTAGGCGACCTATTGATGATTGAGTGGGCAAGCCGTTCAGCCCGCGCGAATTGCTCGCACGGATCAAGGCACTGCTACGGCGGGTCAGCTTCGCCCAGGAGCGTGGCAGCGATGTGCTGGCCTTCGACGAGTGGCGGCTGGACATGATCAGCCACCGCCTGTTCCACGCCGACGGCGAGGAGGTCTTTCTCTCCGGCGCCGATTTCGCCCTGCTCAAGCTATTTCTCGATCATCCGCAGCAGATCCTCGACCGCGACACCATCGCCAACGCCACCCGTGGTCGCGAGGTGATGCCGCTGGAGCGTATCGTCGACATGGCGGTCAGTCGCCTGCGCCAGCGCCTGCGCGACACCGGCAAGTCGCCGCGGCTGATCCGCACGGTACGTGGCAGCGGTTACTTGTTGGCTACCCAGGTGACGCCGCACCATGAATCTGCGCACTGAGCGGCGGCGTCTGCGGCTGGTGCCACGTTCGCTGCTCGGACGGATGCTGTTGCTGACCCTGTTGGCGGTGTTGCTGGCCCAGGGACTTTCGAGTCTGATCTGGCTGTCCCAGCTGCGAGCCAGCCAGATGGAAGGCTTGCTCACCAGCGCCCGCAGCCTGGCGCAGTCGATGGCGGCCAGCGTCAGCTACTTCCGTTCGCTGCCGCTGGGCTATCGCCCATTGGTGCTCGATCAGTTGCGCAGCATGGGCGGTACACGTTTCTTCGTGTCGCTCAACGACAAGCCGCTGGACATGGAGATCCTCCCGGAAACGCCGCGCAAGCGTGCGGTCCTGCATGAGGTGGAGCAGGTATTGC
The DNA here is from genome assembly GCF_014764705.1 of Stutzerimonas kunmingensis. Taxonomy (GTDB): domain Bacteria; phylum Pseudomonadota; class Gammaproteobacteria; order Pseudomonadales; family Pseudomonadaceae; genus Stutzerimonas. The sequence goes on from NZ_JACXXG010000013.1 coordinate 5,409, forward strand.
GCCAGCGACTCGGCGGCGCGGTGGACCTGAACATCGAGTTCGTCAGCCCCGATGACCTGCGCATCTTCAACAGCGGCATCACGCTCGATGAGTTGCCGCGCTCCTGGGCGCACTACGCGCTGGGGCTGGAGCCGCTGTCACCGCCGGTGCTGGTGACGCAGATCCAGATCGCCCCGCAGGAATGGCTCTATCTGGCCTCGCTGATGCCAGCTCCCTACGTCAGCCTGGAGGACGAGGGGCTGCCGGCCCAGCAGTTGTGGTTCATCGTGCTCACCAGCGCCTTTCTGCTGCTGTTCATCGGCCTGCTGGTGCGCTGGCAGAGCCGGCCACTGAAGCGCCTGGCCAAGGCGGCGCGGGAGTTGTCGCTGGGCGCCGAGGTGCAGCCGTTGACCGAGGCTGGCGCCAGCGAGATCGTCGAGGTGAGCCGTGCCTTCAACAACATGCGCCAGCGCATCAGTCGCTACCTGACCGAGCGAGGCCAATTGTTCAGCGCGATTTCCCATGACCTGCGCACGCCCATCACGCGCCTGCGTCTGCGTGTCGAGCTGCTGGAAGATGAAGCCCAGCAGATCAAGTTCACCCGTGACCTCGACGAGCTGGAGCTGCTGGTCAAGGGCGCACTGCAATGCGTGAAGGACACCGACATCCACGAGAACATCGAGGCGGTGGATCTAAATCTGCTGCTCGAGCATATCGTCGAGCCCTATCAGGCCTGCGACCAGACCCGCGTGACTTTGGACGGCCGGGCTTCGGCGCCTTATCCGGGCAAGCCGCTGGCGCTCAAGCGCTGCATCGGCAATCTGCTGGACAATGCCCTGAAGTACGGTGAGCGCGCCCACCTGCATGTCGAGGACGGCAAGGAGGCGCTGGTGCTGCACGTCGATGACGAGGGCCCGGGCGTGCCCGAGCAGCGTCTTGAGCATGTCTTCGAACCCCACGTGCGGCTCTCGGGGCAGCAGCAGGGCTATGGGCTGGGGCTCGGTATCGCACGGAATATCGCCCACGCCCACGGTGGCGAACTGAGCATGCGCAATCTGCAGCAGGGAGGGCTGAGGGTGACGCTGACCTTGCCGCGCTGATCCGGCTCAGTGCACTTCGTTACGATCGCTGCGGCTTTGTAATGGCTCTGTGACCATCGCCCATCCCTTCGTTACCCAGTGTCCATTTCCCTGCGCATAGACTCGGTCCATCGCAAGCAACCATGACTTGCCGGATAAAAACAAGAAGGTGCCTCTACATGAACGCGATCCATCGTCTCGCTCTTTCCGTTTCCCTTGCCCTGCCATTGCTCGCCCATGCCGGCGAGGTCGAAGTTCTGCACTGGTGGACTTCCGGTGGCGAGAAGCGCGCCGCCGACACCCTGCAGAAGCTGGTCGAGCAAAAAGGCCATACCTGGAAGGACTTCGCCGTCGCCGGCGGTGGTGGCGAGGCTGCCATGACCGTACTGAAGACCCGCGCCGTTTCCGGCAACCCGCCGTCCGCCGCACAGATCAAGGGCCTGGACATCCAGGAGTGGGGCGAACTCGGCCTGCTCGCCAATCTCGATGACACCGCCAAGGCCGAACGCTGGGACGAAATGCTGCCCGAGCAGGTGCGCAAGATCATGCAGTACGACGGTTCCTACGTTGCGGTGCCGGTCAACGTGCATCGGGTCAACTGGCTGTGGATCAACCCGGAGGTGTTCGAGAAGGCCGGCGCCACGCCGCCGAAGACCCTCGACGAATTCTTCGCCGCAGCCGACAAGCTCAAGGCTGCCGGCTTCATTCCGGTTGCCCACGGCGGCCAGCCCTGGCAGGACGGCACCGTGTTCGAGGGCTTTGTACTGAGCATTCTCGGCCCGGACGACTATCACAAGGCCTTCGTCGAGCTGGATAACGACACCCTGACCGGCGACAAGATGGTTCAGGCCTTCACCGCACTGAAGAAGTTGCGCGACTACATCGACGCCGACGCGGCCGGGCGCGAATGGAACCGTGCCACCGGCATGGTCATCGACGGCAAGGCCGGCATGCAGATTATGGGCGACTGGGCCAAGAGCGAGTTCACCGCCGCCAACAAGGTGGCTGGCGAGGACTACCAGTGCCTGCCGTTCCCCGGCACCCAAGGCAGCTTCGCCTTCAATATCGATTCGCTGGCCATGTTCAAGCTCAGCAACGATGACAACCGCAAGGCTCAGGAAGACCTGGCGCGCACGGTGCTGGAACCGGAATTCCAGACCTTCTTCAACCAGAACAAGGGCTCGATTCCGGTTCGCCAGGACCAGGACATGAGCGAGTTCGATGCCTGTGCCCAGCAGTCGATGACCGACTTCAAGGAAGCCGCCAAGGGCAGCGGTCTGCAGCCCAGTCTGACTCATGGCATGGCTGCTTCCAGCTACGTGCAGGGCGCGGTGTTCGACGTCGTCACCAACTTCTTCAACGACCCCAAGGCCGACCCGCAAAAGGCGGCCAAGCAACTGGCGGCAGCGATCCAGGCCGTGCAGTAACGCTGAGGGCGGACCGTTCCGCCCGCTTCCCGAAACGTTCGTCCCGGCACAGGCCTCGGTCTGTGCCGCGGACGACGACATCCCCGATTTCCATGAGGGATCACACCCATGAGCTCCATCGCGCTTCAAGCCAGGCCTGCCAAAGCCTCGCCGCTCGACGCCCTGCAGCGCTGGCTGCCCAAGCTGGTTCTGGCGCCGAGCATGCTGATCGTACTGGTCGGCTTCTACGCCTACATCGGCTGGACCTTCCTGCTCTCGTTCACCAACTCACGCTTCATGCCGAGCTACAAGTGGGCCGGCCTGCAGCAGTACGAGCGCCTGTGGGACAACGATCGCTGGTGGGTCGCCAGCCAGAACCTGCTGGTGTTCGGTGGCATGTTCATCGCCATCAGTCTGCTGATCGGCGTGGTGCTCGCCGTACTGCTGGACCAGCGCATTCGCCGCGAGGGGCTGATCCGCACCATCTACCTGTACCCCATGGCGCTGTCGATGATCGTCACCGGCACCGCCTGGCAGTGGCTGCTCAATCCCGGTCTGGGCCTGGACAAGCTGCTGCGTGACTGGGGCTGGGAAGGTTTTCGCTTCGACTGGCTGGTGGACCCCGACCGGGTCATCTACTGCCTGGTGATCGCAGCGGTGTGGCAGGCCTCGGGCTTCGTCATGGCGTTGTTTCTCGCCGGCCTGCGCAGCGTCGATCAGTCGATCATCCGCGCCGCCCAGGTGGACGGCGCCAGCCTGCCCACCATCTACCTGCGCATCGTGCTGCCGAGCCTGCGGCCGGTGTTCTTCAGCGCGCTGATGATCCTCGCGCACATCGCGATCAAGAGCTTTGACCTGGTCGCGGCGATGACCGCCGGTGGGCCGGGCTATTCCAGCGACCTGCCGGCAATGTTCATGTACGCCCACACCTTCACCCGCGGCCAGATGGGCCTGGGTGCGGCGAGCGCCATTCTGATGCTCGGCGCGGTGATGGCGATCATCGTGCCGTACCTGTATTTCGAGCTGAGGAACAAGCGCCATGTCTGACTTCGCGCAACCGCGCCTGACCCTCGGGCGCCTGACCATCCATGCCACCCTGTTGCTGGCCTGCGCCGTCTACCTGGTGCCGCTGATCGTGATGCTGCTGACCAGCTTCAAGACCCCGGAAGACATCCGTACCGGCAATCTGCTGAGCTGGCCGGAAGCGTTCAGCGCCATGGGCTGGCTGACGGCGTGGGACAGTATCGGCGGCTATTTCTGGAATTCGGTGAAGATCGTCCTTCCGGCCGTTTTGATCTCTACCGCGCTGGGTGCGATCAATGGCTATGTGCTGTCGATGTGGCGTTTCCGTGGCTCGCAGCTGTTCTTCGGCCTGCTGCTGTTCGGCTGCTTCCTGCCGTTTCAGGTAATCCTGCTGCCGGCGTCCTTCACCCTCGGCAAGCTCGGCCTGGCCAATACCACTACCGGCCTGGTGCTGGTGCACGTGGTCTACGGCCTGGCCTTCACCACGCTGTTCTTCCGAAACTTCTACGTCAGCGTGCCGGACGCACTGGTGCGGGCGGCACGGCTGGACGGTGCCGGCTTCTTCACCATCTTCGGGCGCATTCTGCTGCCGATGTCGGTGCCGATCATCATGGTCTGCCTGATCTGGCAGTTCACCCAGATCTGGAACGACTTCCTCTTCGGCGTGGTGTTCGCCAGTGGCGATACCCAGCCGGTCACCGTGGCACTGAACAACCTGGTGAACACCAGCACTGGCGCCAAGCAATACAACGTCGACATGGCCGCGGCGATGATCGCCGGCCTGCCCACGCTGGTGGTCTACGTGGTCGCCGGCAAATATTTCCTGCGCGGGCTGACTGCCGGCGCCGTCAAGGGTTGAGGAGAACAACGATGGCTTCCCTGGAACTGCGCAATGTTCAAAAGAGTTATGGCAACAGCCAGATCGCAACGCTGAAGGACATCGCGCTGAAGATCGACGCCGGTGAATTCCTGATCCTGGTCGGGCCTTCGGGCTGCGGAAAATCCACCCTGATGAACTGCATCGCCGGGCTGGAGAACATCACCGGTGGCGAGATTCTCGTCGACGGCGAGGACATCAGCCAGGCGAGCCCGAAGGATCGCGACATCGCCATGGTGTTTCAGTCCTACGCGCTCTACCCGACCATGAGCGTGCGCGACAACATTGCCTTCGGCCTGAAGATGCGCAAGGTGTCGGCGGCGAAGATCGAGGAGGAGGTGGCGCGGGTCGCCAAGCTGCTGCAGATCGAACCGCTGCTCGCGCGCAAGCCGGCGCAGCTCTCCGGCGGCCAGCAGCAGCGCGTGGCCATGGGCCGGGCGCTGGCTCGGCGGCCGAAGATCTACCTGTTCGACGAGCCGCTGTCGAACCTCGATGCCAAGCTGCGGGTGGAGATGCGCACCGAAATCAAGCTGATGCACCAGCGCCTGAAGACCACCACGGTGTACGTCACCCACGATCAGATCGAGGCGATGACCCTTGGCGACAAGGTCGCGGTGATGAAGGACGGCGTGATCCAGCAGTTCGGTACTCCGCATGAGATCTACAACAATCCGGCCAACCTGTTCGTCGCGAGCTTCATCGGCTCGCCGCCGATGAACTTCGTGCCGCTGCGCATTCGCCAGCGTGACGGGCGCTGGGTGGGCGTGCTCAACAGCGAGCAGGGCAGTTGCGAGCTGCCGCTGCCGATCACCAGTGACGAAGGTCTGCGTGATCGCGAACTCATCCTCGGCATTCGCCCTGAACAGATCGGCCTCGCCGGAGTCGGAACAGCTGATTTTTCGCTGGCGGTCGACATCGAAGTGGTCGAACCCACCGGGCCAGACACCCTGGTGGTGTTCACGCTGAATCAGGTCAAGGCCTGTTGCCGGTTGATGCCGGACCAGGCTCCGCGGGTGGGGGAGACGCTCAATCTGCAGTTCGACCCGCGCAAGGCGCTGCTCTTCGACGCGCAGACCGGCGAGCGGCTTGGCGTTGCGCAGCCGGAGCCGGTGCGCGAGAGCAAGGTCACCCGGCTGGTTTCCAACGGAGCGGGCACAGCGCAGTGAACTGCCGCCTGCCTTGCCAGCAGGCGGTCGATGAAAGTGGACGGTTACAGGAATGAACAGAGCCGACTGGCTCGATCCAGCGATCAATAACAACAAAAGCGGAGTGGATATGAAAAAAAAACACTGACAGCCCTGGGCGTTGCCAGCGCCATTGCGGGTCTGAGCCTGCCTCTCGGCGCCCATGCCCTGGAGTTCACCGGTTACATGCGCAGCGGGGTCGGCGAATCGATCAACAGCGATTCGCAGTCGTGCTTCCAGTTGCCCGGTGCGCCGAGCAAGTACCGTCTGGGTAACGAGTGCGAGCAATACGCCGAGCTCGATCTGCGCCAGGACCTCTACACCTTCGCCGATGGCTCGGTACTGAGCCTGGAAGGCATGGCGGCGCTGTACAACCAGTACAACCATACCCCGAAGTTCACCGGTGATCATGGCTGGGCGCGGATGGTGCAGGCCTATGCCGAGTGGAGCAAGGTGCCGGCGCTGAACAATGGTTCGTTCTGGGCTGGCCGGCGCTTCTACAAGCGTAACGACATCCATATCTCAGATTTCTACTACTGGAACCAGAGCGCCACCGGCGCCGGTGTCGAGGACATGGAGATCGGTGGGCTGAAGTACAGCTACGCCTTTTCTCGCAAGGACAGCGTGTTCCAGAAAGACTATGTCAATCGCCACGACTTCAACATCGGCGGCTTCGATAGCAATCCGGGCGGTGAGCTGGAGTTCGGCCTCAGCTACATCGACAAACCCAGCCGAGACGATGCCCACAGTGGCTGGGCGGTGACGGTGCAGCACGTGCAGTCCGACTTTCTCGGTGGCAAGAACACCCTGGCGTTGCAGTATGGCGAAGGGCCCGGTACCGGCCTCGGCTATACCGGCGACGTGACCCTGGACGACAGCGCCAAGAGCTGGCGAGTGGTGGAGTACTTCGACTGGCAGCTGACGCCACGCTTTGGCGGCCAGTTCCAGGTGGTCTATCAGAAGGACAAGCGCGCCGACGGCGGCGACCAGGACTGGTGGTCGGTGGGCGCGCGGCCTGTCTATGCGTTCAGCGAGCAGTTCAAACTCGTCGCCGAAGTAGGGCATGACCAGATCGATGCCACCGACGGCACGCGCAAGCTGAGCAAGTTCACCGTCGCGCCGACCTGGTCACCTTCCGGCCCAGGCTTCTGGGCGCGGCCTGAGTTCCGTCTGTATTACACCTACGCCAGCTGGAACGATGCCGCGCAGCGAGCCGCCAACCTGATGGCCGAGGGCTCGGCGTTGTCCGATACCGGCGCGTTCGGCAGTGCGCAACACGGCTCGAACTTCGGCGTACAGGTGGAGCACTGGTGGTAAAAGTCGCGGATTAGCGCGTCGCCATCCAGATCAGCAGGCCGGCTTGGAACAGCGCCAGCGCGATCAGGCAAACAATGGTGAATCGCAGCGCACCGTCTTCACGGCGGAAGCGGGCGATTCGCTCCTGCAGCTCACGAATCTGGTTCTCCTGTGCCTGCAGGTTGCGGTCGGCCTGTTCCAGCATCGCCGCCGCCTCCTGCAGCTCCACTACCTGCACCTTCTCGCTGTTCCAGTCCGCTCGCAGGGCGCTGACCCGCGGTGCGCCGTAGGTTGGCTTGAGCGGCGTCGCCTGGGGGTAGTCGATATCGAAGCCCTGGGTGCGCAGGCAGTGATCGCGACGCAGGCGCTGGTCTTCGCTCGCCACATCCTTCGGCAATGCGCCGCCCTCGACCAGATAGTGGCTCCAGCGCTTCTGCGCCCATGCCGCACCCTGGGCCAGCAGAAAGCGACCGAGGCCGCGGTTGGCCGGCTCGAGTTGCAACCCGCTATCCGGCCCGAAGCGCAGTTCCTTGCTGCGGTGATCGGCCCACACCTCCAGCACGTTGTTCTTGCGCGCGCGCACCTGGCCGGGGATGTTGATGAACATCCGCAGCAGGCTCTGCTCTGGCGTATGCCGTTCCAGTTGCGCAAGTTCGACGAATCGCAGCGGGCGCGCGCCGCCGTCGCGCTCGGTGGGCAGTGGTGCCAGGCGCAGCAGGCGGAAACGGTCGGGCTTGAGCTCCGTCCACGGATGCTTCGGTGCTGCCGGCTGGTCTTTTTCAGTGCTCTGGGTGGTTTCGCTGTCGGTCATCTGCGCGTTCCTGGGCCTGCGCGGCGGCTCGTTCAGGAGCCAATCGGGCCCTCGTCATGCGGGCTATCGGCAGCGCGGCGCCTAACTGGAGGCTGGCAGGATGCCATTGGCCTGCAGGAAGTGTCGGATACGTTCCTGCAGGCCCCAGGCGAGCGGCAGGTCGGGGTCATCATAGGAGGCCAACTGTTGCGCATTCCCCGGGACGATGCGCAGCACATGGTTCATGCCATCGATCAGCGCCAGTTCGGCGTCGGGCTTGGCACGCTGCAGGGCCTCGGCGTCCTCGATGCCGACCTGGATGTCGTGGCGGCCCTGGACGATCAGCGCGGGTGTCTCGACGGCCGCGAAGGCCTCCGCCGGGTCGTAGGCGAACAGCGAAATCAGGTACGGCTGCACGCTGGGGCGGAACAGCACCTGCAGGGGCGCCGGCACTTCGGCGTGGGTTCGGCCGGCCTTGAGCTCGTCGATCAGAAAATAACTGGTGGCGAGCAGTGCCGGCGGCAGGCGACCCTGCAGTTGCTCGCGCAGCACCTCGTCGATCGGTCGGCCGCTGCCGGCGATGCTGATCAGCGCCGCGGCGCCCGACTTCGGCGCGGCGAGACTGGCGATCAGCGCGCCTTCGCTGTGGCCGATCAGGATCAGTTGGCTGAAACGGGGATCGCCCTTGAGCTTCGCGCTCCAGGCCAGCGCATCGCTGACATAGCCCTCGACGCTCAGCTCGCGCTCGTCCGGTGCGGCCGCCAGGCTGGCGCCGACGCCGCGCTTGTCGTAGCGCAGGCTGGCCACGCCCAGCTTGGCCAGGCCCTGGGCCAGGCGCTTGAGGCTGTCGTTGCGTCCGGCCGGGTTGTTGCCGTTGCGATCGGTCGGGCCGGAACCTGCGATCAGCAGCGCTACCGGTACCGGCTGGCCGCTTTTCGGCAGCAACAGACTGCCCTGCAGTACGCCGCTGCCGGTATCCAGGTTCAGGGTCTGATTGAGCAGGGTCTGCGCCTGCAGGAAAGAAGGGGACATGGTCAGTAGCAGCAGTATCAGCAGGGCACGCATGGAAGGATTTCGTTGGTCACGGAGCAGGTTGGACGCGGCAATCGACGCAAAGGTCAGTATGCGCCGGCAACAGGAGCGATGACACCGTAGCGGCCTCAGGTATACTTCCGGCCCCTGTTTTTCGGTCGATCGCGGAGCGTCCTGCATGTCCGGCAATACCTACGGCAAGCTGTTCACCGTCACCACTGCCGGCGAAAGCCATGGTCCTGCGCTGGTGGCCATCGTCGACGGTTGCCCGCCCGGGCTGGAGCTGTCGCTGGACGATCTGCAGCGCGATCTCGACCGCCGCAAGCCGGGCACCAGCCGGCATACCACTCAGCGCCAGGAAGCCGATGAGGTGGAAATCCTCTCCGGCGTCTTCGAAGGCAGGACAACCGGTTGCCCCATCGGCCTGTTGATCCGCAACACCGACCAGAAGTCCAAGGACTACTCGGCGATCAAGGACCAGTTCCGTCCGGCCCACGCCGACTACACCTATCACCACAAGTACGGCCTGCGCGACTACCGCGGCGGTGGCCGCAGCTCCGCGCGCGAGACCGCCATGCGCGTGGCGGCCGGTGCCATCGCCAAGAAGTATCTGGCGACCCTGGGCATCCAGGTGCGCGGCTACATGAGCCAGCTCGGTCCGATCGAGATCCCGTTCAAGACCTGGGACAGTGTCGAGCAGAATGCCTTCTTCAGTCCGGACCCGGACAAGGTGCCGGAGCTGGAAGCCTATATGGACCAGCTGCGTCGCGATCAGGATTCGGTGGGCGCGAAGATCACCGTGGTCGCCGATGGCGTACCGCCGGGCCTTGGCGAGCCGATCTTCGACCGCCTCGACGCCGAGCTGGCCCACGCGCTGATGAGCATCAACGCGGTCAAGGGCGTGGAAATCGGTGCCGGTTTCGCCTCGGTAGCCCAGCGTGGCACCGAGCACCGTGACGAGCTGACGCCCCAGGGATTCCTCTCCAACAATGCCGGCGGCATTCTCGGTGGCATCTCCTCGGGACAGCCGATCGTCGCCCACCTGGCGCTCAAGGCCACGTCCAGCATCACCACGCCAGGGCAGTCGATCGATGTGAATGGCGCGCCGGTCGAGGTCATCACCAAGGGCCGCCATGACCCCTGCGTCGGCATTCGTGCCACGCCGATCGCCGAGGCCATGATGGCCATCGTTCTGCTCGATCACCTGCTGCGCCACCGTGGGCAGAACGCCGATGTGCAAGTGCTCACCCCGGTGCTGCCGCAACTGTGAATCCGGGCCGTAGACGGCAGACCGACGGCGGCAGCATAAGGCGGCCGTTGTCCGCAGTCGGTAGCTTGTAGCCTATGGCCGCTGCTCTGCCGTACTGGCGTCTGTCCGGTTTCTACTTCTTCTACTTTGGCCTGCTCGGCTCCACGGCGCCGTTTCTCGGCCTGTACTTCGATCATCTGGGTTTCTCGCCGGAGCGGATCGGCGAGCTGATCGCCATTCCCATGCTGATGCGTTGCGTGGCGCCGAATCTCTGGGGCTGGCTGGGTGATGCAACCGGTCGCCGGCTGGAAATCGTCCGTCTCGGCGCGCTGTGCACCTTGCTGTCCTTCGGGCTGATCTTCTTCGACAAGAGCTTTGCCTGGCTGGCGCTGGTGATGGCGTTGCATGCGTTCTTCTGGCACGCCGTGCTGCCGCAGTTCGAAGTCATCACCCTGGCGCATCTGCACGAGCAGACTGAGCGCTACAGCCAGGTCAGGCTGTGGGGCAGCATCGGTTTCATCTTCGCGGTGGTAGGGCTCGGACTGCTGTTCCAGCGGCTGAGCCTCGATCTTTACCCGACCGCGGTGGCCTTCGTGATGGTCGGTATCGTGCTGAGCAGCGCCTGGGTGCCCAACGCTCATCCGCGGCAACGTAGCGAGGCGGCCGGGCAGGGCGGGTTCCTCGCCCAGCTGCGGCGGCCTGGCGTACTGGCCTTCTACGGCTGCGTGGCGTTGATGCAGCTGGCCCATGGTCCGTACTACACCTTCTTCAGTATTCACCTGGAAGCACTGGGCTACAGCCGCAGCTTTATCGGGCTGATGTGGGCGCTGGGCGTGGTCGCAGAAATCCTGCTGTTCCTGGTAATGGCGCGGCTGCTCGAGCGTTTCTCGCTGCGTCAGGTGCTGCTGGCCAGCTTCCTGATCGCTGCGCTGCGCTGGGTGTTGCTCGGGCAGTTCGCCGAGCATCTGGCCGTGCTGCTGGTCGCGCAGCTGATGCACGCGGCGACCTTCGGCAGTTTCCACGCCGCCGCCATTCACTTCGTCCAGCGCAGTTTCGGCCATCGCCAGCAGGGCCAGGGCCAGGCGCTGTATGCCAGCCTGTCCGGCATCGGTGGAGCGCTGGGTGCGCTCTACGCGGGCTACGCCTGGTCCGGTCTGGGACCGGGCTGGTCGTTCGCCATCGCCAGTCTGGCGGCGCTGGCCGCAGCCGCTATCATTGCCTGCCGTTTGCAGGAGGACCGCGCATGACTGCCACCCGCCAGCACCTGAGCCAGGCGATCATCGACGCCGGCCGCTTCCTGTATGGTCGTGGCTGGTCGCCGGCGACCAGTAGCAACTACTCGGCGCGCCTGACCAGCGCCGAGCTGCTGCTGACCGTTTCCGGGAGGCACAAGGGCGAGCTGATTGCCGATGACCTGTTGGCCGTCGACATGCACGGCAACAGCCTAGAAGAGGGCAAGAGGCCTTCGGCGGAGACACTGCTGCATACCCAGCTGTATCGCTGGAAACCGGAGATCGGCGCGGTGCTGCACACCCATTCGGTGAATGCCACGGTTCTGTCCCGCGTCGCCTTGGCCGATTCGCTGGTGTTCGCCGATTACGAGTTGCAAAAGGCCTTCAGCGGCATCTCGAGCCATGAATCGCAGGTGCTGGTGCCGATCTTCGACAACGATCAGGACATCGCCGCCCTGGCCACCAGGGTGCAGCCGTGGCTTGACGAGCATCCCGATTGCGTCGGCTACCTGATTCGCGGCCACGGCCTGTACACCTGGGGCGAGACGATGAGCGATGCGCTGCGACAGATCGAGGCATTCGAATTTCTGTTCGAATGCGAACTGAAGATGCGTGCCCTGCAGCCCAGATAAATTCCAGCCTGCCCGGTAGCGACCGGGCAGACGACCTTTTCGGAGAGCCGAACATGAGTGTCCTCAGCGTCTATCACGAGACCCGACCCGATCAGCCGCTCAAGGTGCTGACCCACCTCGAAGACATCGCCCCGACGCTGGCCAAGGTCGGTGTGCAGCTGGAGCGCTGGGAGGCCAGCGCACCAATCGCCGCCGGGGCCAGCCAGGAAGAGGTGATCGCTGCCTACCGGCCGCAGATCGACAAGCTGATGACCGAGCGTGGCTACGTCACGGTGGATGTGATCAGCCTGACCCGCGATCACCCGCAGAAGGACGAACTGCGTGCGAAGTTCCTTGACGAGCATCGCCATGCCGAGGACGAAGTGCGCTTCTTCGTTGCCGGGCGCGGGCTGTTTACCCTGCATATCGATGACATGGTCTACGCCGTGCTGTGCGAAAAGAACGACCTGATCTCCGTGCCCGCCGGCACGCGTCACTGGTTCGACATGGGTGAAGAGCCACACTTCGTCGCCATCCGCCTGTTCAACAACCCGGAAGGCTGGGTCGCGGAATTCACCGGCGAACGCATCGCCGATCAGTTCCCGCGGCTGGACGACTGAGATGCCGATCAAGGCGATCCTCACCGATATCGAAGGCACCACCAGCGCCGTCAGCTTCGTCTTCGATGTGCTGTTTCCCTATGCGCGCGAGCATTTGCCGGCGTATATCCGCAGCCACGCCGGCGAACCTGCGGTCGCTGCGCAGCTCGAGGCGGTGCGCGGCGAAAGCGGTGAGGCCGATGCGGATATCGAGCGCGTCATCGAGATACTGCTCGGCTGGATCGCCAGCGATCGCAAGGCGACCTCGCTCAAGGCGCTGCAAGGCATGGTCTGGGCCCAGGGCTACCGGGCCGGTCAGCTCAAGGGGCACGTCTATCCGGACGCAGTGGCTGCGCTCCGGGAGTGGAAGGCGCAGGGATATGCGCTGTACGTGTATTCCTCAGGCTCGATCCAGGCACAGCAGCTGATCTTCGGCTGTTCCGAGGCCGGCGACCTGACGCCGCTGTTCTCCGGTTATTTCGATACCACCAGCGGGCACAAGCGCGAGGTGGTCTCCTACCAGCGCATCGCCGAAGCCATTGGCGTGCCAGCCGTCGAGGTGCTGTTCCTTTCCGATGTGGTCGAAGAACTCGATGCCGCGCAGCAGGCCGGCATGCGCGTCTGTGGGCTGGGCCGCGATGGCGGCGCCCTCGGTGAGCACGAGACCGTCGCCAGCTTTGCGCAGATCGACCCGCGGCGCTACTGAGCCACCGGGCGATTACTGAACCCTGCCGCCGCGCTGGCATCCTAGATTAGGTACTCACCCAAACAGGAGCGAACCCATGGGAGATGCCTTCGGCGGTATTTTCGGCCTGCTCATCCTGATACTGGATATCTGGGCGATCATCAGCATCGTTCGCAGCGATAGCACCGGGGGCAAGAAGGTGCTCTGGGTGCTTCTGATCGTTCTGTTGCCAGTGCTCGGCCTGATCATCTGGGGAATCATGGGGCCGCGCGGCAATCGCCCTGACTCGCGCGGGCCGTATCGGTAGCCGTTGATGGAAAGCCTCAGCGGCCCGCTGGCCATCGTGGTTCTCGTGCTCGACGTCCTCGCCATCGCTTATGTGTGGCGCAGCCGCATCGAGGTCGGGCGCAAGGTTGTCTGGTCATGTGTGATCCTGCTGCTGCCCGTGGTCGGTCTGATCATGTGGGCGGTAGCGGCCGGGCCGTTCGGCAAGGCGCGGTTGTGACACATGTGGCGCAGCGGTCTGCTGATCGGTCTGCTGGCACTTGCTGCCGAGCCGCTTCGGGCTGACGACGCGGCGGCCTGGCAGGCATTGCGCGAGGGGCGGGCGATTCTTGTCATGCGTCACGCCAGCGCGCCAGGTCTCGGCGATCCCGAAGGCTTCGTTCTCGAAGACTGCAAAACCCAGCGAAATCTGACTCAGCGCGGCCGGGATGAGGCCCGGCGCTGGGGCGCGCGGCTGCGCGAAGCGGGTCTGCATGAGGTGCGCTTGTTCAGCAGTCGCTGGTGCCGTGCGCTGGAGACCGCCGAGCATATGGCGCTTGGCCGGGTGGAACCACTGCCTGCGCTGGATTCGTTTTTCACGTCGCCCGCAAACGAGCACTGGCATACCGAAGCCTTGCGCGAGGCCGTCGAGCAGTTTCGGCCGGCGAGGTGGCGGTGCTGGTCACTCACCAGGTCAACATCACCGCGCTGACGGGCATCTTCCCGCAGTCGGGCGAGGGATTGATCCTGGAGCGTCCGCTGACGACTCCGCCCAAGGTACTGACGCGCATCGCGCCGCCCTAGCCAACCTTGGCCCCTTTGGAATAGTTGTCCCAGATATGGATGGCCGCATAGGCGCGCCACGGACGCCAGGCTTCGGCGCGTCCGGCCAGCGCCTTGGCGCTGATGCCATCCGCGCCCCACAGTGGCGCTTTCAGCAGTCCGAGATCGGCTGCGGGAAAGGCGTCCGCGACGCCGAAGCCCCGTAGCGCGATGTATTCGGCGGTCCAGGGACCGATCCCCGGCAATTCGCAGAGTCGTTGCACCAGCGCATCGGCACCATCTTCCACATGCAGCTGCAGCGCCCCTTCGGCCACCGCGGCAGCGAGCCGGCGTAGCGCCTGGGCTCGCTTGGATGGCATGCCGATATTGTCCAGCGGGTCATCGGCTATCGCTTGTGCGGTAGGGAAGAGCATCTCCAGCCCCGGTAGCGCGTCCTGCAGCGGCTCGCCAAGGCGTTCCACCAGACGTCGCGTAATGGTCACCGCCGCCTTGACCGTGACCTGCTGGCCGACCACCGCCCGCACCGCCTGTTCGAACGGGTCATAGGCGGCTGGCAGGTGCAGGCCGGGGTTCGCGGCGATCAACGGGCCGAGCACGGGATCGCTAGCGAAATGTGTGGCGATGGCCTGCGGGTCGGCATCCAGATCGAACATCCTGCGAACCTGCCCGACGAGTGGCTGGGTAGCCTCTTGCAGCGAGTCGCTGAGCGTCAGTGCGAGCGCCGGGCGGTCGGCCTGCGCGCGCACGTGGAGCCAACCGCAGGCTTCGCCGAATCGCAGCGTACGCGCGTAGCCGTCAACGTCCAGCCGCTCCACGCCGGGCAGCAGGCGCAGGGCGAAATGGCGGTGGAACTGCTGCCAGTCCCAAGGTTCGAGGTAGGGCAATTGGATGATTTCGTTCATGCTCAGACTCTAGGATCTCCCGATGGCCTTGTCGTCCCGAAGTGTGCTTTTGCTGCCTGCGGTTTCCGCTGTCATCTTGGCCAACGTAGAATGCGCCTCTTTTCGGTGGGCAGGCTGCATCGCCCGTCAAGCCAGATTGCCAACATGCGGCGGAGCGCTGCTTCGTCGCCGGTCAAGGGAGATAACCCATGAGCGACTTTCAGGAAACTCTCTACGAGGGATACGGGCAGCGGTTCCAGGTCGACAAGCTGCTGCACGAGACGCGCACCGAGCATCAGCATCTGGTGATCTTCGAGAACCCGCGCATGGGCCGGGTGATGGCCCTGGACGGCGTGATCCAGACCAGCGAAGCCGACGAATTCATCTATCACGAGATGCTCGCCCACGTGCCGATCCTGGCTCATGGCCTGGCGCGCCGGGTGCTGATCATCGGTGGCGGCGACGGTGGCATCCTCCGTGAAGTGGCACGTCATCGCGATATCGAAAGCATCACCATGGTCGAGATCGACGGCGCCGTAGTGGAGATGTGCAGGGAGTTCCTGCCGAATCATTCCGCCGGCACCTTCGAGGACCCGCGGCTGAATCTGGTGATCGATGACGGCATGCACTTCGTGGCGACCACCGAAGAGAAGTTCGACGTCATCATTTCAGACTCCACCGATCCCATCGGCCCGGGTGAAGTGTTGTTCTCGGAGAACTTCTACCAGGCCTGTCGCCGCTGCCTGAACGAAGGCGGCATTCTCGTTGCGCAGAACGGTACGCCATTCATGCAACTGGGCGAACTGCAGACCACTGCCAAACGCATGCAGGGCCTGTTCGCCGACTGGCATTTCTACCAGGCGGCCGTGCCGACCTACATCGGCGGTGCCATGTCCTTTGCCTGGGGCGCGTGCAGTGCCGAGAGCCGCAAGCTGCCGCTGGAAGCCCTGATGCAGCGCTTCGCCGGCAGCGGCATCGTTACGCGGTATTACAACCCGCATGTGCACATTGGCGCTTTTGCACTGCCGCAATACGTGTTGCATGCGATCGCCAAGCCTAGCAACGACTGATTCCAGATCGTGATAGCGGCGCAGCAACGCGCGCTGTGCTTGATCCACGGCCCGCCCGGCAACGGTGCGGGCCGTTTTTGCATCCAGCGTCCGGGTTGAACTGCCAGGACTTTTCCGGGTTCTACTGGAGCGAGGCCGCGCGCTTGGGCCGGGGGTTAATTAAGCCCTCGCAGTTGGCTCCGCGGCCTGCTAGCTTGTCAGCGTGGACTGCGTCCACCGCGTCACTTCGACTAGCTGTTGCGACTCCCGTTTGCCCGATGTCTTGACGACGGAGCCGATCTCCCGCTGAGCTCGTGGCAACTTCATCCAGGTATGAGAGGAGGTTGATTTATGAGCACCACCTTCCACGAGGATGTCAGCAGCACCGTTCTGCGCCGGATGAAGGAGGGCGGTTTCGATTTCGCCCGAGTCCATCCAATCGAGTTCTATGCGGTATTTTCCGAACAGGACCGCGCTCAGAGGGCCGCGCAGAACTTTCGCGGCGAAACCATCAATACCCAGGTGTTTCCGCGTGAGGACGGAAGCTGGAATCTGCAGGTAAGCAAGGTGATGTATGCTACGTTCGATGGCATCGGCGATTTCGAGCAGGATCTTGAATACCTGGTCGAACCCCTCGGTGGGGTGCTTGATGGCTGGGGCGTCACCCAGGAGATCGAAGGTCAGGGTGCCTGACCGTTCTATCCTCACTCCCTCTTGAAGCCGCTCTGAAGTGCCTGGTCCCAGGGAGGGACCGGGCCGAAGCGGTTTTTCAGAAACTCCAGCAACAGACGGCTCCGCGAGTCGGCCTCGCGTCGCAATCGCAGCGCGTAGATGCCGCTGGCTTCCGGTTGCGGCAATCCCCCTTCGCAGAACAGCGGCAGCAGTTCGCCACGCAGCAGCTGGTCGCTGATCAGCCAGGTTGGCAGGTGGGCGATGCCAAGTCCCGCCAATGCCCCTGCCAGCAGCGCTTCGGCATTGTTCGCCACCATGCGCAGGCGGCCCGGACGCAGCAGTTGCGGTCGCCCGCCGCGCTCGAAGCGCCACGCATGGGGCGGCGCCAGCGCATCCCAGTCCAACCCATCATGGTCGGGCAATTCCTCCGGTTGTAGTGGCACGCCGCGGCGTTCCAGATAGGCGGGGCTGGCGCAGACTACTCGCACCATCGGCGCCAGCGGTGTGGCGACCAGACGGGTGTCGGCCAGCGGGCCGATGCGCAACACCAGATCGACCTCACCCAGGTGCTCGCCGTGCAGGTCGACGAAGCTGTCGATCAGACGCAGCTGGATATCGACTCCCGGATAGGCCTGGAGAAATTCGGCCAGGGCTGGCGCCAGGTGACGGCGCCCGAAGGGGGCCGGTGCGTCGATCCGGATGCGGCCTTCCGGTGCGCTATCCAGCGACGTCGCTTCGGCGCGCGCCAGGTGCAGTTCCTGCACGATGCGCCGGGCGCGCTCGGCGAATGCCAATGCGGCGGGCATCGGGCGAACCGCGTGGGTGCTGCGGTTGAACAGCTGGCAGCCCAGTGCCTGTTCCAGTGCATCGATGCGCCGCGCCACCGCCGAAGGTGTCAGGCCGTGGCGGCGCGCGGCGGCAGAGAAGCTGCCAGCGTCGAGGACATCGATGAACAGGCTGAGCTGGGCGGAAAGGGCGTAGGGCAGCATTCGAATTCCTTGCTTGTGCGATCTGCGCAAAGCCATTGTGCGCGGCTATGCGTACCGGCGCCAGCGGCGGCGGCGTACGATGAGCGCCCCTGTGTATTGGAGCGTCGGAATGCTGCTGGATATCGGATTGAACGTACTGCTCGGATTGGCGCTAGGCACGCTGGGCGGCTTGTTCGGTATCGGCGGCGGGCTGATCGCGATTCCCGTGCTGGGCGTGCTGTTCGGCCTGGACCAGCAACTGGCGCAAGGCACCGCGCTGGTGATGGTCGTGCCCAACGTGCTGCTTGCCATCTGGCGCTATCACCAGCGCAATCGCATCGATTGGCGGCATGCCCTCGCGCTGGGCAGTGCCAGTTTCGTGTTCGCCATCGCCGGTGCAGCCGTTGCCGTGTCGCTGGATGCCGGGCGCATGCGCATGGCGTTCGTCGGCTTCCTGCTGGCCCTGGCTGCCTACACATTGCTACGGGTGTTTCTGCGCCCGGCCGCCGGCGCCGGACAGCTGCGTCATCCCTGGCCATGGCTGGGCCTGCTCGGTGCGGGTGCCGGAGCAATGGGAGGTTTGTTCGGTGTCGGTGGAGCGGTTATCGCCACGCCGATTCTGACCAGCGTATTCGGCACCTCGCAGGTGGTCGCTCAGGGCCTGTCGCTGGCACTGGCCGCGCCGAGCACCGGCGTCACTCTGGTGACCTATGCGCTGCATCATCAGGTTAACTGGTCGCTGGGCCTGCCGCTGGCGGTAGGCGGATTGCTCAGCATCAGCTTGGGCGTGCGGTTGGCGCATGCCTTGCCGGAACGTCTGCTGCGACTGCTGTTCAGCGTTTTTCTGGTGGCAAGCGCCGTGTTGCTGGCGATGGAAAGCTGATCGGCGCGATCCCGCCAGTCGTTTAGCCAGTCAGGCCGATCAGGCCACCACCCACAGCGCCACCGATCACCACCAGCCAGGGCGGTAGTTTCCAGTACATCAGTGCGGCGAGGGCGAGCAGGGCAAGGACGAAATGCTCTGGGGCCTTGATGCCGCTGGTCCATACCGGATCGTACAGCGCAGCCAGCAGCAACCCGACCACCGCCGCGTTGACCGCAGCCAAGGCTGCCTGCGTGCGCCGGTTGCGGCGCAGGCGCTCCCAGAACGGCAGCACGCCGATGACCAGCAGAAACGACGGCGCGAATACCGCAACCAGGCACACCGCCGCTCCCAGCAAGCCGCTGGGCGACTCATTCATCGAGGCGCCGAGAAACGCGGCAAAGGTGAACAGCGGGCCGGGCACTGCCTGGGCCGCGCCATAGCCAGCGAGGAACGTGTCGCGGTCTACCCAGCCTGGCTGCACCACTTCGGCCTGCAGCAGCGGCAGCACTACGTGGCCGCCACCGAACACCAGCGCGCCAGCGCGGTAGAACGCATCGAGCAACGCCAACAACGGGTTGTCCGTGCCGCTAGCGAGTAGCGGCAACAGCATGAGCAGCGCAAAGAACAGCGCCAGTGCTGTGAGCGCGGCCCGACGCTTCACCGCAACGGGCAATGCGACATGTGCTTCCGTGGCGACTGGGCGAAAGACAATCAGCCCGATCAGACCCGCCGCGGCGATGACCGCAACCTGACTCCAGATGAACGGGAGCAGCAGCACGGTGCTCGCCGCCGCCAGCGCAATGGCGATCCGCGGCGCGTCGGTGCACAGCGTTCGTGCCATGCCCCAGACGGCCTGGGCAACCACGGCCACGGCGACGATCTTCAGACCCTGAAGGACGCCGTCAGGCAGCGCGTCGCCCCATGTGGCGATTCCCAGCGCGAACAGCGTCAGCGCGATCGCCGATGGCAGGGTGAAGCCTGCCCAGGCCGCCAGCGAGCCACGGTAACCGCCGCGCAGCAAACCGATCGCCAGGCCTACCTGGCTGCTGGCCGGGCCTGGAAGAAACTGGCAGAGCGCGACCAGATCGGCATAGCTGCGCTCGTCCAGCCAGCGGCGACGCTGGACGAACTCGTCGCGGAAGTAGCCGAGATGCGCGATGGGACCGCCAAAGGAGGTGAGGCCCAGGCGCAGGAACACCAGAAAAATGGTCCAGGCGTCGAGTCGGGAGGGTGTCGAATGATGCTGCGAGTCGGTGGGCATGCGGGTCCGTCGGCTATCGATCTGTAGGGTCGAGTCGGGCAGGCAGTCTAGCTGTTCAAGGTGTCAGGTGGATGACAACGGACGCGCTGCGGCGCCGTTGCAGGGCCAATCATCGGCGACCAGAAACAGCCGTTCCTGCTCCAGCCAGACGCCCGATGCATCCGGTTCGAGCCGCGCCAGCAGCTGAGCCCGCGCCTGTGCCGGATTGGCGGCCTGCCAGTCGGCGAACCGGTTGGCAGTCCACAGTTCGGCTGGCGTGACACGTGCTGGCGCGAGCCAGGCCGAGCGAGCGATAGGTTGCCAGACTGCGTCGGGATTCTCGGCCTGGAATCGCGGCCAGTCAGCCTGGCGCAGCCATCTGCCCTGCAGGTGGTGCGGGTTGGCGCCAAGTGGCGGTGTGCAGCCTTGCGGCCAGGGGCGAAATAGATAGCCGCTGAGCCAGAAGCTGCTTTGCACCGGGCGACCGGTGAGTTCGGCGAGCACCGCCAGCGTTGCTGGCTGGGTACACAGCGGCAGCTGGCGCTGGCACATATGGTCGAGTTTCAGATCGAGTCGATCGTGACTGCCGGGACCAAGCCAATGCGCGTGCCGGCTGCCATCGCCCTGCCCGAGCCCCAGGTAGAACTTCACGGCCAGCTCCAGGTGATGCACGCCCTGGTCATCGCAGAACAACAGGTCCAGCTCGCCGAGGGTGCTGCCGTTCTGCCGGATCGGCAGATTGGCGGCGAGCAGCTGGATATCGGGTGCGTGGGACAGCGCGTATTGCCACAGTCGCTCGTAGTACAGGCCCAGTCGTCGAATGCGGTGCAGCGACAGCCAGGCTTCGAGAATCGATGGCTCGGCATCCTGTTGCCGCAACCAGTTGGCCAGCCGCTCCGGCTCGCTGTTCCAGCAGCTCGCGGACAGCGGGTGACGCTGACACTGCGGTGCCTCGCTCAGCAGCGGCGGCGAGAGGATCGTCCAGGCGAGATCGCGCACCTGCGGATGCTGGAGGCGGTTGGGGAGGGCGGAAAGACTGCACAGGCTCATGAATGCAGCATAGCTGTCGGTTTGCTGATGGTCCGGCGTTTCGCTGATAATCCGCTGCCGCTGAACACCGCGGCGAGCAGGGGCTCTAACGCCTGTGCTGGAATTCAGGCGAATGGCCGATTCGTATCGGCGTCGTCGCCTGCGTGCTGCGTGTTATTTTCGAGCGCTGCGACTGCCCGCAACCATCCGCCCAGCCACACCAGGGAACGTCAATGGAGCAATTCCGCAATATCGGCATCATCGGCCGCCTGGGTAGCTCCCAGGTGCTGGATACCATCCGCCGGCTGAAGCGATTCCTCGTCGAACGCCATCTGCATGTGATTCTTGAAGAGAACATCGCCGAGGTGCTGCCGGGACACGGCATGCAGACCTCGTCGCGGCAGCGGCTGGGCGAATCCTGCGACCTGGTGATCGTGGTCGGCGGCGACGGCAGCCTGCTGGGCGCCGCCCGGGCGATGGCCAAGCACCGGGTGCCGGTACTCGGCATCAACCGTGGCAGCCTCGGATTTCTCACCGACATCCGTCCGGATGAGCTGGAAGAGAAAGTCGCCGAAGTGCTCAACGGCCAGTACACCCTGGAAAATCGCTTTCTGCTGGAGGCCCAGGCGCGACGCTTCGATGAGCCGATCGGCGAGGGCGACGCGCTCAACGATGTGGTGCTGCATCCGGGCAAATCCACGCGCATGATTGAATTCGAGTTGTACATCGACGGCCAGTTCGTCTGCAGCCAGAAGGCCGACGGCCTGATCGTGGCGACCCCCACCGGCTCCACTGCCTATTCACTGTCGGCGGGCGGGCCGATCATGCATCCGCGATTGGACGCCATCGTCGTCGTGCCCATGTACCCGCACACGCTGTCGAGCCGTCCGATTGTGGTCGATGGCAACAGCGAGCTGAAGATCGTGGTGTCGCCGAACATGCAGATCTATCCGCAGGTGTCCTGCGACGGCCAGAACCACTTCACCTGTGCCCCGGGCGATACCGTGACGGTGCGCAAGAAGCCGCAGAAGCTGCACCTGATCCATCCGCTGGACCACAACTACTACGAAGTTTGCCGGACCAAGCTGGGCTGGGGCAGTCGCCTCGGCGGGGGCGATTGATGCAGCTTGATCCCGAACGCGGCTACGACCTTATCGGTGATGTGCATGGCTGCGGTCGTGCACTGGCGCGGCTGCTGGATCAGCTGGGCTACCGCCTGCAGGGCGGGGTCTGGCGCCATTCGCGGCGGCAGGTGATCTTCCTCGGCGACATCATCGACCGCGGCCCGCATATCCGCGAGGCGCTGCATCTGGTCTACGACATGGTCGATCGTGGGCAAGCCTACTGCATCATGGGTAACCACGAGTTCAATGCGCTGGGCTGGTACATGCCGGCACCGCCGGGCAGCGGCCGGGAATTCGTGCGTGACCGCACGCCGCGCTTCGCCCGCCTGCTGCACGAGACGTTCGAGCAGTTCGAACGGTATCCGGACGAGTGGCGAGCGTTCCGCGAATGGTTCTACGAGTTGCCACTGTTCTTGGAATCCGAGCGCTTCCGCGTGGTGCATGCCTGCTGGGACAGCTGGGTGATCGCACGGCTGCGTCCGTTTCTCAACGACGCCTGCCTCAACCCGGCGATCCTGCGCGAAGCCGGCCTGCCGGGTACCTTCATCTGCCAGGCGCTGGATCGGCTGCTGCGCGGCACTGACATGCCGCTGCCCGAGGGCATGACGCTGACCAGTGAGGAAGGTTTCGTGCGTACCTTCTTCCGCACCAAGTTCTGGGAAGAGAACCCACAGACCTACGGTGACGTGGTGTTCCAGCCCGATGGCCTGCCGGATCATGCGGCGCGCATGCCACTGTCTGCGCAACAGAAGAATCGCCTGTTCCTCTACGGTCCGGACGAGCCGCTGCTGTTCGTCGGCCACTATTGGCGTCGCGGCCAGCCGGGGCCGCTGCGCGACAATCTGGCCTGCCTGGACTACAGCGCGGTGAAGAACGGCAAACTGGTGGCCTATCGGCTGGATCAGGAAGTTTGTCTGGACCCGGCGAAGTTCGTCTGGGTCGATGTCTGCGCGGTGTTCCGAACATGAGTGTCGAGGTGAGTGAAGCGCTGCGCCTGCCGCTGTCGGAAGACCTCAGCGGCTTCATCGCCCTGCTGCGCCGTCTGCGGGTGCCGTGCCGGGTGTCGGAGGAGGGCGATCAACAGGTGCTGCGCGTGCCGGTTGAGGTCGTCGAGCAGGTTCGTGATCTGTACTCACGGCATCCCCATGGCGATGACAGCGTCGTCATCGAACAGCCGCGTCGCCGCGGCGGTTTCGTCGCCGCCCTGCGCGCCAGCCCGCTGACCGCGGCGGTATTGGTCATCACCCTGGGTGTCGCGGCTATCACCATGCTTGGTGAGAATTTCGCGACGATCCGCTGGCTGAACTTCGTCGACTTCCGTGTCGACGGTGAATACGCCTACTTCGCCTCGCTGGAGCAGACACTCGCTGCCGGACAATGGTGGAGGCTGATCACGCCGATCTTCGTGCATTTCGGCATTCTGCATCTGGCGATGAACAGCATGTGGTTCTGGGAGCTGGGGCGGCGCATCGAAGCCCTTCAGCGCGCCTGGATGCTGCTGGCGCTGACGCTGCTGTTCGGTCTGGTGTCCAACTTCGCCCAGTACCTGTTCGGTGGCCCGGGTATTTTTGGTGGGCTTTCCGGCGTGCTGTACGGGCTGCTCGGGCACTGCTGGCTATATCAGAAGCTCGCGCCCAACGAGGCCTACCGACTGCCGCCCGGCGTGGTGGTGCTGATGCTGGTGTGGCTGGTGATCTGCCTAACCGGAGTCATCGAGGTGCTCAGTTTCGGCGCGCTGGCCATCGCCAATGCCGCTCATGTCGGCGGGTTGGTCGCCGGCTGCGTGACCGGCGTGATTGGCGGCACCCTGGCGCGCCGTCGGCGCCAGCGCTGAGGCTTTTCCCTAAAGCACGGCTGCCCGGTAGAATGGCCGCTCGTTTCCCTCGGAGCTGGCCATGTCGACCTTTATCCAAACCGCCGAAAACATCACCCCCGAAATCTACCTGAACCTCAAGCAGGCGCTTGAACTCGGCAAATGGGCTGACGGCCGCAAGCTGACCCCCGAGCAGAAGGAAACCTGCATGCAGGCGGTGATCGCCTGGGAGATGAAGAACCTCCCGGAAGAACAGCGCACCGGCTTCATGGGCGGTCAGGAATGTGCTTCCAAGAGCAAGAAGGCTGAGCCGGCCATCGATACCAGCCTGTTCGCTCCCGCTTCGGGAACCCGCCACTGATGCTCGAATTGGGACGCGGTGCGCTGAGCAAGATGTCGATCCAGCTCGGCGCACCGGCGCAATATTCCTTCCGTCTGAACGACGAGCTGGTGCCGGTCAATCCGCTGATCGGCAAGACCCTGCGTCTGGAATACCTCGGCGCCATCAACTGCACCCATTGCGGTCGCAAGACCAACAAGAGCTTCAGCCAGGGCTATTGCTATCCCTGCTTCAAGAAGCTGCCGCAGTGCGATGTCTGCATCATGAGCCCGGAAAAATGTCACCACGATTTCGGCACCTGCCGCGATCCGCAGTGGGGCATGGACTTCTGCATGACCGACCACGTGGTCTACCTCGCCAACTCGTCGGGCATCAAGGTCGGGATCACCCGTGCCACGCAGCTGCCGACGCGCTGGCTCGATCAGGGCGCCAGCCAGGCGCTGCCGATCATGCGCGTCGCCACGCGCCAGCAGTCCGGAATGGTCGAAGACCTGCTGCGCAGCCAGGTGGCGGATCGCACCAATTGGCGCGCGCTGCTCAAGGGCGATGCCGAGCCCATCGACCTGATCGAAATGCGCGAGCAGATCTTCGATGCCTGTGCCGATGGGTTGCGCGAGTTGCAACAGCGCTACGGGCTGCAGGCGATCCAGCCGGTGGCGGACGCCGAGGTGCTGGAGATTCGCTATCCGGTCGACGCCTATCCGACCAAGGTGGTCAGTCTCGATCTGGAGAAGACGCCCGTAGTCGAAGGTACGCTCAGGGGCATCAAGGGCCAGTACCTGATTCTCGATACCGGCGTGATCAACATTCGCAAGTTCACCGCTTATCAGGTCGCCGCCAGCGCTACCGCGTAGGGTGGATAACGCTTCGCTTATCCACCGCTTACGGCCGGCGGGTTCAAGGATGAGCGGCCTGGAACAACCCTGTGGAAAAGGCTTCTCCGTTTCCACCCTACAAGTCCGTCGCGACAGACGCTAAGCTCGAACTCATCCGCAGCCCGGTTTCCGGGCTGGCAGTCCATCGCCAAATTCCTGCTTGAAGCTAGTTGCTTGAAGCTCAGCCGACGAGGTTTCCATGCGCACCGAACAACCGAAAGTCATTCATCTGAAGGATTACCAGGCGCCTGAATACCTGATCGATGAAACCCACCTGACCTTCGAACTGTACGAGGACCGCACCCTGGTGCACGCCCAGCTGGTGATGCGCCGCAATCCCGAGCGCCCGGCTGGCAAGCTGCCGCCGCTGGAGCTGCACGGCCAGGAGCTCGAGCTGCAGACCATCGCGCTGAACGACCGCGAGCTTGGCCTGGGCGACTACCAGATCAACGAAGACTGTCTGACCCTGCAGCCGGACAGCGAAAGCTTTGTCATCGACACTTCGGTGGTGATCCATCCGGAAACCAACACCGCGCTGGAAGGGCTGTACAAGTCCGGCAGCATGTTCTGCACCCAGTGCGAAGCCGAGGGCTTCCGCAAGATCACTTATTACCTCGACCGCCCGGACGTGATGAGCAAGTTCACCACCACCGTGAGCGCCGAACAAAAGGCCTATCCGGTGCTGCTCTCCAACGGCAACCCGATTGCCAGCGGCAGCGAGGACGACGGCCGCCACTGGGCGACCTGGGAAGACCCGTTCAAGAAGCCGGCCTACCTGTTCGCCCTAGTGGCGGGTGACCTCTGGGCCATCGAGGACAGCTTCACCACCATGAGCGGGCGCGACGTGGCGCTGCGCATCTATGTCGAGCCGGAGAACGTCGACAAGTGCCAGCACGCCATGGACAGCCTGAAGAAGTCGATGAAGTGGGATGAAGAGGCCTACGGTCGCGAGTACGACCTGGACATCTTCATGATCGTCGCGGTGAACGACTTCAACATGGGCGCCATGGAGAACAAGGGCCTCAACATCTTCAACTCCAGCGCAGTGCTGGCCCGCGCCGAAACCGCTACCGATGCCGCGCACCAGCGCGTCGAGGCCATCGTCGCCCACGAATATTTCCACAACTGGTCGGGCAATCGCGTGACCTGCCGCGACTGGTTCCAGCTGTCGCTCAAGGAAGGCTTCACCGTCTTCCGCGATTCGCAGTTCAGCGCCGACATGAACTCGGCGACGGTCAAGCGCATCGAGGATGTCGCCTACCTGCGGACCCATCAGTTCGCCGAGGATGCCGGCCCCATGGCGCACTCGGTGCGCCCGGAATCCTTTATCGAGATTTCCAACTTCTACACCCTGACCGTCTACGAGAAGGGTGCCGAAGTGGTGCGCATGATCCAGACGCTGCTGGGTGAAGAAGGCTTCCGCAAGGGCAGCGACCTCTATTTCGAACGCCATGACGGCCAGGCAGTGACGGTCGACGATTTCGTCAAAGCCATGGAAGACGCCAACGGTGCCGATCTGACCCAGTTCAAGCGCTGGTACAGCCAGTCCGGCACGCCGCGCCTGGCCGTCAGCGAGCAATACGACGAGGCAGCGAAGACCTACCGCCTGACCTTCCGCCAAAGCTGTCCGCCGACACCTGGCCAGCCGACCAAGGAGCCGTTCGTGATTCCGGTGGCGCTGGGTCTGCTCGCCGCCGATGGTTCGGACATGCCGCTGCGCCTGGAAGGCGAGCCGCAAGCTGCGGGCACCAGTCGCGTGCTGGCGGTGACCGAAGCCGAACAGAGCTTCACCTTCGTCGACGTCGCCGAGCGTCCGCAGCCATCGCTGCTGCGCGGCTTCTCCGCGCCGGTAAAGCTGGATTACCCGTACGACCGCGACCAGCTGATGTTCCTGATGCAGCACGATTCCGACGGCTTCAATCGCTGGGAAGCGGGTCAGCAGCTGTCGGTGCAGGTGCTGCAGGAGCTGATCGGTCAGCATCAGCGTGGGGAAGCGTTGGTGATGGATGAGCGCCTGGTCGAGGCGCTACGCAGCCTGTTGCAAAACGAGACGCTCGATGCAGCGATGGTCGCCGAGATGCTCTCGCTGCCGGGCGAGGCCTATCTGACCGAAATCAGCGAAGTGGCGGACGTGGATGCCATCCATACGGCACGCGAGTTCGCCCGCAAGCGCATCGCCGACGCGTTGTTCGAGCCGCTGTGGCAGCGCTACCAGGCCAATCGCGAAACCTCGCGCAGCACGCCCTATGTCGCCTCGGCCGAACATTTCGCCCGTCGCGCCCTGCAAAACATCGCATTGTCGTATCTGATGCTGAGCGACAAAGCCGAAGTCGTGGAAGCCTGTCTGGAACAGTTCGAGCAGGCCGACAACATGACCGAGCGCTTGACCGCACTGGCCGTGCTGGTCAACTCGCCGTTCGAGGCCGAGCGCGACAAGGCGCTGCAGGCCTTCGCCGAGCACTTCAAGGACAACCCGCTGGTGATGGATCAGTGGTTCAGCGTCCAGGCCGGCAACCCTTTGCCCGGCGGGTTGGAACGGGTGCAGACGCTGATGCAGCACCCGGCATTCACCCTGAAGAATCCGAACAAGGTGCGTGCGTTGATCGGCGCCTTCGCCAACCAGAACCTGGTCAACTTCCACCGCGCCGATGGCGCCGGCTACCACTTCCTCGCCGATCAGGTGATCACCCTCAACTCCCTGAACCCGCAGATCGCCTCGCGCCTGCTGGCGCCGCTGACCCGCTGGCGCAAGTACGACAGCGCCCGGCAGGCGCTGATGAGGGCCGAGCTGGAGCGCATCCTTGCGTCCGGAGAGCTGTCCAGCGATGTCTACGAAGTGGTGAGCAAGAGCCTCGCCTGACTCGACAAGGCCGATCGTGCAATGCGATCGGCCTTTCTTTTACGAGGGCCCGTTCCAGGCACTATCCACGGCAAACAACCTTCCTGCGTATCGTGACCATCCTCTGGCGCCTCGCGTCGGATCGTCACTGCGGGATCGAAAGGGGCGGTCGGCACATACTGGCCACTGGCCCAATCAGCCTGAGTGATCACGCGTCAATCATTGCGTGAGAGTTAACAATTCATAACGTCCGGCCAATTGTGCCTGTCTGTGGAAGCTGGCTAGGATGGCCGAGCCTGCATTACAGGCCTTACCTAATAAGAATAAAGGGGGTATGTATGAGTGAGCCCGTTCAGCGGCGCACACTATCCGGCCGCGCCGTGGTTCCATGCCAGGCGAGGGCGTCGCGTCTTCACTCATCGGTTGCCGGCATGCTTTCGCTGTGCGGCGCCTTCTCACTCCTGCTGCTCGCAGCATCGGCACCCGCCCAGGCCGCTACCGATGGCCAGGCCCGCTACTCGATCGAGTCGGCCAAGGCGGTATCCAATCTTCTGCTCGATATCACCCAGGCCGGCGAACGCCTCGTTGCGTCAGGCGATAGGGGCCACATTCTCTATTCCGACGATGGTGGCGCCAGCTGGATGCAGGCCAAGGTGCCGACGCGTCAGCTGCTGACGGCCATCGACTTCGTCGATGACAAGCACGGCTGGGCGGTCGGCCATGACGCGTTGATCCTGGCTACAGCCGACGGCGGTGAGAGCTGGACGGCTCAGTATGAGGATCGCGAACGCGAGGCCCCCTTGCTGGACGTCTGGTTCGAAGACACCCAGCACGGCATCGCGGTTGGCGCCTACGGTGCGCTGCTCGAAACCATCGATGGCGGTCAGAGCTGGGAGGACATCAGTGAGCACCTCGACAACGAGGACGGTTATCACCTGAACGCCATCACCCATATCCAGGGCTCGGGCCTGTTCGTCGTAGGCGAACTGGGCGGAATGTTCCGTTCTGCCGATATGGGCGAAACCTGGGAGCGCGTCGAGTCGCCGTATCAGGGGTCGTTCTTCGGGGTAGTCGGCGGTTCGGAACCGGGGGTCGTGGTTGCCTTTGGGCTGCGCGGCCACCTGTTCCGCTCCATCGACTTCGGCGACAGCTGGGAAGGCATCGAGCTCGTCAACGGCAACGGCAATGTACTGGAGTCCGGGCTGGCCGACGGCAACCTGCTGCGCGATGGGCGCATCGTGGTGGTCGGTCACGGCGGCGCGGTACTCACCAGCGACGATCAGGGCCGTAGCTTCAAGCTGTTCAATCGCCCCGACCGCCGTTCGCTGTCGGGTGTCACCTCCGATTCCCAAGGCAACCTGATCCTGGTAGGGCAGGGTGGTGTTCGCATCGCCTCGCCATCGGGCGCGGATCTGGCCACACAACAATAAAGCCGGGAGAGTCTGCATGACCAAGCACCACCAGAAGCCGGCGTCGTTCCTCGAGCGCCTGATCTTCAACAACCGGCCGGCAGTCGTCGTACTCTGCCTGCTGATCAGCGCATTTCTCTTCTATCAGGCGGCCCAGGTTCGGCCGCAGACCAGCTTCGAGAAGATGATTCCGCTGGGGCATCCGTATATCCAGAAGATGCTCGAGCACCAGAATGATCTGGCCAACCTCGGCAACACGGTGCGGATCTCCGTGGCAGCAAAAGATGGTGACATCTTCGCCAAGGACTACATGGAAACGCTGCGGCAGATTCATGACGAAGTGTTCTATATCCAAGGTGTCGATCGCTCCAACATGAAGTCGCTTTGGAGTCCCAGCGTTCGCTGGACCGAGGTGACAGAGCAAGGCTTCGCCGGCGGTGAGGTCATTCCGCAGACCTATGACGGGTCGCCGGAAAGTCTCGATGACCTTCGCAGCAACATTCTCAAGTCCGGTCAGGTCGGGCGTCTGGTCGCCAATGACTTCAAGTCCAGCATCATCGACGTGCCGCTGATGGAGTCCTACTCGGATCCGGAAGATCGCAGCAAGCAGATCAAGCTGGACTACCAGAAGTTCTCCCACGAGCTGGAAGAGAAGATTCGCGACAAGTACGAGGCGCAGAACCCGAATGTGGAGATTCACATCATCGGCTTCGCCAAGAAGGTCGGTGACCTGATCGACGGGCTGGTCGGTGTTGCGCTCTTCTTCATCGTAGCCATCGGCATCACCTTTGCCCTGCTGCTGTGGTTTACCCGTTGTCTGAAGAGCACCATCGCGGTGTTGATCACCACGCTGATCGCCGTGACCTGGCAGCTCGGCCTGTTGCACACCCTGGGCTTCGGGCTCGATCCGTACTCGATGCTGGTGCCATTCCTGGTGTTTGCCATTGGTATCTCCCACGGCGTACAGAAGATCAACGGCATCGCCATGGCCTCCGGCTATACCGAAGACCCGGTGACGGCGGCGCGCATGGCATTCCGTCAGCTGTTCATCCCCGGCATGGTGGCGTTGCTATCGGATGCGGTGGGTTTCGTTACCCTGCTGCTGATCGATATCGGCGTGATCCGCGAGCTGGCCATCGGTGCTTCGCTGGGCGTGGCGGTGATCATCCTGACCAACCTGATCCTGCTGCCGGTGGCGATTTCCTACATGGGCATCAGTCAGCGGGCGATCAAGCAGGCCCGCGAAGAAGCCTCGCGCGATCATCCGTTCTGGCGCGCGCTGTCGAATTTCGCCAGCCCGAAGGTGGCACCGATCTCCATCACTATCGCCGTGGTCGCGCTGGCGGGTGGCCTCTGGTACGGCCAGAACCTGAAGATCGGCGACCTTGATCAGGGCGCGCCGGAGCTGCATCCGGATTCGCGCTACAACCTGGACAATGACTTCGTCATCCGCAACTACTCGACCAGTTCCGACGTGCTGGTAGTGATGGTCAAGACCGCGCCGGAAGGCTGTTCGCACTACGACACGCTCGCCGCCATGGACGAGCTGATGTGGAAGATGCAGAACACCGAGGGCGTGCAGTCGGCGGTGTCGATGGTGTCGGTGGCGCGCCAGGGCATCAAGGGCATGAACGAGGGCAGCCTGAAATGGGAAACGCTTTCGCGTAACCAGCATGTGCTGAACAACTCCATCGCCCGTGCCGAAGGTATGTACAACAGCGACTGCTCGCTGGCACCGGTACTGGTGTTCCTCAACGACCATAAGGCCGAGACGCTGGAACACGTGGTCGCCGCGGCGAAGGAGTTTGCCGAGGAGAACAACCGCGAAGGACTGGAGTTCGTACTGGCGGCAGGTAACGCCGGTATCGAAGCGGCCACCAATGAGGTCATCGCGGCGTCGGAAACCACCATGCTGATCGCCGTCTACCTGGCCGTGAGTATCATGTGCCTGCTGACCTTCCGTTCGCTGGCGGCCACGCTCTGCGTGATCCTGCCGCTGGTGCTGACATCGATCCTCGGTAACGCGCTGATGGCCTTCATGGGCATCGGGGTGAAGGTGGCGACGCTGCCGGTGATCGCACTGGGTGTAGGTATCGGTGTGGACTACGGCATCTACATCTACAGCCGTCTGGAGTCGTTCCTGCGCCAGGGCATGACCCTGCAGGAAGCCTACTACCAGACGCTGAAGTCCACCGGCAAGGCGGTGATCTTCACCGGCGTCTGCCTGGCGATTGGTGTGGTGACCTGGGTGTTCTCGGCGATTAAGTTCCAGGCCGACATGGGTCTGATGCTGACCTTCATGTTCCTCTGGAACATGGTCGGCGCGATCTGGCTGCTGCCGGCCCTGGCTCGCTTCCTGATCAAACCGGAGAAGCTGCGTCAGAAAGCGTGATGATCACGCAGTAACGAAAACCGCGGCCCTGGGGCCGCGGTTTTTTTTTACGGGTGTTTTGGTACGGCGGTCAGCTACGGTCAGGCGCTCTGGCTTACCGCCTGGAACGCAGCATGTGCGGCCACTTCGCCGATCACCAGGATCGCCGGGCTCTTCAGCTTGAAGGCCAAGGCATCGCGGCACATGCCGGCGAGGCTCGAACGGCATTCGCGTTGCTGCGGCAGAGAGGCGTTCTCGATCATCGCCACTGGTGTACCGGCGGAAAGTCCGCCCTCCAACAGCCCGGCCTGCACCTGTTCCAGCTTGCTCACACCCATGTACACCACCAGCGTGGTGCCGCTTTTCGCCAGCGCCTGCCATTCCGGACTGCTGTCGTCGAGCGTGTGCGCTGTTACCAGGGTGACGCCGCGGGCTACGCCGCGCTGGGTCAGCGAGATGCCGCATTGCGTGGCGCCGGCCAGGCCGGCGGTGATGCCGTTCACCAGTTCGACCTCGATCCCGCGTGCCGACAGCCATTCGGCTTCTTCGCCACCGCGGCCGAAGATGCACGGATCGCCACCCTTGAGGCGCACCACGCACTTGCCCTGGCGGGCGTAACGCAGCATCAGACGGTGGATGAAGGCTTGCGGTGTGGAGCGGCAGCCGCCGCGCTTGCCCACCGGGATGATGCGAGCGTTCGGGCAGTGTTCGAGCACGGCGGGGTTGACCAGGTCATCGATCATCACCACCTGTGCCTCGCCCAGCGCGCGCACGGCCTTGAGAGTCAGCAGTTCCGGATCGCCAGGGCCGGCGCCTACCAGCCAGACTTTTGCGCTCATGGGGTAATCCTCGTCTTGGTTGGTATCAGAGAAGTGCGCGTTCCGGCTGGCTGGCCAGCAGACGCTTGATTTCGGGTACGCAGGAGCCACAGCTGGTGCCGCAGCCGAGCTCCTGCTTGAGGCCGGTCAGATCGAGACCGTGCTCGATGCCTGCACGGACCTTGCTCTGGCTGACGTTCATGCAGTTGCACAGAATACGGTCGGTGCTGATGGTTGCGCCGCCAGGTGGCGCGCTGAGTGGAGCCAGCAGCCAGCGACGCAGTTCGGCGTCGGCGCTGCCGCTTTCCCAGAGTCCGCGCAGCCACTGCCGGGCGGCGGTCTCGCCGGCCAGGCGCAACGCGACGATACGGCCTTCCTCGATGCGTACGCGCTTGCCGACCGCGCGACGCGGGTCGTCATAGGCCAGCACCGGGCCTTCGTCGAGGCCGAGCAGGCTGTCGATGGTGTCCAGCTCGGCAGCCGTTGGCGCCGCATTCCGGGCGGCGCGGATCAGCAACGCCGAGCGTTCGCGCCCGCCGAGGCTGAAACTGGCGTAGTCGAAGGTTTCGAACAATGGCCGCAGCGCCTCGAAGCGTCGCTGCACATCGCCCTCAACCAGCGCGAAGAACTGCCAGGGCAGTTCGACCTGTTCCACTTCGATGCCGGCATGCTTGAGTTCCGGCTGTTTCGACAGGGAGTCGACGCTGGCCAGGGTCAGCATGTTGCAGCCCAGCCCCTTGAGAAAGCGATCACCCCAGTGCATCGGCAGGAACGCCTGGCCGGCACGCAGGCTGTCGTCCTTCTGTACCGGCAGGATCAGGCTGCCGCGCCGGCTCTTCACCTTCACCAGCTGGCCGTCCAGCAGACGCCGGCGGCGCATGTCATCAGCGTTCATTCCGAGCAACGCTTCTTCGACATGGCCGAACAGCCGCGCCGCGGTGCCAGTGCGGCTCATGCCGTGCCACTGGTCGCGTAGCCGGCCGGTATTGAGCGTGAGCGGATAGCGCGCCTCGCGCTTTTCCTTCGGCGCCTGGTAGTGCTCGGCGATGAAACGGGCGCGGCCATTGGCAGTGGGAAACACACCGTCATCATAAAGCCGCGCGGTGCCTTGTTCGCTGCCTGGCGGAAACGGCCATTGCTGCGGACCGAGGGTATCGATCAGTGCGTAGCTCAGGCCGCTGTAGTCCAGATCGCGGGCGGCGGTGAGCGGCTTGTACTCCTCGAACAGCGCTTCGGCATTCTCGAAAGTGAACAGGCTCGGCTGGCCGGGGCGCAGGTGACGTTCCAGGCGTCGGGCGAAATCGCAGGTGATCGCCCAGTCCGCACGGGCTTCGCCTGGGGCCGGCACGGCGCGGCGCACGTGGCTGATACGACGCTCGGAGTTGGTCACGGTGCCTTCCTTCTCGCCCCAGCTCGCGGCCGGCAGCAGAAGGTCGGCGTGGCGGCAGGTTTCGGTGGTGAAGAAGGCTTCCTGCACCACGACGAAGGGGCAGGCGGCCAAGCCCTCATGGACTTTCTGCTGGTCCGGCAGCGACTGAGCCGGGTTAGTGCAGGCGATCCACAGCGCCTTGATCTTGCCGGCGCGCACCGCCTCGAACAGCTCGATGGCGGACAGGCCAGGCTGTTTTGGCAGCTGCTCGACGCCCCAGTAGTCCGCGACTTCGGCACGGTGTTCGGCGTTGGCCGCTTCGCGGTGACCGGGCAGCAGATTGGACAGGCTGCCGGTCTCACGACCGCCCATGGCGTTCGGTTGGCCGGTGAGCGAGAAAGGCCCGGCGCCCGGCTTGCCGATCTGCCCGGTGGCCAGGTGCAAATTGATCAGCGCGCTGTTCTTGGCGCTGCCGGCAGTGGACTGATTCAGCCCCATGCACCACAGGCTTAGAAAGCTCGGCGCCCCATGACGCGCAGGAGCTGCTGCACTCGGTGCGGCCGCGTTAAAAACCGGCTCGGGATGCTCATTTACTGCATGTAAACTCCGCTCCCTCGCCGTTTTTTGCCTTGCCGCCCCTTCGCTCGCGACGCTCCTGCGCGCCCTGGGTTTTCCAATCAGCCGTGCACAGGTTTGCAGATCATCTACAGAGATGCCGCAGAGGTCGGCGACCATCGCCGGGGTGTAATCGCGCACCAGGCTTTTCAGCGCATCGAAGCCTTCGGTATGGGCGTCGATGAAGCGGCGGTCGATCCAGCCTTCCCACATGAGGATATGCAGCAGCCCGTGGAACAGCGCGACATCGGTGCCCGGCAGGATCGGCAGGTGCAGGTCGGCCAGCTCGCTGGTGTCGGTGCGCCGCGGGTCGACGACGATGATGGTCATCTCCGGTCGCTTCGCCTTGGCTTCCTCCAGACGGCGGAACAGCACCGGATGCGCATAGGCCATGTTGCTGCCGACGATCAGCAGGCAGTCGGCCTGCTCGATGTCCTCGTAGCTGCATGGTGGGGCGTCCGCGCCCAGGCTGCGCTTGTAGCCGACCACCGCCGAGGACATGCACAGCCGCGAGTTGGAATCCAGGTTGTTGGTGCCGACTAGGGCACGGGCCAGTTTGTTGAAGGCGTAGTAGTCCTCGGTCAGCAGCTGGCCGGAGACATAGAAGGCGATGCTGTCCGGGCCGTGCTCGCGGATGGTCTCGGCGAATACCCTGGCCGCGTGCTCCAGGGCACTGTCCCAGTCGGTACGGCTGCGCGCCAGGCCCTTGCCCAGACGCAGCTCGGGGTAGAGCGCGCGAGCGTCCAGATCGCCGGTCAGGTGCAGGGTCGAGCCCTTGCTGCACAGCTTGCCGAAGTTGGCCGGATGGCTGGGGTCGCCGGCCACATCGAGGATGCGCTCGCCGTCGTGCTCGATCAGCACGCCACAGCCGACACCGCAGTAGCAGCAGGTCGAGGCGGTTGTCATACGCATGGCGTCGTCTCCTGGGAAAAGGTGCTGGTCAACTGCGGTGTGTTCAGGCCGCGCATTCCTTGCGCTGGTTAAGCGAAAGCTGCACGCGACCATTCTCGACGCGCGCCTCGTGGCGGTGGGCGCAGCCGACGTCGGGCGCTAGTGCTTCGCCGCTTTGCAGGTCGATCTGCCAGTTATGCAGCGGGCAGGCGACCTGCTTGCCGTAGACGATCCCCTGCGAAAGCGGGCCGCCCTTGTGTGGGCAGCGGTCGTCGAGGGCGAAGACCTGATCGTCCGAGGTGCGGAAGATCGCGATGTCGCCCTTGGGGCCGGCGATGATGCGCGAGCCGAGCGGGTTGATCTCATCCAGTGCGCAGATATCGAGCCAGTTCATGCGGTGTCCCTCCAGATCAAGTTCTCAGGCGTTTTCCAGCTGCTTGACGGCGATGCGGTCGAATTCCTTCTTCAGCTGCGGCTTGGAAAGTTGCTCCTGCCACGGGTCCTGCTCGAAGGAGAGCGAGAACAACAGCCGCTGATGCAGCGCCTTGCGTCGCTCGGCGTCGTCCAGCACGGCCTTCTTGATGTGATCCATGCCGACGCGCTGCATGTAGTGCACGGTGCGCTCGAGGTAGAAGGCTTCCTCGCGGTAGAGCTGGAGGAACGCCAGGCTGTATTCCATGACCTCCTCGGCGCTCTTCACCTTGACAAAGAACTCGCCGGCCTCGGTCTTGATGCCGCCGTTGCCGCCGATGTACAGCTCCCAGCCGGAGTCCACACCGATGATGCCGACGTCCTTGATGCCGGATTCGGCGCAGTTGCGCGGGCAGCCGGAAACGGCCAGCTTGACCTTGTGCGGCGACCACATGTTGAACAGCGCGTGTTCCAGGTCGATGCCCATCTGCGTGCTGTTCTGCGTGCCGAAGCGGCAGAACTCGCTGCCGACGCAGGTTTTCACGGTACGGATGGATTTGCCGTAGGCGTGGCCGGAGGGCATGTCCAGATCCTTCCACACGCCCGGCAGGTCTTCCTTCCTGATGCCCAGCAGGTCGATGCGCTGGCCGCCGGTGACCTTGACCATTGGCACCTGGTACTTGTCCGCCACGTCGGCGATGCGGCGCAGCTCGGAGGCGTTGGTGACGCCGCCCCACATGCGCGGCACGACGGAGTAGGTGCCGTCCTTCTGGATGTTGGCGTGGGCGCGCTCGTTGATGAAGCGCGATTGCGGATCGTCCTTGGCCTCGCCCGGCCAGGTGGAGATCAGGTAGTAGTTCAGCGCCGGACGGCAGGTGGCGCAGCCGTTCGGCGTGCGCCATTCCATGAAGGCCATGGCCGCCGGAATGCTGGTCAAGTGGTGCTCGCGAATGGCCTTGCGCACCTGGCCGTGTTTAAGGTCGCTGCAGCCACAGATGGCCTTCTCGCTCTTCGGCTTGACGTCGGCGGCGCCGCCGACGGTGTTGATCAGGATCTGTTCGACCAGCCCGGCACAGGAGCCGCAAGAGCTGGCGGCCTTGGTGTGCTTTTTCACCTCGTCCACCGAGAACAGCCCGTGTTCCTGGATCGCCTTGACGATGGTGCCCTTGCACACGCCATTGCAGCCGCACACTTCCATATCGTCGGGCATGGACATGGCCTTGCTCTGGCCCTGGTGGCCAGCGTCGCCGATGGCGCCTTCGCCGAACATCAAATGGTCGCGTATCTGGCCCACGTTCTGGCCTTCGCGCACCTGGCGGAAGTACCAGCCGCCGTCGGCGGTGTCGCCATACAGGCAGGCGCCGACCAGTACGTCGTCCTTGATCACCAGCTTCTTGTAGACGCCGCCGATGGGGTCGGAGAGGGTGATGGTCTCGGTGCCATCGCCGCCGATGAAATCGCCGGCCGAGAACAGGTCGATGCCGGTGACCTTGAGCTTGGTCGAAGTCACCGAGCCCAGATAGCGGGAAAAGCCGAGCATGGCCAGGTGGTTGGCGCAGACCTTGGCCTGTTCGAACAGCGGTGCGACCAGGCCATAGGCGGTGCCGCGATGGTTAGCGCATTCGCCGACGGCGTAGATGCGCGGGTCGTAGGTCTGCAGGGTGTCGTTGACCAGAATGCCGCGATTGCACGGGATGCCGGCCTGTTCGGCCAGTTCGCTGTTGGGGCGGATGCCGGCGGCCATCACCACCAAGTCGGCGGGGATCACGTCGCCGTCCTTGAACTTGACCGCGCATACCCGGCCTTCGCCGTTGTCGAGCAGTTCGGCGGTGTGCTTGGGCAGGAGAAACTTCAGGCCACGGCTTTCCAGCGCGCTCTGCAGCAGGGTGCCGGCAGTCTTGTCGAGCTGGCGCTCCATCAGCCAGTCACCGATGTGCACCACGGTGACGTCCATGCCCCGCAGCTTTAGGCCGTTGGCCGCTTCCAGGCCGAGCAGGCCGCCGCCGATGACCACCGCGTGTTTGTGGGTCTTGGCGGTTTCCATCATCACTTGGGTGTCGGCAATGTCGCGGTAGCCGATTACGCCCTGCAGGTCCTTGCCGGGAATCGGCAGGATGAACGGGTTGGAGCCGGTGGCGATGAGCAAGCGGTCGTATTCCGCCTCGCTGCCGTCATCGGCGATCACCCGGCGTTTGACCCGGTCAATCTTCACCACCTTGCGGTTGAGCATGAGGCGGATGCCGTTCTCGGCGTACCAGTTCAGGTCGTTGAGCACGATCTCTTCGAACTGCTGTTCGCCGGCCAGCACCGGGGAGAGCAGGATGCGGTTGTAGTTGGGATGTGGCTCGGCGCCGAACACCGTGATGTCATAGAGCTCGTTGGTGAGCTTGAGCAGTTCCTCAAGGGTCCGCACGCCGGCCATGCCGTTGCCGATCATTACCAGTTTGAGTTTCTTCATGCCCGTTCTCCGTGCCAGCTGCCGTCCGGCCTGCTCGAAATTTTTCAACAACAAAAAAGGCGTCCCACCGGTTACCCAGTGAGGACGCCTTTGTCCGTGTCCCGCTCTGTCGGGAGACCTGCCGCTCCACGTTGAGGGTCAGGTCGTAATGATTCTTCGAGGTTCTGCTTTGCAGAGGTTATGCCAATTTGCAAATACACCAATTTTCAAGGGCTTGAGCGGTTGATGGGGCGTTGGCCGCGGAGCATCGTTGCACTGATATGCAGCGGCTTGCGCCCTGATGGTGCGAATCGCCATCGAAGCGACTCCAAAAACGCCGTTGACAGGCTGCGGCCAGCTTTCTAAAGTTTCGCCCATGCGCCGATTTAGTCAGCTACTTGCGGGGCGCCTGGAGCCGATGGCTTCGAAATACCGCTAAAGCGCTGGTTCCGGTGTCGCCTCCCACCGCTGCCCAGCGGAATCCTCGAGGCGGAAGTTGAATCAATGAACGCAAAGCACGCCCAGTTGCGCCTGGCCCCGATCACCAGCGGCCTACACCCCAGCAATCCGAAAATCCTCCTCGGCGGTACTCACCAGCCATCTCTGTTGCGCTACCTCGAAGGTTGGCCGCGACGTCATCGCAAATCCCGCGCCCTGCTTATCCAGTTCGCCACGGCCGACGAGTCGCTGGCGCGTTTTGCCACCGACAGCTTCGATCTGGCCGTGATTCAGGCACCGACCGCTGAGCGCCTGGAAGAATGCGTGTGCGAGCTGACCCGGGTGGCGCGCCAGGGGCTGATTACCCGTCGCTGAGCGTCAAGCGCCTTTTATCAGCAGCACGACCAGCAGCAGGTTGAGTAGCAGCGACAACAGCGCCATGCCGCGCCATACCTTGAGCGGCTCACGTTCGAGCAGGGGGCGCAGCCGAAGGCTGGCGCTGCGCTGTTCGCCCTGTTCCAGCTCAAGCAGCCATTGCTCGGCGGTTTCGAAACGCTGTCGTGGATCGACCGCTAGCACGCGGGCGAGACTTTCCTCCAGCCAGGTCGGCACGTCCGGGCGATAGCGGCTGGCCGGTGTCGGGTTGCCGAAGCGTGGATGCTGGAAGGCTTCGATCTCGCCGTAGGGGTAGTGCCCGGTCAGCAGGTAATACAGTGTCACGCCGGTCGCATAAAGATCCTGCGCTGCGCTGGGTTCGGCCCCTGTGAATGCCTCCGGGGCAATGAAACTCGGGGTTCCGGGCAGGTGATTGGGCAGGTCGCGAGTCAGCCCGGGGCAGAACGCCAGGCCGAAATCCAGGATACGCAGCTCGCCGTCCTCACCCAGCAGCAGGTTTTCCGGCTTGATGTCACGATGAAGGATGTTGCGCCGATGCAGCATGCCCACCGCGCGGATCAGCCGGGAGGCGACCTGCAGCAAATCGGCCAGTGGCAGCGGGCCGTCTCGTTCGAAGCGTTGCGCCAGGGTCGTCCCGCTGTACTCGCGCTGCACGTAATAGAGGTGTTGGCGTTCTGGCAGCGGATGCAGTTCGGCGAAGTTGCGCCCGGCAACCCGGCGCATGAACCATTCTTCCTGGAGCAACGCCGGTCCTGCGTCTGCCTCGTCCTGCCGGCTGGGTGGCAGCGTCTTCAGCAGCCAGGCCTGGCCCTGAGCATCTTGCACCCGATAGATCAGCGACTGCCGCGACTCGTGCAGCAGTGCATTCACCTGCCAGCCCTCGAACAGCTGGCCGGGGCGCAGCTTCGGCGGCAACGGCCAATGATCGAGCTGGGCGAGGGCGTCGGCCAGCACCGCTTCGGGCAGGGCTTCGACGCGCAGCAGCAAGGCACTGGCGTTGTCCTGACTGCCGCTCTGGTGCGCCAGATTGACCAGCGCCCGTGCCGCGGCGCCTAGGTCGGGTTGATCGTGCAGGATATGCGCGATGTCGCGTTCGGGGACGCAGGACCAGACGCCGTCGCTCAGCAGCAGGTAGCTTTCGCCTTCTTGCAGCTCGCCGTCGAGGTAGTCCATCACCAGGTGCTGATCCAGTCCCAGCGCACGCTTGAGCACATGCTGCATGCCCGACTGCTCCCAGACATGGTCTTCGCTGAGTCGCTCGAGCTGGGAGCCGTTCCAGCGGTAGGCGCGGCAATCGCCAACATGCGCCAGGGTGAAGCGGCGACCGCGCAGCACCAGTGTGGTGAGGGTGGTCAACAGCGGCTGGTTGCCGCCGTTGGCCTGCAGCCAGCGGTTGTGCGCGACCAGCACGCGGTCGAGTGATTGCGCGACGGCCCAGGTCTCCGGCGTCGCGTAATAGTCGAAAGCCAGCGCCTGCAAGGTCGCTCGCGCAGCCAGGCCGCCATCGGCGCACTGGCTGACGCCATCGGCCAGCGCGAACAGATAGCCCTTGCCGGTTGCCAGCCCGGGCGCCGGGGTGACGATGCGTATCGCATCCTGGTTTTCCGGGCGCGGTCCGGCAGCGCTGGCCTCGCCATAGCTCAATCGCAGGGGCATGGTCGTTCTCGAATGACTGCGTACTGCAGCAGAGCAATATTCGCGCCCTGCAGGGTCTGCGTGGGCATCACACCCGCGCCGCGGTTACCGCAGCAGAACCCCAGGTGGTGCGCCAGCGACGCTTGACGCCATAGAGACCGAACCAGGCGAGCACGCCGAGGCTGGCGAATAGCCAGAGGCCGAACTGGTAGTCACCGGTCGATTGTTTGACTGCGCCAAGCCCGGCGGTGAGCAGAAAGCCACCGATACCGCCGGCCATGCCGACCAGTCCGGTCATCACGCCGATTTCCTTGTTGAAACGCTGCGGCACCAGCTGGAACACCGCTCCATTGCCGGCACCGAGGCTGAGCATGGCGACCACGAACAGTGCAAGGGCTGCTGTGGAACTCGGCAGGTTGAAGCCCACCGCAGCGATACAGAATGCCGCGACGGTGTACATCACCAGCAGCGCGCGAATGCCGCCGATGCGGTCGGCAAGAGCGCCGCCAAGGGGTCGCAGCAGGCTGCCGGCGAAGACGCAGGCAGCGGTGTAGTAGCCGGCCTTGACCGGGTCGAAGGCGTACTGGTCGTGGAAATAGCCGGGCAGGGTGCTGGCCAGGCCGAGAAAGCCGCCAAAGGTCACGCTGTAGAAGAACATGAACCACCAGCTGTCGCGGTCGCCCAGCGCCTTCATGTAATCGGCCAGCGACTTCGGCGCCGGGCGGTTGGGCGCATTCTTCGCCACGCTGGCGAAGATGATCAGGGTGAGGACCAGCGGGATCAGCGCCAGGCCGAATACGTTGTTCCAGCCGAAGATGGCCGCCAGGACCGGCGCGAACAGGGCCGCCAGCACAGTGCCGGAGTTACCGGCACCGGCGATGCCCATCGCCTTGCCCTGGTGCTCTGCCGGATACCACTGTGAGGCCAGCGGCAGCGCGACGGCAAAGGATGCGCCGGCCATGCCGAGGAACAGGCCGAGCAGCAAAGCCTGCTCGTAGCTGTGGATGCCATGCAGCCAGGCGACGAACAGCGCGACGATGACGACGCTCTGGCCAAACAGCCCCGCGGTTTTCGGCGATGTGCGATCCGCCAGGATGCCCAGCGCCAGACGTAGTACCGCGCCGGCGAGGATCGGCGTGGCGACCATGAAGGCGCGTTGCTGGGTGGTCAGGCCGAGATCGGCGGCAATCTGCACACCCAGCGGGCCGAGCACGTACCACACCATGAAACTAAGGTCGAAGTAGAGGAAGGAGGCAAACAAGGTCGGCGCGTGGCCGGCTTTCCAGAAACTCGTGCTCATTGGATCGGCTCCAGGGCGTTCGTGACGCGGCGTTGGCCGCTAGGGCTGCTCAGACCGCCCCCTCGTCGAGGCGGAAAACAAAAAGGCGCCGCAGCACGCCTGCCGGAGCAGGTGTGGTGCGACGCCTTTGTCGTGATATTGCAGACCGCCGTTGGCCTGCCTGAAGCGGAACTAGCATCTAGCGTGCCAGCCTGCGGAGGCCGCCAATTCTGTGCGTTCGGCGTGGCTAAGCAGATGCCGCACGACGACAAAGCGCACAGATAGCGCGCAACCGCGCGCCAAATCAGGGCAAGGCATCTCGTAAAACCCAAGGCGCGCTTGCTGTTAGTCTTGAGCGGCTTTTGCCAAGGAGCGAGCGATGCCCCTGATTGCGACCCTGACTCTTAATCCGGCGATGGACCTTTCCGTCAGCACTCCGCGAGTGATCAGTACCGAAAAGCTGCGGTGTTCGCTGCCGCGCCACGACCCGGGTGGCGGCGGGATCAACGTGGCGCGGGTGGTGAAGACGCTCGGGGGCAGGGCGATCGCCATCTATCCGGCTGGAGGGCCCTTTGGCGATCTGCTGCAACGTTCGCTCGACGAGCTGGGTCTGGTGCATCGTCCGGTATCCATTACTGGCGATACCCGCGAGAGCTTCACTGTCGATGAGCTGGGCTCAGGCCTGCAGTACCGTTTCGTGTTGCCCGGTCCGACGCTATCCGCGCAGGAACTTCAGCGTTGCCTCGACAGCCTCGCAGCGCTGCAGCCAGCGCCGGCCTATGTGGTGCTGAGCGGCAGCTTTCCACCCGGCGTCAACCTGGGTTTCTACGACGAGCTGCTGGCATTGACGCGCGGTATCGGTGCGCGGCTGGTCGTCGATCTGTCCGGCGAGCCATTACGCCGCGCCGCCCGGCAGGGCGGTGCATACCTGATGAAGCCGAGCCTCGACGAGCTGTCCAGCCTTGTGGGCTACCCCATCTCCAGCGAGGCCGAACAGGAGGCAGCGCTGCGCCGCCTGATCGCTCAGGGCTGCGCCGAAGTGGTCGTGTTGTCGCTGGGAGCCCAGGGCGCGCTGTACGCCTGTGGCGATGAGCTGCGGCGCCTGCCCTCGGCGGATGTCCCGGTGGTAAGCGCAGTGGGTGCGGGTGACAGCATGCTCGGCGCCATGGTGCTGGCGCTGGCCGAGGCGCGCTCGCTACAGGATGCGGTGTGCCGGGGCATTGCCGCGGGTGCCGCGACGGTAATGCGTCCGGGCACCGAGCTGTGTCATCGCGAGGATGTCCAGCGGTTGCTGCAATCTGTGGCAGACGCCCCTATTCGATCCGGTTGACCCGCGGAAACTTGCCGGCGAACGCCTCGGGCATGGCGACGACGCGGCTTTGGCCATAGTCGTAGAAGACGAAACCGGATTTGGCCATGGCGATCAGTGTGCCGTCGGCAGGGCGGGTGATGCGGAAGATGATATCGCCGCCGTACTTGTTGAAATCCATCACCCCGACCTCGAACAGCAGCGCATCACGGGCATGGGCTTCGGCTTTGTAGGTCGTGGCAAGGTCGGTCACGATGATCCCGGCGCCATCCTGACGGGTCTCGGCTACCCCGTAGGCGAACAGGAAGCGCGCCCGCGCCTCGGAAATCATCGAGATCATCGAATCGTTGGCCAGATGGTTGCCGGCGTTGATGTCGGTGATTCGTACAGTGAGCTGGGTGGAAAAGCAGTACTGGTCTTCCGGGAAATGCAGGGTAAGACGCGCCATGGGTCGCTCGGTAATCGGTAGAAGGCGCGCATTCTAGCGTTGTGTTCTTCGCCGGGGTTAGATGCGCGCTCGTGGCTGCAGTCTTGACCGCGAATGAGCTGGCACCGGGCGGCCCCATTTGCGGCCGAGGCGCTTCTAATGGAAACCCGCGTGTAGCGGATCCTGCACGTAGCCATGCTTTGCCGGCCGCCAATGGAGCGGAGACCGGCCCCGCAACCTCTATCCGTCAGCCCGCCCGATGCAAGCCACGCTGCGCCTGTGCGCCACTGTGCTGCAGACGCTGCCGGATCAACTGCAGGCGCGCGTCGATGAAGGGAGTGACAAGGGCAAAACACTCGGGCGGGCTCAGCCTCGGTTGGGCTGCATGTATCACGCTGCGCTCCAGCTTGCCGACCAGCCGCTTCAGCTCCATATCGGTGTCTGTAACCATGCGCCGAC
Organism: Stutzerimonas kunmingensis; assembly: GCF_014764705.1. Classification (GTDB taxonomy): domain Bacteria; phylum Pseudomonadota; class Gammaproteobacteria; order Pseudomonadales; family Pseudomonadaceae; genus Stutzerimonas. The sequence continues at coordinate 49,457 of NZ_JACXXG010000013.1, forward strand.
AGAGTGCTTTCAGGCGCTTCTGCAAGGCCGGCGTGCAGCCGCCCTGATTCGAGGCGACGACGCAGAGGCCGCGCAGGCGTGCCACGTCTTCCAGTTCGCGGCAGGCGCGAGCGGCTTCGGCGGGTTCGTTGCTCGACATCGGCGCCCGCTTCTCAAGCGCATCGATAAGGGTTTCGATCAGAGCGCAATGCCCGTCGAAATCGGCAGGGTTGTTGCGCAGAACCAGCCAGCCTTCGGTTATCGAATACGCATCGGGCAGGGCACTGCGCTGTTGCAGACGTTGCGTCAGGCTTGTCGCCAGCGCGCAGCGCAGCGCTACCGCAGTGGGTTCGCTCTGTACGCCCAGACCGCGATGCTGTTGCAGCAGGCGGAGAATCTCCAGATCTTCCTGAACTGCCAGCAGGCGCAACTGCGCTACGCGTCGGGAATGTTGTGCGCTGGCCATGCCGTTCAGATAGTGGCCCAGCATCAGCAGTGCACAGGCGATCGCCAAGGTCGCGGTGATGGTCATTCTGCAAATCCCTGAAGTGAGCGCGCGGCACTGCCGCGCGGGCAACAAAAAAGGCGTCCGGACCGGCATGTCGAAACATGCGGTGCAGGGACGCCTTCGTCTTTGCCGGACGCCTTCGTTGGCTCGGCCAGCCCATCTAGCAAGCTGCTTGCCAGCCTGCCGCTTGCTGCAGGCTTTCGGCTGAACGCCGCGTCGTGGCGGATGGCGGCGTTGCAGCTGTCTCACGGTCCATGCCGAGGGACCGAGAGCACGCTCGCCGATGGTGCGTTTTGTCGAGCGGTTGCACTGCGGGCGGGCAGCTCACTGCCCAAGCAGCTCGTTCATGGCGATGATCTGCTCGGCGACCTGGATCAGCTTCTGCTGGCGACTCATCGCCTGGCGGCGCATCAGGGTGTAGGCCTCTTCCTCCTTGCAGTCGCGCATCTTCATCAGCATGCCCTTGGCCAGCTCGATGCGCTTGCGTTCCGCGAGTTGCTGCTCGCGGGCCTGCAATTGCGCGCGGATCGCCTGGTCGGTCTCGAAACGCGCCATCGCCACATCGAGGATCGGCTTGAGCCGCTGGGCCTGAATGCCCTCGACGATATAGGCGCTGACCCCGGCGCGGATGGCCTGACGCATGGCGTCCGGGTCACTGTCGTCGGTGAACATGACGATGGGTCGTGGTTGGTCGCGGCTGACCAGCACCACCTGTTCCAGCACATCGCGGCCCGGGGAGTCGGTGTCGATCAGCACCACGTCCGGGCGAATTGTCTCGACCCGCTCGGGCAGATCGATGGTCAGGCCGGATTCATCGATGACTTCGAAGCCGGCCTCGATCAGCGCGCTTCGCAGGCGCCCGATCTTGCGTGGGGTGTCGTCGATCAGCAGGATGCGCAACATGCCTGATCTCCTGCTCAAAGTGCAGCCACCATGGCCTGATCGGCCATGGCGTGCAGTGGGAAGCTGCGGGCGTAGGCTGCCGGATCGCTGCCGTCCCAGGTCTTGCCATCCATCAGCGTGGCGCTGCGCATGGGCGACTCCGGCACGGTGATACCCAGCGCTTCCGCAGCCTGTCTGTACAGCTCGATCTGTTGCACCTGGCTTGCAACCAGCTGGTAGTCCGGGTCCTGGCGCAACAGGCCCCAGCGCCGCAGCTGGGTCATGAACCAGAGGCCGTCGGACAGGTAGGGCATGTTCGCCGCGCCATCGGCAAAGAAGCGCAGCGGGTGTTGGTCATTCCAGGCGTTGCCCAGCCCATCCTGATACGAGCCGAGAAAGCGTGATTCGATGGCTGCCAGCGGCGCGTTGACATACTCGCTCCCGGCAATCAGATGTGCGGTGCTGCGGCGGTTTTCCTGGCTCTGGTCGATGAAGCGACTCGCTTCGAGCACCGCCATCACCAGTGCGCGCGCGGTGTTGGGGTACTGCTCGACGAATGCGCGGGTGCAGCCGAGCACCTTTTCCGGATGATCCGGCCATATCGACTGGCTGGTCGCGAGGGTGAAGCCGACCCCCTCGGCGATCGCCTGCGCGCCCCAGGGTTCGCCGGCGCAGAAACCGTCGATGCGCCCGGCCTGCAGGTACGCCACCATCTGCGATGGCGGCAGCACCAGCGTCCGCACATCCTGCAGCGGGTGGATACCATTGGCGGCCAGCCAGTAATAGAGCCACAGCGCGTGGGTGCCGGTGGGGAAGGTATGCGCGAGAGTCAGGCGTGCACCGCTTTGGCGCACGCTGTTGCGCAATGCCTCGGGATCGGTCACGCCGGCAGCCTTGAGCGGGGTCGACAGGTTGATGCTCTGGCCGTTCTGCGCAAGCCCCATGAGCACCGCCATATCCACGGCGCGGCTGCCGCCGATTCCCAGGTGCACGGCATATATCAGTCCGTACAGGCCGTGCGCTGCGTCCAGTTCACCGCCGATCAGCTTGTCGCGCAGGCCCGACCAGGAGTTCTGGCGGTGCAGGTTGAGCGTCAGGCCGAAGGGCTGGGCGAAGCCCTGGGTGGCGGCGACGATCAGCGAGGCGGCATCGGTAAGTGGCAGAAAGCCCAGGTTGAGCGAGCTCTTTTCCGGTGCATCGCTGCCGGCGACCCAGGCCAGTGCATCGTGGCGGGGCGACGTGGAGGGTTCGGTCATGCTGTGGGCCTTTCGATTGCGAAGCGTGCGGCACAGTCAACCGTGCGCGACGGATCAGGAGTGGTCTATGCCAAGCCTGAAGCAAGCGATATGCCAGCGAGAAAGTGGTGCGCCATGCGGTGCCCGTGCACCGCGTTGGTCAGGCGCGTCTGGTGTGAAGCGGTGTGGCGTTGCCGGTCAGCGTGGATACAGTGGTGGCAGGGCGCTGAGGTCCTGCTCGACACTCGGACTGGTCGCTGGAGGGAGCGTCTGAATCGCCTGCCACAGCGCCTCTCCCTGCCAACGCTGGCCGGCTTCGCTGTACAGCGCACCGTTGAGTCCGTCCAGCGCATCGGACAGCGGCACGAAGCGCGCAGCCATGTCGGCCAGCGTCTCCGGCTGTTGCCGCGCCCAGGCATCCAGCGCCTGGCGAGTGGCCTGCGAGTCGTTGGCCTGACAGGCGCGACGCAGGTCGTCGAGCAGGCTGCGTGGGGTCGGGCCAGGCTGCAGTGCGCGCTGCACTGCGGGTTGCCGCCGCGCGTGTAGCCACAGTCCGAAGCCGGCGAGGGTGGACAGGGCGAAGAGCAGGGTACTCAGCTGCCAGGGCCACAGTAGCTGCTGCTCGGCAGGTAGTGGCGTTGCGGCCGGTTGCTCGGCGGGCGTCGGCGCGAGATTCGGATTATCGGCGACATTCAGGGTCCGTTCGTCCAGCGTGGTGCGTTCCAGCCGGTCTTCCACGGTGTTCCACCAGACCACTTCCACCGCGGGTAGCTGCAACGCGCCGCTGCGCGTGGGAATCAGCGCCTCGCGCTGCTCGCGGCTACCGACCAGACCCGCGCCACTGACTTCGTTGGCCAGGATCGGTTGATCCGGGTAGCGGCGCAGGTCGGGGCTATGGGCAGAACCGATGGCGGGCAACTGGGTGCTGGTCAGGCCTTCGGCCTTGAGCAACAGGCTGCGGGTGAGCGATTCGCCGGTCTGTGCCTGATCGGGCTCCGGGCTCCAGGCCTCGACCAGGGTCAGGCTGCGTGCCGGCAGCCAGGGCGCCGCGGCGGGGTAGTCCGCCGGTTTGCGCTTGACCGTCAGCGGGATGCTTGGTGACCTGACCTGCGTCGAGCGGCCCGAACGCGAGCCGAACAGCGGGTTGCTGCCATTGGTCACAGTGGTGGCGCTGAACAGTTGGGCAGGGATGGTCAGCTCGCCGGACTTCTGCGGGAACAGCGCATAGCGCACTTCGATGACGCCGTGGCGAATGCCGTTGATGGTTTTCTCGTATGTGCGTGGCTCACCGAGCCGTTCGACCAGGGCTTCCGGCATCTGCAGCGGCGAGAGGGTGCTGTCGTCGTACAGCGAAACCGAATGATAGATGCGCAGGGTAAGGATCACCTGGGCCTGAACGTAAACGTTTTCCTGATCGACGCTGGCATCGATGAAGATTGGGGCCAGCTGGTCGCTTTCGGTATTTTTCAGCGATTCCTGGACCATCAATGTGATCGGCTCGCTGCGCCAGTCGCCCAGTTGCAGCGGCGGGATGATCACGTAGCCGGTCTGCTTCGGCCGCAGGGTAATCAACCAGCGTGTGATCGCATAGGCTTCGCCGTTGCTGCTGGAAAGCTGGTTGACCTGACGGGTGTCGAACACCTCGAACAATGGCTCCAGCGGCTGCAGGTCGGGCTTGCCGAATACCGTGCTGCCCTGGCTTTCCAGGCTCAGCTCCAGGGTTTCGTCAATGCTCAGCTGGGTGCGGTCAACCCGGGCGAACAGGCCGGCGGCTGCGGCCTGACCAGCAAGGAGGCCGAGCAGAAGAAAAGCCATCAGGCGCATCATCGATTGGTTTCCTGGTGCTTGCGTTGTTCGTAGAGGAATTTTCGTCGCAGCAGCTCGCCGGGATCGTCCGGAATCTGCCGCAACCATTGCTCCATCGCCTGTTGCCGCTCCTGCTCGGGGAGCGCCTCGTGTTGCGCCTGGGCCGCGCTGCCATCAATTTCTTCGGTCTCGGGCGTGGCTTCGGTTGTCGATGGCTGCGAGGCGCCGCTGGCTTCGCTGGACGGCTCGCCTTGGGCATCCTCCGGCGAAGGGGAATGGGCAGAGCCCGCTTCCTGTGATTGCGGCTGCTCGGGTTGCGGCAGTGGTTCTTCGGTTTGCTCGTCCTGCTGATTCTGTTCCTGCTCGGGCTCGGGCTGTTCCTGCTGGCGGCGCAGCAGCTCTTCGATCAGCGCCTTGTTGCGCTGCGCCGCCTGTAGATCAGGCTGCAGGTCCAGCGCCTGGTCATAGGCTTCGATGGCGGCCTCGAAGGCTTCGCTGCGAGCCAGGGCATTGCCGCGGTTATAGTGATCGGCGGCCGTGTTGCCTTCGGCGAACAGTTCTGCCGCGCCGGCATAGTCGCCGGCCTGATAGCGGGCGGTGGCCTGCCAGCGGCGATCGGTGAAGCGCTCGGCGGCCTCGGCCGGCCGCTCCGCGTCCAGCAGGCGTTGGCCCTGCTGATCGCGACGTAGCCAGAGGTCCTCTAGCTCGAAGGCATTGGCAGGCTGCGGCTGCAGCAGCAATAGCGGTAGGCAGAACAACCAGCCGCGGCGACCGGCGAGGGCGGCCAGCAAGAGCAGTGGCAACAGCAGCCAGTGCCCCTGATCCAGCCAGGCTTCCAGCCGCGTGATTTCATCGTCCTGGCGCAACGTGCCAGTTTGATCGAGCAGACCGAGGGCCGTCAGGTCGTCGTCACCCAGCTGCGCGCGCTGATAGCGCCCTCCCAGCTCGTTGGCCAGGCGTTGCAGTCTGGCGTTGTCCAGGCGCGGGATGAGGATTGCGCCTTGGGCATCCTTGACAAAGCTACCGTCCTTGCCGGCGATTGGCGCGCCTTGTGCGGTGCCGACGCCGAGTATCAGCAGTTGCTCGTTTCTGCCCTCCATCAGCGTGACGATGGCGCTGCGTTCGTGCTCGTCCAGGCTGCTGCCGATCAGCAGCAAGCGCCCGCGCCCCAGGCCAGCCTGTTCGAGCAGGGCGAGGCCTTTGGCCACGGCAAGGTCCGCGCGCTGGCCCTGCTCGGGCATCAGCGTCGGGTGCAGGGCGTCGAGCAGGTTGCGTGTGGTCGCCAGGTCATCGGATAGCGGCACCACGGTGTGGGCGCTGCCGGCGAATACCACGACGGCGGTCTGTACGTCCTGCCGGCGCTCGAGCAGATCCAGCAGCTTGCGCTTGGCCTGTTCCAGGCGAGTGGGTGGTGCGTCGCTGGCGAGCATCGATGGCGTGAGTTCCAGCAGCACCACCAGGGGATCGCTGCGCTTGATGCTCGGCTGTTCGAAGCGCTGCCAGCTGGGCCCGAGCAATGCGATGACCGCCAGCAGCCAGGCCAGGCCCAGCACCAGCCAGGGCAGGCGACTGTGGCGCAGTCGGCCACGGGTCAGCAGGGCGGCATGAAAGGCTTCCGGCAGCAGACGCTGCCAGCGACCAACCTGCAGCTGCCGATGCCAGAGCCGCCACAGCAGCCAGATCAGTAGCGGCAGGATGAGCAGCCAGTATGGCCGCAACAGATGGGGTAGCAGCTCGCTCATCGGCGCTGCTCCCGTCGCCAGGCCAGGCGCTGCAACTGTGCGCTCCACAGGCTGGCCGCGACCATCAGCAGGCTGATCAGCAAAGCCGCCGACAGCGGCCAGATGTACAGGGCCTCGGCCACACGGGCCTGGGCTGGTTGCTGCGCTGCCGGCTCGAGACGATCCAGCGTGTCGCCGATCGCCTTCAGCTCTGCGCTCGACGAGGCGCGGAAATACTCGCCGCCGGTTTGCTCGGAAATGGCGCGCAGCGTCGGCTCGTCGAGGTCCAGGCCAGGGTTGAAACCGAAGCGGCTGAGCACGCCACCTTCTTCCGGCACGGCGCCGATGCCGATGGTGTGGACCCGCACGCCTTCTTCGGCGGCTAGCGAGGCCGCCAGCAGCGGCTCGATTTCGCCACCGTTGTTGGCACCGTCGGTGATCAATACCAGCACACGACTGTTCGCCGGTCGCTCCCTGAGGCGTTTAACCGCCAGGCCGACGGCGTCCCCTATCGCAGTGTTGCTGCCGGCGATGCCAACCCGGGCTTCGTCCAGCCAGACTCGCACGGTGTGGCGATCGAAGGTCAGTGGCGCCTGCAGATAGGCCTTGCTGCCGAAGAGAATCAGGCCGACGCGATCGCCACGACGCTCCTCGATGAAGTCGCCGAGCAGTACCTTCACCAGTTCCAGCCGCGTCAGCTCCTCGTCCTGCCACTGCATGTCGGGGTAATCCATCGAGCCGGAGACGTCCACTGCCAGCAGCAGATCGCGGCCGCTGGTGGGCAGCGGCAGTGGTTCACCCAGCCACTGGGGGCGTGCTGCGGCGAACAGCAGCAACAGCCAGATGGTCAGGTAGGGCAGTTGCTGGCGCCAGGCGGGCAGGGCGACACGCGCGCGCCGGCCGGACAGCTGCTGCAGTTCGTCGAGGAAGCTGACCTTCAGCGCGGCTTCGCCGCTATCGGCAGGCGGCAGCAGTGCGCGCAGCAGCCAGGGCAGCGGTAGCAGCAGGAAGACCCAGGGCCAGGCCAGTTCAAACATGCTTGCGGATCCAGATGTCGACGGCCTGTTCGAGCCCGTCGATTGCCTTGTCGTCGAGGCGGCACTCGGCCCGGTAGGCACCTTCGACAAGAATCATCCAGCGGGTCAGCCCGGCGGCCGGGCAGCGGTTGTCGAGAAAGGCCAGCCACGCGCGCCCACTGAGCGTGTGCGGGTGGTCGTTGGGGTAACGAATGCGACAGAGCCGCTTGAGCAGCCCATTGAGTTGTTGCAGCCACTGGCTGGCCGGTTGCCCTCCGTAGGGTTTGCTCAAGCGCGAAAGCTCGATGAGCGCTTCCTGGCGCTGCGGTTCCAGCGGTGGCTCCGGCTGCACATGGGGCTTGCGCCTGAGCAGCCGGTGACGAAGTCGCCAGAGCAAGCCAAGCGCCATCAGCAGCACCAGGCCGAGCAGCCACCAGCCCGGCGCTGGAGGCCACCAGCTGATCGGGTCGGGGCTGATCAGCGGAGCGAGTTGATCGAGCGGATTCATTGCCGTGCGCTCGGATGGCGGACGCTCAGGTGCTCGCGCAGCTGCTCGACCAGATCGTGCTGGGTATCCAGCGGCATCAGCGGCACCCGCAGGCGATCGGCCAGACGCTGCCAGCGGGCGCTGCGCGCCTCGCCCTGCTCGCGGTAGCGCTGACGCAGATCCGCATCCTGGGTATCCAGTTCAAGCCGCGCATTGCCTTCGCTGAAGCGCAGCAGGCCGGCCGCGGGCAGGGCGTGATCCAGTGGATCGAACAGCGGCAGCAACAGCAGGTCGACATGGCGCGCGAGCAGGCTGAGCTGCTGCTCGGCGGCATCGGTGAGGGTGCGCTCGTCGCAGAGAATCACCGACAGACTGCCCGGACGCAGCACTTCCCGTGCCCGGCGCAGGGCCATGCTGAAAGCGTCGGGGTCGATCGGGTTGTCTGGCTGCAGGCGATTGTTGGCGCGGGTGACGCGATCCAGCAGCTGCAGCAGGCTCTGCTTGCTGCGCCGTGGCTTGATTTCCTGACGCTCATCGCCGAACACCAGCCCGCCGACGCGATCATTGTGGCTGAGCGCCGCCCAGCCGATCAGGCTCGCCGCCTGCGCCGCCAGCACCGACTTGAACAGCCGGCCGCTGCCGAAGAACAATCGCGGGCTCTGCTCGATGACGATATAGATCGGCCGCTCGCGTTCTTCATGGAACAGCTTGGTGTGCGGCTCCTGGGTGCGTGCGGTGACGCGCCAGTCGATGGTGCGCACGTCGTCACCGGGCTGATAGATACGAACCTGGTCGAAATCCACGCCGCGCCCGCGCAGCTTGGAATGGTGCAGACCTACCAGCGGGCTGCGGCGATGCGGTGTGGAAAACAGCGGCACTTCACGGACGCGATGACGCATATCGATGAGTTCGGCCAGGCTCACGCGGATACCGGAGCCCTGCTCGGTTGGCTGCCCGGCGGCGGAAGCCTGCGGTTGCATCAGGCCACCGCTACCACGTCGAGAATGCGCTGGATGACCCGATCCTGATCGATGCCGGCGGCTTCTGCCTCGAAGGAGAGAATCAGGCGGTGACGCAGTACATCGAAAAGCATCGCCTGTATGTCCTCGGGGCTGACGAAATCGCGTCCGGCCAGCCAGGCATGGGCGCGGGCGCAGCGGTCCAGCGAGATCGAGCCCCGCGGACTCGCGCCATAGGCGATCCATTCAGCCAGTTCGGCATCGAACTTGGCCGGCGTGCGCGTGGCCATGACCAGTTGCACCAGGTATTCCTCCACCGCATCGGCCATGTACAGGCCGAGGATATCCTTGCGCGCGGCGAAGATCGCCTGCTGGCTGACCCGATGTTCCGGCGCCGCCTCGCCATTGATTGCCTCGCCACGGGCCTGCTGCAGGATGCGTCGTTCCACCGAGGCGTCGGGGAAGCCGATCTTCACGTGCAGCAGGAAGCGGTCGAGCTGTGCTTCGGGCAAGGGGTAGGTGCCTTCCTGCTCGATCGGGTTCTGTGTCGCCATCACCAGGAACAGCGGCGGCAGATCGTAAGTGCTGCGGCCGACGCTGACCTGGCGCTCGGCCATGGCTTCGAGCAGCGCCGATTGCACCTTGGCCGGCGCGCGATTGATTTCGTCCGCGAGCACGAGATTGTGGAAGATCGGCCCCTGCTGGAAGACGAAGCTGCCGGTCTCCGGGCGATAGATTTCGGTACCGGTGATGTCGGCGGGCAGCAGGTCGGGGGTGAACTGGATTCGATGGAACTCCGCTTCCAGGCCTTCGGCGAGTTCCTTGATGGCCCGGGTCTTGGCCAGGCCCGGCGCCCCTTCGACGAGCATGTGGCCGTCGGCGAGCAAGGCGATCAGCAGGCGTTCGATCAGCCGTTCCTGCCCCAGGATCTGGGTGGACAGGAACTGTCGCAGCGCGATTATCGATTCACGGTGATCCATCTTTTCGAGTCTTCCAGGTGGGCGGCAAATCGGCTGGCGCGGCGGGCAGAGACGCCGGCTGCTATTGGCTGCTACAGACAGTCGCAGGCGACTGCAGGAGAAGCGCCACTTTACTGCATTAACCCTCGACTAGACTAACCTTGAACCTTCGTCCTGTTCCGTCAGTCACTACCGACGTCTCTTTCCCCAGCAAGCCAAGCGGAGCCATACATGGCGTTCTTTTCAGCGGCCAGCAAGGCCGACTTTCAGCAGCAATTGCAGACAGCGTTAGCGCAACACGTAGACCCGAAAATCCTGCCGCAACTGAGCCTGTTCGCCGAACAGTTCTTCGGCATCGTCGCGCTGCCCGAACTCACCGAACGGCGCATGAGCGATCTGGTCGGCTCGACACTGGCCAGCTGGCGCCTGCTGGAGCGCTTCGATCCCGCCAAACCCGAGGTGCAGGTATTCAACCCCGACTTCGAGAAGCATGGCTGGCAATCGACCCACAGCGTGGTCGAGGTGCTGCATCCGGACATGCCGTTTCTGGTCGATTCGGTGCGCATGGAGCTGACGCGCCGCGGCTACAGCATCCATACCCTGCAAACCAGCGTGCTGCAGGTGCGTCGCGGGGCCGATGGCAGCTTGTTGGAGCTGCTGCCCAAGGATGAGCGCGCCGCTGACAGCCATGCCGAATCGTTGATCTTCGTGGAGATTGATCGCTGCGCCAGCCCGACGGCCCTGCGCGAGCTCGAGCAGTCACTGCTGGGTGTGCTGGCTGATGTGCGTCAGGTGGTGAGTGACTTTGCGGCGATGAAGGGCAAGGCGGTCGAGCTGCAAGGGCGTCTGGAGCAGGTCAACCTGAGCATCGACGGTGATGAGCTGGAAGAGATCCGCGACTTCATGCGGTGGCTGGCGGACGACCATTTCACCTTCCTCGGCTACGAAGAGTTCTCCGTGCAGGAACAGGCCGACGGCGGGCGCATCGTCTATGACGAAAGCTCGCTGCTGGGTCTGTCGCGCAGCATGCGCACCGGGCTTTCCGAGGAGGAGCAGTCGCTCACCGGTCAGTCGGTCAGCTACCTGCGTGAGCCACTGCTGCTGTCGTTCGCCAAGGCGGCCATGCCCAGCCGCGTGCACCGCCCGGCTTACCCTGATTTTGTTTCGGTGCGCGAGTTCGATGACGAAGGGCGGGTGGTTCGCGAATGCCGCTTCCTCGGCCTGTTTACCTCGTCGGTCTACACCCAGAGCGTGCGACGCATCCCGTTCATCCGCAGCAAGGTCGAGACGGTCGTGCAGCGCGCCAATTTCGGTAGCTCCGCGCATCTGGCCAAGGAGCTGGTGCAGGTTCTCGAGGTGCTGCCGCGTGACGAGCTGTTCCAGGCGCCGATCGACGAGCTGTTCGAAAACGCCATCGCCATCGTGCAGATCCAGGAACGCAATCGGCTACGGCTGTTCCTGCGTTTCGATCCCTATCGGCGTTTCTGCTACTGCCTGGTGTACGTGCCGCGTGACAGTTACTCCACCGAGACACGGCTAAAAATCCAGCAGGTGCTGCAGGAGCGGCTCGAAGCCAGCGACTGCGAGTTCTCCACCTATTTCTCCGAATCGGTGCTGACGCGCGTGCAGTTCATTCTGCGTCTGGACCCCAGCCGCGCGCTGCAGGTCGATCCGGCGCGTCTCGAGCAGGAAGTGCTGCAGGCCTGCCGCACCTGGCAGGACGACTACCAGAGCCTGGTGGTCGAGCGCTTCGGCGAAGCCAAGGGCACCCATCTGCTCAACGAGTTTCCGAAAGGCTTCCCAGCGGGCTACCGTGAGCGCTTCTCGCCGCAATCGGCCACCGTCGACATGCAGCATGTGCTCGACCTCAGCGAGGAGCGTCCGCTGGTGATGAGTTTCTATCAGCCGATCACGGCTGAAGAGAACCGTCTGCACTGCAAGTTGTATCACCTGAATACACCGCTGCCGCTGTCGGACATCCTGCCGATCATGGAGAACCTGGGGCTGCGGGTGCTCGGCGAGTTTCCGTTCCGGTTGCGCGACCGCAGCGGCCGCGAGTACTGGATACACGACTTCGCCTTTACCTATGCCGAAGGTCTGGAAATCGACCTGCTGGAAATCAACGAGGCGCTGCAGGATGCGTTCATCCATATCTACGGCGGCTTTGCCGAGAACGATGGATTCAACCGTCTGGTGCTGACCGCCGGGTTGGCCTGGCGGGAAGTGGCGCTGCTGCGCGCCTATGCGCGCTATCTCAAGCAGATTCGCATGGGCTTCGACCTTGGCTATATCGCCAGCGCGCTGCTCAATCACACGGATATCGCCCGCGAGCTGGTGCGGCTGTTCAAGATGCGCTTCTACCTGGCGCGCAAGCTCGGTGACGAGGATCTGGCAGACAAGCAGCAACGGCTGGAACAGGCGATTCTCACAGCGCTTGATGAGGTGGCGGTACTCAACGAGGACCGGATTCTGCGGCGCTATCTGGCGCTGATTCAGGCCACCCTGCGAACCAACTTCTATCAGCCGGATGCCAACGGCAAACCCAAGTCGTATTTCAGCTTCAAGCTCGATCCGCGCTCGATCCCGGAGATGCCGCGCCCGGCACCGATGTACGAGATCTTCGTCTATTCGCCACGGGTCGAGGGCGTGCACCTGCGCGGCGGCAAGGTGGCGCGTGGAGGGTTGCGCTGGTCCGACCGTGAAGAGGACTACCGCACCGAAGTGCTCGGCCTGGTCAAGGCGCAGCAGGTGAAGAATGCGGTGATCGTTCCCGGCGGCGCGAAAGGCGGTTTCGTGCCGCGTCGTCTGCCTACCAGTGGCACGCGGGATGATATTCAGGCCGAAGCGATCGCCTGCTATCGCATTTTCATCAGTGGCCTGCTCGACATCACCGATAACCTGCATGAAGGCCAGGTCGTTCCGCCCGCCAATGTACTGCGCTATGACGGTGACGATCCCTATCTGGTGGTCGCTGCGGACAAGGGCACAGCGAGCTTTTCGGACATCGCCAACGGCATCGCCGCCGAATACGACTTCTGGCTCGGCGACGCCTTTGCCTCGGGCGGCTCGGCAGGCTACGACCACAAGAAGATGGGCATCACCGCGCGCGGCGCCTGGGTTTCGGTGCAGCGGCACTTCCGTGAGCGCGGCATCAACGTGCAGACCGACGTGATCAGCGTCATCGGTATCGGCGACATGGCTGGCGATGTGTTCGGCAACGGTCTGCTGATGTCCGAAACCCTGCAGCTGGTGGCCGCGTTCAACCATCTGCATATTTTCATCGACCCCAATCCCGATCCTGCGCGCAGTTTCATCGAGCGCAAGCGCCTGTTCGACCTGCCGCGCTCGTCATGGACCGATTACGACGTGTCGCTGATTTCGGAAGGCGGTGGCATCTTCCCGCGTTCGGCCAAGCGAGTCGCGATCACGTCACAGATGAAAGAGCGCTTCGCCATCGAGGCGGATCAGCTGACCCCAGCCGAGCTGATCCACGCGCTGCTCAAGGCACCGGTGGACCTGCTATGGAATGGCGGTATCGGTACCTATGTGAAGAGCGGAGGCGAAAGCCACGCCGAAGTCGGCGACAAGGCCAACGATGCGGTGCGGGTCAATGGTGCCGATCTGCGCGCCAAGGTGGTGGGCGAGGGCGGCAACCTCGGCATGACCCAGCTGGGGCGCGTCGAGTACGCGCTGCATGGCGGATCGAGCAATACCGACTTCATCGACAATGCCGGCGGCGTCGATTGCTCGGATCATGAAGTGAACATCAAGATCCTGCTCAATGAGGTGGTCAGCGCTGGCGACATGACCGCCAAGCAGCGCGATCAACTGCTGTTCGAAATGACCGACGCGGTGGCCGAGCTGGTGCTGCAGAACAACTACAAGCAGACCCAGGCGCTGTCCCAGGCGCAGCATCGCTCGCGGGAGCGGGCCGCCGAGTATGTTCGGTTGATCAATGCGTTGGAGGCGGCGGGGCAGCTCGACCGCGCGCTCGAGTTCCTTCCCAGCGATGACGCCCTGACCGAGCGCGCCAGCATCGGCAAGGGGCTGACCCGGCCGGAGCTGTCGGTTCTGATTTCCTACAGCAAGATCGAACTGAAGAAAGCGCTGCTGGATTCGCGCGTGCCGGACGACGACTACCTCGCCCGCGAAATGGAAAGTGCCTTCCCGCAGCAACTGAGCGAGCGTTTCCACGATGCCATGCTGCAACATCGCCTCAAGCGCGAAATCGTTGCTACCCAGATTGCCAACGATCTGGTCAACAACATGGGCATCACTTTCGTTCAGCGCCTGAACGAGGCGACGGGCATGAGTGCGGCGAATGTCGCCGGAGCCTACGTGATCGTGCGCGACATCTTCCATCTGCCTCACTGGTTCCGGCAGATCGAGGCGCTGGATCACAAGGTACCGGCGGAGCTGCAGTTGGCCTTGATGGATGAGCTGATGCGCCTGGGCCGCCGCGCGACGCGCTGGTTCCTGCGCAATCGTCGTAGCGAGCTGGATGCCGCACGCGACGTCGCGCACTTTGGCCCGCGGGTCGCTGCCCTTGGTCTGAAACTCGATGAACTGCTGCAAGGCTCGACGCGTGACCGCTGGCAGGAGCGCTATAAGCGTTACACCGAAGCCGGGGTGCCGGAGCTGCTGGCGCGCATGGTGGCCGGTACCAGCCATCTGTACACGCTGTTGCCGATTCTGGAGGCCGCTGACGAAACTGGCCAGGTGCCTGCGCAGGTGGCGGCAACCTACTTCGCCGTCGGTGGTGCGCTGGAGCTTCCCTGGTATCTGCATCTGCTCACCAACCTGCCGGTTGCCAACAACTGGCAGGCCCTGGCGCGTGAAAGCTTCCGCGACGACCTCGACTCACAGCAGCGCAGCATCACGGTTTCGGTGCTGCAGATGGAGAACGGTCCGGAGGCGATCAGCGAGCGGGTCGACGCCTGGTTGTCTCAACGACCAGTTTTAATGGAGCGCTGGCGCTCGATGCTGGCCGAGCTGCGCGGCGCCAGCGGCACCGACTACGCCATCTATGCAGTCGCCAGCCGCGAGCTGCAGGGGCTGGCGCAGTCGGTAGGGCATGGGTGACGAGGTTGCGGCTTCCTCCGTGGACGATCCGTCCGCGGCAAAGGCCGCGCCATTAATGCGGCGCAACTGAAAAACGCACTGCCCTCGGGCGGTGCGTTTTTTTTGCGGATGGGTGTTTGCTGCGCAGGGAGTCCGTGGCGGTAACTGCTCAGTCCTGCGCAGGCAGTCCGACCTTGAAGCGAGTGATCTGCGGCAGATCGCGCAGGTAGCGGATCAGGTCAGGTGCGCCTGCCAGCTTCAGCCCCTCGCCAATGGCATTCGCTGTGGGGTCACGCTTCTCCAGCAACAGCAACTCGGAATTGCTGGCATCGCGCAGTAGTGTCAAGCGGGCATAGGGAACCTGGCTGTCGAGCAGCATGGCCATGAATTCACGGTCGCTCCAGGCCTGAGCAGGCATCGTCACGGCGTGGTAGTCAGCGTCCAGCGCGTGAACACCGGAGCGGTCGAGGCGGTAATCGGTGACCTCCGCCGGCAGCATGACTTCCAGGCCGCGCAAGCGCGCGTAGGCCACGGCGCAGGCAAAGGCTTCCAGATGGTGTTCGCCGGCCCAATAAAGCCGCTCCCCGAGCCAGCTGGCCTGGCGAACATCGATCGCTGCCCCCTTGTCGAAGCCGGGCAAGGCGGTACCGAGCGCTCTAAGAAAATCCTTGTAGCTGATGATTCGTACCTGTCGACAACCCGCCGTGCTGGAAAAGGCTTCGAAGGTCGGGTAACTCGGTTCATTTTTGCGCTGCCCGCCGAAGCCGTCGATCTGCCGCAGGTCGAGCCGTGACCGGGTGCAATCCTTGCTGATCAAGCGGGTCAGCGCAGCATGGGCACGGGCCTTGTCTTCCTGCACCGGACCGGAGAGCGCACCACGTGGCAGCTCCAGCAAGCGTTGCAGGCAGGGGCCATCGTTCCAGAAAATGCTGGGCTCAGGCTCGGGTAGGCGGGAAAAGGGCAGCTGCAGGCTGCTGGCGCGATCCTGAATGGGAAGCGAAGCCTTGGAGCGCAGCCCGAGGCGTCGCGCAAGTCGTGCGATTTGAGAAGTCAGTGAAGGCATTGGCTCGGGCAGGCTCATCATGATGCTTGAGCTCTCAGGGCTACGGCCGAAGTGTGGCAGACCTGTGTCATTTGCGCACGGGCTTTGCGCCACCCGTAGCGCTGGCCTGCGTCACAGCCTTGGGCAAAGATCGCGTCTCGATGTGGCAATATCGCTGAATAGATCACTGAGGAGCCTCCATGCCAAATCTGGTACTGGATATCGCGCTGTCCGCCGAACGAATGAAGGCGGTCTACCAGGGCCATGCGAATCGAGTCCTGATTCGAAGTCGCGACGGCACGCGAGTCAGCCTGCCGGCGCATCATCTGCGCCCGTTTCTGACCCACGAAGGGGTATATGGTTCCTTCGAGCTCGAATTTGCCGAGCAGGGGCAGCTGCTGCGTTTGCGCCGTCTGCAGTGAACCTGTCGGCCGGTGCGCTCGACCTCTGTATTTCCTCACTGGCGGCAGCGGCTGAAGCCCTCTCGGGCTGCTATACTCCGCGTCCACATTTACCGAGACCTTAGGCTGCGTATGTATAACCTGGCCCGCCAGCTATTGTTCAAGTTATCTCCGGAAACTTCCCATGAACTTTCCCTCGAGCTGATTGGCGCCGGTGGCCGTCTCGGGCTCAATGCAATGCTCGGCAAAGCGCCAGCAAGTCTTCCTGTTCAGGTGATGGGGCTCGATTTCCCCAATCCGGTCGGCCTGGCAGCAGGGTTGGACAAGAACGGCGAAGCCATTCGCGGAATGTCGCAGCTGGGCTTCGGTTTCATCGAAGTGGGAACCGTGACGCCGCGCCCGCAGCCAGGCAACCCCAAGCCACGGATATTCCGCCTGCCCGAGGCCGAGGCGATCATCAATCGCATGGGTTTCAATAACCATGGTGTAGATGCGCTGCTGGCTCGGGTAGAGGCCGCCAGGTTCAAGGGCGTCCTCGGTATCAACATCGGCAAGAATTTCGATACGCCTGTCGAGCGCGCCGAGGAGGACTACCTGCTCTGCCTGGACAAGGTCTATCACCACGCAAGCTACGTCACCGTCAACGTCAGTTCGCCGAACACGCCTGGCTTGCGCAGCCTGCAGTTCGGCGACTCGCTCAAGCATTTGCTCGATGCGTTGCGACTGCGCCGTGAGGATCTGGAGATCATGCATGGCAAGCGCGTGCCGCTTGCGATCAAGATCGCTCCGGACATGACCGACGAAGAAACCGCTCTGGTGGGCGAGGCGGTATTCCAGGCCGGGATGGACGCGATCATCGCCACCAACACTACCCTTGGCCGAGAAGGCGTTGCCGGCTTGGCTCATGCTGACGAAGCTGGTGGCCTGTCTGGTGCGCCCGTTCGGGAGAAGAGCACGCACACGGTCAGGGTGCTGGCACAGACGTTAGGCGGACGGCTGCCGATCATTGCTGTGGGCGGCATCACCGAGGGCAGGCACGCGGCAGAGAAGATCGAGGCGGGTGCCAGCCTGGTTCAGTTGTATTCAGGTTTCATCTACAAGGGACCGGCATTGATCCGCGAGGCGGTGGATGCCATCGCGGCGCTGCGTTCAAAAGCGCATTGATGATTGCCCGGAAGGGGCTCCTGTTGGGAGCCCCTGGGCTTCTCGCCCGCCGCCCGGGTGGGGCGCGCTATCAAGTCGGGTGGATCGGTGAATTAGCCGACCGCGTGAAGTTCGTTGAGTCTATGCAGACCGGCCGTGCCGGTCAGACCATCCCAGTTGTCGCCGCGACCCTCCCGCCAGCCGTTAATCCAGGCTTGGCGAACATTGGGATGGGAAAAAGGACAGAGATCGCGAGATTTGCCATGTATGCCGTGCTGATAACCGCGTAGAAATGCTCGTTCCATCGGATCACGCTTGAGTCTTCTCATTGGGTATTGCCCTCAGTGGTTGACTGGTGTTCCTGTGGCCTCATGGCGAGACCGGGCAGATAGACTGCCAATGAAGCGCGCTGCCGGCGTGGCACGCTTCGCCGGCACCATTGCGATGTCGGCCTGAGGTGAGTTCTAACGCAATGCTGAAGACGCTGGAATGATCGTTTTGTCATAAGTAGGTAACGAATCTATGGTTCTACCCATAAGCCTGAAAGGGCAAGGGATGCGAAGTGCACTGCTTGGCCGCTTCTGCATGATTGCAACCATGATGTTTGTAACTTCTTTCTAATTTTCTTTGCTGGGCCTGTTCCGACGAAAGGGTCGCGACGGTCCGAAGCACCTTTTGTGGAAACTCCATGACCGACCGCCATGAACTGATCCTGACCTGTCCCAAGGGACTCGAAGGCCTGCTGCTCGAGGAAGCCACCGCGCTTGGACTGGAGGAGAGTCGCGAGCAGACATCCGCGATTCGCGGCTTCGGTACGCTGGAGGTGGCCTACCGGCTCTGCCTATGGTCGCGCCTGGCCAATCGCGTGCTGCTGGTGATCAGCCGTTTTCCCACTGTAGACGCCGAGACGCTTTACCAAGGGGTTCACGCCGTCGACTGGGCTGACCATCTGCAGCCTGCCGGCAGCCTGGCAGTGGAGTTCAGTGGTCGTGGCTCGGGCATCGATAACACCCATTTCGGTGCGCTCAAGGTCAAGGACGCCATCGTGGATCGGCTGCGAACCGCATCTGGCGAGAGACCCAGCATCGACAAGTTCGATCCTGATCTGCGCGTGCATCTGCGCCTCGACAAGGGGCAAGCGGTGCTTTCGCTCGACCTCTCCGGGCACAGCCTGCACCAGCGTGGCTATCGACTGCAGCAGGGTGCAGCGCCGCTCAAGGAAAACCTTGCTGCCGCGATCCTGATGCGTGCCGGCTGGCCACGAATTGCCGCTGCTGGTGGCGCGTTGACAGATCCCATGTGCGGCGTCGGCACCTTTCTTGTCGAAGGGGCGATGATGGCGGCGGACATCGCGCCGAATCTCAAGCGCGAGCGTTGGGGTTTCAGTGCCTGGCTGGGGCACGTACCCGCGCTGTGGTCGCGACTGCACGCCGAAGCTCAGGCACGGGCAGAGGTTGGCTTGGCCAAGCCGCCCTTATGGATTCGCGGCTATGAAGCCGATCCTCGGCTGATCCAGCCGGGACGCAACAACATCGAACGCGCTGGGCTGGCCGGCTGGATCAAGGTCTACCAGGGTGATGTCGGCGACTTCGAGCCGCGCCCGGACCAGAATCAGAAGGGCTTGGTGATCTGCAATCCGCCCTATGGCGAGCGCCTCGGCGACGAGGCGAGTCTTCTCTATCTCTACCAGAACCTCGGCGAACGCCTGCGCCAGGCCTGCCTGGGCTGGGAAGCCGCGATATTCACCGCCGCGCCGGATCTCGGCAAGCGCATGGGCATCCGCAGTCACAAGCAGTACGCGTTCTGGAACGGTGCGCTGCCGTGCAAGCTGCTGCTGATCAAGGTCGAGCTGGATCAGTTCGTGACCGGTCAGCGCGCCACCCCTCATGAGGAACACTCACAGCAGCAGGCGCCAGTCGAGCAGGCACGTCTCAGCGAAGGCGGGCAGATGTTCGCCAATCGCCTGCAGAAGAATCTGCGTCAGCTCGGCAAGTGGGCGCGTCGCGAGGGCATCGAATGCTACCGGCTCTATGACGCGGACATGCCTGAGTACGCCTTGGCGATCGATCTGTACGGTGACTGGGTGCACGTGCAGGAGTATGCGCCGCCGCGCTCCATCGATCCGGAGAAGGCGCAGGTGCGCCTGCTCGATGCATTGGCTGCCATACCGCAAGCACTGGGCATTCCGCGCGAGAAGGTGGTGGTAAAGCGCCGCGAGCGCCAGACGGGCTCGCGCCAGTACGAGCGTCAGGCCAGTCAGGGCGAGTTTCTCGAAGTGACCGAGGGCGGCGTCAAGCTGCTGGTGAATCTCACCGATTATCTGGATACCGGCCTGTTCCTCGATCATCGCCCTCTGCGCCTGCGTATTCAGCGTGAAGCGGCCGGCAAGCGTTTTCTCAACCTGTTCTGCTATACCGCAACCGCCACGGTTCACGCGGCCAAGGGCGGTGCGCGCAGCACCACCAGCGTCGACCTGTCGAAAACCTATCTCGACTGGGCACGCCGCAATCTCTCGCTGAATGGTCTTTCGGATCGCCAGCGCTTGGAACAGGGCGATGTGATGGCCTGGCTGGAAGAAGACCGTGGTGAGTACGACCTGATCTTCATCGACCCGCCGACGTTCTCCAACTCCAAGCGCATGGAAGGCGTGTTCGACGTGCAGCGGGACCATCAGGTGCTGCTTGATCTGGCGATGGCCCGGTTGGCGGCGGGCGGGACGCTGTATTTCTCCAACAACTTCCGCAAGTTCGTGCTGGATGCCAGCCTGAGCGAGCGCTATGCGGTAGAGGAAATCAGCAGCGAAACGCTGGACGAGGACTTCCGTCGTAACCCCCATATTCATCGCGCCTGGAAACTCCAGGCGCGATGATCATCCGGTGTAGGCAGGCCCTCGGCCTGCCGGAGTCAGCGTTGTGCGGTGTTCTGGTTGCGCTGACCGTAGAGGCTGACCAGCACCTGATCGAGAATCGAGGCTGCGCCCCAGGGGCGGGGGTGGTTCAGGATCGCCACGACCGCCCAGACATTGCCGTCGCCGTCGCGGCTGTAGCCGGCGATGGCGCGTACGGTGTTCAGGGTTCCCGTCTTGAGGTGCGCCTTGCCGGCGACAGGGGTATTGCGTAGGCGCTTGCGCATGGTGCCGTCCACGGCGGCCAACGGCATCGATGAAATGAATTCGGCCGAGTAAGGGCTGCGCCAGGCGGCCTGCAGCAAGCTCCCCAGTTCGCGTGCGCTGACGCGTTCGGCGCGTGAAAGCCCGGAGCCGTTCTCGATCACCAGATGCGGCGAGATAAGTCCCTTCTTGGCCAGCCATTGGCGGATGACCCGCTGCGCCGCTTTGGCGTCATCGGCATCCGCTTCGTTACGGAACTCCGCGCCCAGGCTCAGAAACAGCTGCTTGGCCATGGTGTTGTTACTGTACTTGTTGATGTCCCGAATGATCTCGGTGAGGTCCGGCGAGTACGCCCTCGCCAGCAGTCGTGCTTTGCCCGGTACCTGGGCCACACGGTCGGCGCCGAGGATGCTGCCGCCGAGCTCGGCCCAGATTGCGCGTACAGCGCCTGCGGCATAGCGCTCGTGATCGAGCAGTGAAAGGTAGGTCTGCGCGCTGCAGCCGTCGGCGAGCTTGCCGGTGACCACGACGGTGACGCCATCGCCATCCGCCACTGGGTTGTAGAGCACGTCCGGCCAGCCTGGGCATTTGCCCGCGGGCAGCGTTTTGACCCGGTTGTCGATACGAACGCTGGCGATCGGCGGCTCGACTGCGATGTTCACCTTGCCGCCATCGTTGCGGACGATGAAACGCAGCGCCTTGAGGTTGACCAGTAGTGAGTCGGGACCAACTAGAAAGGGTTTGTTCTTGTCATTGCCGTCGTCATCGAAGACGGGCAGGTCGGGCTGGACGAAATGGCTGCGATCGAGCACCAGGTCGCCAGTGACCTTGGTAACTCCGTTGGCACGCAAATCTCGCAGCAGCAGCCAGAGCTTCTCCATGTTCAGTTTCGGGTCGCCGCCGCCCTTGAGGTAGAGATTGCCGTTGAGGGTGCCGTCCACCAGCGGGCCGTCGGCATAGAACTCGGTCTTCCACTGGTGGTTGGGGCCGAGCAGTTCGAGGGCGGCGTAGGTGGTAACCAGCTTCATGGTCGAGGCGGGGTTGACCGATACGTCGGCGTTGACGAACGTCGGCGCGGCGTCACCGGTCAGTGGCAGCATGACTACGGACAGTGCGTCGCTGCTGATCTTGTTGGCTTTCAGTGCCTGTTCGACGCGCGGTGGCAGTGTCTGGTTCACCCCGGCGGCCTGGGCTGGCAGAGTCAAGGGCAGGGCGAAGATGGCTAAGGTGATGCCGCGGAGGATGGAGCTCATCGTACGAGCGCCTCTGGGCAAACACAGGGGGCTGCTGGCGGTTTGATTTGACATGTGTTTCCCACTGCTCTTAGGGAACGAATGCGGGCCATTATGCCCGTGCTGTAGAGGCGTCGTGCCTCTATCCGATAAGCGTAGCTGCGGTACACAGGTTACTGCAAAGACAGATGCGCACCAGGCTGCGATGAGCTCAACCGCTGCTGTCGGTCATCGCCTTGGCGCGGGGTTGCTGTTAGAGTGCGCGCCGTCATCAAGTAGAAAAAGGATCGCCCCCAAATGGCTACCAATCGTTCGCGTCGCCTGCGTAAGAAACTCTGTGTCGATGAGTTCCAGGAGCTCGGCTTCGAGGTCAATCTCACCTACCGCGAAGGTATCGAAAGCAAGGCTGTGGACGACTTCCTCGAAGCTTTTATCAGCGAAGCGATGGAAGCCAATGAACTCGGCTATATCGGTGGTGAAGACTACGGTTTTGTCTGCCTTGGCCGCCGTGGCTCGGTCAGCGAAGAGCAGCGTGCAAAGGTCGACGCCTGGTTGAAAGGCCGCAGCGAGCTGGCTGAGTACAGTGTCAGCCCGCTGATGGACGTGTGGTATCCGGAAAACCCGATCAGGGCTGAGAAGTAGTCTCTTCGTCTGATCGTTGCGATGCTGCCCGCTGGGCCTTCCTGCGCGAACGCCTGGCCAGCAGCATCTGCAACACGTGCATCAGTGTTGCGATGAATAGCGCCACACCTACACCAATGGCAGCATTGATGAGCCGTATCTGCGGCAGGTTCCAGTCCTGGGCCAGCGTCTCTGCCAGCAGCAGGAACAGCAGCGTGGTCTGCAGGACGAATAGCCCGTAGTGATTCGCCTGAAACGCTCTGCCCAGCACGATAAGCGGCAGCAGGATCATCACCATCAGAGGCGGGTCAGCCAGGCCGTGGCCGATGTAGATCAGTATGGTCGCGGCCGCCAATATTCCAAGGCTGGCCTGTAGCGCCCGCACCAGACTCCGCTCCAAATCCATCTGCAGCGTGGTGAACACCGCCAGCGTCAGCCAGTAGCCTCTGGGCAGTTCAGCCATATTCACGATCACCCCGCCCAATGCTCCGGCCAGGATGTAGGTCAGGGCGTGCACACGCCATTGCCGGATCGGCGTTCGGCGAGCATGCCTGCGCAGCACCCGCAGGATGCTCATCAGCCGCGGCATATATGGCCACATGCGCAGCCCATGCATCCCCCGCAGGCCGAAGGCGAGCAAGGTAACCCAGAGTCCCCCGAGCGCGAAAAGAAAGGCTATCGCGTACGGGTTGTTGAACTCACCGATGCCGTGCTGCCCTTGGCCAAGGCAGAGGCAGATGGCCAGACCGATACCGAGCTTTCCCGCTTCGCTGCCGTAGCGCTGCAACCAAGCCAGCAGCAGGCCGTAGAAGGCGAACAGGCCGAGACTGATCAGTGGATGAGTCGCCGACCAGAAGCCCAGTCCGGCACTCCCGGCGCCCAGCGCGATGAGTAACAGCATGCGCAGCATGCCGAAGCGATGAAGTGGGTTGGCCTTGGCCGCCTGAAAGGCGCCGACCGTTGCCCAGAGGAAGCCGGGATGGCCACTGAACAGCCCCAGCAGCAACGGCAAGGCGCAACCAAAGCCGGCCACCATGGCAGCGCCCCAGGCGGGGTGCACGGGGTGCCAGTGGATGCTTTGCCGCAGCAGGCGCTTCATGTGGGTCAAACCGGGCTGGAGCGGCCGGTCATCTCGCCGGCCATCTCCGTGGCGTAGCTATCGGTCATGCCTGCGATGAAGTCGATCATGCGCAGGAACGACTGATAGAGCGGTAGCTCGGGCGAGGGCGCGCTGCGTCCGAGCAGGTCGAGGATCCGCTGATTCTTGAACGAGGGGGTACCGCCGCGATGTTGTTCCAGTGCTGCGCCGCAAAATGCATTGAGCAGTATTTCCAGCGTGGTATAGGCGCCTATCTCGTGCAGGGTTTTGCGCTTGTCCTGAAAAATCTTCTGCCGCGCCATCGCCTTTGCCTGCAATACGCACTCTTTGGCCGGCCCATGCATATGTTCGACCAGGTCACCGTGCAACTCGCCACGAAGCAGGTTGCTCTGCTGCTCGACGAAGGCACCAGCGGCCGCATTGGTCAGGTGTTCGATCGCCTTGCCGCGCAGAATGGCCAGTTTGCGCCGCCTTGAATCCCTCGGGCCCAGCTGACGATAGGTTTCCGGAATGTCATCGCCCACCAGAGCCAGTAACAGCGCTTCGACTTCCGAATATTCCAGCAGCTCCATCTCGAGGCCGTCTTCCAGGTCGATCAGGCCGTAACAGATGTCGTCTGCTGCCTCCATGAGGTAGACCAGAGGATGGCGGGCCCAGCGTTGCTCTGCGACGTTGGGCAGGTTCAGCTTCTGTGCAATTTGCTCGAGCAGCGGTTGCTCATTCTGATAGCACCCGAACTTGTGCTTCTTGTACCCCAGCGCCTCTGCATGGCGTGAAGTCCAGGGGTACTTGAGATACGTGCCGAGGGTGGCGTAGGTCAGTCGCGTTCCACCGTCGAACTGGTGGTATTCGAGTTGCGTAAGCACTCGAAATCCCTGTGCGTTGCCTTCGAAGTTGAGAAAGTCCGCGCGTTGCGCGTCGCTCATATCGTCGAGCCATCCGCGCCCTGCGGCCTGCTGGAACCAGCAGCGAATAGCATCCTCGCCGGAGTGGCCAAAGGGCGGATTGCCAATGTCGTGGGCCAAGCAGGCCGACTGGACGATCATGCCAAGGTCGGCCGGGCTGCACCATTCTGGCATGTCATCGCGCAATACTTCACCGACACGCATACCGAGTGAGCGGCCTACGCAGCTCACCTCCAGCGAGTGGGTGAGGCGGGTATGGATGTGATCGTTGCTGGAAACTGGATGAACCTGAGTCTTGCGCCCGAGCCGGCGAAAGGCGCCCGAAAAAATGATCCGATCATGATCCTTGTGAAAAGGGCTGCGGCCCAACTCGTCGCTACTGTGGGCGGATTTGCCGAGTCGTTCGCGGGTAAGCAGTGTGTGCCAGTCCAAGGACCATCTCCGTATTGCCATTAGCGGGCTGGTGCAAAGCTACCACAACTGCCGAATCGCTGATCGGTGCTGGCGTATTAGAAGGATAACCAGTTCAGAGGCGTGGCAGGCTACCCGCGGTTGGCCGCGGGTACAGTGTTATTCAGCCAGGGTAGGCGGCTGGGCTAGTGCAGCTTTTCCCGCAGCTTTTGCTGACCCTTGATTAGCGGATATAGCGTCAGCGCCACGCGAGCCAGCTTTCCCATTTTCCCCATCCTGCGTCCGAACAGCGCGAGTACGACCGTCGCAGCGATCATCATCGGTCCCTTGCCTGAACTGTGTTCGCTGGATGTTCGACGCGAACTTACGAAACTCTTCATCTGCTGCAGTGGATGTGAAAGGGGTTGCGCGTGGTAGAGCATCTGTTGACGGTGCATTTCCATGCGCAGTCGCACCAGATCCTTGCGCATGCTCAGATCATTCGATGTGCTCAACGGTTGGCTCATGGCAGTAATCGCTCCCGGTTGCGCTCCAGTTCTTCAAGCGTGGCCTGGAACGGTGCGGCACATTGTTTGGCGAGCGAAGCGGCCCGGCTCACGCAGATGATCATCACCACTGCGTAGATCGCGCATAGCGTAAGAATCGCCGCGATGCGATGAGTTTCCCAGAAGGCTATGACGATAGCCGCGGAAAGCCCAACCAGGATCAGCAGGCCGAGAATCAGGCTGACACCGGCCAGGAGAAATAGCCGAAAGGTTCGGGCTTTCTCTTCCTGGACCTCAATGCCTACAAGTTCCAGGTGCCCCTGGAGCAGGCCGACGAATGCGCCGCCCAGCTTCTTAAGCGATGGCTTGGGGGCTTCGGTGCCGGGCTTCGCTTCCATTGCTGGCTCTCCCATCAGCGGCGTGAAATCAGACCGAGCAGAAAGCCGACCCCGGCAGCGATGCCGATCGATTGCCAGGGATGGGTGTGTACATATTCCTCGGTGCACTGGATGGCAGCCTGACCCTGCTCGCGCATCGAGCCTTCCCGCTCCTTGAGCATTTCACGAGCCTTGGCAATGTTTGCGTTGATCTTGCTGCGCAGCTCTTCGGTTTGGCCGCCGGCGGTTTCCTGAGTGTGCTTGAGCAGCCGCTCAGTGTCGCCGATCAGAGTATGAAACTCTTCAATCAGTGCGTTCTGCGCAGCTTGCAGGTTGCGACGATGGGCAGATGTATCGATCAGGGGGCGGGTGCTCCCAGCGGGACCTTCGGGAATCGGGGTGTTATCGCTGGTGCCGAAAGTGGACTCGGTAGACATGCGCAGCTCCTCTTGATTCTTCGGGGCAAAAGGCCCCGTTGCCTCAAGTTTCGAGCATTGCGCCTCATCAAAGGTTCCCCGCTTCGTTGAGCGGTGTAGACAGCTTTCAATCGCTTGGTTCTGGCAATAGCGGCAAGGAACAAAAAAGAAAACCCGCCGAAGCGGGTTTCCTGTCTACAGCAGCGAGTGCAGTAGCCGCTATTACATCAGCGGGATGGTGTAGCTGACGATCAGACGGTTCTCATTAGCATCGCTGTTGTTGGTGCTGCGATATGTAACGTTACGCCATTTAACACCGAGATTCTTCAAGGCGCCTTCTTGGAATACGTAGCTGATATCGGTGCCGCGCTCCCACTCTTTACCACCGTTGGAGCCGTCAGTTCTATCGAAGCCATCACCGCTGACGTAGCGGGTCATCAGGCTCAGGCCGGGAATGCCGATGGCGGCAAAGTTGAAGTCGTAGCGGGCCTGCCATGATTTTTCATCAGCTTTGGCAAAGTCCGGACCAGTCATTACATAGTTCACCAGATAAGGATCGGACCAGCCGCCGACGAAGGCGAAGCCGGTATCACCATTCATTTCCTGATAGCCCAAGCCAAAGCTATGGCCGCTGACCGAGTAGGTGACCATTGCGCCCAAGGCCTTGTTGTCGACATTAGAAGAACCATCGTCTGTCGAGCGGGCATAGCGCAGATCGGTTTTCAGCGACTGCTTCTCACCAAGCGGTAGAACATGAATCAGATTGAAAGAGTGCTGCTTGTAAGCTTCTTCAAGATTGCTGTAGTAATAGGCACCGGTAAGGTTGTCCATCAACTTGTAAGTAGCACCAGCAAAAATGAAATCATCAATGCTACCGCCGCCTAATGAAGCACCGTTCAGAAGTGCTGTCAGGTCATCATAGTTCGAGTCGTTACGCTGGTTAACTTCCGTTATGTAACCCGCATCTAATGTCAATCCTTCAACTTCATTGGAGACGATCTGTCCGCCTTTGAAGGTTTGTGGGAGCAGGCGAGAGTCACTGCGGTGAAGAGCCATGTTCTTTGGCTCAAGCGTGCCAACTTTCAGAATTGTCTTGGAGATTTTTACTTTGGCAGTTAGGCCAAGCTGGGAATAATCATCGGGTGCAGACCCATCATTATCGACCGGCAGTAAGTTTGTTCCGGTGCGGTCAGGGCTGGAGTCGAGTTTTACCCCCAACAGACCCAGAGCATCGACGCCGAAGCCGACAGTGCCTTCGGTGAATCCTGACTCAACTCGTAGCAGGAAGCCCTGAGCCCACTCTTCTGCCTTGTTTTTTGCAGTACTAGCGTCATCGCGGAAATCACGGTTCATGTAGAAGTTACGCAGCTCCAGGCCAGCCTTTGTATCTTCGATAAAAGCAGCTTGAGCCATGGAAGGAATGGCTAGGGTTGCTCCCAGAGTGGCCAGGGCCACGCCCCGGGCGATTGGGGTCTTGAGCATTTCTTGTTCTCCTCGTTGGATGATGCTCTGAAGGTCGCTCTTGCGGCGATATGCAATAAAACATTTCATCATTGTTTCAGCCTTTAGACCTTAGTCTTTAGGGCTGGGGCGTCAAGGTCAGGAGTGGTTTGTTCGATAGTCTCGTTAGGCTACAAAACGTCTTACCACTTCCGGCCCGCCGGATTATTGTTCTGGTGGGCAGCCGAATCCTAACGGTTTGATGGCCACTAGTCGAATGCCGAAGTCAAACTCTTGTTTGAGTGAGGGTGGTGTCTCGTTTTTTGACCTGCACCGAACGTGGTGGGCCAGCCGACTGCCAATTGCTCGGTAATCAACCTGCTAGAATCAGTCGCTCGACAAATCCTTCGACGGGCCGCCGTGATGCTTCCTGAATGCCAGCTGTTTGGAACCCTGGGCTGTCACCTGTGTGAGCAGGCTGAAGCGGTCGTGATGCCGCTGGTGGAGCACGGGCTGCTGGTGGAGCTGCTGGACGTGGCGGACAGGGTGGAATGGGTCGAGGATTACGGCCTGCGTATTCCCGTACTGCGTCGGGTGGATACGGGGGCGGAGTTGGATTGGCCGTTTGAAGTTGAGCAGGTTGTCCGCTTTCTTGAATGATTGAAGAGCGGCAAAATGTCGCCAGGCCAAAACAGAAAAACCGGCTGCAAGAGCCGGTTTTAGATACATCAGATAGCACGCCAAAAAGCGCTGATATCGGGAAATGGTCGGAGCGACTGGATTCGAACCAGCGACCTTCTCGTCCCGAACGAGACGCGCTACCAAGCTGCGCTACGCTCCGAAGATGGCGCGCATTCTACAGAAAAAGTTTTGCTGCACAAGGTGTTAGGAGGGTTTTTTTGGGGGGGCGACCAGCCTTTTGCGAGCTGCTAGCGGAACAATCGACCTTCGCGGCAGATAACCTAGGATCTATCTTGTGCGAAGGTCGACCTGGCTCAGAGTTCTCGTACGGTGCGAACCTGATCCTTGTTCACTTTGCCTGGCTTGCCATCGATTTGCTCATATTCGTAGAAGCCCGACTCGTCATCGAAATCGGGATGGTCCAGAGTTTGAATTTCACGACCATCGTTGAGCGTGATCACGCTGGGGTTCGCGCAGCCGGCAAGGACGGTAAAGCCCAGCGCGAGTAGCAGGGCGGGGATGATGCGTGGTTGCATGACGCTGTTCCTTCTGCGGGTTCGATACCCATGGGACGAAACCCGCTAGGACGAAGTTCCCCTCGAGCCAGTGATCTTGAGCAGCTCCGGTGTATTCAGGTTGGCGAGGCGGGGGTCGCCCCGGTGTACCTCAAGCGCGCGGGCGCCAAGATGAAGAAGTGCACGCAAAGGGCTGCGTTCTCCAGATTGCCAGCAAGCGTCAACTTCGGCCTGTCGGCCGGTGGGAATTATGCTGAACAGGGGCTCCCACTGGCCTTCGCAGCTCAGCATGACTGGCCTGTCTGGCTCTTCGAGCGCGGTCTGGTAGAGCGACTGCAGCAAGGGGCGATCAATCAACGGGGTGTCGCACGGCAGTACGAGCATCCAGGCGTTGCGAGCAACTGCAAGACCGCTGCGTATTCCTGCAAGGGGGCCGGGGAATCCCTGCTCTTCATCGCTAATCAATCGATCGGCATAGGCCGAGTAGCGGGCTCGATTGCGGTTGCAGGACAGCAGGAGGTCGTCTGTCAATGGCTGAACGGTCTCATGCAACCATGCAATCAACGGGCGTCCCTGCCATTCGACCAGTCCTTTGTCCTGTCCTCCCATACGTTGCCCACGGCCACCCGCCAGAAGCAGGATGGAGCAGGAAGGCAGTAGCGGGTCGGGCATATCATCGCTCCAGAAAAGATTGCATATAGCGCTCGGGCGGGCGGTCGGGCAGCGTGCGCACGGGAGGTGTGGAGGCCAGGCGCTCGGGTTATTGGAATCTGTGTCGCGCTTCGGCGACCCGGGAGTGCTTCAGCTAAACCAACGAAAAATCCTGTTGTCTATCTCCTCCATCCACTTTCTCTGGAAGAGGGTGCCGCCTGCTCATTGGCTGAATACAAGGAGAACAATCAAATGCAAGAGAGAAACGTTTGGGTTGATTATGCCAAGGCGATCGGGATCATTCTTGTTGTCTACGGGCATGTCGCGCGAGGCGTGTTCAATGCCGGGTTGCCGATGGATGAGGCGCGATTCGTGCTGGTCGACAGCATCATTTACAGCTTTCACATGCCGCTGTTCTTCTTCCTGTCGGGTTTATTCTTCTTCGATTCGTTGCAGAAGCGGGGCCGGGGCGGGTTGATCATCAACAAGGTCGACACAATCGTCTATCCCTTTATTGTCTGGTCTTTACTACAAGGTCTGTTCGAAGTCGTCCTGTCGAATTACACGAACGGTCAGGTCACCTTGGTTGAGGTGTTCTCGTTGCTCTGGATGCCGCGAGCGCAGTTCTGGTTCCTGTACGCTCTGTTTCTGGTGTTCGTGGTTTGTGCGTTTCTTTATGCGAGGGCAGATCGGCGCTATTTCTTGCCATTCGTGGTCCTGTTTGGCTTGCTGTATGTCTTCCAGCAGGATCTGACGGTAAACAACATGACCCGCTTTATCTTGGGCAACACCGTCTTCTTCGCATTGGGCGTCTGGTTCAACGAGGTCAAGGCGTTCTTCCTCGCGCGTTACACACAGCTGACATTATTTTTCGGTGCGCTGTTCATCCTGGGGCAGTACCTGTTTCATGTGACCTTCGGTCTGAACTATGCCGATGGCGGCATGGCGGTACTCGCGCTTGCAACCATATCCATCTTTTTCATGATCGCGTTGTCGATGTGGCTAGGTCAGTTTCGCGTGGATTGGTTTCTGTTCATCGGCGTTTCGTCGATGACGATCTACCTGATGCATGTTCTGGCCGGTAGCGGGGTGCGGGTAATACTCAGCAAATTCCTCGGTATTGATTCAATCACAGCGCATCTGATTATCGGAACGCTGATCGGTACGGCGGCTCCGTTGTTGGCGCAAGTCGTGATCAATCGCTACAAACTGTACTTCTTGCTCACCCCGCCCAAGCAGATTTCGGCATCTCAGTTCCATATGCGCAAGGCTGTTGCCCACTAGCGCGGCCCTGTCATGCATCGACGCAGATGCCGCTCAGCAGGCCATGCTTGCTGAGCGGTATCGCGCATGCGGTATTAGCCGCAGCCGATGCGCTCTATGGCCATATCCTTGTCGGTATAGATATTCAGTCTCTGTGAGTTGTATTCCAGCGTGACGATATCGTCTGGCCGCAGGACCCGCGCGGTGATTGCCCCGGATTGCTCCCTTGCGCGTTCAAGTATTTCTGGCGTGACGGTTTGGCCGGTCAAGCTTGCCACGGCATCGGCGTTGCACCGTCCGACTGACTCAGTCGGGCTGCTGTTTGACGGTGCTGTAGAAGTCGTTTGACAGCCTGTCAGTACAAATGCGGCCGAGGCTATGGCAATTGGTAGGGCTCGTTTGATGCGCTGCACAGCGTCTCCTTTTTCGTCTGGTTTGTCGGAGCGCAACTACTATCAAAGATACGGGCATGCCGATAGGCCTCCATGCCAGTTGGAAAAAACAGCTGTGGATGGGAACCGAAGCGGCGTTGGCTCGTCTTAATGGCTGATGGCGCTTTGCAATCCCCTGGCTGCAAGAAAAATAAGGAGTTCCGCTATGTTCAATTCCCCTCTACTCAAGCGTGTCGCTACGGTGCTGGCTGCTCTGCACTTGCTTCTGGTAGCTCAAGTTCCGCTGGCACAAGCTGCGATGATCGGCACGCCTGAGGTTGTTGCTGAACATCAGCAGCAGGTCGATCGGCAACAGTTGCTGACGATGCTGGATGATCAGGATGTGCAAAAGAAGCTGGAAGCGATGGGCGTCGAACGTGATCAGGTTGAAAAGCGCATCAACGGCCTGACGGCAGCGGAACTGGCCCAGTTCAATCAGCAACTTGATCAGGCCCCCGCAGGGGCAGGCGTTGTCGGCGTGATCGTGCTGTTCCTGGTGATCTTCATCATCACGGACATGCTCTGTGCCACTAACATTTTCAACTTCGTCAACTGCATCAACCGTTGAGTCAGCGGCTGCTCATATTGCTCCTGATCGGCCTGCTCGGGGGTTGCGCACGAACGACAGTTACGCTTGTCGATCATGCACAGCTCCCGGCGCGAGCCGAGTTGGTGGACGTTCCGTTCTACCCGCAGGAAGACTACCAATGCGGACCCGCTGCGTTGGCAACGATGCTCGTGCAGCGTGACATCGAGGTAACGCCGGAAGCGCTTGTAGAGCAGGTCTACATTCCCAAGCGCAAAGGCAGCTTACAGGTGGAGATGGTTGCTGCCGCCCGTTCTGCTGGGCTTCTTGTATATCCGCTGCGGCCTAGTCTCAGTGATCTTCTTGCCGAAGTTGCGGCGGGCAATCCGGTTCTGGTTCTACAGAATCTCGCTTTCGATCGTTGGCCTCAATGGCATTTTGCCGTGGTGGTGGGCTATGACTTTGCAGATCAGGAAATTGTGCTTAGGTCTGGCACTACCAAGCGTTTGGTGGTGAGTTTTCACGAGTTCGAGCGCTCGTGGCGCAAGGCGGAGCGCTGGGCCGTACTTACTTTGCAGCCACAGCGGATACCACCAACTGCGCAAGAAACTGTCTGGCTTCGCAGTGCCAGCGATCTGGAAGAGGTTGGGCAACTGCGCGCGGCTCGGGCGGCGTACGAAGCCGGCGCGAAGCGTTGGAACTCGGCGCTCACGCAGTTTGCTTTGGCGAACAGTCAGTATGCGGCTGGAGAAAAGGCTGCGGCTGAGGAATCGTTACGGCTCAGTGTTCGTCTCGACCCGGGCTTCGCCATTGGTTGGTTCAATCTATCGCAGGTAATGGCTGAGAACGGTTGTGACGTGGGTGCTCGCCACGCACAGGCCTGTGCCCTGCGAATGGATCCGGATGATGATCGGCTCAGGGCGCCGCTGCCGGCCCTGGAGGGCAAGCGAGCGGCGCAATGCTTGCCGAGCCCGCCATGCGTGTCCAAGTGATTTCGGTCAGAAGCCAAGCCTGTCGCGCAGGTTGTAGTACATCGCTCCGAGAGCGCTGAGCGGTACCTGAAAACGCTGTCCTCCAGGGAAAGGGTAATGAGGCAGGCTGGCGAGCGCATCAAAGCGCTCTGCCTGGCCGCTCAGGGCCTCGGCGATCACCTTTCCAGCAACATGTGTATAGGTGACGCCATGGCCGCTACAACCCTGCGAGTAGTAGATGTTGCTGCCCAGCCGCCCCACCTGGGGCAGCCGTGAAAGCGTCAGCAGGAAATTGCCTGTCCAGGCAAAGTCGATCTTCACTTTTTCCAGCTGCGGAAAGGTCTTCAGCATCTTGGGTCGTATGATCGATTCGATGTCGGCGGGATCACGTGCGCCATACACTACGCCGCCCCCGTAGATGAGCCGTTTATCCGCTGAGAGCCGATAGTAATCAAGCAGATAATTGCAGTCTTCTACGCAATAGTCCTGAGGCAGAAGGCTGTTCGCGAGTTCATCATCAAGTGGCTCCGTCGCGACCACTTGTGTGCCGCAAGGCATGGATTTGGCGGCGAGCTCGGGAATCAAATTGCCAAGATAGGCGTTGCCTGCTACTACGACGAATCTTGCGCGCACGGCCCCCTTTGGAGTGTGCACCAGCGGTGCGTCGCCATATTCGATGCGAAGCGCGGGGGATTGCTCGAAGATGCTGCCTCCCAGTGATTCAACAGCTTCTGCTTCTCCGAGTGCCAGATTGAGAGGGTGAATATGGCCGCCTTGCTTGTCGAGCATACCTCCGGCATAGCTCTCGCTAGCGACCACTCGCTGTATGCCTTGTTTATCCAGTAGCTCGAGGTGCGGGTAGCCATATCTTTCCCACAGGGCCTTCTGTGCTTCGAGGTGGTGCATCTGCTTCTGATTGAAGGCGGCAAATACGCCGCCGTCTTTCAGGTCGCACTGAATGCCATAGCGTGCTACACGTTCACGGATAATTCGTCCGCCTTCGAATGCCATATCCCCGATCAACTTCGCTGCCGAGGCGCTCGCACTGCGCTCGATGCTGTCAAGGTCTCGGCTGTAGCTGTTGACGATCTGCCCGCCATTGCGCCCAGAGGCGCCGAAACCGACCTTGGCTGCTTCCAATATGATTACGCTGAAACCCTTTTCAAGAAGAAACAGGGCCGTCGACAGGCCTGTGTATCCGGCGCCGATCACGCACACGTCGGCCTGCTTGTTTTCCTGAAGTTCTTGTCGAACACCTGTCGCGTTGGCCGTCGCTGCGTAGTAAGAAGCGGGATAATTGTTGTGCGGCATCTTGGATTCTCTGTTCTGAATTTTTTACGCATCCTAGCGCTTGACCCTGTAGCTCGCCAGCGTCGCAACATAGCAAGCAGGAATTTTCAAAATTTCCAGATATCAGTGAGTTAGAAGAAAAAACCGCTTGACTCTTTTTTTCTTGGCTTTAAAATGCGCCCCCATCGAAGGCACATAGCTCAGTTGGTTAGAGCACCACCTTGACATGGTGGGGGTCGTTGGTTCGAATCCAATTGTGCCTACCAATTCGAATAAAAGGGTCGCTTACGCGGCCCTTTTTTTTGGCTTGCTTGTCAGAGGTCAGGGTTTCTGAAAGCATCGCCAGTCTTGTTTTCCTCCAGTGACTTCGGTTCGGTCGGGTGAGCCTCAGGCTCCTGCCATTGTGCGGCAGGTGTGCTCGTCGAATCGCTTTACTGGCTCATCCCAACCCATGTGGCCTTTGGTACGGGTCACCACTAGGAGAGGAGGCGCCATGCCCACCATTACTCTTCCCGATGGCAGTCAGCGTTCGTTCGATCATCCGGTTACTGTGGCCGAAGTGGCTCAGTCTATTGGTGCTGGCCTCGCCAAGGCGACCGTTGCCGGCAAGGTCGACGGCAAGCTGGTCGATGCTTGCGATCTGATTGAAAAAGATGCAGCGCTACAGATCATCACGCCGAAGGATGAGGAGGGGTTGGAGATCATTCGCCACTCCTGTGCGCACCTTATCGGGCATGCTGTGAAGCAGCTCTACCCGACCGCCCGCATGGTCATTGGGCCGGTCATTGATGAGGGCTTCTACTACGATATCGCCTACGAACGTCCTTTCACTCCCGATGACGTTGCTGCCATCGAGCAGCGTATGAAAGAGCTGATCGATCGCGACTACGACGTCATCAAGAAGGTGACGCCGCGAGCGGAGGTGATAGATGTATTTGCCTCGCGCGGCGAGGATTACAAGCTTCGTCTGGTCGAAGATATGCCCGACGAACAGGCGATGGGCTTGTATTACCACGAAGAGTACGTCGACATGTGCCGTGGTCCGCACGTGCCGAATACACGCTTTCTGAAGTCTTTCAAGCTCACCAAGCTGTCTGGTGCCTACTGGCGTGGGGATGCGAAGAATGAGCAGCTCCAGCGCATCTACGGTACGGCTTGGGCCGACAAGAAGCAGCTGGCTGCTTATATCCAGCGTATCGAGGAAGCTGAAAAGCGCGACCACCGCAAGATCGGCAAGCGTCTGGATCTGTTTCATACCCAGGAAGAGGCGCCTGGGATGGTGTTCTGGCATCCCAATGGTTGGACGCTGTATCAGGTGCTAGAGCAGTACATGCGGCAGGTTCAGCGCGAAAACGGTTACCTGGAGATCAGGACGCCGCAGGTGGTTGATCGCGTGCTCTGGGAGAAATCCGGGCATTGGGCGAACTACGCCGAAAACATGTTCACGACTGAGTCGGAAAGTCGTGATTACGCGATCAAGCCGATGAACTGCCCCTGCCATGTGCAGGTTTACAATCAGGGCTTGAAGAGCTATCGCGAGCTGCCCCTGCGGCTAGCCGAATTTGGCGCTTGCCACCGTAATGAACCGTCTGGTGCGCTGCACGGCATCATGCGAGTACGAGGCTTTACTCAGGACGATGCGCACATCTTCTGCACCGAAGAGCAGATGCAGGCTGAGTCGGCGGCGTTCATCAAGCTGACGCAAGCGGTGTATGCCGATTTCGGTTTTTCGGATATCGAGCTGAAGCTGTCGACCCGTCCCGAGAAGCGTGTCGGCTCCGATGAGCTCTGGGATAAGGCTGAAGCGGCGCTGGCGGCGGCGCTGGAAAGTGCTGGGCTGCCGTACGACCTGCAGCCGGGCGAGGGGGCTTTTTATGGCCCCAAGATCGAGTTCTCATTGCGCGATTGTCTGGGCCGTGTATGGCAGTGCGGTACCCTGCAGCTGGACTTCAATCTTCCGGTGCGGCTGGGCGCAGAGTATGTCAGCGAGAATAATGATCGGCAGCACCCGGTCATGCTGCATCGAGCCATCCTCGGTTCGTTCGAGCGTTTCATTGGTATTCTGATCGAGCATTACGAGGGCGCTTTCCCGGCCTGGCTTGCGCCGACGCAGGCGGTGATCATGAATATCACCGACAAGCAGGCCGCTTTTGCCGCTGAAGTCGAAAAAACGCTCGTCCAAAGCGGGTTTCGTGCCAAGTGCGACTTGAGAAACGAAAAGATCGGCTTTAAAATCCGCGAGCATACTTTGCTCAAGACTCCTTATCTCTTGGTTATCGGGGATCGGGAGGTTGAGACACGATCCGTTGCTGTGCGCACCCGTGATGGCGTCGATCTGGGCTCTATGCCCCTCGAGCAGTTCGCGCAGATGTTGACACAGGCGGTTTCCCGGCGTGGTCGCCAAGAATTGGAGTAATGACTATTAAGCGTGAAATGAGACAGGATAAACGAGCTGCACCCAAGGCCCCGATCAACGAGAATATCTCGGCTCGTGAGGTCCGTTTGATTGGTGCTGACGGCGAGCAGATTGGCATCGTCTCGATTGATGAAGCGCTGCAAGTAGCTGAAGAAGCCAAGCTGGATCTGGTTGAAATTTCCGCCGATGCAAATCCTCCGGTCTGTCGGATCATGGATTACGGCAAGCATCTGTTTGAGAAGAAAAAGCAGGTTGCTGCGGCGAAGAAAAACCAGAAGCAGATTCAGGTTAAAGAAGTAAAGTTTCGTCCAGGGACGGAAGAAGGGGACTACCAGGTCAAGCTACGCAACCTGGTGCGTTTCCTGAGTGACGGGGACAGGGCCAAGGTATCTTTGCGATTCCGTGGCCGTGAGATGGCCCATCAGGAGCTGGGGATGGAGCTGTTGAAGCGGGTCGAAAACGATCTCGCTGAATATGGCTCGGTCGAACAGCATCCGAAGATGGAAGGACGCCAGCTGATCATGGTCATCGCTCCCAAGAAGAAAAAGTAACCCCCAGGGCACTGGCAGGCCTTGCGGTTATTTGTAATCACCCACAATGTGGAGTACCGAACATGCCAAAGATGAAGACTAAAAGTGGTGCTGCGAAGCGCTTCAAGAAGACTGCTAACGGCTTCAAGCACAAGCACGCTTTCAAGAGCCACATCCTGACCAAGATGTCCACCAAGCGTAAGCGTCAGCTGCGCGGTTGCTCGCAAGTGCACCCGTCCGACGTTGCAAAAGTGGAGCGCATGCTGCGCGTTCGTTGATCCGGTCAAGACTCAGAGGAATAACTCATGGCTCGTGTTAAGCGTGGCGTCGTTGCCCGTCGCCGTCACAAGAAAATTCTGAAACTCGCCAAAGGCTACTACGGAGCGCGTTCGCGTGTATTCCGCGTCGCCAAGCAGGCGGTAATCAAGGCTGGCCAGTACGCCTACCGCGACCGCCGTCAGCGCAAGCGTCAGTTCCGCGCTCTGTGGATCGCTCGTATCAATGCTGGTGCTCGTGTTAACGGTCTGTCTTACAGTCGTCTGATCGCCGGTCTGAAAAGGGCGGCCATCGAGATCGATCGCAAGGTTCTGGCCGATCTGGCAGTGAACGAAAAAGCGGCGTTTGCTGCGATTGTCGAGAAAGCCAAAGCTTCTCTGGCTTAAGCCCCGACAATCCGGACTCTCGGGTTCGTTGCAACGTCATCAATAGGGGAAGAGCCTTGTGCTCTTCCCCTATTTCGTATCTGGAAGGGGCTTTTGCAAAAATGCGTATGGCGGCGACCAATAAGGGCGTTTGACCGGCGCGGTTCTGCAAGAACCTCTGGAGGTTGTGTACATGGAAAATTTGGATGCACTGGTCTCCCAAGCGCTAGAGGCTGTGCAACAAAGCGAGGATATCGGTGCTCTCGAGCAGGTACGCGTTCAGTACTTGGGAAAGAAGGGCGAACTCACTCAGCTGATGCAAACGCTGGGCAAGCTTTCTGCTGAGGAGCGTCCGCAAGCCGGTGCGCTGATCAACGCGGCCAAGAGCAGTGTTCAGGATGTGCTGAATGCTCGCAAGGCTGATCTGGAAAAGGCTGCCTTGGATGCTAAATTGGCAGCCGAGCGAATCGACGTGACACTGCCTGGACGCGGCGAGGCGTCCGGCGGACTGCACCCGGTAACTCGTACCTTGGAGCGCGTTGAGCAGTTCTTCAGCCACATTGGTTACAGCGTGGCAGAGGGTCCCGAAGTCGAAGATGATTACCACAACTTCGAGGCGCTGAATATTCCGGGGCATCACCCGGCGAGGGCGATGCACGATACCTTCTACTTCAATGCCAACATGTTGCTGCGCACGCATACCTCGCCGGTTCAGGTGCGCACCATGGAATCACGTCAACCTCCCATTCGTATCGTCTGCCCTGGCCGCGTCTATCGTTGCGATTCCGATATCACTCACTCCCCCATGTTCCATCAGGTCGAAGGGCTGCTGATCGACGAGGGCGTTAGCTTTGCCGATCTGAAAGGCACTATTGAGGAGTTCCTGCGGGTGTTCTTTGAGAAGCCGCTAGGTGTTCGCTTCCGGCCTTCCTTCTTTCCGTTCACCGAGCCCTCTGCAGAAGTCGACATGCAGTGCGTGATGTGTAGCGGCAAGGGTTGCCGAGTGTGCAAGCAGACCGGCTGGCTTGAGGTAATGGGCTGCGGCATGGTGCATCCGAATGTATTGAGGATGTCTGGAATCGATCCGGAGCGTTATTCCGGGTTCGCCTTCGGTATGGGTGTCGAGCGTCTCGCTATGCTGCGTTACGGTGTCAATGACTTGCGCCTGTTCTTCGATAACGATCTGCGGTTTCTTGCGCAATTTCGCTAGTACCGCCGCCCGTCAACGAACTATTAGGAGAACAGGATGAAATTCAGTGAACAATGGCTGCGGAGCTGGGTAAATCCGCAGGTCTCCCGCGAGGAGCTGGTCGCTCGGCTGTCCATGGTCGGGCTTGAGGTGGATGCTGTTGCCCCCGTTGCTGGCAGCTTCAGCGGTGTGGTTGTTGGTGAGGTCCTTGAGACCGTGCAGCATCCTGATGCCGACAAGCTTCGGGTCTGTCAGGTCAGCAATGGAAGTGAAACCTTTCAGGTCGTCTGCGGAGCCCCGAACGTGCGGCCTGGCCTGAAGATTCCGTTTGCAATGATCGGTGCTCAATTGCCGGGCGACTTCAAGATCAAGAAGGCCAAGCTCCGCGGTATCGAATCCAATGGCATGCTTTGCTCGGAAACCGAGCTGCAGGTGGGGAGTGACGATAGCGGACTGATGGAGCTGGCCGGCGATGCGCCGGTCGGTACTGATTTTCGTGAGTATCTCGGTCTTGACGATGCAAGTATCGAAATCGGTTTGACCCCAAACCGTGGTGACTGCCTCTCCATCGCTGGCTTGGCTCGTGAAGTTGGTGCGATTTATGGCTCACTGGTCAGTCCGGTGCAATTCGCCGTGGCGCCTTTGCATCATGACGACACACGTCCAGTCGAGGTCCTGGCTCCCAAGGCATGCCCGCGTTATCTCGGGCGTGTTGTCCGTAATGTTGATCTGTCGCGCCCGACGCCGCTTTGGATGGTTGAGCGTCTGCGCCGCTCCGATATCCGGAGCATTGATGCCATCGTCGATGTAACCAACTACGTAATGCTCGAACTGGGTCAGCCCCTGCATGCCTTCGATCTTGCCGAGATCAAAGGCGGTATTCGGGTTCGAATGGCTGAAGAGGGCGAAAAACTCGTATTGCTCGACGGTCAGGAGATCACTCTGCGTGCGGATACGCTCGTTATTGCAGACCATCAGCGCGCTCTTGCCATCGCGGGTGTCATGGGTGGAGACCACAGCGGCGTAAGCACCGCTACCCAGAATATCTTCCTCGAAAGTGCCTTTTTCGACACCATTGCGTTGGCCGGCAAAGCTCGTTCCTACGGTTTGCACACCGATGCGTCCCATCGCTACGAGCGGGGCGTCGACTCGCAGCTCGCCCGTCAGGCAATGGAGCGTGCAACGAGTCTGTTACTGGATATCGTTGGCGGCGAGGCGGGGCCGATCATTGAGGTGGTCAGCGAAGACGACTTGCCGAAAGTCGCTCCAGTAACTTTGCGCGCTGAGCGCATCAACCAGATGCTGGGGCTGGAAATGGATGGCGCCGAAGTGGTGCGCCTGCTGACATCCTTGGGCTTGGTGGTTATCGAAGAGGCTAAAGGTCGCTGGCAAGTCGGTGTTCCGAGTCACCGCTTCGATATCAGTCTTGAGGTCGATCTGATCGAAGAGCTGGGTCGGCTGTATGGTTATGACCGCTTGCCCGTGCGTTATCCGCAGGCCCGGCTTGCACCTGAGGCAAAGCCCGAGGCTCGTGCCGAGCTTCCTTTGCTTCGGCGTTTACTGGTCGCCCGCGGATATCAGGAGGCGATCACTTACAGCTTCATCGATCCCAAGCTGTTCGAGCTGTTCAGTCCTGACATGAAGCCGTTGCAGCTTGCCAACCCGATCTCCGCTGATATGGCGGCCATGCGCGCATCGCTTTGGCCGGGGCTGGTCAAGGCGCTGCAGTACAACCTCAACCGGCAGCAACCACGCGTGCGCCTGTTCGAGGCGGGGTTGCGCTTTGTTGGTCAGTTAAAAGAGCTTGAGCAGGAAAGCGTGCTGGCTGGCGTGTTAACCGGGAGCCGTCAGCCAGAGGGTTGGACGAACTCGCGCGAGGCGGTGGACTTTTACGACATCAAGGCAGATGTCGAGGCGCTGCTTGCTTTTGCCGGAAATGCTGGCGTCTATCGTTTCGTTGCGGGAGAACATCCGGCACTGCACCCGGGGCAGACCGCGCGTATCGAGCGCGACGGCCGACTGGTCGGATTCGTGGGGAGTCTCCATCCTGAGCTGGCAAGCACCCTGGGTATCGATCAGCCAGTCTATATGTTCGAGTTGAAGCTTAGCGAGATTGCCGAGGGGCGGATGCCTTCCTTCACGGAGCTGTCGCGATTCCCGGAAGTCCGGCGTGACCTTGCTGTGCTGGTCGGGCGGGAGATCGCGGCCGAAGACATCCTGAGTTGCATTCGTGATGCTGCGGGCGAGAATCTGACAGACCTCAAGCTATTTGATGTCTATCAGGGGAAAGGTATTGATCCCCTTAGCAAAAGTATGGCAGTCGGCTTGACCTGGCAGCACCCATCGCGCACTCTAAACGACGATGAGGTGAACGGTGCGATGCAGAAAATCCTCACCTCCCTGGAAGAAAGGTTCAACGCCACGTTAAGGAAATAGCGTATGGGGGCTCTGACGAAAGCTGAAATGGCGGAACGTCTATATGAAGAGCTGGGCTTGAATAAGCGCGAGGCCAAGGAGTTGGTGGAGCTGTTTTTCGAGGAGATCCGTCAGGCGCTCGAGCATAACGAGCAGGTCAAGTTGTCCGGGTTCGGCAACTTCGACCTGCGCGACAAGCGTCAGCGGCCGGGTCGCAATCCGAAGACAGGTGAGGAGATACCTATCACGGCGCGTCGCGTGGTGACGTTCCGTCCAGGGCAGAAACTCAAAGCGAGAGTCGAGGCCTATGCTGGAACCAAGTCATAACGACGAGCTTCCGTCGATCCCCGGCAAGCGCTATTTCACCATTGGTGAGGTGAGCGAGCTTTGTGCGGTCAAGCCTCACGTGCTGCGTTACTGGGAGCAGGAGTTCCCTCAGCTCAATCCGGTTAAGCGGCGCGGCAATCGGCGCTACTACCAGCGGCAGGATGTCCTGATGATTCGTCAGATTCGTGCGCTGCTGTACGATCAAGGCTTCACCATCGGTGGCGCCAGACAGCGCATGTCCGGCGACGAAGCGCGCGACGACACCACTCAGTACAAGCAGCTCATTCGGCAGATGATCTCGGAGTTGGAAGAGGTTCTTCAGGTGCTGAGAAAGTAGTCGATCTGGTATCTAAAAAACTTTCACATTTTCAGATGCTTAATGTATAGTGCGATCCGCTTTCAGCAGTGCTGTTGGCGTCAGTCGGGGCGTAGCGCAGCCTGGTAGCGCACTTGCATGGGGTGCAAGGGGTCGAGTGTTCGAATCACTCCGTCCCGACCAAAAAACCCTAAAAAATCCAGTCACTTAACGGTGACTGGATTTTTTTATGCTTGCTGTTTTCTTGGGGCGGTATTTTTTGTGCCACTTTTTGTGCCACTTTTTGTGCCACTGGTTTTTCCGGGGCGGACGGTAGGGCTAATGGCAATTTTTTCGAGTCCGACTGGCGAGGGTATTTGGCCTTTCTCCGCGATAGTCATTGCATCATGGATGCGGGAGTGCTTAATATGGATTCTGCTTGGGGTAAGCGTTAGTCCGGGGAAACCTGTACGCGACTTGGAATGTATTCCCCGCCTTGGCGGGGGTGAACGCACATCCTGAGCAATCTGGGTTTGGCGTAGTGTGTATTCCCCGCCTTGGCGGGGGTGAGCGTAGATCCTGAGCAATCTGGGTTTGACGTAGTGTGTATTCCCCGCCTTGGCGGGGGTGAACGTAAATCCTGAGCAATCTGGGTTTGACGTAGT
This sequence comes from Stutzerimonas kunmingensis, assembly GCF_014764705.1. Lineage (GTDB taxonomy): Bacteria > Pseudomonadota > Gammaproteobacteria > Pseudomonadales > Pseudomonadaceae > Stutzerimonas. The sequence continues at coordinate 91,557 of NZ_JACXXG010000013.1, forward strand.
GTGTATTCCCCGCCTTGGCGGGGGTGAACGTAAATCCTGAGCAATCTGGGTTTGACGTAGTGTGTATTCCCCGCCTTGGCGGGGGTGAACGTAAATCCTGAGCAATCTGGGTTTGACGTAGTGTGTATTCCCCGCCTTGGCGGGGGTGAACGTAAATCCTGAGCAATCTGGGTTTGGCGTAATGTGTATTCCCCGCCTTGGCGGGGGTGAACGTAAATCCTGAGCAATCTGGGTTTGACGTAGTATGTATTCCCCGCCTTGGCGGGGGTGAAAGTGAGCAGTAGATTCCTACATGCAATCACTAAGCTTCATCCGAGTGCTTCCCCAAGTGATTTACGATGAGCCCTGCCTTGTGCAGGGCTTTTTCGTTGTGCGCCAGGCATGGCGCGTAGTGCCGTGACTGGCGCTGTTCGGCTCACTGTGGTGGTGAGTCGGACGATTTGGAGGTGAAAGTCCTCTACACACCCGGCAAGGGGAAGTGTTAGCTGAAGGCAAGGGTGTCGCGGGTGACCGCGAATCTGAAGGAAGCCCGAGGCAAAATGCTGGTCTGACGTACAGGAAGCGGATAGAGGCGGCGTAGCGGGGTGAGGTAGCAACGATTGCCAAAGCCCGATACTTGCACGGAACGCTACGACGTAAATCCGACAGGCATAAGCAGGAAGGTCGCGCGAATTACCCTGGGAGATCTGTTTGGCCTGCCACGTGCTACCGGCACCGAGAGGTGGCGGGATGGGCGAACAGAAGTCAGCCGAGGCCGTAGTAGTTGCTCGGAACCGGAGCGATGAAGGGCTGAACCTGTCATGAGTGGATAGTCAGGTGTGCTCTCTGTTGGAGCGTAAAGCAGAAACGTCGTGAACAGCGGCGGTCGAGACCATCAGGAGGTAGGAGTCGGAAACTCCGAGGGCCGGTCTGGGCGCTTAGTTACCACAGGCGACACATCAACGGAACCAAGCTCGCTGACGCAGTCTGTCAGTAGGCAGGAACCGCCGTATACGGAACCGTATGTACGGTGGTGTGGGAGGACGGCGGGGGCGACCCCGCCTCCTACCCGATTTTTGCTTCCTTTTCGGTTTGTAAGAGCCTGAGGAAAGAGGAAACCGCCAGTGAGGCGTTGTCAGCTTCCTTTGCACTAGCTCCGGGTTGTCCTCTGTGTCGGACGATATCGCCGGTTTGCGCTGCCTGACATCGGCAATTTCTTGGGGTACAAAGGCATCTGCTTGCTCCGCTGCTACCTCTGCGACCGAAACTGTTTCCTCGGCTGGATCCGAAATCCGTCAAATAGAGACGTGGATTTGGCTTCTCGATGATGAGGGGGAGTAAATCACCAAGGTGCAATTCTGGTGTTGATCGTAAAGCTCGATGAATTACCGGTCTCGAATGGCTGATCGTAGCGATTGAGCTGGTCGGTCCTGCGAGGCTCACTATTTAGCTAGTATCCAGTCTGCTCTGGAGAGTGAACGGACATCATAAAGAGGTCTAGATTTTGGAGGCATCTTAAGGTGATTTTTACGTAGCAGTCTGGCTCTGTGAGGTTTGGCTCACACAATTTTGGGTCCAGGTTTGGGTCGCTCAGAACTCAGCCCAGAAGCTAGACGCTATTCAAGCTAGAAGCTCGACCCTCTACGCCAATCAGGTGGATAACCTCGTTAACGCTATGGCTGCTTTTGGGGCTCCGGCAGGAGGTGAGATAAATCTGGCGCAGGCGCAGCGTGATCAGCTGAATGTAGCTATCGCGGCAAGCTGGCAGTAGGTAGCAAGTAGCACCAAAAGGCCCGCCTAATGGCGGGCCTTTTGGTATCTGCCGTCTGTCCTGCAATGCCCTTGTGCTACACGTCGGGAAATGCGGAGCCCAAGGTACACGACCAGGTGGGATGAGGTTAGCGGGGGAGGAGACGAGGATAGGCATTGTGGCGAGAGCCTACTCCCCACCAGCATATGCGATCCAATACCTATGCGACTCACAGAGGATCTGGTTCGCTGTAATGCATGCCGTAAACATTCCCCGCTACGTCAATTGCATCATTCAACATCGGTAGGCCTGTACATGGATTTACTTCCAAGGTAGGAAAACCAAACTCTGGAGCTAGGTAGCGTAAATCGGCTGTGTTCATATCGTCAAAAAATTCTTTATCAACTTCCCAGAGTTTAGAAATCTCGCTGAGCTGCTGCTCTGAAGCGACTTGTCCATGATATAGCGAGTCGTAAATAACAATCGGCTGACCAGGGTTAGGATAGATTATCGTTTTGTATCCAAGGTTGGGTGATTCTTTGGATAGCATGGTAATAATCTTGCTGAGCAGTAGTCTGAGTTTTCTCATATCTATGACCCGCTGGGTTAGCTGTGAATTTTCCTTAGATATGCTAAGTCTCCATCTTTTTTTGGAAATGCAAGTGGGTGGGTCTCGTTGCAGCTGGTGTCGGTAATTTGATAGTGGGTTGTGAAAAATTAAGGCGCCGACATTAACAATCTTATGTCGGCGCCTTGCTATTTACTGCTAGGTTTTGGGGCGCAATCTGCTATGCGCGGTTCTGGCCCTTCATCCACATGAAAACTTCAGTGCTAAGCCATCCAACAGACCTGCAGCCAAGCTTAAATTGTTTGGGGAAGGTGCCTTCCTTGATATCTCGGTAAATTGTGGAGCGCTTCCTTCCGGTAATGTGGATGAGTTCTGGGAGCCTAATGAAACGATCTTCCGTTTTTTGCTCTAATTGCTGCATATAAGTTTCTCGAAATTTTGCCCATATATCCTCCTCGTAGATAAATAGACTTGGAGATATTAATTGCCTTCTCAGTAATTTTGGCCGGTTGGCATTTGGAGAGTGCCGGTATGTGTAATTACTGTGCGTTGCGGCAAGCAGTCAGCTAGTTAAGGCTGATGCGATTATTGGATGAATAGGCTTGAGGTGGCCTAAGCGGAAACAGAGCAACTCATGTCACTTCTGTTCCTTGAGATATACCTCCCTTTTGGGGAGGTATATTTCTATCTGGCCCCATGACAGGGGCGCAGCTCATTAATAGGATGGTTTAGATAGTGTCAGCGATTTTTTCCAGCTGGTCAGTTACGTACCAGATTCGGCGGAGGATCCCAAGCTTAGGCTCGATTTCATTGAAAATGGATTTCTGAGTAGCGCTGAGCTCAATGCCGAAGTCTTTAGTCGCGTAATCCAGTTCAACCTCATAATCACCACCAAGGTCATCCAAAAGGTCGATGAAAATCTCACCGTTCTGCAACTCTTTCGAGTATTGCCAGATCGCATGAGCACGACCGTCCTCATCGAGGACACAGATAAGACCGAAGCTTTCAGTGTCAATCCCTGCGGCAGTGATCATGTCATTGCCTTGTTCAACAACCTTTTGGGTGATGGTGTTGACTACGTAAATCATCGTATAGCCCTCTTTTGGGTTTTCCGCAGGCCGGAGATGGCTCTGCTTCGAGGACATGATGTGAGGCTACGGCATAGGTCAGGGCCTAGGTTTGACCCCTTTTCGGGGTCAGGCTTAAGAATAAAATAGAATATATAAAATCATATATGTTCTATTTTTGTTATAAACTACAGCTCCGATATAGAGTTGTGTTGCAGTGATTGCACTTGTGTAGGCGACGAGGGTCATTTTTTGCAGCCCAGCCCAGTTGACGAATGCTTCTAGACCCACAGAGCAAGCACGAAATGCCTGCTTTTCCATCCCGTTTGAGCCGATTTAGGTACGTATTCACGCTCGGCAGCTGTTCCCACTGCTGATCCAGGCGTTTCCTCAGGGCGCACTCCTGCCTCCATACCCAATAAATCAGGCAGGGAAATGCGACGATCAAACCAGTAATCAGGACCATGGGGTGCTCCATAATGTGATGCTGTACGCCACGCTGTGGGGCTGGAGCATCTGGCTTATAAGGTGAGGGGGAAAGTAACTTCTATAGGCCAGTTTCCACTGTTTCTGGAAAGCGCAAGCTAGCGCCAGTAGCGACTCATCGTGAGAAATGGGCATGTGGAGTCGCTTTGAGGCCTATAACAAGGGGGCAGAAGTAATTTCTGTTTGGGCTAACTGGGTGAGTTGCCAATGTCTTTAGGTTCGAAAGGGGGTAAGCAGATGGATCCGTTGGGATACGTAGTCGTTGGTGTGCCGCTGTTTTTGATTGTCCTGGGTACCATCGGCGGATTGATCTGCAGGCAGTTGGATAGGCGACTGTCTGCAAGCCAGGTCAGGCAAGTGCGGCAAAGCTAGGGCTGGCACCGGCATCTCGCAGAAGTAACTTTCCTCTGGCCGCAGCCCGGCAGGGAGTGGCTCCAGTGCAAGCCTGCGCCTGATCTAGCAACTGAGCGGATCAGTTTTGATTTTTTGTCAGGTTAGGTATACGTTACATTTAATTTAATTTGTCACGTATACAGAACATGGATTTCTCCCTAATCACGTACCGTCTTGGCGAGCAGATTCGGCAGCGCCGCCTGAATCGCGGCCTGACCCAGGCCAAGTTGGCTTCCCTCGCGGGCATCACCCGGCAGAAGGTTATCGCCATCGAGAAGGGCGATTTGTCGGTAGGCATGACTGCCTATGCACGAGTTCTGGGAGCTCTGGACTGTGAGTTCGCACTGGTGCCCGCGGCCATGCCCACGCTGGACGAGATTCAGGGAGTGTTCGACTGATGACAGTCCTGCTGCAAGTGGCAACGCCAGAGGGCGAGAGCGGGAGGATTCTCAGCTCCGCTGGGGACTACCTGTTTCGCTACCGGGAAGAGACCAGGGCACAGGCAGCGATCAGTTTGCTGATGCCTGTGCGCCTGGATGAATACCGCCACCGGGAGTTGCACCCGATCTTCCAGATGAACCTGCCGGAAGGATATGTCCTTGAGCAGCTGCGCAATCGTCTGGCCAAGGTGGCGAATGTCGATCCCATGTTGCTGCTGGCGCTGTCCGGCAGCAGCTCGCCCATTGGGCGTGTCGCGGTGAGCTCAGCAGAGGTAGATGCGCTACTGCGAAGGCAGCAGTTTCCTGGGGAAAAGCTGGAGGAAATCCTGGCCTGGGATGGTGCAGAAGATATTTTTGCTGGCCTAGTAGATCGCTACATTCTGCGCGCTGGGATTTCGGGCGTGCAGCCCAAGGTGCTGGTACCAGAGCAGCATGACGCAGCGCCGCAGCGTTTTACCTCGAAGACATCTGACCTGATCATCAAGAGCGGTCGGGATGAGTTTCACGGGTTGGCGATCAACGAGTTCCTCTGCATGTCCGTGGCGAGGGAGGCCGGGATTGCAGTGCCGGAGTTCTACCTGTCCGACAATACCAAGCTGTTCGTCATGCGCCGTTTCGACCGGGATGAACAACTCAACCCTATCGGTTTCGAGGATATGGCCGCATTGATGGGGCTGGGGGCAGAGCAGAAATACAGCAAGAGTTATTCGGCTATCGCCAAGGCCATCCGCCTGTTTTGTCCGCCTGAACAGGTACAGGGTTCACTGGCGCAGTTGTTTGCCATGGTGAGCCTGAGTTGTATCCTCGGGAACGGTGATGCCCACCTTAAGAACTTCGGGCTGCTGTATTCCGACCCTACGCAGCGCGATGCACGGCTGGCGCCGGCCTACGACATCGTCAATACCACGGCCTACATTCCAGAGGATGTATTGGCGCTGGATCTAGTTGGCAACAAGTCACTATTCGCGTCGAGGCAGGGATTGCTGGAGTTCGCCAAAGCGTGTGATGTGGTTCGGCCGGAGGATGTCATTCGCGAGCAGTTGCAAGCCCTAGAGCGAGTGCTGTCCCGCTCGATCGAGCTGTGCGAGCAGGCTCCGCATGTAGTTGCTGCAATCAGAAATTGCGCTGAGCCGTTTATGAAGTCTTTCGGCTAGCGTGTGTTTATTGTCTGTAACATCGGGCGCTGGGTTCCCAGGTCGTCAATTGTTCACAGGCTTCTTGGATCAGGTTCGCTCGTTCTGGCAGGGAGAGTCCCATTCCCCCTTAAGTAGGGGCAGCCAGTCAGCCACCTTGTCTCGTCTCTGCACTATCAGTTTCACGGTCAACCAATACTGGTATCGAGCGTTAGGTTTATCGAGCTTGGTGTGCTCCGATAGAAACCAGCGCAGGTGTTTTACCTGGTATTGGGCTGGGTGACGAATATTCCATCGTGATTCGATTGCCAGTTTAATTGTGTTTGCTCGTTGTATATGGCGTCTACGAGTTGCGGGTGCTCCTTTGAGCACGCCTGCAATAAAAATCTCCATTGTTGAGGTCATTTTTTGCAACTCCCAATGTAGGAGTTGCAGATCTCTATCCTCTCGTGGCCAAGCTCTCTGCTGATGATTCTACGCGCCTCTTTGTCCATTTTAAGTTCCTCTTTTGACATGGCTAGTCGCTTTTCAATTACAGGAGCTGGGTGTCCTGTGATTTGCTCATAGCGCTCGCAGGCATATGCGGCTCTAAGATCATGGATTTTGCGGATGCAATAGCCTCCAAGATTTATGCCTTTGTGTCTGACTACTGTGCGTATGAATGAAATATATGTTTCATTCGGGTTAAGAAGATTTTTGCTGTTGGGTGGTGACGCGAGAATTGCAAAATCAATAGCGTCGGCGGCGTATTCTGTAATATTAATCCATCTTGGCGCGTGAGATCCTTTTCGTCCGCCCTTGGTACCTTCCTGAATATTAATTTTTCCAAATTTTTGAGCCTCCCTTTTTAAGCGCTGGAGGTCGCATAAAACTGCCTCTCTGAGGCGCATTCCTAATGTTCGTGTGAGGCCGATGATGGCGGCAAGTCGGATTTTTCCACTGTTTCTCAGTTGGTGTTGGACTTTGCGTATTTCGTCGAGATCAATCCTATCTGGAGCTTGGCTACGGACGTAGCAGCGTTTCTTTTCTAAGGTTTTAGCAATTTTATCTATGCGAATATGATTGTCTCCTCGCATTATTTTTAGAACGACGTTGCATGATGAGATTCGATTGTGAGCGGTTGATACAGCAATTCTCTCGTCATTCATTAGTGCCTTGACATGTTCTGAGTACGCTAGTAAATGGCTGTTGGTTATGTCCCGTAAGTCTTTTATTTTGTGATGCTCTTCTATCCAGTCAATAAATAGTTTGAATCGTTCGCTGTGTGTGATAGTGGTGGCGTAGTGGCCGGAATTGAAGTGATCTCTTAGTTTGTTTTTGGCTGCGTATTTTGGGTCTCGTCCGTATCCCATGTTTTTTGATGCGTGTTTCGAGTGTTGTGGCATAAATGGCGATCCATAGAAGGTTGTAGGGCTAATGCCCTAGAGGGGTAATAGAAATTCTTATAAGGGTCGCACCCAGCTCCGCCAGGAGTTGGTTAGTGTTAACAGGGAGTGTTCCCTGCATCTGGCTGCGGGTTTTGATAGGTGCGTTACCCGGAGAGGGTTGTTGCACCGGAAATGCACGGCCGTTTGTGTCCCAGGCGGACGGCGGAGAACGGCTGGCGGGCTGACGACGCTCCGCCGCATTTAATGATTCTCGCGTGATTGTTTCTCATAGTCCGAGGCTGTGTGTCACACAGCTGCTCCGCAGAGCGGAGATACGAGAGGGGATCACCGGGTTGGTGAGTAGCTAACCAACATAAATGGTCGGCGTACCGCACGGGATAGATTTGCGTAGCAGTACTTTGCGGCTAATAGCGCAAAAGACGGCTTGCTAGATATCGAGATAGAAACAGGCTGTCCAATTAGGACCGCGTTGCTCACATTAGGAGGGCAAAGCCATTAGGTCTTGGTCTGCAGTCGACGCATGTCGCATCGATGTAGTTACCTGAAGTGCTGTGGACCAGCTAGCCATTGCTGCAGGCTCTCATGAGCCTGAGTGGACCCCTTGATGATTTCACAGAGGCTAGAACCAGTGCAACCCTCCTGATGAGTTTGTCGCTGGTTTTGTCACGCACGTATCCGGAGAAAGTGCACGGCGTATGGGGCTTCGAGGCCAACAAAAAAAACCGTCTCTGTTGAGCAGGTGCATTGCGTATTGGAGGCATGAGGTATCATTTTAGTGTTGTCCTAGGCGTGGGAGGTCATTCTGTAGTGGGCTAGGTAGATGTAAAAAGGTGCACAAAAGTGAACCAAATTACTAAGCTTGGCCCTTGCCTGTTGCTGGAGTAGGTGCATAAAAGTGAACCCTTTTGCACTTGGTTTACTGGGCATGCCCTTGGCAGGGTTTCATACGATAGGTGAGCGAGATTGGCAGGTTCGTTTCGATTGAATATTCCAGGCCCATACTCCGAGGTTCTTTTCCTGGAGAGTGTGCAAGAGGTAGCAAACTATATTTCCTGGCGCCTAGAAGAGGTTGCTGATGAGTTGGGTAGCTTAAGTTGTCCATCAGTTAGTTCTGCAAATGGCGGGGGTGAGTTGTCCGGACGTATTGCATTTAAAGATGTGCGTAGTTTTAGTGACTCGCCTGGGAAGATTGTCCGTGAAATCTTTCTATATCTTGGAAGTGCCGCCTTAGGGAGTTCACTAGCCATGTTGGTTGTTGATCTTCTCAGAGAAGAGATTTTGGAATGCTTGATGAGTGCTCTGCCTAGCGGTTCGGCCAGAAAGGATGGGGTATTATTAATAGTCGAGATGAAAGATGGCGTGCTGCGCTTGAGGCTTGCTTCGGATCGCTGCCGATCGGCTATTCATGTTCGAGCAAAATATACTCCCGCATTCTATGTTGATATCTAATAAATACCTACTTCGGGATAGCTGGGAGTGGCTGGCTATTCAGTCGGTGCTAAGGGCTAGTGTACCCTCTTCAAGGTCGGCGCTGTTGGCGGTGCGAGGTTATGTAGGTGATAGTGATTCTCGTCGCCGGTAGTGCTATAGTTGAAAGAATGGTTAGTGATCATCGCAGCAGAAAATTTGACAGTGTTTAAATCTGGGCCCAAATGATAGGAGGCAGAAATGAATGGTTTTACGCGGGAATTCCTAGTTGCTGCTCGCCAGGCTCCGTCAATCTATCTCGCACCTCTAGTAGGTGCAATTCAGGGATATAAGTTACTGTGGGGCGCGCGTCGTGCTTTGGTGCGGCAGTCCTAGGCTGATAAGAGTTCTAAATGGCGGATTAGCTTATATACCGACCGGGGCGACGCTTGATCGCATGCGACTGTCTGTTGCTCCAGCGATAAGTTAGCCTGGGATAGGCCATGAAGGCCTTAGTCCAGCCTGCTTAATCACTAGTAGGCTGGCGGCACAATCATAACCCGCCATCTGGCGGGTTTGTTTTACATGTAATCGGAATCGGTCCGCCCTTGGTGCGGATTGCATCCTCTGAAACGTGTGGAAAATAGGCTCAAAGGGAGACCATGCCATGATGAAAAAACGCGCAACTCGAATCGCTCTTACCGCCGCAACTGTCGCAGGCCTGCAAGGGTGCGCAGGTGTAATGCTCCCCTACCCAGGCGAGGTTACAACCCAAGTCGATGGCATGAACGTTACCTACATACCCCGTGAAACTGGACTTGATCGTTGGGTTAATGCCCAGCCTGTGGACCTCAGCCTTCATGAAACACAGACTGAAAAGGCAATGTCTCTGTTCGGCTACCCCAAACTGAGTTGGTACCCCGAGGGGCGGCTGACCTATATCAGCACCACTGAAGTAGCCATTATCGAGACGCCGCTCTATATGCGTCCGACCTATGGCGGCCCTGACGACCTTCGTCCGCAGAGCGGAGCAGGTTCATCTGATCCCCTTATTACTGCGGGGCTGGGCTCTGGGAAGGGCGGGCTTGCAGCTGTTGGAGCGCTCGCAAGTGTCGGATCTTCAGTGCGTAATTCTGATCCACGCACCAGTTTTTCACACTTCCTTTGCTATAAAGCGCAAGAAAAATACAACGCAAGCACTGCTCTGCAGTCGTGCTGGAGTGATTGGCTCGGCCAAATGCGCTCGATCCCCCAAATGAAAGATGAATCTCGCTTCATGGATATCATCGCTTTCGACCTGGCGATTCCGACAGCGGCAGGCGGGAAGGGGCACGCAGTGATGGCTATGAATCGTAGCCGGACTGAGTATTTTACTGGTATGGCCCCGGTTCAAATGGGCGGTTACAAGGCTCATATTTTTCACTTCTACCCGTTCATTCGCTCCGGAGAAGAGGGCGCATTTACGGTTGAAGAGTTGGTCGCAGAGCTTGGCAATAACAAGCCAAGTGACCTCGTTTACCTGATTTCCGGCAGCGCTGATACTCGCAAACGCACCGGTGTCGATCCGGTTGGCGTTGTCGACTAGGAACCCCTTATAGCGAAGTGCCGGGAATGATTAGGGGGAAGTTGATGAGTCATTAAGCTCATCAGCTGTGCCCCTGACAGACCACTCCATACCATCAGGAGTTCTGATTTTCAGCCCGAATGTCATACCGCCGAAATAGAGCCTCCAACCTGCGCTGAGTCTCTGGAGCCCAAGCCCGCCGATAGCTTAGGCTTTGGTCAGGAATCTAAGTTTGCCGTGAGCGCTGTGGGATGACAGAAAAGTGGGAGCATTGCCGGCAGCATTACCTGTCGGTCTATGAGGGCAGTCAGTTTGCTCTCGGCAAGGGCTGTGCCCTTGATGAGAGCCTGCATCATTTCCTGGATCAGCGGCCAGGAGGTAAAAACTTCTCCTCTCTCGACCGGGCGATGGGCCTGGCTGCCGCGCCGTTCTGGGGTGATGTGGATGCAGTTGCTCAATCCGAGTTGGCCAGTCTTGCCCTCGCTCGGGTGCTGCACTTCGACACTGCAATCAGCATCGAGCGCCTGCTGGAGCTGGCTGGAAATGCCCCAGAGAGCCTCAGATGGGCGATCCGTTACTCGAAGCTGTTTGTGCGTACTGCTTCGCCGCTTTGGCTTGAACTGCGCGCTTCGCTCACCGGGATTGAGTGGCAAGTATTCTTCGGTGTCTGTGACCGCTTACTGGGTCAGCTCAAACCATTTGATGAGCTGATTATCAGCGCGGAAAAGCACCTTGAGCACTTGTCCCTGCTGGAACTGTTTTCCTACCTCAGTGTGCTGGCCTATGAGGCGTTTTCTGGAGATGCCTCCGATGAACGCTCTGATCTTCAGTGGCAGGTATACGATCGCATCATCCTGAGGAAGCTTCAGTCGTGTTCAGAAGAGGACTTTCGCCTGACCGAGTCCAGGCTCGGGCGGTCGCTGAAGCGTCACCTGTCACCGATCATTTTTCCTGAGTCGCCCAATGCGGATGTGGCCAGGTGTCGTGAAAATCTCGAATGGCTGGCTGTTCTGATCACGGCAACCCAAGAGCGGATTGACTACGAGGGTTCGATTGACTGGTTCTGCTTCGATCCGGAGTGCCGTTACCAGCTAAAACCTGGCGAGCCAGTCATCTATAACGACTCTGAGGCCGGAGCAGAGCGGTGGCAGCGGACTGGGCGCAAGGGTGATCTGCTTTGGCATTACTGGATGAATCGTGCTGTTCAGGCATTCGTCGTCTCTGGCTTGGCCGAGCAAATTATCGGTTCACCGGAGAATCATGAGCTAAATCGGCTGGCATACATCAAGGCAATTCGCAGCGAACTGCAACTTCAGCAGATTTATGGATTGGGTGACCGGATCTCTCTCAGTGATGGCGCGCAGGTTCAGCTTCATCACGTATTACTGGCGAGCGAGCTGACCCAGGTTTTCTTTCAGAGTCAGTACATCCAACCATTTCTGGGGTATTTACACGAGTCGGGCGTGCTTGCTCATGCGCTCGGTCGGCTGGCCTTGGATGGTTTGCTGTCAGGCGAGAACAGGTTTCCGATGACCTGGTCAGAGGAGGACGAAAAAATCCGCCGGATCAAAGGCTGGACTGTGAGTGATGAACATCCGCGGGGGAGTGCTGATTCAGCCAAGGCCATTCTCAAGTTCTGGACCAGTGACCTCAAAACGCTCTCTCAGCAATTGAAGCAGCAGCCAGGGATGCCGGCTCCACGCCTATACGAACAGCCCTTCTACAAAATCGGCAGATATAGCTTCCAATTCCCTTGGGTTGGTGCGCAGCAGAACAACCTGACGGCTGCCATCAATAACTTGCGGCGTGTGAATGCACGTAGAGCTGATGTACAAGCAGAAACGCAGAGAGTCGAGCTAGCGCTGGCAGAGAGCTTTCGACTACAAGGTTTTGTCGTGGAGGTGGGATATCGGCCTCCCGTGACAGGCGATGAGGATGCCGGCGAGGTGGATTTGATCTGCCAACGGGATGGCCTGCTGCTGCTCATTGAGGTCAAGTCAGGTTATATCCGCTCGACCACCCATGAGGTTTGGCTGCATCGTACCAACACATTGCGTAAGGCCGCTTGGCAGCTCCGACGTAAGCGTCATGCGGTGGCCAGAGCTCTGGCGTCTGATCAACATCTGCGCTCCAGGTTAGGCTACTGCGGCAAGCATCCTGAGGCACACCTGCGGGCCTGGATCGTCGATACATCTATTGAGCTTGATGGACAGTCCATCGATGGGTTCAAAGTAGTTTCCCGTGAAGCGCTGGAGGTCATTCTGCGTGACGAGAAGCATCTTCTGAGGCCGCTGGACCAGGTTGATGACGATGGCCGGGACTCATTGTTTCCTGATGGGTTTACTGCTCGCAGATTTATAGCTGTTGTTGAGTCCGATGAGCTGTGGCGAGGCCTCTGTTAGCACTTGGGTGGAGGCGATTTTGGTCCAGCCTACAGCGCGGCACGCTGGCATTGGCCTCATGCTGAAGAGTGGGGGCGTGTCGTCGCCACCTACAAACCAAGATGATCTTCGCCTGCGCTTGAAGCTGGACGTGCTAGCTATCTGTGTAAGGGTGCGCTGAGCCGTCGTAGATCAAAGACGACGCGCTTGGATGAAGGCTATCTAGCTTTTGCGACCATGAGTTCAGGCCAGCGAGTGGTGTAGGCGGGCGAGAGCAGTTCTCTACGCATTGCCCACTCGGCTGGTTTTGCAATACGACCTGGCTGCAGCGTTCCACGTCCCCAGCGATTGTTGATGGCATCCAGAGCGCTCATCAGTCGCTTGGTTTTTTCGGGTTGTTCGGGTGCGAACAGATCTGGTGTGTACTCATTTTTGCGACAGAGATCCAGGAGTAGCACTTGGGCCTTGGCGTAGCTGAATCCCTCTCGGAAGACCTGCTTCAGCCCAGCCTGTACGGCCTTAATGATCAATCGGCTGTCGTCGGTCGGGTAGGGCAATTGGCAGAGGATGCCGTTGGCATATTTTACCTCTGCGGGGTTGAACATCCCCGTGCGTAGGCTGACCCGCACTTGCCGGCAAAGTGATTGCTGGTTACGCAGCTTTTCTGCAGCACGCATGGCATAGCTGGTGACGGCCTCCTGTATAGGGGGTAACTCGCGCAGTCGCTTGCCGAATGAACGACTGGAGCAGATCTCCTGCTTGGGTTCGATCTCGCCCTCAATCTCCAGGCAGGCTACTCCGCGCAGTTCTCGCACCGTCTTCTCCACCACCACGTTGAACCGCTTGCGCAATGTCCAGGCGTCCATCTGTGCTAGGTCCCAGGCCGTTCTAATCTGCATGCCCTCAAGGTGAGCGCGCATGCGCGGGCCTACGCCCCAGACTTCTTCAACCGGCATGGCTTTGAGCAGTTTGTCACGTCGAACGGGGTCGCGAATGTCTACGACACCCCCGGTCTGCTTTTGCCAGCGCTTGGCTGCGGCATTGGCCAATTTGGCCAGTGTCTTTGTGGTGGCGATGCCGATGCCGACGGGAATACCGGTCTTCTGTTTCACCTCCGACTGTACCTGACGGCCGATCGACTCCAACGGCTCAGGAAGGCCGGTCATATCGGCGAAGGCTTCATCGATACTGTAGATCTCGGTGCTCGGGAAGCGGGCTTCCAGGATGGTCATCACCCGCTCACTCATGTCGCCATACAGTGCGTAGTTGCTGCTGAAGGCCACGATGCCGTGGCGCTTGAGGTCGCCACGAATCTCGTGAAAGAGCGCGCCCATCTTCACGAAAGGCTTGGCATCAGCGGATCTGGCAATGACGCAGCCGTCGTTGTTGCTGAGCACTACGATGGGCGTGCGTTGCAGGTCGGGGCGAAAGACCCGCTCGCAGCTGGCATAGAAGCTGTTGCAATCGATCAGCGCGTAGACAGGCTCAACCATAGTTCAGGTGATTACGTAGGCTATGGGTGACGACGCCCCAGATCATCAGCTCATCCTGCTCAAGGATGTAGCGCGGCGAGTAGGTGGGATTCTCCGAGCGCAACACGAATTGCCCCTGATCCTGCGCCAGGCGCTTCACAAACACATCGCCGTTGAGGCAAGCCACCACCACGTGTCCGGGGCGGGCCTGCAGCGCGCGGCTTACGATCAGGTGGTCGTTATCGAAGATGCCGGCACCGACCATGCTGTCACCGCTGACGGCGACTATATAGGTGTGCGGGGCCTGCAGATCCAGCAGCGCATCGAGCGACAGCTTGTGCTCCATGTGATCAAGCGCAGGGCTGGGAAAGCCTGCTGGGACTCGTGCATCAAAAAGGGGGAGGGCGGTGCCGCTGCGCTGCAGCGGTCCGAGGATAAGGGCGTTGCTCATTGCGGGCTGACCTATAACTGTATTTATATACAGTAATCAGGGTTCCGTCATTCCGGCAAGGCGCATTCGTCGACAGGGTATGGGGTCTGCGTGGATTGTTTACAGGCGAAAAGTAGACAGATCGCCCTGGAGGGCGGTTCTCGCTAGGTTGGGGGCAACCGACCAGGAGTACCTCCTATGATCTTGTTGCTCACCCTTAGCGATCTTTTGCCACTGGCGCTCGTGCTGCCCGTACTGCTTGGACTGGCCAGGCTGGCCTATGGCGGCACTGCGGATTAAGAGTTTGTGTCTCTTGGCGCTGCTGGCTTCAGCCCCAGAAGTTATTGCATATCCGCTGCACTGCAGCATTGGCTGCCCGCCGGTCAAACAGCTCGGGATCGAAGTTGCCGCCGCTTGGCTGTTGGGTAGAGACCAGCAAGTCCAAATAACCTGGCACGCCACCTGCGTCCTCGGGCGGGCAGGCGCGGGCGCCATCGAGTACTTCGCACCAGGTGCCAGCGAAGTCGGAGGGCTCGATGCTTTCCACGGCAATCACATGCTGCCAGCTATCGCCGAAGTCGTAGAGATAGCGCAGCCGGTCCGCCTCTTTGAATACTCGGCGCAGTTTGGTTTTTCGGTCATCCAGCACGTCGTCGTACTGGTACATCAGTTCGGCATCCAGCGGCATATAGCTGTTCACGCCATTGCTGAACTCATGCAAGTGGCAGCTGTGCCAGCCGAAGGCCGCCTGAATGAAGTGGTGCAGTTTGCGTAGGGTGCAGTCGCCACTCACCCTGATCCGCCTCCAGATCGGCGGATCGAGCTGCAATGGCTCTAGCTGAATATGCAGGGTATAGAGCAGGGGGTGAGCGGCCATACAGGCTCCATCTATCAGTGATAAAGCCAGGGCTGCAGTTCATCGAGGTTGGCTACCACGATCTGCTGCGCTGTGGCTTTGGCATGTACCTTGGTCGGGTCGATCTGGTAGCGCTGCAACACGTACTGCACCAGTGCGCCACGGGTTTCGATCAGTAGCTGACCGCCCTGCATGCCGTAGTCTGCTTCGATAATGGCGCGCTGCTCGGGCTTTAGGCGCGAGTCGGGTTCTATGACCACCGCGAGCTCGGTATTCCAGCCAATATCTAGGTCTCGGCTGTGTTCAGACTGGTCATCCATAAGCCCCGGCTCACCGCGGAAACGACTGAGCACAAAGTCCCGATAATCTCCGTTCTTCTCGCAGTAAGCGCGTACATGCCAACGCATGCCGGTGTAAATCAGGGTATGTGGGGCAATCAGCCTGGTCTCAACGTCCGGGGTGCTGAAAGACACATACTCGCACTCCAGCCGCAGTCCCTCTCGGCAGGCTTTTAGCAGAGGGCGCAACACCTCCGGGCGGACTGAACGATCCGGTACACCCAGCACCTCGGTGTGCGCATAGGCCAGGGCTAGCCCGTCGATATGAGGTGCCCGCTCGTAGTTTTGATTAAGCAGATGCAGGTAGGCGCTGGCGCTGTCGTCAATGAATAGTGGTTTGAAGTGGCGGCTCGGTACATACCCCTTCAAATGCTTGTCGTATTCCAGGTTCTTCGGCGCGTGCTCGTTGATGTAGGTGTTGATGTCCTTCGACGCCTGCTGCCGGCTGATGCCGAAGCTCTGCATCAGGTGACCTGTAGTCAAACGGCCTTCCCACCAGGCGACTGTTTCGATCAGTCGGTAGCGCAGTGCCAGATCCCAGCGCACGGATTCGATTGCTTGCTTGCGTTTCATGGCCTCTCCATCTGCTCGAAAACTTTACCTGTACAAGTAAGCACAATAGATGTGTCTCTTAAAGCTACATATTCTGATGGCGTCATTCAAGTTGGCGCTGTAGCCGCCACGGAAAAGGAGAAGCACAGTGAACGGTATCGGAATGTCCTGGGCAGTGGTGAGCATCGCTCTGCTGGTGGTCTGCGTGATGGCGCTGGCTCTGTTCTGGCAGATCATGCGCCGCCGAGAGGCATTGGCCGCCCTGCAGCATTACCAGCTACAGCTGGAGCAGTTGCAGCAGCAGAGTCAGCAGCAAGAAGCTGACCTGCGTGAGCAAACGGCCGCCGCACGGGCGGAAATGGCCCATGCTGAACAGCTGCAGCGCCAGCTCGACTTCGCTCAAGAGGAGCTCACTGCCCTGCGCGATGAGCAGAGGCAACAGCTTGCCCGCTTTGCAGAAGCACAAAGCCAGGCCAGCGCTGCTCGTGCTCAGCATGGTCAGCTCGTGCAGCAGCACAGCGAACTCAAGCAGGCCCATGAGCGCCTGCAGAACAGTCACGAGGTGATGCAGGACAAATTCGCCAACCTGTCCAAGGAGCACGCCACCCTCAGCAGCAGCCTGGAGCAGAAGCAGCAGCACTTTGCCGAGCAACAGCAGTTGCTCAAGGAAAGCCGCGACCAACTCAAGCTGGAGTTCGAGCAGATTGCTGGGCAAATCTTCGAGGCCAAAAGCCAAGCCTTCTCGCAACACAGCCAGCAGTCTCTAGATGCGTTGCTCAAACCCTTCCGTGAACAGATCGAAGGCTTCCGTACCAAGGTCGAAGACATTCACCACAAGGATGTCCAACAGCAGGCCGCGCTGACCCAGGAGTTGCTGCACCTCAAGGAGCTCAACCAGCAGATCACCCAGGAAGCGCACGACCTGGCCACCGCACTTAAGGGCCAGAAGAAAGCTCAGGGCAACTGGGGCGAGCTGGTGCTGGAGAACGTCCTGGAGCGCTCCGGCCTGGTCAACGGGCGCGACTTCAAACGTGAGGTCAGCATCAATGGCGAGGAGAATCGCCAACGCCCGGACGTGATCGTCTACCTGCCGCAGGGCAAGCACCTGATTATCGATGCGAAGGTCTCGCTTAACGCCTATACCCGTTACATCAATGCCGAGGATGATGCCGAGCGGCGCCTGGCTCTCAATGAGCACGTCACGGCCATCGGCCAGCGCATCAAGGAGCTTTCCGACCGCCACTACTTCGACCTGCCAGGGCTGAATGCGCCGGAGATGGTGTTCATGTTTGTGCCCATCGAGTCGGCCTTTGTAGAGGCGCTCAAGGCGGACGAGACTCTGTTCCAGAAAGCCATCGAGCAGAACGTGCTAGTCGCCACCCCGACCACCTTGCTCACCAGCCTCAACATCGTGCGCCAGCTCTGGCGTTTCGAGGACCAAAACAAGCACACCGCCGAGCTGGCTGAGCGTGCTGGCAAGGTCTACGACAAACTGCGCACCTTCCTCGGCAGCATGGATGCCATCGGCAATAGCCTGGACAAGGCCCAGGATGCCTACCGCAAGGCGCGTGATCAACTGGTCAGCGGCAAGGCCAATCTCGTCAAACAGGTCAGCGACTTCCGTCAGTTGGGGGTGGCAGTTAAAGGTGAGCTGGACGAAACCTGGGTGGACCGAGCAGATCTTGAGCTGGCTTTGGTTGAGCATGAGCCTAGCGAATTGGCGCAGTAAGCGCGTCTGGGCATAGGAGGTGGTGTGTGCAGGAGTCGTACGACTTTGCGTTCGAGAGTTTTCGGTTGGCGCAACTGTGCGAGCAATTTTTGAGGGGGCAGCTGTGGACGGGGAAATCGTGTTCCATAGCGTGACTGCTGAAAATCGACTCGACGCAGCCTCCTTCTTCTTTTCGGACGCTGATCTAGAAACCCTCGAGGCGTCGGGTTTTAAAGCCTCTGTACTCGCTCTTCTGGATGACCTGATCATTTATCGAACGCGATGTCAGGAGCAGAATTGCCGCGACGGTGTTTTGCGGTTGGAGCAGTCCAGACCATCTGTCGTCTGGCTGCCGAATGGCGGTGGTGACGCTATGGTTCGGGCCCGTCGAGGTTGGTAACCAGGGAGTAGTGCTAATGCAGTCGGTGCATATAAAACAGCATCTTGGGGATGCCTACCAAGCGGTACTTAGCCAAGAGATGCTGGCCAAGTTTGATGGCTGTAGCGATGGATTGACCGGAGTGTTCTTGCCCTCGGCAGCAGAAAAGCCGATGAAGCTGATGATCGTTGGTATGGAGACGCGCGCCTGGAATGGCTCTTTCAAGCAGATCCATGACGGAGATCTGAGAGGCTACATTGAGGATTCCATGCGTAAGCACCAGGCATATCTAGATATGCCGCCTGGTCGATCCTGCTTTGGTCGTTTTCACCAATATGCAGCAGCAAAACTTGGCTGCTCTCGTAAGGAGGTTGGCTGGGGCAATTTATTTGCGGTGGCCTATAAAAAGGGCTCACCCAAGAAGGACTCCAAATCATTTGCTGCTGTGCAGGAGCTGTCCATGCAGTTGCTGCGTGAGCAGTTGAGGGTCATTCGGCCTCAGTCGATCATATTTGTTACGGGCTGGCGTTATGACTCGGATCTAAAACGATCTCTGGATGGGCTGATCGACCGCAGCGAAGTACTGATAAAGAAAGCGCTGTGGGAGTTTTATCTTGGCGATACCTTGTGTTACCGCACAAGTCATCCTCGCCACGTCACTGCTGCACAGCACCGGGACTCTGCTCTCAGCAAAATCTCTGCGTATCTGAGCGCCAGCCAAGGGGACGAGTATGCAAAAGCTATCTAGGGCTTTGGCTGACCGGCTTGCGGGGACGTTGCCTGCTAAGTCGCGGACACTTGTTACCGCCAAAAAAATCAGCCGACTATCGATGTGTCGGTGCCATCTGAAAGGAATCAATGATGTCTCAGTTGCTCAAGATCGTTCTTATCGACTCGCTATGCGCGGGGGCCAAAGCTGAGATAGCGATCAGCGGGAACACCAGCGTCAACGGCACAAATGGCATCGGTAAGTCGTCGTTCCTGAAGCTCATACCCGTTTTTTACGGGGCGGCGCCAGGGCAGTTGGTCAAGGCAGGGAGTAACCGGGAAAGCTTTGCTAACTGGTACCTGCCCAATGCCTCCAGCTATATCGTCTTCGAGTACACCAACTCCATGAATGCGCCGCGGTGCGCGATCATGCATCGCAGTGGTGACAGCTACGCCTACCGCCTCGTGGCACACGCCTGGGAGCCAGATTTGCTTTATCGGGACTATACGTCCGGAGAATTGGTCAGGGCAGGGGAGCTGATACGCCATCTGGCAGTGAAAGGTATCGACTGCAGCCCTGAGCTTCAGCCGGTTCACTACCGGCACATCATCCAGTTCAACAGCGGCTACTCCCACATGGAGAAGCTGACAGATCCCCAAAAGCGAAAGCTGGTCCTGGCACTCCGTCCTTCATTCTCGCTGGCGCCGAAGCGGACTGACTTCAACGGTATCGACAATGTGGCGCTCGCGCTCCTGGCCAGCGCCGGTACGTTCGACACCATGAAGACCACTATGGCCGAGATACTCGAGCAGGATAACTCTGATCTCGGCCGCACCCTGGAAACCCTGAACGCTGCTCCGTTCAACAAGGTGCTGGAGAACCGAGCCGGTTATCTCCTCATGGACGAGTTGAGGCCTAAGGTGGTGTCACTGTCCCAATTTCGAGTTGACCACCAGGCAGCCACGCGCCAGCTCGGTATTCAAAAGGCCCGAGCAAACCACTTCATGACGCGGCTGAGCGAGTGCGAAGCTGCACGAATGGAAGCTCTGAGTGGGCTTACTGATCGAGAGACGCGCATAAACGATGACGCCTACGCTCGGCGCCAAGAGTTGGCAGATAAACGTGGCCACCTGCAGGCAAACTTCACTGCGGCCACTGACTCGGTAAGTAAAATTGAGTCGGCCAAGGAGCAGCATGAGCAGGCAGGAATGGCAGAGCTGCTAGCGAGAGCGGACAACTTCGGCGAGGTGATAACTCAACGTGATCTGAAGCAGGATCACCTGAACAAGCTCAACACTAAGGGCCTAGACATACGACAGGTCTATGACGCGCGGGCTCAGAAAGCCAGGGACGCTGCGTCAGCGCAGCGAGAGGAGGCTCACTCTCGGCACAATCTTGCGCTGGAGGCTATCCAGAAGCGGCAAGATGAGCTTGAGGACGATTTACGCCGTCGTAAGGAAGAGACCGAAAGGGAGCACCGCACTGAACTTGAGGAGCATGAACAGCAACGCAAACTGCTGGCCACTGCCGCCGCTCGCGCAACAGCTGAACTTGAGCACCTGAAGAAAACGAAGGTACTTCCAAGCTCCCAAGACGCCCTTGACGCAGCTCAGCACGCGATAGATGACCAAGCTGCTCTCCTGGCCGATTTCCAAGACGAATTGGCAGCTGCCCGTGTAGAGGAGAAGAGCCTGCAGGACGAGCAGTCCAAGCTGGTGTCTGCGTTCCAGGGGCTTGATAAGCAGCGTAGCGAAACAGCGAAGTTACGTGACGCTTTGAAGGACCAACTGAACGCTGGTGCAGAGACGATGCTTGGGTACTTGCGAAAGAACCACCCGAGCTGGAAAGACAATATTGCCAGGCTGGTACCAGTAGAGACCCTCCTGCGAACCGATCTGAACCCTGCAATGCTGGAATCCCCCCAGCAATCGCTGTATGGACTTGAGCTGGTGCTTCAGGGGCTATCAGTCCCAACGTTCGCTAGCGATGAAGCGCTGGAACAAGAGATTGCATCGCTGACGCTTCGGCTTGAGGGCATCCAGGCCGACTTCGATAGCCTGGATAAGCAGAATCGTGTTCTGGAAGAACGCTTCCGGAAGCATGCTGCGCGGTTGAGCAAGTGTCAGAACGATGAGAGTCAGGCCGGTATTGAACTCGCATCGCGGCGTGAGCAACGCAAGGCCTTGTACGAACGAGCGCAGGATGAACATAGCGCCTACATCGAAGAGCAGGGTGCACGCACTGCTAAAGCGCAGCGGGTCTTGGCCGAGAAAGACGGAAGTATCGCGCAACTGAAGTCGGTTCACGGACGGCACATGCTGGAGCTGGCCACGAATGAAAAGACTGCACGTGACGACCTAGCTGAAGAGCGTGTGCGACAGACCGAGGGGCACAGGGCGGCATTGCAGCGAATCACCGACGGCCTCAACGCTGAGCTTCAGTCCATCGAGAACGACAAGTCGGTCAAGCTCCGTAGTGAGGGCATTGATGACAGGGAAAATCGTCGACTGGAGCGCGAGATAAGCCAGCTCGAGTCACAAATTAAGGAAATCAATGGTCTGCGATCGATCATCGAGAGTTATCGAAACTGGGTGGTGGACGTGCTACCGCAGCTCCCAATACGAATCGCCGAGATGTCTGACCTTGAAGGTCAGGTCGCCAGGGTTGACAGGCAAATCGCTGACTATAACGAAGAGGTCAAGGCCCGGCTTAGGGAGGTTGCCGAGCAACGCAAGGCTTTGGCCCAGGAAGGGCTGCAGGATGAGGCCCAGGCCAGGTTACTCCGTGGTGTGCTCAATCGCCTTACTCAAGTCGACATCGTTGATCCCGGCGTCGCGTTAGATGGATTGACTGCCCAGGATATCGATGAAGATGTAACTAGGTTGATGCTCCAGCGCAGTGTGTTCCATAAGTCCGCCTCTGAGATCTATCGCCAAATCCTGTCTCAGTTCAGGACGCGCCAACTCCTGCACACGCCGCAAGGCGCTGCCATCGAACAGATCGCTAGTCAGGCCGGTAATGCTGCAGCAGAGCCTGACTTGGCTTGGTTGGAGGCGGCACCGAGCCTGCAGGAATACATCGACGTCTCGCATCCTGACCAGAAGACGAAACTGATCATGCAGGCGAAGAACCTTTCTGATGAGCTTTGCGATCGTCGTACCAAGCTGCTGGAGCTGCATCGGAGTATCCAGCAGCTTGGCCGAGATGCGACGCAGAAAGCTCGGGAGGTGCTTGGCGCATTTGCCCAGATCAAACAGTTCGAGTTCAGGGTTACATCCCGCATCCAAGAAATGTCCTTCTGGTCTGATCTATCCACCTACGATCAGCACTATCGCCGCTGGCAAGCCATGGGTGATGGCGTCATGCCGACCGAGAATTTCGTCGAGGCTCTGGAGAACGTGGCCAGGCAGATCAATGAGGGCAAGTTCACCTCTGACCTGGAGCAGTGCTTTGACGTGAGTGTGTCGTGCAATGACCAGGGCCGGACGAAGATTGCTACCAACAACTCAGAGCTGATTGAGCTTAGCAGCACCGGCCTAACCAAGATCATCGTTGCAATGATCTACGTCTCCCTGTTCGAGCTGCTGCGTAAAGACGCTGATTTCCTAATGTCGATCCCCATTGATGAGGCTCTGGAGCTTTCGCCGGAGAACTACGTGGCCTTGGTCAACTACTTCAACCAGAGGGGAATCTCCATGCTGGCATGCTTCCCAGGTGGTGCGCCGGAGTTGCTTCGGCAGTTCACTAACCGCTACTTCTTGGAGAGGCAGGCTGATACCGGCACGATCGTCGTCAAGGAGTACGGCCTGGACGTGCACGAGGAGCTGGATGAACTGAATGAGGCTTTGGCCGCAGAGGAGTACCTATCGTGAGCGAGATTCGCGATGTCCTCGAAACCCTGCTCTCTGGTGGCTTCATCTGCCAATATGCCTATCCAGAGCTCCATCGTCAGCTTCGCGCACCTGGTGTTGAGGCAGAGGTCAGGGCGGCGCTGGCGCCTCTTGGCCGGGAGCTGGGCACCATCGGTGAAGAAACTGCCCCGGACACGTACTTTTCGCGGTATGCCGATCTGTCTGACCCCAAGGATAGAGCTGCAGCGGCTATGCAACTTGTGCAGATGCGCGATCAGCTCAAGCCCTGCCTGGAGTTCATCCGCCTCTTCAATCGCTCTGGGCGTACCGATGCGTGCCTAGCGCCCGGCGACACGGTGTCCTTTTCGGATCTGCTCGAGGCCATCGAGAACAATCCCACCTACAGGGATCAGCTGCGAGACCTGAGTGGCCACGAGTTCTTCAGCAAGTCCAAGAGCGCCAAGGACAACAAAGAACGATTGGCGATGGTGTTGCGGCCCCTGGCCGACGCGGGTTATCTGGTGAAGCGCAGTAGTGAGTCCGCGAACTACGTGGCCACTGGCAAGATGGGGTACTTCTACATGATTCTGGCCTGGGTGGCTGAGTTCAGCAGCCTAAGCCTGGATCCGGAGCCGGATCCATCTTCGACTCAGTTGGAGCAAAGAGGCCTCGAACTGTGAAGGCAGAAGACTGGGTAAGGCTAGGCGAGCACCTGAAAGCGAACGCTGATCTGCTGGAAGCCATGGCCTTGGCCGACGAAACAGGCATCACGCCCCCGGAGCGTATGACCAAGGGCCTCTCGTGGCTCATGTCCAAAGGCCTGGTGGAGGAGGACAGCGACCTGTTGCATCTCAGTGGCCTACTGCTCGACGTGGGCGCACAAATTTCTATCCAAGGGTTTGATCGCGTAGCGCCTGACCTCAAGGAGATCCTAATCAGCATTGAGGAGGGGTGCGAGGCCTACCATGGCGCCAAGGCAGCTGGCGATCCGGCCGAGACCGAGCGCCACCTGCGGCGTGTCACCAATACCACCCGCCAGGTGGTGCAGCACCTGAGAAACGAGCAGAACGTCACCAGAGCATTCATTGAGGGAGGATATGGATTCTCCGTCCGGCTCACCGACAGGATCCGCGATATCAAAAATGCGATCGACCGGCTCAAGCGACTGCACGAGAAGTTGGGCCTGTTTACACACACGGGCCTATTGCAGCTGACAAGAAGCGACCGGGCGCTGCGGGGCAAACTTATCGACGGTCTGTTGGGTGCGGTGTCCCGCAACCGCTTCGCTCTCGACGAGATGATTGGTCGGCTTGATCGGCTCAGTCTGACAGTGCGTAAGCGCAACAAGATGCGCCAGGTGGCCCAGGCCGTCGACGCTCACCTGCAGGGCGGCGGTGTAATCGATCTTGAGCCACTTCTTGAACGACTTGATGCTGCAGTTTGGGCTGGTGCTGCTCCACTTTCACTGGGCGGCAATGCGTTCTGCGACGTCGACGCCGGCGAGAACCTTGAGCAGCTGGAGTTGCTGATAGCCTCACTGCCGGCACCGAAGGTCAAAGCGGCGCCAGCGGCAGCCGCCCAGGAGCGTGAATCGAAAATTGTCCCCTCAGGCGCCAATCAGGAAAAGGAGCTGGAAAAACCCTTCGTGCGTGTCCACTTGGAGGCCATGCTTCGGGAGCTGATTGCCACTGGTAAACCTCAATCGGCTACCGCTTACTGGCAAGACTGTGGTGATCCCGACATCCCTGACGGGATATGGCTCTACGCCCTGGATGGCTATGCCCAGTTGCAGGCGGCATTCGCCAAAGCCAACGGTAAGAAACTGAACTACCGCCTTGTGCCGACGATGGCACCACATAGTCGGTTTTCGGCGAACCGACGTGTCCTGGAGTTGACCCTGGATAGGGTGTTGAGGCGATAACGCATGCTGACCAATAAGCGCCACCTGACGGCGATCATGAATGCGGTGCGGCGCCACCAGGACAAAATCACTCTTACGGATACCTGGCAGCAGATCCACGAGCTTTACGGCGTAGGGACGAAGCTCGGTACATCGGCGTTGCTGCTGACTACTGCGGATCACCAGACGCTGCTAGCGCTGGTGAGAAAGGACATGTCCCTGGATCCGCTGAAGCACAGCACGGCAGCGCTCGAGGGGGACAGGCTGGCTCTGGCTGCGATCTCCAGAAACGAAAAGGTCAGTGGCCGGACGGTAGGCGAGGGGCTGGTGCTGGTCGCTCATCCATCGGGCAGAGTTCTCCTGCCATCAGGTGACTACCTACACCCCCGTGGCGGCACGCTGAACGTCCAGGCTAGCGACCTGCATGGGCTAGAGAGGGTTCTGCTGGTAGAGAACCTGAGCGTTATGCTCGCGGCTCACCGATATCAATTGCCGGCAGAGCTCCAGGACGTACCTATGTTATTTCGGGGCGATCGACAGTGGTCGCCGAAGGCCGTTTCTGCTGCGAGGGTAGGGATTACCGACTTAATAAGCTTTCCAGACTACGACCCGCAGGGCCTGATGAACTCGCTGACTGCTGGCGCTTCGGCGGTGGTGGTGCCAGCGCCGGTGACGATCGCACGCATTCTTGAGGCACGCCTCAACAAGCCCGCTGATTTCGATAGGCAGTCTGCTGCAGTGGAGTGGTTAGAGAGGAGAGGGTGCAGCATCGCGGCCGATTTGCTTCGCCGCCGCTTGGCGATTTCTCAAGAGTCGATGGCGGACCAAGTGCTGGAACTAATTACCCTACAGAGTTGAAGCGAACGCGTCATCAATCCGCACGTGTTCCCCGGAGGTCTGCCCCGTTTTTGATCGGAGGCATCCCTAGGAGCTGTCAACCTGCCTGAATACTTGACCTGTATGAAAGCCCATTATTGGTGCGTCCAGTTGGGCGACATATCCTGCAGCTATGCCCACTGGATGGGTTGGATGGAGCCACTGGCATGGATGCTTAACTCAAACAGGATGGGTTGTCACAGCGCAGAGGAGACGGGCAATGGAGTACACCACACATGCCATACAACGGTGCAGCCAACGTGGTATTCGGCAGCAGCAGGTCCAGTGGCTTCTCGAGTTTGGTTGCCATACCTGGAATCGTGGGGCGCAGGTGTACTTCTTCGACCGTGCACGCTTGAAGCGACTGTTGCTCAAGCTCTCCTCGGCTGAACGGCAGTTGGCCGAGAAGGCCCAGAACGTTTATGTGGTTGTGGTAGATGGCGTGGTGGTTACCGTTGGGCACAGAGGCTCAGAATTCTGCGTCAGCAAGCCTGGTGCTCATCACCACAGACGTCGGCCGCAGCACCAAGCAGCTTGAACCGTGGAAGATGACAATTTCTGGCTGACTAGGCAGGATGCGGGTAGTGGCTAACTGATGTTGTTTACCTCACGCCTGCCTGTCAGGTGAGTTAAGAAGAATCAGAGCTATTGACGCTTGTCGCAGAGGTGGCGAGCACACTTGCTGCGGAGAAAGGGAATATGAATGGTAAGCGTCCGCCCTGCACCCACTGCCTGCCCTAGCCTCGAATAGCCACAATGGTGCCCACCATTTTTTAGTGGACACCATTGTGGATACGCCCCCCTCTACTCCTCGCCGCAGTCGCCGCCCCAAC
>NZ_JACXXG010000014.1 GCF_014764705.1 Stutzerimonas kunmingensis
GGTGCTCTGACCCACTTGCGAATCGTGTTGCGCGCCAACCCGGTGCGCTTGGCTATCTCATGCAGCGACAGCTTGTCGCGGAAATACATCCGGCGGATTTTGCCCATCATTTCCATACTGATCACCCTGTGTTCTCCTGCTCAAAAATTGAGCAGAAGCAGTTGAACACCTGGGTCAGTTTTCAGTCGGCAGAACAGCCTCTACTGGGTCAGTTTTCGGTCAGCGGCAACAATAACTAACTCAATTACTTTTTATTAAAACCATTTTTCATGGTAGCTAATGATACCTACTCTATTGACTTCTAGCTTCAGGTACTTCCCTAGTGTGTAACAGTGATTAGACCGAACGCTCGACTAATACGCAGCCTAACATTTCGCTAACAATGCTGACTTTTCTCTTGCGGATCAGTGTTTTATGCATCTTTCACTCCCTTCTGCTGCGACGTTATATCGAACGCGGTATAAGCCAGTTATAGCCGAATGCGGCATAAGCCCGCGCTTCACAGCATGTCGCCAAAGCTAGCAGGAATGAATGCTTGTGTGAGATAAGCAAGGCATCCATGCCGCCGAAGATGGGACTGCGCGTGAGAAGTTGTTTCCATAATGCTTTTTCTGCTGTTGATTGCCAAGAAATTAGTGGCCGCTTCTGGCCGTTTTCTGCCGGTTGCCACCTGACCGCGCGTTAATGCAAATGGATGGTCGAGGTCATGCAATTACGCAGCTGATTGCCTGAATCGGCATAGGGGGCAGTTTTGATGAACTGCGCCCCTGCCACACCACCCGGCATGCGGGTCCGCACCGGGCGGTTCGAGGGATTGAGGTTATGAGAGTCGGGCTAATCCCAGGCGGTCGAACCAGGCCAGGTTCAACACCCTATTGAGTAGCTTGCCGCTGTTGCACCACCAGCGCCGGCTGTTGGCCGCCACCCGTTGTGCCACTGTACGACTTGCCCCCAGTGCGCGTAGCTCCCGGAACATGGTCTTGCCTTGCTTCCACTGCTTGAGCTGGATCGCGCGCAACCGATGACGCAGCCACTCGTCCAGCATCTGCCAGACTCGCGACGTTTGCGCCAACCGGTAGTAGCCCTTCCAGCCCTCCAGGTAGGAACTCAGGCGTTCAACGACCTGCTGCAGACTGCGACCGCACGAGCGGCGGCTCAGTTGCCGAACTCGTTGCTTGAACGCTTCCAGCGCCTTCTTCGCCACCGTGCGCTTGATCACCCCTTTCGGGGCTACCCAGAAGCTGTACCCCAGGAACTTGCGCCCCGCAAAGACACTGCTCACGCGGCTCTTGGCCTCGTTGATCCTCAAGCGAAGCCTGGCGTACAAACGGCGTAGCAGCGCCATCACCCTTTCTCCCGCTCGGCGGCTGTGCACGTACACGTTGCAGTCGTCGGCGTAGCGAACGAAACAGTGACCGCGGCGCTCCAGCTCCTTGTCCACTTCATCGAGCAGCACGTTGGCCAGCAGCGGCGACAACGGACCACCTTGCGGTGTGCCTTCATGCCGCTGCATGACCAGACCGCCATCAAGGATGCCGCTGTTCAGGTACGCTCGTATCAGACGAAGAACGCCTTGATCCGGGACGCGCTTGCGCAAGCGTTCAATCAGGATGTCGTGGTTGACACGGTCGAAGAATTTCTCCAGATCCACGTCCACCACAATCCGGCGCCCAGATTGCACATACGCCTGAGCGGCAAGCACCGCATCATGCGCACGGCGTCCAGGCCGAAAACCGTAGCTATGCTCGCTGAAACCAGGATCGAGCAACGGTTGCAGCACCTGCAGCAAGGCCTGCTGGATCAGACGGTCGGTCACCGTTGGTATACCCAGCTCGCGCTGGCTTCCGTCCGGCTTGGCAATCATCACCCGCCGTACCGGACTGGGCCGGTACAACCCTGACAAGAGCTGCGCTCGAATCCCCGCCCACTCCGTCAGCAGCCGTTCGGCCGTCTGCTCTATGCTCAGTCCGTCGACACCCGCTGCTCCCTTGTTGGCTTTGACCCGCTTCCACGCTCGTTGCAGGTTTCCTCTCGCAAGGGCCCGATACAGCAGCCCTTGCCCTGTGCTGTCGGTTTCACCCCGCGGGCGCAGTGCCTCGTCGCTGACGGAGCGAATCACGGCTTCACCGCTCATCGCCTGCGCCCGCCCCACCTTCTGGTGAGCATCTGACTTCAGGTCATGTCGCATCAGGATGGCCTATCGCACTCTCTCTCGTTCGGCCCTTCGTCAAAAAAAAAAAACTACTACGGCCTCTGCTGACTTCTCGCTCCGGCTCGACGCCGTTACCCTTTCAGGATCGAGGCGAGATCTCCCCAGGTAAGAACGCACTCCTTCTCTGCACAACCGCCGGATCTACGCCACTTCGCCTTGATCACCAGAGCTTTGCGGTTTCTTGCCCGCTCGCCCTGCTCCATAGCGCCTTCTATCCGGTTCTTGTTCATCGGCTCGCAGATTACGCTCCACGCTTCCTCCCCACGCTCGGTCACCCTCACGCAGTTGCGCTTCACTTCGTTCGCTGTGATCAACTTACGGCGGGACTTGCACCCGCAGGAGGGCGCCCATGCTGGGCGCACAAAAGAAAACTCCCAGCGGCTTGCGCCAACTGGGAGTGGTACACCTAATGGTACATGTACTAAAAAGCAAATTAGCCTGAAGGCCTATCACTCACTCACTCACAGAGTTTTAGTACAATTTTGTGCTGTAAAGAGAGGATGAAACTTTATTTGCATCCCACATCGACTGCGGCCTCTCTCGACCGGCAGCAGTCGGCCGATTCTGTTGAAAAAGTCCCTCTACGATTTCTGCGTGCGAAAGTAGGCCGCTGACGTTGAAATCTGAAGCAGCTCCGCACCGAGTCTGCTTCAGAATTCGCGTAGCAACGCCAAAACCGTGCGTTTTTTGAACGATTGAAAGCGGCTCCAGCAAAGACCGCCTTTTTCAACAGAATCGGCCGATTTCTGCCTGTCGCCACTGGCCACTTCGGGTCGACACCTACCCTTCTCTCTCCTTTCGTTCATAGACCAGGGCTGCTAACCGCCCCTGGCTATCTACCTCACGCACCCCGTCCTGTAACAGCTCCTCAGAGCAC
Organism: Stutzerimonas kunmingensis; assembly: GCF_014764705.1. Lineage (GTDB taxonomy): Bacteria > Pseudomonadota > Gammaproteobacteria > Pseudomonadales > Pseudomonadaceae > Stutzerimonas. The sequence continues at coordinate 3,090 of NZ_JACXXG010000014.1, forward strand.
ATCAAGCGGCATCTTCAGATAACGCACCCCATTGCCCTCAGGCTCAGGCAGCACGCCGGCCCGGATGTTCACCTGGATCGAGGGCAGCAGCAGGTTGGGCATGTCGAGCTGCGCGTCGCGCTGGTTGCGCATGGCAACGAAGTCCCCCTCGCCCACGCCATCATGCATGTGAATGTTCGCCGCGCGCTGCTCGGCCACCGAGCACTCGGCAATCGGCTTGCGCCCAGACGGCGGGTAGTCGTGACACATGAACAGGCGGGTCTCTCCCGGCAGGGCGAGAAGGCGGCGGATCGAGCGATATAGCTGGGCGGCGCAGCCTCCCGGGAAGTCGCAGCGGGCGGTACCGACATCCGGCGGGAACAGGGTGTCACCGACGAATACCAGACGCTCTTCGATCTGGAACGCCAGATCCGCCGGCGTATGCCCGGGCACGTGCAGAGCGCAGGCACGCAGTTCGCCGATGGTGAAGGCCTCGTCGGCCTGGAACAGGTGATCGAACTGGCCATGCTCCGCGCAGTAGTCCGCGGGCAGATTGTAGATGCCCGTGAACACCCTCTGCACGTTACGGATCGCCCCGCTGGCGCCGATCCTGCCGCCCAGGCGCTGACGCAGGTAGGCGGCAGCGGACAGGTGATCGGCATGGGCATGGGTTTCCAGCAGCCACTGCACCGCGAGCCGTTGCTGTTGGACGTAAGCGAGGATTCCATCGGCCGCCCGGGTATCGGTGCGTCCGGATTTCGGGTCATAGCCGAGCACCGAATCGATGATGGCGCAGGGCGTGCCCGGCCCGGCGTGCACCACATGGCTGAAGGTCGAGGTCTGCGCGTCGAAAAAGCTTTCCACATGCGGCTGCATGGCGGGCTCCGGGGTTCAGTGAAGCGGAAAAAGGGATATGAGCGTCTTGCCCAGCAGCATCAGCGCGGCCAGGCCGGCGAGCAGGGCGAAACCCAGTTGCAGGTAGCGGGCAGGCACCCGCGGGGCCAGCAGACGGCCGCCGAGCATCCCGCAGCCGGACCCGGCGATGAACATCCAGGCCGCGGCGGACAGGCTGCCGCCGGACCAGAGGAAACCGGCAACCGTACTGGCGGAGATCAGCGCGATCACCATCAGCGAGGTGGCAACGATGCCGTGCATGCCGAGGTTGCTGAACTGGCGCACCCCGGGGACGACCAGGAAGCCGCCGCCGACGCCGAGCAGGCCGCTGAACAGCCCCGACAGGCCACCGATGGCGGACAAGCTGAAGAAGCACCGCGAATTCCAGCGCAAGCGCCCGGTCTCGGTGTTGAGCATGCAGTTTCTGCGCAAGGCCTCGGGTACCGCGCCCGGCGCAGGGCTGGTCAGGGCCTGGCCCGCCATGCGCCCGGCGATCAGCAGCAGCACGGCGCAGAACAGCAGCATCAGCGCCGCCACCGGCAGAACGGCCGCCAGCCGCAGCCCGAGCGGCGCGCAGAGTGCGCCGCCGAGCGCCATCAGCAGCGCTGCCTTGTAGCGCACCAACCCGCGGCGGAGGCCATCAAGACCGCCGAGGAAGGCCGAAGCACCCACCGCGACCAGCGCCACCGGCGCCGCTTCGGGCAGGCTGTAGCCCAAGCCGAGCACCAGCGCCGGCACGGCCAGCACCCCGCCTCCCCCGGTCATGCCCAGCGCCAGGCCCACACCCAGGCCGTAAAGGCTTTCCAGCAACATGCGTCCTCCTGCGCCTGAGCGGCGCCCGTCGCCGATCAGTAGCGGTACTGCATCTGTACCCAGAACTTGTCGGTATCCACCGCGAACTCGTCGGCGTCGTAGCGGGCGTACTTGGCCATGGCCACCAGGTTCTTCACATAGGGGATCGGTCGGCTGTAGGCCACGTCCAGCTCCTGGCCGTAGCTGTCGCCCCCCTGGTCGGCCCGGAAGTCGTGGTACCAGGCCTGCAGGCTGCCGCCCAGCAGGGGCACGCTGCCGCCGACATAGCTGTCGCGGATACCGGCTGCCGGGGTGATGAGGAACAGGTCGGCCCAGCCCTGGAACTGGTGCTTGGTCGCCAGCGGCGTCTGGAAGGCGCGATTGCCGGCACCTTCCTCCCCGCCGAGCACCTCGTAGCCGACCTTGGCCAGGTAGCCGCCCTGCTGGTAGCCCAGCTCGCCGAGGAAGTAGTGGCCGTTCAGGTCCAGCGGATTGTTGCCGTAGTCGCGCTGGCGGGCATATTCTAGGGTGTAGCTGAAGCCCTCCCGCGCGCCGGCGAGACGCACACCGCTGGTACGGCTGGACTGGCTGCCCGGCGCCGCGGTTGGCGCCACCGCCAGGTTGTCGAGGCCGAGCAGGTAGCTGTAGGCGGTGACCTTCAGCTCCGGGCGCCAAGCATAGGCGACGTTGAACAGGTGACTGTGCCCCTCGATGTTCGCCGGATTGGTCGGATAGCCGTGCTGGCCGTCGGGGCCGAACGTGGTGTTGATGTTGTCGAGGTAGGCGTAGGTCAGGGTCAGCTGGTCCAGCGGCTTGAGCTGGCCAAGGAAGCCGTCGTAGGTCTGCTCGTTCTGCCGCCAGGCGACACCGCCGACGAAGCGCTGATTGTCCAGATCGATGCGCTGGCGGCCGGCCACAGCGCTTCCCTGCGCATGGTCGTAGCGCAGCAGTGCCTGGTTGATTTCAGTACCGTCGGGGTCGCCCACCACCGAGTAATTGCCGCGACCATTGCGGGTATCGTTGAAGCGCTCGTCGCCGATGCGGTTGAGGTTGTCGACCTCGAGCACCCCGGAGAAGCCGTACCAGCTCCCGCTCTGGAAGCCGGCGCGTGTGCGCAGGGTCTGTGCGTTGGCATGGTCGAGGGCGTTGTCCTGATCGACGTGCTCGTAGCGATAACGCAGATCGAGGATCGGCTTGCCCTGGGTAAGCAGGTTGGCAAGGGCTTCTTCGGGCTGGGCTACAGCTGGCGCAGTCGAGGCCAGCAACAGGGGGCACAGCAGAGTGTTGGCACGCATGGGGGCTTTCCTGGCAAGTTTTTCAGGGCGCACCTTTCCCGTGCCGCCAGTACCGGAGTTCTGGCGGCCGCTGATTAGCGGATCGGGAAGGGGCGTTACAGGATGGTCAGTCAGGCGACGACGCGCATCCTGGAGGTCTGTGGTTGCTCGGGGCCGGGCGGCGGCTCGTCACTTTCCAGCCCCGGCCGCACGATCAGCGGCTCGCCACCGGCCTGCGCCGGCGCCCCGCTCTGCTGGATGACCTTGGAGCGGCGCACCAGGAAGTCCACCAGGTGGTTGCGGATGCGGTAGAACTGCGGGTCGTGGTGCATGGTTTCGCGGCTGCGATCACGCGGCAGGGTGTTGATGACGATCTCGGCCACTCGCGCATGGGGGCCGTTGCTCATCAGCATGATCTTGTCGGCCAGCAGGATCGACTCGTCGACGTCGTGGGTGATCATGAACACCGTCTGCCGGGTGGCTGAGCAGATCTTCAGCAGCTCGTCCTGAATCACACCGCGAGTCAACGCATCCAGCGCGCCGAACGGCTCGTCCATCAGCAGCATCTTCGGCTCCACGGCGAAGGCGCGGGCGATACCGACGCGCTGCTTCATGCCACCGGAAAGTTCGCTGGGCTTCTTCTGCGCGGCGGCCTTGAGGCCGACCATGTCGAGGAAGCGGGCGCCATGCTCGGCGATCTGCTTGCGCGACCACTCCGGGTAGCGCGAGCGCACGGCGAAGGCGATGTTCTGCTCCACGGTCAGCCAGGGCAGCAGCGCGTGGCTCTGGAACACCACGCCACGGTCCAGGCTGGGACCGGAGATTTCCTTGCCGGCCATCACCACCCCGCCGCTGCTGGCCTCTTCCAGGCCGGCTATGACGTTGAGGATGGTGCTCTTGCCGCAACCGGAGTGACCGATCACACAGATGAACTCACCCTGCTGGATGCTGAAGTTGATGTTCTCGAACACCGGCGGCAGATCGTCGCGATAGCGCTTGGTCAACCCTTCCACCTTGATGAAGGGGACGCTGTGCTTGTGAGCTTCATTCGACATAGGTCACCTTCTTTTGCAGGCTGGCAAACAGGAGATCAAGGAGCATGCCGATCACGCCGATCATCAGGACGGCGAAGATCACGTTGCCCAGGGACAGGTTGTTCCACTCGTTCCAGACGAAGTAGCCGATGCCGGTACCGCCGATCAGCATTTCCGCGGCGACGATGACCAGCCAGGCGATGCCCATGGAGATGCGCATGCCGGTGATGATGGTCGGCGCGGCAGCCGGCAGGATCACCTGGAAGGCCTTGCGCAACGGACCGACCTCGAGGGTGCGGGCGACGTTGAGCCAGTCCTTGCGCACCCCGGCGACACCGAAGGCGGTATTGATCAGCATCGGCCAGACCGAGCAGATGAAGATCACGAAGATCGCCGAGGTGGTGGAATCCTTGATGGTGTAGAGCGCGATCGGCATCCAGGCCAGCGGCGAGATGGGCTTGAGCACCTGGATGAATGGATCGAAGGCCTTGTAGAGCAGCGGCGACATGCCGATCACGAAGCCCAGCGGGATCGCCACCAGCGCGGCGATCAGGTAGCCGAGCCCCACGCGCCCCAGCGAATGGGCCAGCTGGATGCCGATGCCCTTGTCGTTGGGACCGTTGTCGTAAAAGGGATCGCTGAGCTGCTTCCAGGCCAGGCCGGCGAATTGCGCCGGGGTCGGCATGCCGTTGACCTCCTTCGTTTCACCGCTGACGGTCTGCCCCATCAGCAGGGCGTACTCCTCGTCCATCGCGCTGGTGGCGGCTTGCTTGCCAGGCAGGCTCGCCACCTGCCAGACCATCAGCAGCACCAGCAGCATCACGAAGGACAGCAGCGCGGCTTTCATACGTATCGATTTGCCCATGACGTTCTCCTTAGCTGCGCTTGATGGCGAAGCCATCCAGATAGGCCTGCGGCTGGCGCGGATCGAACGGCCGGCCCATCACCGAGAAGCTCTTGTAGCCGGACGCCGGTTCGGCATTGGCCTCGCTCATCGCCAGGCTAGCCATCTGCCGGCGGGCGTCGGTCATAAGGAACACCTGCTCGGCGAGTGCGCTGAAATTCATCTCACCCTTCACGTACCCCCAGCGCTTCATCTGGGTCAGCATCCAGGTCGCCATGGAGTACCAGGGCATCGCATCAAAGCCGGCGCGGTCCGGCTCGTTCTGCACCTTGCCCAGGCCGTCGGCATAGCGCCCGGTCAGCGCCTGGCGAATGACGATCTCCGGCTGGTTGAGGTAGTTCGGCGTGGAGATGGCCTGGGAAATCGCCGGCAGGTTGGCAGGATCGTTGGCGGCCGTCGCGGCATTGAGGATGGCGCGGTACAGCGCGGCGAAGGTGTTCGGGTTCTGCTCGATGAACGCCTGCGAGGTGCCGAAGGAGCAGCACGGATGGCCATCCCAGATGTCCTTGGAGAGGATGTGGATGAAGCCGATGCCGTCGTACACCGCGCGCTGGTTGAAGGGATCCGGGCCGAGGAAACCGTCGATGTTGCCGGCGCGCAAGTTGGCGATCATTTCCGCCGGCGGGGTCACCCGCAGTTGCACATCGCGATCCGGATCCAGGCCATGCTCGGCCAGGTAGTAGCGCAGCAGGAAGTTGTGCATGGAAAACTCGAAGGGGATGGCGAACTTGAAGCCCTTCCAGTTGTGCGGATCGCGGTTGTCCTTGTGCTTGAGTGCCAGGGTGATGGCCTGGCCGTTGGTGTTCTGGATGGTCGCCACGCGCATCGGCTGGGCGCTGGAGCCGAGGCCCATGGAGATGGCCAGGGGCATCGGGGCGAGGAAGTGCGAGGCATCCAGTTCGCCATTGAGCATGTTGTCGCGAACCAGCGCCCAACCGGCAGTCTTCTGCAGGCTAACGTTGAGCCCCTGCTCCCTATAAAAGCCCATCGGGTCAGCCATGATCAGCGGCGTGGCGCAGTTGATCGGAATGAAGCCGATCTTCAGGTTCTTCTTCTCCAGCGGACCCTTTTCCTCAGCCATCGCCTGCAGCGACTGCAGCGGCAGCACGCTGGCGATGGCCGCCATCGCGGTGCCCATGCCCACCGCCTTGAGGAAACGGCGGCGGGTGGCATCGTGAGGGAACAGCGCGCGCACGGCGGCTGCCTCGACGAAATCGCGGGACAGGGCTTCACTGTCGCGGCCGCGGGCCAGACGCTCCCGCTCGGCCTGCAGGTCATGCTCCTGCTGGCTGCCGTGGGCCCCGCAGGTGCAGCCCGACAGGCTGCTGTGCTCCGAATAGGGGCGGTAGAAATTCTTATCGGTCATGGCTGTGCCCTCTTTTGGCTCATCCGATCAAGCTGCTTTGGCCTGACCTACACGCAAGGTTGAAGCGGTACGGCCGTCGACCAGCTGCTCCATCAGCAGGCAGCTGTCGTCTTCACGCACCACAAGCCACTCGCCCTCAGCACAAGGCGTGCCATGCATCTCGATGGGCAGGGAGCGGGTCTTCAGGCGGATCACTGGCTGGCTGTGGGCGTAGCTCTCGCCAGCCCTGCCGAGCACGGCATGGGCAATCGCCCTCGCCTGCCGAGCGATCGGTTCGATGAAGCGGCAGGCTGCGCCGTCCAGACTGACACAGTCGCCCAGCGCGTAGACATCCGCGGCACTGGTCTGCAGGGTGCAGGGGTCGACCCGGATGCCCTTGTCGAAGGCCAGCCCGGCAATCCGCGCCAGACGGTCATCGGTCACCAGGCCGGTGGCGGCGACGACCTGATCGACGACCAGGCTCTGGCCGCACTGGGTGGTGATGAGCTTGCTGCCATCGTCCTGGGCGCTGATGCCTGCGACCTGGACAGCACCGAGATAGCTGACGCCGAGGCGCTCCTGGCTCTGGCGCAGGCGCTGTGCCGCAATCTCAGGCAACAGGCCCGCCAGCGGCAGGGCAAGGCGGTCCAGCAGGGTCACTTGATGGCCGGCGCGGGCGAAGTCCTCGGCCAGTTCGCAACCGACCATGCCGGCGCCGACGATGGCCACCCGCTGCGGCGCCTTGGCCAGCTGTGCCTGCAGGCCGCTCCAGCCGGCCAGGTCGTTGACTCGCCAGCACAGCGCCGGCGGAAGCGCGGCCGGCAGTGCAGGACGCGCGCCCTGGGCCAGCACCAGCTGGGTGTACGCCAGGGTGCCGCGGGTGGTACGCAGTTGGTGGAGCGCCGGGGCCAGGCCGACCACGAAGGTCTCCGTGTACAAGCGCACCCCCAGGCGGCGGGCGGCGTCAGCCGCCGTCTCGCGGACCAGTGCCTCGGGCGTTTGGCCGCGGCTCAGCGCCACCGACAGTTCCGGCTTGTGGTAGAGGTCGCCCTTACAGGCGCTGATCAGGGTGATCGGCACCTCGGCATCCAGCTCACGCAGGGCTTCGACGGTGGCCCAGCCAGCTAGGCCGGCGCCGACCACCACTACTCCCCTGCCCTGCGGCGCGCCCTGCACCGCACAGGCGGGCGCGGCATCGCGTCTGACGAAAGGCTCGAAGTCCAGCTTGGTCACGCCGCACAGCGGGCATTCCCAGTCTTCGGGGATGTCCTCGAAGCGGGTGCCGGGGGCCAGGCCGCTGTCCGGATCACCCATCTCCTCGTCGTAAATCAGGCCGCAGGCGCGACAGATGAACTGCCGCCAGGCTTGGGTGATGGCGCTCATGCCGGCATCTCCTCTTTCATCAGGCGGGCCATCTCCCAGCGCAGATGCTTGATCGCCGGAGTGACGATGGCGACGAACTGCGCCTCGCGGATGCGCCGCTGCGGCGCGGCGCTCTTCAGGTAGCCGCGCGCCCCCTGGTGCATCAGGGATGACTGCGAGGCGCGCAGGGCCAGCTCGGCGCCCTGGGTGCGGGCGTCGAGCACCTCCAGCATGAAGTCCTTGCTGCCGTCGAAGGGGCTTTGCGCCAGCTTCATGATCCGCCCGCCCAACTCGTCGAACTCGGCCTGCAGCTCGTCCGGGCGGTCGTGCAGGAAGCGGTTGACGTGGCCGAGCACCGGCTCGACCTCGCGGATCGAGTCGAGGCTGCCCTGGACGATGCCGGTGGCCATGCCGGCTTGCAGCAGCACGAAGGCGGCGCGGATGCGGGCGATGAACGGGCGGGCCGGGTCGGCGATCATGCTGTCCTCGCCGACGAAGTAGTCATTGAGCTGGATGCGCCAGGTGCTGGTGCCCTCCATTGCGGAGAACTCCGGGCAGGCCTTGAGCTCGGCGCGCTCGTCGAGATCGAGCAGGAACATGATCTCGTGGGAGCGCGAGCCGTCGTCGCGCTCCACCGCGGCGATCGCGCCGCAGTACTGGCCCTTGGCGATGTGGCTGACCCAGGGCAGCGAACCACTGACCTTGTAGCCGCCCGGCACCTTGCGGGCGCGCAGCAGCATGTTTTCGATGCCGGCCAGCGACTTCATCGGGTTGGACAGCGCGGTGCCGCCGAACGTCCGCCCCATGGCATGGTCGTTCAGCCGTGACAGCAGCGCCGGGTTGCCCGACTGCTCCATGTACAGGCCGCAGACGTCGTGGCACCAGGTCAGGAAACCGGTCGAGCCGCAGGTTCGGCTGACCTCCTGCATAGCCGCCAGCGACAGGCCGAAGCGGCCGCCGTGGCTGTCGAGATGCACACCCAGTGCGCCGCTCTCGCCGAGGGCAGCCATGATATCGAGCGGGTAGTAGCCCTCGTGGTCGATGCGGTTGACCAGTTGGGCCAGCGGACCGCGGGCGATACGGCCCACGTCGGCGAGCACGCGGGCATCGTCGGTCCAGGCGGTGGTTGTGGTGGGAACTGCGATTGCAAGACTGTTCATGGCATCCTCCGGCTAGGCGTGTGCTGGATCAGTCGGCCAGGCCGATGCTGAACGGAATCGGGTTGCGCATGGTGTTGGCCACCGGCGAGTAGAAGTTGGCGTGCTTGACGATTTCGTCCAGCTCCTCGCGGCTCGCATCGCCCTCCACCAGCACCTTCACGCGAATCGCCTGGAAGCCCATCTGCTCAGGCGCCATCTCGGCACCACCGGCACCCCAGGCCGCCGGGTTGCCGATATCGCCCTCGAGGAAAATTTCCAGCTTGCTCAGCTTCACCTGCTTCCAGGTGGCCACCGCGGTGATGCCCACGGCCAGGCAGCCACCGAGGCCGGAGAGGACGATCTCGCCCGGGGCCGGCGCGGTGTCCTCGCCGAACAGGTGCAGCGGCTCGTCGACCACTACCGGCTGGTGATCACCGACATAGCTCAGGCTGCGATACATGCCTTGCGTAACGGAGTGGACCTTGTTGGTGCCACGGGTGGCCGGGTTGTTGCGCCCCTTCTCGGCGAAGGCCATCAGCCCGTTGCGATCGATCGGCTTCAGGTAGGTTTTCACGGTCCTCGGGCAAGTGGCGGTTGCTGCGGTCATGGCATTCTCCAGCGGATCTGGTGAGCAGCGCGGCTGCTCCATCGGGTGTCGAATGCTTGATTGCAGGGGGCGTGCCAAACCGCACAAACCACAGAAAACATCAATAGAATCAATAGATTGAATCCAATACCCCCGACTTTCGAACGCCTCACCAGAGGAGCGGACAGCGGTTTGCACAGAGCCAATTGGCAACATTGTCGACATTGTCGACAGGTCCCGACGCAGCAAAACTGCAGAGACAGAAACGCTCAGGGCAGCCCGTGGTCTGCCCTGAGGGAGGAAAACGCGGGGAGAGTCGGGCTGCGGCCTACAGGCCGAGCTTCTGCCAGCGGTAGTTGAACTGGCGCGAAGTCAGACCGAGAAGCTGGGCTGCACGCGACTTGTTGCCCCCGCACTGGAGCAGCGCCTGCTGCAACGCATCAGCGGAGTGCGAGCCAGCCGGGGCGTAGGGGCGCATTGGCAAGGACATCATCAATGGCTCTGCCTGCAGCCGGCTGCTGACCGGCTGTACCTGCACCTCCTCGACCGTCTCGCCAGTGTTCAAGAAGGGTTCGAGATCGCCGGCATTCAGCGGCGACTTATCGGCCAGCAAAACCACACGCTCGATGACGTTGGACAGCTCGCGGATGTTGCCTGGCCAGGGGTGATTCTGCAGACGGGCGATGGCATCGGAGGTCAGGCTGATGTTGCGCTGGTTGGCCTGGTTGACCCGGTTGAGAAAGTGCATGGCCAAGGCTGGAATGTCGCTACGCCGCTCGGCTAGCGACGGCAGGTGGATCGGGATGACATTGAGTCGGTAGTAGAGGTCCTGGCGGAACTGGCCCCGCGCGACCTCGATCGCCAGGTCACGGTTGGTCGCTGCCACCAGGCGCACGTCGACCGGGATTTCCCGCTTGCCCCCCAGGCGGTTGATGGTGCCTTCCTGCAGGGTGCGCAGCAGCTTAGCCTGCATTCCCAACGGCAGCTCGCCAATCTCGTCGAGAAAGATGGTGCCGCCGTCAGCTTGTTCGAACCAGCCCGCACGCAACGCCGTGGCACCAGTGAAGGCACCACGCTCGTAACCAAATAGCTCGGACTCGAACAGGGTATCGGGAATGGCGGCGCAATTAACCTTGATGAACGGCTTGTCGCGGCGGGGACTGGCCAGGTGCAGGGCGCGGGCGAACAGCTCCTTGCCGCTGCCAGACTCACCGAGCAGCAGCACGCTGGCAGTGGCACTGGATACCCGCTCCAGCTCGGAAATCGCCCGCAGCAGTTCGGGGGAAGTACCGACGATGCCATAACGGGTTGCATCGGCATGCAGGGCACGGGTCAGCATGTCGTTGCGCTGTTCCAGGGCCAGAGTCTTCTCCTCGATGTAGCTGTGCAGATGCAGCATCTGTCCGGCCAGCGTCGCCAGGATGCGCAGTATGGTCAGGTCGTCGGCCAGCGGCCGGGCTCGCATGCGGATGCGATGGCAGGCCAGCACGCCGACAGTCTTCTGGCCGATCTGGATCGGCAGGGCGATGAAGGACACTGGCCCTGCCGGCAGCTTGCTGCGTTCGACCATGCGGCCGAGGAAGATCGGCTCCTTGTCGATGTCCTGCACGATGGTCACCTGGCCATGCGCCAGCACCCTGCCGGTAACACCCTCGTCCAAGGCATAGCGGCCGAGCACCACCTCCTCCTTGGTCAGGCCATACGCATAGCGAATGGTCCCTCCACGCCCATCCTCATCGAGCAGGACGATCCGCCCACGATTGAGGCCCAGCAGCTCGGAAAGCAGGTGGAGCATTTCCTTGAACACCGGCTCGACGGCGAGGCTCTTGCCCGCCAGGGCCATGACCTGCTGCAGCAGGAGCATTTCCTGTGAGCGCCAGAAGGCAGGTGAGCTATTGAGGTCGTCGATTTTAGAGTTATCTGGCATGCGGACTTGGATCTCTTTCATGAAGGACGCAGTGCATTACCGAGTATCTGGGGAATACGCTAAGGGCAATGCCGGGCTATTTGACGAACAGCAAGAATCACGCCAACGAGCAGAGGCATACCTACAGCGCCATCGGCCAAGCCGTTGGAGTTCATCTGCGCACCGTGCCGCATTGGGTCGCAGCCGGGGAGCCCCAAGGCAAAGAGGTCTCTATCGAGGGTGGCCAACGCGGGGCGCCGTCGTTGTTTTTATGCAACGGGAAAAGGGATGGATTACAGACAAGCGCTAGGATCGAGTCTGCGGAGAATTCGTAAGGCTCGCGGGCTTAGCCAGGAATCGTTCATGTCAATTAGCAGTCGAGCACACATCTCGATGCTGGAACGAGGGCTGAAAGGGGTCACTATCGAGAAGATGATAGAGATCGCTGAGGTTATGGGGGTTCACCCCCTCACAGTGCTGCTCGACTCGTTCAGTAGCTACGAAGGGGTGACGTCAGAGAGGCTTTTAAAACAAATTGCCCAAGAGCATGAAGAGCTCGGAGGGGACTAGTACTCCAAACCTAATGATAGCTCACCCATCTCCGTGCAGCTGGAGGTTACCAGCGGTGTGCGAAAGCCGTACGTTTTTGAATCTTAATTCACGCCTCAGGATCAGAGGTATAAACTGTACTCAATAGCAGGAGCCGCATCACACACTCAGTGCAAATAAAACCACCCAAGACTAACGCGTTTTTAGATCTACATAACTATATTAAATAATTAAGCCTGAAATAATAAAACCTAGCTTTAAAGGCTAGGCTTTATTATAAAGGGTATATCAGCAACTATCAGTGACGACCGACTTTCACCCACCGACAGATATATTAGTCGTCAGCCGGCTCTTCTAGAGCGGATAGGTTGGCAGATGTTTCAGGCTGTGGCTTCGACATCAGCTTGTCGCGAATCATGCCTTCCAGCTTGTCCATGGTAGCCTTGTTTTCCATAAGCCACTTCATGGTATTAGCTTTACCTTGGCCAATTTTATTACCCTCGAAGGAGTACCAGGCGCCAGCCTTTTCAACGAAATTATTTGCAACAGCTAGATCAACGATCTCACCCGCCTTGCTGATGCCATGGCCGTAGAGAATCTGGAATTCTGCTTGCCTGAATGGAGCAGCGACTTTGTTCTTGACAACCTTGACGCGTGTTTCACTACCGACCACTTCGTCGCCTTCCTTCACCGCGCCGGTACGGCGGATATCCAGACGCACCGAGGCGTAGAACTTGAGCGCGTTACCACCGGTGGTGGTTTCCGGGCTGCCGAACATCACGCCGATCTTCATGCGAATCTGATTGATGAAGATACACATGGTGTTGGAATTTTTCAGGTTACCAGTAATCTTCCGCATCGCCTGAGACATCATTCGCGCGGCAAGGCCAACATGGGAATCGCCGATCTCCCCTTCGATCTCTGCCTTTGGAACAAGCGCAGCAACGGAATCGACAACAATTACGTTAACCGCACCCGAACGAGTCAATATGTCTACGATCTCAAGAGCCTGTTCACCGGTATCTGGCTGCGAGCACAGGAGGTCATCAATGTTTACACCGAGTTTAGCTGCGTAGATTGGATCAAGAGCATGTTCGGCATCCACGAATGCACAGGTCAAACCTTGACGCTGAGCTTCGGCAATAACCGAAAGAGTGAGGGTAGTTTTACCAGAGGACTCTGGCCCGTAGATCTCGACAATACGACCACGCGGCAGACCACCCACGCCCAAAGCGATGTCGAGACCAAGGGAACCTGTCGAAACAACATCGATATCCATTGTCCGGTCTGAGCCGAGCCGCATTATGGCGCCCTTGCCAAACTGTTTCTCTATCTGAGAAAGAGCCATTTCCAACGCTTTGTTTTTTGCCTGATCCATTCTCACCGACCACTCAAATTAGGAATTAATCGAATACTACTGATTAGCTTAGGGAGTATCCCTTGGTAGGGAAGGAAGACTTCCTAAGTGAACCAAAACTACGCTGCAATACGTGATACTGCATCCTGGAGGCCGACGTGCGTGTCGCCCATCTCGCCTTCGATCTCGGCCTTGGGTACCAGTGCCGCCACGGAGTCGACGATGATCACATCCACCGCGTTGGAGCGCACCAGCATGTCGGTGATTTCCAGTGCCTGCTCGCCGGTATCAGGCTGCGAAACCAGCAGGTCGTCGACGTTCACGCCCAGCTTGCCAGCGTAATCCGGGTCCAGCGCGTGCTCGGCATCGACGAAAGCACAGGTGGCGCCCATCTTCTGCGCTTCAGCGATTACCGACAGGGTCAGAGTGGTCTTACCGGAGGATTCCGGACCGTAGATCTCGACGATACGGCCCTTGGGCAGGCCGCCAATTCCAAGCGCGATATCCAGGCCCAGCGAGCCGGTAGAAATGGCCGGAATGGCCTGGCGATCATGATCGCCCATGCGCATCACTGCACCCTTGCCGAACTGCTTTTCGATCTGGCCCAGGGCTGCAGCCAGGGCGCGCTTCTTGTTCTCGTCCATCAAATCCTCACTTGATCAAGAGGGCCGGAGGCCACAACAACTGTATAAGTAGCCAGTATTAGAACATAGGCAAATTTACTCGCCTAGCCCCGAAACTGTTTTTCTCCGACCGCCAGCACAAGCAAACCTTGCAACGCCGCCGCCACCGTCTGCTCACGTACGGCCTGGCGATCACCGGCGAATAGATAGCGTTGGGCCTGCAGATGCGAGTCATCTGCCCAGGCAATCCAGACCGTACCAACCGGTTTTTCTGCCGTGCCGCCGCCGGGTCCGGCAATGCCGCTGACAGCCACCGCAAAGCGCGCACCACTGTTGCGCTGCGCGCCCCGCGCCATGGCCTGCACCACTTCGGCACTGACCGCGCCGACCTGCTCGAATAGCTCCGCCGGTACACCGAGCTGGCGCGTCTTCTGGGCATTGGAATAGGTGATGTAGCCGGCCTCGAACCAGGCCGAGCTGCCGGCAATACGGGTGATGGCCTCGGCAATGCCACCACCGGTGCAGGATTCCGCGGTGCTGACCTGCGCACCCAGTCGTTGCAGCGCATCACCCAGCTGTGCCGCCAGTTCGGTGAGATTCATCAGGGCTCCGGCCAAAGGAAAGTGGCCGATACCCTACACCAGCGGGCTCCCGAGTTCAGCCATCCGGATGGCCAATGGTCGAGTTACGCGTCGCCCATCAGGCATCCTGGCGAACCGGCAGCACGACACGCTCGCCGATGCTCCGTCCGCGACGGCTTACCACTGCATCACCATAGCGCTGGATGGGATCTGCCAGGGTTCGCTTGACGAAGAAGCCGAACAGCGTCACCAGTAACAGCATCACCGCGATGTAGAGCGGGCCGGGAATGGCCAGCGCTCCAGCGCCGAAGCCCAGCCGCTCGGCGATTGCGAATACCGATGGATGGGCCAGGAAGACGATATAGCCGATCCCGCCTAGCGGCGCGATCCAGCGCAGCCCCTTACCACTGATGCGTGTCGCGCCAATGAAGACGGCAACACCCACCGCATAGCTGACGAAGTAGCGATACCAGGTTTCCCCGAGACCGGTATCGCGCGAGTAGGCCAGCACGCAGATCGGCAACAGAAACAGGTAGAACAGGCCCACTGCGATGCGCGCGTAATGCCCGGTATCGGGTGCGCGACCGTTATCCGTGGCCTTCCACAATGCGCCGAGGAAACACACACTCAGCATCAGCGGCAGGGCCACCGGCAGCTTCATTTCCAGCTTGTAGCGCAGGAACGCGAGCAGCAGGGTGAAGGCGTACTGGGCCAGCAGAAACAGCAGATCGCGCCTGGCCGAGCCGCCCAGACGCAGCGCGAAGATGACAATGCACAGCACATAGAAGGTCAGCTCTATTTGCAGCGTCCAGTACAAACCGATCACATTTTCGACAAATACGAAGCCTTGCAGCATCGTCGCATTGAGCGCGATGACAGCCGGACTGAACACCCGAGCCGGATCGTCCCAGGGAAACATCACGCCGAGAAGCAGCGATAGCCAGTACAGCGGAAAAAGCCTGAAGAAGCGCTGATAGACGAAGGCTGCGACCGGCCGTTCGTAGCGATGGCGGCTCTTGTACAACGCCGCGACGACGAAATAGCCGCTCAGGGCGAACAGCACCAGCACGCTGGTCTTGCCGACATCCAGCACCGTTTTGCTGACAAGGAACAGATCGCTGGTCAGCCCATCGAAATGGCCGTCACGCTTCATTTTTGCGATCAGATGGGAATAGGCGACGCACAACGCCGCAACGCCGCGCAGGGCGTCGAGTCCGAGTAGTCGAGACATGTCTGCTGCTCACTTGACCAGAAAAGGAGGTCGCCAGCATTACTGCAGGAAGAACTGACGCGAGGGGGTAGAACAGGCATTCGCCGAGGCGGGATGGCCGGGGCTGCAATCCACAGGACGGCGAAGCACGAGCGACAATCAGGCAAGCTACCGCGCCAGGCACCGTGGGGGCCTGCGCGACTGCATGATCGAGGGAGTCGCAGGCCCGGCGCGCGCAAGGCACAAGGCGCACCGGCAACCTGTCGACAGGCCAGAGTTACCAACAGCACCGGCTCGCTTGTCAACGCATTCCGCGCCCGGCCCGACAAACGACACCCGACCAAGCGGGAACCGGTCCTCGCCCTCACCTGTGGAGCCGCTCGGCCCGTGTTAACCTTGCCGGCTTCCCGCGGGAACCTGGCTGCGGACGGTCCGACCGCACCGTCATCCGATAGCCTTCCCCGCCACTCAACGAACCGCACGCAAGCCGATGACCAAGCCCAACGCCGACCTTTCCGCCCATACGCCGATGATGCAGCAATATTGGAGACTCAAGCGCGAGCATCCAGACCAGCTGATGTTCTACCGCATGGGCGACTTCTATGAGCTGTTCTACGACGATGCCAAGAAAGCCGCCGCGCTGCTCGACATCACCCTGACCGCGCGTGGGCAGTCGGCGGGCACGGCGATCCCGATGGCAGGCATTCCGTTCCATTCCGCCGAGGGTTATCTGGCGCGGCTGGTGAAGCTTGGCGAGTCGGTGGTGATCTGCGAGCAGATCGGCGATCCGGCCACCAGCAAAGGGCCGGTGGAGCGCCAGGTGGTGCGCATCATCACCCCCGGCACGGTGAGCGACGAGGCATTGCTCGACGAGCGTCGCGACAACCTGCTGGCTGCGGTGGTCGGTGATGAGCGCCTGTTCGGCCTGTCGGTGCTGGACATCGCCAGCGGCCGCTTCAGCGTGCAGGAACTCAAGGGCTGGGAAACCCTGCTCGCGGAACTGGAGCGTTTGAGCCCGGCCGAGCTGCTGATCCCCGACGATTGGCCGCAGGGCCTGCCGCTGGAGAAACGCCGCGGTGTGTGCCGTCGCGCGCCCTGGGATTTTGATCGCGATTCGGCATTCAAGAGCCTCTGCCAGCAGTTCTCCACCCAAGACCTCAAGGGCTTCGGCTGCGAGAACCTGACGCTGGCCATCGGCGCCGCCGGTTGCCTGCTCGCCTACGCCAAGGAAACCCAGCGCACCGCCCTGCCCCACCTGCGCAGCCTGCGTCATGAGCGCCTCGACGACACGGTGATCCTCGACGGCGCCAGCCGGCGCAACCTGGAGCTGGACGTCAATCTGGCCGGCGGCCGCGAGAACACGCTGCAATCGGTCATGGACCGCTGCCAGACCGCCATGGGCTCGCGCCTGCTGACCCGCTGGCTGAACCGCCCGCTGCGCAACCGCGAGATTCTCGAAGCGCGCCAGGATTCGATCACCTGCCTGCTCGAGCATTACCGCTTCGAGCAGCTGCAGCCGCAGCTCAAAGACATCGGCGACCTGGAACGCATCCTCGCCCGGATTGGCCTGCGCAACGCCCGCCCGCGCGATCTGGCGCGCCTGCGCGACGCGCTCGCTGCGCTACCGCAACTGCAGGCGGGCATGCAGGACCTGGTGGCACCGCATCTGCTCGAACTGGCGAAAAGCATCAGCACCTACCCGGAACTGGCCGAACTGCTGGCCCGCGCCATCATCGACAACCCGCCGGCGGTGATCCGCGACGGTGGCGTGCTGAAGACCGGCTACGACGCCGAGCTGGATGAGCTGCAGTCGCTTTCCGAGAACGCCGGCCAGTACCTGATGGACCTGGAAACCCGCGAGAAGGCCCGCACCGGGCTGGCCAACCTCAAAGTCGGCTACAACCGCGTGCACGGCTACTTCATCGAGCTGCCGAGCAAGCAGGCCGAATCGGCGCCAGCCGACTACATCCGCCGGCAGACGCTCAAGGGCGCCGAGCGCTTCATCACCCCGGAACTGAAGGAGTTCGAAGACAAGGCGCTGTCGGCCAAGAGTCGCGCCCTCGCCCGCGAAAAGCTGCTCTACGACGAGCTGCTGGAAATGCTCATCGGCCACCTGGCACCGCTGCAGGAAAGCGCTGCCGCACTGGCCGAGCTGGACGTACTGAGCAACCTGGCCGAGCGCGCGCTCAACCTCGATCTGAACCGCCCGCGCTTCGTCGAGCAGCCGTGCATGCGCATCGAGCAGGGTCGCCATCCGGTGGTCGAGCAGGTATTGGAGACGCCTTTCGTGGCCAATGACCTGGGCCTCGACGACGAAACTCGCATGCTGGTCATTACCGGGCCGAACATGGGCGGTAAATCGACCTACATGCGCCAAACCGCGCTGATCGTGCTGCTGGCACAGATCGGTAGCTTCGTCCCGGCTGCGGCTTGCGAGCTGTCGCTGGTCGACCGCATCTTCACCCGCATCGGCTCTTCGGATGATCTCGCCGGCGGGCGCTCCACCTTCATGGTGGAAATGAGCGAAACCGCGAATATCCTGCACAACGCCAGTGATCGCAGTCTGGTACTGATGGACGAAGTCGGTCGCGGCACCAGCACCTTCGATGGCCTCTCGCTGGCCTGGGCGGCAGCCGAGCACCTCGCCAAGCTGCGCGCCTTTACCCTGTTCGCCACCCACTACTTCGAACTGACCGTGCTGCCGGAAAGCGAGCCGGTCGTGGCCAACGTGCACCTCTCGGCCACCGAGCACAACGAGCGCATCGTCTTCCTGCACCATGTGCTGCCGGGGCCGGCGAGCCAGAGTTATGGATTGGCCGTTGCCCAACTGGCCGGCGTGCCGGGCGAAGTCATCCAGCGTGCACGCGACCATCTGTCGCGGCTGGAAACCACCAGCCTGCCCCACGAAGCGCCGAGAATAGCGCCCGGCCAGCCGGCACCACCGATGCAGAGCGACCTGTTCGCCAGCCTGCCGCATCCGGTGCTCGAGGAATTGGCACGGATCAATCCCGATGATGTGACGCCGCGCCAGGCGCTGGACCTGCTATACAGCTTGAAAACTCGCATTTGATACGCCGCGAAAGCTGCTAGAATCGCGCGCATTTTTTTGATAAGCGGCATTTGCCTGTGCCGCCTACTCGCAGGGGCGTCACCGTAACGCCTACCTGACACGCCTGAGGAGATAGCTAGACATGACCTTCGTCGTCACCGACAACTGCATCAAGTGCAAATACACCGACTGCGTGGAAGTCTGCCCGGTGGACTGCTTCTACGAAGGCCCGAACTTCCTGGTGATCCACCCGGACGAGTGCATCGACTGCGCACTGTGCGAGCCCGAGTGCCCGGCCCAGGCGATCTTCTCCGAAGACGAGGTACCGGAAGATCAGCAGGAGTTCATCGAGCTCAACGCGGATCTGGCGGAAGTCTGGCCGAACATCACCGAGAAGAAAGACGCCTTGGCCGATGCCGAAGAGTGGGATGGCGTGAAGGACAAACTGCAGTATCTGGAGCGCTGATCGCCAGCCGAATCCAGACAAAAAAATGCCCGCAGCGATGCGGGCATTTTCATTTTTACTACCGTAAGACGTCGACCGGTCAGGCCTTGTCGATGCCTTTTTTCAGGGTGTCTTTCACATCACCCTTGACCTGCTGGGCCTCGCCCTTCACTTCCTGGCGCTGGCCTTCGGCTTTCATGCGCTCGTTGTCGGTCGCCTCGCCCACGCCTTGCTTGATCTTGCCGACGGCTTCGTTGGTGTTGCCCTTGACCTTGTCTTCAGTACTGCTCATGGCGAACTCCTGGCTTCTCATTGGTGACATAGGGTGGACCGCCCGTGCGAAACGTTAGTTTCCCCCGGCCATCGGAACAGAGCGGCTCACGCGTGGCGCGAAGGGACTAGGCGGCGCAGCAACGGTCGCCCTGCCAGGTGCAGGAACACCGGCGCGCCCACGATGAGGTAGAAGTAATAGGTCACGAAGCGCCAGATCAGAATTGCCGCGGCCGTCGTCGACTTGCCCACCATCGGCGTCAGCAGCGCGGCCGACGCCAGTTCGGCGCTACCCGCCCCACCGGGCAGCAGGCTCAGTTGGCCGGCGGTCAGCGCCAGTAGCTGGACGAGAAAGGTCCAGGCCCAGGCCAACTCGCTGCCCAGGCCGCGCAGCGTCAGATAGAGCACGCTGAAGCGCAGCAGCCAGTGCAGCGTGGTCAGCCCGAACACCGCAAGCAGAAGACGACGCGGCAGGCGAAAACAGTCGACCAGCGCATTTCGGAAGCCCAGCACCTTGCGTGCCCAACGGCGCTTGCGTGACGGTTTCATGCCAAACCGGCCAACCAGCCAGCCATTGAGCAGAAATACCTGCCGGTGGAAGCGGCCGAGCAGCGCCAGCAGCACCATCACACCGATCAGTAACGCGACGCTGAAGCCCAGCAGGCTGGCGATATGCGCGTTGAGCTTGTGGGTCAGG
Source organism: Stutzerimonas kunmingensis (assembly GCF_014764705.1). Lineage (GTDB taxonomy): Bacteria > Pseudomonadota > Gammaproteobacteria > Pseudomonadales > Pseudomonadaceae > Stutzerimonas. The sequence goes on from NZ_JACXXG010000014.1 coordinate 23,086, forward strand.
GCATAGAACAGCACACCGACCAGGGCGCAGGCGAAGAACAGCAGATCACTCAGCTGCTCGACGGCATAGGTCGCCGTGCCCTTGGCCGGCGCCACGCCCTGGCGCATGAGCAGCGCCATCAGGGTCAGCGGCCCGCCGGCTCCCCCGGGCGTCGCACAAATGGCGAATTCGGTGGCCACCACGATGCCGAATGCGCGGCGCTGGCCCAGCTTTCGCCGACCGAGCAGCAGGCGCAGGCGCAGCGCATTCAGATTCCAGCCGACCAGCACCATGACAAGCATGGAGGCCAACAAGCTGCCCGGAAAATGGCGCAGCCGTTCGAACAGGCCGGTGCCACCAAGCAAAAGCGGCACCATGGCCGCCGCGAGCAAAGCACCGCCCAACAACCACCAGCGCCGGTTCATGCCACGGCGCTCGTCTGGCGGTATCGGCGCAGCCAGTCGATCTTGGTCAGTGGGGTCCTGCCGTCCCGCAGCAGACGCTCGAGCACATCGAGCCAATAGCCCCGGGAGAACTCGTGGCGCATATCCACCGGATGCAGGCCCAGCCGCAGCAATGGCGCCTGCCGGCTCTGCCGTAGCTGCCGTTCGCTGACCAGCCAGGACACACCACGGCGCCAGGGGCTGCGAGCACTCCAGACCAGCCCCGGCGCCCTGATCGGAGAAAAATCAGGCAGCAGATAAAGATGGCCTGGATCACTGGTATAGGTCAGCCCGCTGCGGGCCAGTACCCGCCGCGTACCCTCGCTCATCAGCCAGGCGGGTGCGACGAAGCCATGCAGCGGCCATTGCTGGCGCCGGAACAGCTCCAGGCCACGCGCCAGCCGCTCGCCCGCAGCCTGTTCGTCGAGGCCGTAGAACTCGCCTTCATGGGTATATATCCGGCGCATGAACCAGTCCCGCGGCGTCTTCGGTGCGGGCTCGAGATCGGCGTGGTAGCAGCCGTGCAGCACCAGTTCGTCACCACGCTGCACACGCTGGTCCAGCAGCCGGCAAAAATCCGGCTGCCGCTCCAGCGGATTGCGCTGATGAAAGTCCGGGACCACCAGCCAGGTGATCGGCACGCCGCCGATGGCGTCCACCGCCTCGACGAAGGGCCGGTAGGCCGGCCAGGTTTCCGCGGCCACGTCGTGCAGCACCAGCGTCAGAGCCGCCTCAGCCATGTACGGCTACCGGCAGGTCCGCCGTGCCGAGCACCGCGTGGTAATGGGCGAGCAACCCCGCCACCACGGCATCCCAGGCATGATGCGCCTCGACATGCTGGCGCGCCTGCTGTCCGAGCAGTCGCGGATCGTCTTCGAACAGCTCACGCACGGCATGCGCCATGGCCCTCGGGTCGAGCGGCCGACACAGGCGCCCGGTGTAGAACGGCACCAGCTCCGGTAACGCACCGGCACGCGCGGCGATCACCGGAATACCGCTGGCCATGGCTTCGAGCGCCACCAGGCCGAAGGTCTCCTGATTGCCCGCATGCAGCAGCACATCGCTACTGGCCATGTAGCGCGCCACTTCGCTGGCACAACAGAAGCGATCGATCACCGTGACGTTGTCCGGCACCCGCTGCGGCATGCTCGAACCCACCAGCAACAGGTGGTACGGCTTGCCGAGCTGGCGCGCGGTTTCCAGCAGGACGTGCAGGTTCTTCTCCCGCGAACCGCGCCCGGCAAAGATCATCAGCCGGGTGTCGTCGGCCAGGCCCAGCTCGCGGCGCAGATCGGGGTCGCGGCGCTCGGGGCAGAAGGTGTCCAGATCAACCCCCAGGGGCTGCACGAAGACGTTCTTCACGCCGAGGTGCAAGAGCTTGTCGGCCATCACTTCGCTGGGTGCCAACACCCGGTCGAAACTGCCGTACAGCTTTGAAACGTAGCCGTTGAGGTTGGTGCCCAGCCAGCGGCCGATGCGGTTGCTGACCAGCAGTGGCAGGTCGGAGTGATAGAAACCAATGACCGGAACATTGAGCCGACGCCCCGCATCCAGTGCCGCCCATGCGGTCATGTAGGGATCACCGACCTCGATCAGATCGGGACGCAGCGAACGCAGCAGATTGCGCCAGGGCGCGCGGCGGATCGGAAAGCGGTAGCCCTTGCCGAACGGCAGGATCGGTGCCGGCACCTCATAGAGGCCGTCGTTGTGACTGTAGTCGCCGCCCGGCACCAGAATGCTGTGCCGCACGCCGGAGTAAAGCTGCAGCCTGCGATGCTTCGCCTCGAGGTAGGTGCGCACGCCACCACTGGCGGGCGCGTAGAACATGGTCATATCCGCGATATGCAAGGTACTTCTCCGTCGGTCCCATAGCAGAACTCCGGCCTCGCCGGGCACGTCGCGCGTCAGCGGCATGCTCCGCAATCCCTGCGGAATAATTCTGTAATGAAATAGATGACCGTTACGTAGAAGGGTTGTTCGCAGCAGGGCGCCAGACGGCGCCTCAGGCGTCCGGCACCTTCTCGCCCGGATCCTTGCCTTCGACCGAAGCGTGTTCGATCACCGCATTGAGTTCGGCACCGAACAGCAGCACCGCCGAGGAGATGTACAGATAAAGCAGCAAGACGATGATGGCGCCGATGCTGCCGTAGGTCGCGTTGTAGTCGGCGAAGTTCTGCACATAGATGCCGAACGCGATCGAGGCCAGAATCCACACCAGCACGGCTAGCACCGAGCCCGGCGTGATGAAGCGAAACTCCTGCTTCACATCCGGCGCCACGTAGTACAGCAGCGCCACCACCAGCATCAGCATGAGCACGATCACCGGCCAGCGCAGCCAGGTCCAGAGCAGCACGACGACGTCCTTCAGGCCGACCTGCGAAGCCAGCCACTCCATCACCTGCGGCCCGACGATCATCAGCCCGGCCGACAACAGCAGCAGCACGGCGATGCCCACGGTATAGGCCAACGAAAGCAGGATCAGCTTCCAGCTCGGTCGCCCCTCCTCCACGTCGTAGGCGCGGTTCATCGCATTCATCAGCGAGCGAAAACCGACCGAGGCTGTCCACAGCGCCACGACGATACCGAACGACAGCAGCCCCGCCTTCTGTTCCTGCAACTGGTCAATGACCGGATTGATTTGCTCCATCGCCATCGGCGGCAGGGCCAGCTCGGCCTGCATGCGCAACCAGTCGAAGAAGTTCTGTAGATCGAGAAAGCCGAGCAAGGCGATGAGAAACAGCAGGAACGGAAACATCGAGAACAGGCCGCGGTATGCCAGCGCCGAGGCATAGGTCGACATGTCGTCGTTGCCGAATTCCTTGAACGTACGCTTGAGCAAGGTCACGGCCCCGATACCGCGGGTGTCCAGCATGGCCATCGATGTTTCCCCAATCAGTGAAATGTGCGGTCTAGAAAATGGGACGACCGCTCTGCTGGAGAGTTCGCTGCTAGACATCTGACGCAGCCATCGCAGCGGGAACGTTTTCAATGTGCACTCTGTCACATAAAGGCAGATTGGCATCAGCCCATTCCGGGTTGATTCGCTCGACGAGCGTGGGCCATTACCCGCAGAGGACGACAGGATGTTTTCCAGCTATCTCTATGAAGCCGCACTCATCTATGGCCTGGTCTTCACTTCGGTGGGGTTCGTGCTGGGCATGTTCTACAACAACCGCAAGGTCTTCCAACTGGAAGACAAGGTGCAGCGGCTAAAGCGCACCGTGCGGCACCTGCAGCGCAAGGTCGAACCGCCTGCCGCCGCGTCGAGAAGCGTTCAGCGCGCGCGCAGCAGCGCAGGGTTGAGCAGGGTCCGCTGAGCGGACCGGCATCTCGCCACAGTCGGGCGAACACGCCAGCAGCTCGTTCGCGCTCAAACCTTAAGAGCCTTGAAAAATGCCGGGAACTTTCCCGACCGACGGAAATGGCCTGCAGGCCGCGTCCGCCGGGGCTCTTTTGACCTGCGGCAATAAAACGCTAGGCGGCGCAACAAACGCTGAAACTTTTTTTTACACCTTCACGTCCGAGCCATAGGAGCTCAGGGGAAGTCGACCAAGGTGGCCGAAACCCGAGCGAGCACCCACTGATGGACCGAGGATGTCGCAACGCCGACCAGGATGGATCGTCGGTCGCGTGGCGCCAGGACTGAATGGATGACTCGCCCCGCCTTGCCGGCGGCCTGGGCAGCGATGCACGTACGCTGAGCAGGGATAGGGAAAGATGCTTTTCAATTCGATGGAATTCATCGCCGGCTTTCTACCGGTGGTGTTGATTGGATTTTTCGTGCTGACCGGCTCAGGCCGACAACGGCTTGCGGTGATCTGGCTGACCGTCGTCTCGTTGGTGTTCTACGGCTGGTGGAACCCGGTCTATGTGCCACTGCTGGTCGGCAGCATGCTGGTCAACTATCTGCTCGGTGGCTACCTGCGCCGGCACCCCTCACGCCTGGTGCTCGGGCTGGCGGTCGCGGCCAACGTGCTGCTGCTGGTCTACTACAAGTACACCGGCTTTCTGCTCGGCACGCTGGACGCAGCGCTGGATCTCGGTTGGCGGGTGGAAGACATCATCCTGCCGCTGGCGATCTCCTTCTTCACCTTCCAACAGATCGCCTACCTGGTCGACGCCCACGATGGCGTGGTGGAAGAACACGACTTCGCCAACTACTGCCTGTTCATCAGTTTCTTTCCGCAACTGATCGCCGGGCCGATCACCCACCACGGTGAGATGCTCGCGCAGTTTCGTGACCGCGACAGCTTTCGCGCGCGCATCGACAACCTGTCGCTGGGTGCCACGGTGTTTCTGCTCGGCCTGTTCAAGAAGGTGGTTATCGCCGACACCCTCGCGCTGAAAGCCACGCCGGTCTTCAGCCTGGCCGCCGACGGCACCATTCCGGCGTTCTACGACGCATGGACCGGCGCGCTGACCTACACGCTGCAGATCTATTTCGACTTCTCCGGCTACAGCGACATGGCCATCGGCCTGGCGCTGCTGTTCGGCATCAGCCTGCCCGCCAACTTCAACAGCCCATTCAAGGCGCGCAACGTCATCGACTACTGGTCGCGCTGGCACATGACGCTGACGCGTTTTCTCACCGCCTACATCTACAACCCCATCGTGCTGCGGGTGACCCGCGCGCGCATGGCAGCCGGCAAGCCGCAGCCACGGCGGGGCAAGATGACCGCCGGCACCTTCTTTGCGCTGGTCGCCTACCCGACCGTCTTCACCATGTTCATTTCCGGCATCTGGCACGGCGCCGGCTGGCACTTCGTCGCCTTCGGCCTGCTGCACGGCTTCTATTTGGTGGTCGCCCACGGCTGGCGTGCCTGGAAGGCGCGTCAGGGCTGGAAGCTGGACAGCGACATCTGGTGGCACAAGGCCGCGGCCGTCGCGCTGACCTTTGGCTGCGTCGTGGTGGCGATGGTGTTTTTCCGCGCCAGCGACGTACCGGCGGCCATGGCGATCCTCGCCGGCATGCTCGGCCTGAGCCCGATCAGCACGGCGATGGATCGCTCCGACTTCGTCTATATCGCCGCGTTGCTGGTGTTCGTCTGGGGCATGCCCAACGTGCAGCAGTGGATGGGCCATTTCCGAACCGCGCTCAACTTCCAGGCCCAGCCGCACTGGACCGAACGGCTGCTGCCGGTCAGCGCCTGGCGGCCGACGGCGATCCACGGCATGGCGGTAGGTGTGCTCGGTTTCTTCGCCCTGGCGATCGCCTTTTCCATGGCACCGACGGAGTTCCTTTACTTCCAGTTCTGACCACGACAAGGAGTCTCAGGTATGCAACAGCTCTCATGGCTGCCGACACACGCGGATCTCTCCGGTGCCATCGGCCAAGCCAAACGCATCGAAGATCCGCTGCAGCGGCTGCATGAAGCCGCCAAGCTGGCCGCTCATCAACGGGATTTCACCCTGACCGCACGACTGGACAAGCTGGCCGCCACCGGCATCGAACAGTACGCCGCGGCGGCACGACTGACGCCGCGGCGGGTGGCATTGCTGTCCTCGCATACGGTCGATCACCTGCTGCCGGCCGTCCGCGTGGCCGGGCTACAACGGCGCCTGGCGCTGTCGCTGCACGTTGCGCCCTACGGCATGTACCGCCAGGCACTGCTGGCTGATGACCCGGCGCTGAACGCCTTCGCCCCGCAACTTGTGGTGCTAGCGCTGGACGCCCATGACGCGCCGCTGCAACTGCCCTTGCAGGCAGGCCAGGCGGAGGTGGATGCCGCCGTGGCGGAGCGCATCGATGAACTGCGCCTGCTCTGGCGCCGGGCCCGTGAGCGATACGCCGCGCAGGTGGTGCAGCAAACCCTGGTGCCGGTCGCGCCGCCCTTGTTCGGTTCTTACGAAGCACTGGTGCCGGCTTCCCCGCGGGCAGTCATCGAACGGTTGAACGCGGCCATCCGCGCCGCCGCCCGCGAGGATGGCGTGCTGCTGCTCGATCTGGCCTGGCACGCAGCTGCGTATGGCGACGGCCTGGCTGAGCCGGTGCGCTGGCATCAGGCCAAGCAGCTGGTCAGCCCGGCGCTGGCACCGCTATATGGCGAACATCTGGCGCGGATCGCGGCGGCCACTGCCGGGCTGTCGCGCAAATGCCTGGTACTCGATCTGGACAACACCCTCTGGGGCGGCGTGATCGGTGATGACGGCATCGACGGTATCCAGCTCGGCCAGGGCAGCCCCAGCGGCGAGGCGTTTCTCGCGCTGCAGCATTACGCCGCGCAACTGGCGCGCCGTGGGGTGATCCTCGCGGTGTGCAGCAAGAACGACCTGCACGTTGCCGAAGCGGCATTCGCACACCCGGAAATGGCGCTCAAGCGTAGCGATATCGCGGCCTTCGTCGCCAACTGGGAAGACAAGGCCGGCAACCTGCGGCGCATCGCGAGCATGCTCGATATCGGTCTGGACAGCCTGGTGTTCGTCGACGACAACCCCGCCGAGCGCGACATCGTGCGCCGCGAGCTACCGGAAGTCGCCGTACCGGAACTGCCCGACGATGTCGCCGATTACGCCGCGCGCATCGCCGCCGCGGGTTACTTCGAGGCCGTGTCCTTTACCTCCGATGACGCCGAGCGCGGCCGCAGCTATGCGCTGAATGTCGAACGCAAGGCCGCGCTGAACCAGGCCACGGACATGGAAGGCTACCTGCGCGGGCTGCAAATGGTGCTGCGCGTCAGCCGCATCGGCGCCGCCGAGCTGGCGCGCGTCACCCAGCTGATCAACAAGACCAACCAGTTCAATCTCACCACCCGCCGCTATACCGAAGCCGAAGTCGAACGCATGGCCAGCGATCCGCAAACCATCGCGTTGGCCCTGCGGCTGGAAGACAAGTTCGGTGATAACGGCCTGATCAGCGTGGTGCTGGCGCGACCGGATGCAGCTATCGAGGCTGACGAACTGCTGATCGACAGCTGGCTGATGAGCTGCCGCGTGCTGGGCCGTCAGGTCGAAGCGGCAGTGCTGGAGGTGCTGGCCGATGCGGCAGCGGCCGCAGGCTGGTGTGCACTGGTCGGCGAATACCGTCCCACCGAACGCAACGGCATGGTTGCCGAACACTATCCGCGGTTGGGCTTCGAGCAGCGTCCCGCCCCTGCCAGCGCCATCGCCGATGCAAGTTTCTGGCGCTACGAGCTGGCCTCGCGCGCTCCCATCAACCATCACATCCAGGTGCAAGCATGAACGAAAAGGAAATTCTCCAGGCGCTGACCCAGGTCTTCCAAGACGTGTTCGACGATGACGATATCGTCCTCACCTCCGAAACCACCGCCGACGACATCGATGGCTGGGATAGCCAGACCCATGTGCTGCTGATCGTGGCCGCCGAGCAACGCTTCGGCATCAAGTTCCGCACCGCCGAACTGGAATCGCTGAAGAACGTTGGCCACTTCGCGCAACTGATCCAGACCAAACTCGGAGGGCGTTGAGTCATGGCCAGATCCGTCGATACATGCCCGGACGGCGTTGCCGCCGGGGCCCATGCAGACCAGCGGCGGATACGTGCCGGCTACCTGCTGGGCATGTTCGCCGGGCTGTTCGGGATGCTCGGCGGCTTTGCCGCCCTGCTCGCCTGGCTCAATCACACCGACAACCTGCCGCCACCGGCCTTCTCCAACAGCCTGTGTGTGGACGAAAAGCTGCACTTTCTGCGGCACAACCCCATCGCCGATCCGAACCTGCTGATCGTCGGTTCCTCGGTCGCCTGGCGCCATGTCGATGGTGACGTGCTGATCGAGCAGACGCCTGGCTTGCGCCCGCTCAACGGTGCGTTCTGCGGCCTGCACGCCAACCAGTCGATCTATGTCGCCAACTGGCTGCTGGACCGTGAACCGAGCGTCCGCCAGGTGGTGATGATCGTCGATCCGCTGGACTTCGCCGGCTGCTGGAAGGTGCCGGATGCGGTGTTCGACCGCGAGGATGCCGATCACTACGTTTATCAGCAGGCCTCACGCTGGGGTTACTACATGCGCTACTTCTCGCCGCGTTCACTGTTGCGCAATGCGCAGACGGTCAAGGCGCAGCGGGCCAACGAGATCGAATGGGACCCGTTGGTGTTCACCCGCCACGGCGACGGGCCGCTGGAGCCGCAGGGTGATCGCGGCCTGTTCTACGACAAACCGGACGCGCTGGATGACAGCTGCTTTGTCGCCCTGGGCGAGCTGTCGAAACGCCTGAAGAACGAGCAACGCCAGCTGCTTGTGGTTTCCACGCCCCTGCACCCGCAGTGGAAAGCCAAGGTCGATGCCGATGGCAGCTTTCTCGCCCGCTTTGACGCCAAGCTGAACGCTGCCATCGCCGGGCATGCCGGGGCTCAGTACTGGAACGCCGATCGCGAATGGGTTGCTCCACCGGCCGCCTTCGTCGACGCCATTCACCTGCGCTGGTCGGCCGTGCATGACTTTTCCGCGGCACTGGCCGAGCAACTGCAGGAAGCCAGACAGGAGATGTTCAGCAAGGCGGGGCTGGCCAGAAACGGCGGGTACGACGCGCCCTGATCGACAAGCGAACCGCTGGAAGCGGTGATGGTCCGAGAAAGAACATACAAACAAGAACGTAAGCCAGGAGTTGAATCATGCATTCTCGTTCTTTGCTGTGCTTGTGCCTGCTCGCCGCATCCATCACCGCCCCCGCCGTCAGCCATGCGGACATCCTCGCCATCAAGGCGGAGAACGACATCATCGCCTCGGGCAGCGATGGTCACTACACCAACGGCCTGGAAGTCATCTGGGGTTTCGAACCGGACGACCAGAGCTGGACGCGGCGCTTCGCCGAACTGCTGCCCGGCTGGTCGGGCATTGCCGTCGACAACGTCGCCTACCGCTTCGGCCACCAGATCTACACGCCAGAGGAAATCGAAACCCGAAATCTGATCGAAGACGACCGCCCTTACGCCGGCCTTCTGTTCGCCGGCATGTCGATGTTTTCCGACACCCAGTACGACGGCTGGCGCGCCGCGCAGGGGCTGCACCTGGATGTCGGCATAGTTGGCCCGGCGGCGGGCGGCAAGCGTTTGCAGCGTGCCGTGCACAAGGCAACCGACAGCGACGAGCCCAACGGCTGGGATAACCAGCTGGAGAACGAACCCTTCGTCAATCTGGGCTATCAGCATCGCTGGTGGCTGCAGGAGCGCTTCGCCGGGCTGGAGCTGGAATACGGCCCGAGCGTGGGCTTCGCCCTCGGCAACCTGTACAGCTACGGCTCGGCCGGGCTGGGCCTGCGCCTGGGGCAGAACCTGCAACGCAGCTTCAGCATCCCCGCGGTGACGCCGGCGCAAAGCGGCAGCCAGTTCTTCCGCCCCGGCGGCGACTTCGCCTGGTACGGCTTCGCCAATCTCGAAGGCCGCTACATGGCGCACAACATGCTGCTGGACGGCAACACCTTCGAGGACAGCCACTCGGTTGACCGTCGCGAGTGGGTCGGCGACGCCAAGCTCGGCGTGGCACTGACCTGGAGCCGCTGGCAGCTGGCGTTCGCCAGCGTCTGGCGCACTCGCGAATTCCAGGGCCAGCAGGAACACGACCAGTTCGGTTCGATCACCCTCTCCACCGCGCTCTGACCCACTGACGGCGGGCATCGCGCCCGCCGGTTCAGTTACGCGAGATGCCGTGCTTGCGCAGCTTGCGATATAGCGTATTGCGACTGACCCCCAGCTGTTCCGCCACCCGACTGACCTGCCAGTGCCGTTCGCGTAGCACCGCGAGCAGGGCCTCGCGCTCGGCCGACTGCAGCGGGTCACGAGGTGCCTCGACATCGCCCATTTCGGCCGGCAGCACGGCAAGCACGTCGTCCAGCCCAATGCGCCCTTGCTCGCTCAGCGCGACCAACGTGCGCAGCAGATTGCGCAGCTGCCGCACGTTGCCCGGCCAGCTGTAGCGCAGCAAGGCTTGCCGCGCGGCCGGCTCGAGACAGATCGATTCGCCTTGCGCTTCTTCCGCCAGCAGGTGATCGAGCAGCGCAGCCTTGTCGCTGCGCTCGCGCAACGGTGGCAACGCAATCATCAGCCCGCCAAGGCGGTAATACAGGTCTTCGCGGAACGCGCCGCTGGCCACTAGCGCGCGCAGGTCGTGATGACTGGCGCTGATCAGGCGGATATTCAGTTCGGTCGGCGCGGCAGCCCCCAGCGCGGTGACCTTGCGTTCTTCCAGCACCCGCAACAAGCGCGTCTGCAGCGCCAGCGGCATGTCGCCGATCTCGTCGAGAAAGAGAATCCCGCCGTTGGCCTGCTCCAGCTTGCCGACCATACCCTCGCGCCGCGCGCCGGTGAAACTGCCGCCGCGATAGCCGAACAGTTCGCTTTCGATCAGCGTCTCGGGAATCGCCGCGCAATTGAGTGCCACGAACGGCCGACCGGCGCGGCTGCTGGCGCGATGCAGTGCGCTGGCGAATGCCTCCTTGCCGGTGCCGGTCTCACCTTGCAGCAACACCGGCACGTCCCGCTCGAGCACCTTCAGCGCACGGCTGAAACCGGTGCGAATTGACGGATCGAGCAAACACAGGCCCGGCACATCGGCCGGCTCCTGGCGCGGCGCAGCAACCACGCGCAGCTGCGGCCCGCGCAGCTGGCAGAACAGCCGCTGACCGTCATGGGTATGCAAGGGCCAGCAAGCCCCCGGCTGTGGTCGCGCACGCTCCAGCAACTGATCCAGACGCACATCGAGCACAGTTTCCAAGGGCCGGCCTAATAGCGCCTCGCGGCTACTGGCGAGCAGGTTGAGTGCGGTTTCGTTGATCGCGGTGATCCGTCCCTCGCCATCGAAGGCCAGCAGGCCTTCGCTGAGCAGGCCGATATATTCGGGCTGGGCATGGAAGCGCAGCAGGTAGTTGCCCTCGCAGTGCTGCAGGAAGAAACAGCTTTCGATGAGCTTGGCCGACAGGTTGGTCAGCGCCATGGTGTGAAAACGTCGCTGGCGCGACAGGTCTTCGCGCGCCGACGACACATTGAGTACGGCAAGCAAACCGCCTTCGGCATCGAACACCGGGCTCGCCGAACAGGTCAGTGCTGCGTGCCGGCCACGGAAGTGCTCGTCACGCCGAATGGTCAGCGCCTGGCGCTCCAGCAAGCACAGGCCGACGCCATTGGTGCCCTCGGTCGCCTCGTTCCACACCGCCCCGAGCCAGAGCCCGGCGCGCTGGAATTCCGCGCGCTCGGCCTGATCCGCCACGCTGTCGATCACCACGCCGCTGGCGTCGGTCAGCAGTACCGCGTGGCCGCTGCTGCCCAGCTGCTGGTGCAGGCTGTTCATCTGCCAGTGGGCGACGGCGATAACTCGGTCCAGCCGCTCGCGATGCTCATTGAGCCGCGGACTCTCGATCACGCAGGGCGCGCGCGGGCTGGTGGGGTCGAGCTGATGCTGCTCCAGGCAACGGCGCCAGGAACGCGCAATGGCGGGATCGGCAGCCGGGCCCTGGCTGGCTGACGTGCCGTCACCGAAGCTGAGGACCTGGTGCGCGTGCTGACTGAGGCGAGAGGTCATTCTTGTTGTTCTCCGCGATGTTTCGAGGCGGTTTCGCGCCCAGCATAGGCCAATCGCCCGGCCGCCGCATGCTGTGCCACGGCTGGTACAGAGTGTCACCCCCGCCGTACTGGGGATGGCACAGCGCACGCTCGACCGGGCAGTCCCGATACGACTCCAGGCCAGATACGACGCTGCGCGCCGGTTGCTGGCCCGCCGCTTGCTCTGCTGCAAGCACGGTATCCCCGTGAATAACAACAATGACCAGGAGAACCACCATGCGTCCCAGTAACGACGTTCCCTTCGATCTGAAAACCGATAACGGCAGCGACCTCGGCGGTGACCGCCAGGCCACCGACACCCGCTCGCCCACCGAACAACTGGCCGCCTGGGTCGAACGCCTCGGCCAGCGCCTGGCGCAACGCGACGTCGATGGCACGCTTGAGCTGTTCGCCGACGACTGCCACTGGCGTGACCTAGTGCTGTTCAGCTGGAACCTGATCACCCTCGAAGGCAAGACCGACATTCGCGACATGCTGGAAAGCCGCCTGCAAGCCACCCAGCCGGACAACTGGAAGCTCGAAGGCGAGGCGAGCCTGGCCGACGGCGTACTCGAAGGCTGGATCAGCCTGGAAACCGACGTCGCCCGCGGCAAGGGATACGTGCGCCTGAAGGACGGCCTGTGCTGGACGCTGCTGACCACCATGCGCGAGCTGAAGGGGCACGAGGAACCGCTCGGGCGCCGTCGCCCACTGGGCGCCGAACATGGCCACGGCCTGGCCGACAAGCGCAACTGGCTGGAAAAGCGCCGCGACGAGGAAGCCGCACTGGGCATCACCGAGCAGCCCTATTGCCTGGTCATCGGCGGCGGCCAGGGCGGCCTCGGCCTCGGCGCACGGCTCAAGCGCCTCGGCGTGCCGACGCTGATCGTCGACAAGGCCGAGCGCCCCGGCGACCAGTGGCGCGGCCGCTACAAGTCGCTGTGCCTGCACGACCCGGTCTGGTACGACCACATGCCCTACCTGCCCTTCCCCGACCATTGGCCAATCTTCACACCCAAAGACCAGATCGGCGACTGGCTGGAGATGTACGCCAAGGTCATGGAGCTGAACTACTGGGCGAAAACCGAATGCGTGAAGGCCAGCTTCGACGAAGCCGAGGGCCGCTGGACGGTCGACGTGCTGCGCGACGGCAAACCGATGACGCTCAAGCCCGCACAGCTGATCCTCGCCACCGGCATGTCTGGTGTGCCCAACGTGCCGGTCTATCCGGGTGCGGAGACCTTTGCCGGTCAGCAACATCATTCCAGCCAGCACCCTGGCGGCGACGCCTGGCGCGGCAAGCGCGCGGTGGTCATCGGTGCCAACAATTCGGCCCACGATATCTGTGCGGACCTGGTGGAGAACGGCGCGGATGTCACCATGGTGCAGCGCTCCAGCACCCATATCGTGCGCTCCGACACGCTGATGGAAGTGGTCTTCGGCCCGCTCTATTCGGAGGATGCGGTCGAGAGTGGACTGACCACCGACAAGGCCGACATGCTGTTCGCCTCGATCCCCTACAAGGTGCTGCCGCAGTTCCATCGCCAGGCCTTCGAGCAGGTCAAGGAACGCGACAAGGCCTTCTACGACCGCCTGGCCGCAGCGGGCTTCATGCTCGACTTCGGCGATGACGAATCCGGTCTGTTCCTCAAGTACGTGCGCCGCGGCTCGGGCTACTACATCGACGTCGGCGCCTGCGAGCTGATCGCCGACGGCACCATCAAGCTGAAGAGCGGGCCCGGGCTCGGTGTCGACCACATCGAGCCGGATGCCGTGGTGCTCAACGATGGCAGCCGGCTACCGGCCGACCTGATAGTCTACGCCACCGGCTACGGTTCCATGAACGGCTGGGCGGCGCGGCTGATCTCCCAGGAGGTCGCGGACAAGGTCGGCCGTTGCTGGGGCCTCGGCTCCGGCACCACCAAGGACCCGGGCCCGTACGAAGGCGAGCTGCGCAACATGTGGAAGCCCACCCAGCAGCAGAACCTCTGGTTCCACGGCGGTAACCTGCACCAGTCACGGCACTATTCGTTGTATCTGGCACTGCAGCTGAAGGCGCGCTTCGAGGGGCTGGATACCTCGGTCTACAAGCTTGCGCCGAGCTATCACCAAGGCTGAAGCCACATCGGCCAGCTCGAATGAAACAGGCCCGCATCAGCGGGCCTGTTTCGTAGTCAGCTCACCCGCGCCCAGAGCAACAACCATCACGTTCCGCACAGGCAGAGCCAGACAAGGCAGCGCCAGTTGCCGGCTCAGTCGAGCTGCGCCGGCCGCCACAGCACATGGAGCCCGAGCGGCCGCCCAGATCAGGAAGAACACCCGCACCTCTCATTTGCCATACTGCGATAGTTGTACCGGCAGCAGGCGATTGATCCAGAGCAGGCCGCCAGCTCTATATGTATGAGAAGCCACTCGTCAGCCGCGCGCTGCCTGTATCATTCCCAGCCCTTTGGCTTCCGCTTGCCTGAAGCCCCGACAGCAACCTCCATTGGCGCACGCCAAGCACGCATTCGGAGAATCGCGCTTCATGTCCCGGCTGGATCTACAGAAACTCACGCTGCTGCTGGCACTCGTCGCCGGCCTGCTGACCTTCGGTAACAGCTTCTTCGCCGGCTACAGCTCACAGCGCGAACAGTTGTTCGAGCAGACTCTGGAGGCAAACCGGGCCTATGCGCGCAAGCTCGCCGACACCACCGATCAGTTCTTTCTCAACAGCCGTCGCGAACTGGCTTACGCGGCAGAGGTGCTGTCGACGCGCTTCGATGACCCGGCCGCGCGGGACAGCGAGACCGAACGGCTCAAGCTCAAGAGCGAGCAGTTCAGCCGGGCCATAATTGTCAGCGCCGCAGGAGAGATCGTTTCCGCCTCGCCTGAAAGTACTGACCTGGTTGGCCTAAAGGTGAACAGCATAGGGGCAACCCGCGCGCTGAAAGAGCGCATACCGCAGACCAGCGATCCCTACATCGCCACGGACGGCACTTACCTGATCGCGGTCACCCACCCCATCTTCGCCCCCGATGGCCGCTACCTCGGCTTCATCAGTGCGTCGCTGTTCCTGCGCGAGCGCAACGCACTGCACGGCCTGCTAGGTGTGCATTACTACCGCGACGGCTCCTACCTGTACGTGGTCGACGCACAGGGCCGGCTGATCTTCCACGAAGACGGTAAGCGGGTCGGCCAGAACGTATCGAACAATGCGGTGGTCCGGCAGGTGCTGTCGGGCCAGGAGGGCAGCCAGCGCGTCATCAATACGCTCGGCGTGGACATGCTCGCCGGCTTCGCGCCCATGCAGAGCACCGGCTGGGGCATCATCGCCCAGCGCCCGACCGCCGCCATCACCGCGAAGCTCGAACAACTGGCGCGGACCACGCTGCTCAACGCGGTACCGTTCACGCTTATCTCGCTCGCGGTGTTCTGGTGGCTGTCCATACTCATCTCCCGGCCCATTCGCGCCCTGGCCGATACCGCCGAACACTGGGGCGCACCGGAGGCAGCCAGTCGTATTTCGATGGTCAACTCCTGGTATTTCGAGGTCTCGCGATTGAAGGTCGCGATGCTCGCAGGCGTCTCCCTGCTGCAGCAGAAGATGGGCGCACTGGAAGCGGCGTCCATGACTGACCCGCTGACAGGATTGCGTAACCGCCGCGGCCTCGAGCTGGCACTCAAGCAGTTCGACCTGCTCGACCAGCACTACGCGGCGGTGACGCTGGATATCGATCACTTCAAACAGGTCAACGACCAGCACGGCCATGACGTGGGCGATGCGGTGCTGCGTTTTCTTGCCGAGATCATGAAGGAATGCTCGCGCCCCACTGACGTGCTGTGCCGCATGGGTGGTGAAGAATTCCTCATGCTGCTGCCAGAGACGGACGCCGCCGGCGCCAGCATTGCGGCAGAACGCCTGCTCGCCCGCCTGCGGCAAACCGCAAGCCCGACTGGCGTACCGGTGACGGCCTCCATCGGCATCGCCTGCAGCGGCAGCCATGCTTCGCCCGATGCGACGTTCAAAGCCGCGGACGAAGCGCTGTACCAAGCGAAGAGAGCCGGCCGCGACCGCGTCGTCCTCGCCTCCAACTGAGCGCCGAGCAGCCGCCGGATGTGACCCCCGAGCCGCTTAGCAGCCGCCGCTCGCCTGCGCTGCGCGGCGCACTGGGTGCCTGTCGCCACGCGCTCGATCTGCCTGCGCCGCTACGCCCAGCGCAACCTGCCGTAGCATGCAGCAGTTGAGATAGCTTTCTTTTTGATAATCGTTTTCGTTGCTATTAGGATGCCCGCCCTCGCTCCCTTTCCTCAAGGATCATTCGATGCGGCGCCTTCTCCTCCCGATGCTCGCGATTCCCGCCCTCACTTGCCCTGCCGTGGTTTCAGCCAACGACGAACCGCCTGCTGAACCGCTGGCACTGGAGGAGATGCAGGTCACCGCATCGGCCGAGCGCGCCGACGGGCCTGTGCAGGGCTACCGGGCAACCCGCTCGGCCAGCGCCACCCGCACCGACACCGCGATCCACGAAACCCCGCAGTCGATCAGCGTGGTCCCAGCGCAGGTCGTCGAAGACATCGGCGCAACGCGCCTTGAAGATGCGCTCGATTGAACGTGGCAACAACTTCGGCGGCCAGGGCCTGACCGAATTCCTGGTGCGCGGCTTCAGCACCCAGGAGTTCTACCGCAACGGCTTCGCGGTGAACCGTGGCTATCCCAACATGCCCGACGCCAACACGCTGGAACGCATCGAAGTGCTGCGCGGCCCGGCCTCGATGCTGTACGGTGGCGGCGATCCGGGCGGCACCTTCAACATCGTCAGCAAGCAGCCGCAGGCGGAGCGGCGCACGATACTCGGCAGTCAGGTGAACACCGATGGTCTGCGTCGCGGCACTCTGGACACCACCGGCGCACTGGACGAGAGCGCCGCGTTTACCTATCGCCTCAACCTGGTCGCCGAAGGCAGCGACAGCTTCCGCGATCACGTCGAAAGTGAGCGCTACAACATCGCGCCAGTGCTGCGCTGGCAGTTCAGCGACGACACCGCGCTGATCCTCGAAGGCGACTATCTGCACAACCGCCACCCCATGGACCGTGGTCTTACCCGCTACCCCAACCATGCCGGCGACCTGTCGCGCGATCGCTTCCTCGGGGAGGAAAGTGCCGGCAAGCTGACCAACCAGAACGCCACCACGCAACTGCGCCTGGAGCACCAGCCGGACAGTCAGTGGATGCTGCGCGGCGGCATCCAGTACCTCGACGGCAGCCTGGACGGCGGTGCAGTGGAGAACAACGGTCTGGCCAGCGATGGTCGCACGGTAGGCCGCAACCACAGCGAGCGCTGGCTGAACTGGAACGACCTGGCAGTGCAGGCCAATCTGGAGGGTCACTTCGATGCCGCGGGCCTGGCCCACACGCTGCTGCTCGGTGTGGAATTCGACGACTTCAACTACGACTCCCAGATCGATCGCTCGGGTGGTGCGACCAGCGACTTCCCGATCGACCTCTATGATCCAGTCTACGGCCAGCCGCTGCCGGCGCTGACCCGCACCACGACCTACGATGACGAGAACCTGAAGTCCTACGCGTTCTTCCTGCAGGACCAGATCGCCCTCACCGAGCGCCTGACAGCGCAGGTCGGCGCGCGTCTGGAACGCTTCGAGCAGCGCTATGAAAACAAGCTCACCCCCGCCGGCAGCTGGGACCAGGCGCATAACGCCGTCTCCCCGCGTTTCGGGCTGATCTACGACCTGACTGAGGAGTTGGCCGTCTACGCCAACACCTCGCGCTCGTTCAAGCCCAACCGCGGCGCCGACCGCAGCAGCCAGGCGTTCGCCCCGGAAAAAGGCATCGCTCACGAAGTCGGCATCAAGTACGAGCTGCCGGAGCACGACCTCAGCGTCACCGCGGCGCTGTTCCACATCACCAAGGAAAACGTGCTGACCAGCGATCCGGTCGACAGCAACTATCAGATCGCCGCCGGCGAAGCGCGCAGCCGCGGCTTCGACATCAGCGTGGCCGGCAACATCACCCCGCAATGGCGCGTGATCGGCGGCTACGCCTACGTCGATGCCGAAGTCACCGAAAGCTCGAGCGCATTGATGCCGGCCGGCACGCGCCTGGCCAACGTGCCGCGCCACAGCTTCAATTTGCTGGATACCTACGAATTCGCCGAAGGTCCGCTGGCCGGGCTCGGCGTTGGCATGGGCGTCAAGTACGTCGGCGACCGCAAGGGTGGCGCCACCAGCACCGCGTTCGACATGGACGCCTACACCACCGTCGACCTGCTCGCCTACTACCCGCTGACCGAACGGGTTCGCCTGAACCTGAACCTCAACAACCTGTTCGACGAAGAGTACGAAGAGCGCGCCTGGGGCAACATCTGGGCCTACCCGGGCGCCCCCCGCACCCTCCAGGCCGGCATAGCGATCACGCTGTAACGAAGAAGGGCGCAGCCTGTATGGCTGCGCCCCTCGGCTCGCGCTACCTCGGCCAGCTGCGGCCGGGGCTTATGGACTCAACTCAGCAGGCGCACGCGTCAAGCGACCTTGAACCGACCAACGAGCTGCTGTTGCTGCTCGGCCAGCCGCGCAAGCTCCAGACTGGTCATCGCTGTCTGCTCCGCACCGGCGCTCACCTGAATCGCGACATCGTTGATCTCGACGACGTTGCGATTGATGTCTTCGGCCACCGCGCTCTGCTCCTCCGCCGCCGTGGCAATCTGCAGATTGCGATCACTGATTGCAGAAACGCCGTCGGCAATCTCCGCCAGCAACTCCCCGGCACGGCCGATGTTGCTCGAGCCGGTCTGAGCCTTGGCGAGCGTCTCCTGCATCGAGCGCGCGGCCCGGTCAGCCCCGCCCTGGAGATTGGCAATCATGTCCTGAATGCTGCCGGTGGATTCCTGCGTCTTCTGGGCAAGCGTACGCACCTCGGACGCAACGACAGCGAAGCCGCGGCCATGCTCCCCTGCTCGCGCCGCCTCGATAGCCGCGTTCAGTGCCAGCAAATTGGTCTGATCGGCAATGCCGCGGATCACATCCAGCACGGACGAGATCGAATCACTCTCACGCTTGAGGTCCGCAATGATGCTTGCGGTCTGATCGGCCTGGCTCGACAGCTGGCGAATGAGCTCGATGGTGCTCTCCACTTCGGCCCGGCCTTGCGCAGTGTTGGCGTTGAGCTGCTGCGAGAGTTCAGCGGCATCGCTGGTGCTTCTCGCAACGTCGCGCACGGTCGCGCTCATCTCGTTTATCGCGGTAACCACCAGCTCGGTTCCCTGCCGCTGGCGATCGATGCTCTGGCTTGTCTGCACGGTCACCGCAGAGGACTCCTCCGCCGCCGTGGCCACCTGCGCGGTGGCGTTACTGATCTCGCCGACGACCTGCTTGAGCTCGACGGCCATGAGATTGAGGTTACGCGAGATTTCGCCAAACTCGTCCCTGCCTTCGTAGTGCGCCGTTGCGGTCAGATCCCGAGCGGAAAGCGACAACAGCGCATGATTCACATCCTGCACCGCCAGCTTGATGTTGCGAATGATCAGGAAGGAAAGGCCGGTCACCACCAGCAGCGCAATGATCACCGCGGCGAGCGTCAGCCAAAGCGCGTTGCTCGCCTCATCGCGAGCCCGAGCGGCCAGTGTGCCCACTTCCTGCGACAAGGCCTGCTCCAGCTCACCCATCAGGTCGATCCGGCTGGTCGCCGTATCGAACCAGCTCTCGCTGTTGATACCCAGGCTCTGCCCGATCGGCACCTCGAAAGCCAGACGTTGCAGACGAGCAACTTCAACGGCGCTCGGCTGCTGCAGTTTTTCGTCGAGCAAACGGATGAAGTGCTCCGAGGCCGCGCGACGGAAGCCGTCCATATAGGCTGAGAATTCACCCAGGTTCCGGCTGAAGGAGGCAAGCAGCGCCGCGTCGAACCGATCCTGACCGAACACCACGCCCAACAACGCCCGCTCGCGCCCGGCCCGCTCCTTCATCTC
The DNA here is from genome assembly GCF_014764705.1 of Stutzerimonas kunmingensis. Taxonomy (GTDB): domain Bacteria; phylum Pseudomonadota; class Gammaproteobacteria; order Pseudomonadales; family Pseudomonadaceae; genus Stutzerimonas. The sequence goes on from NZ_JACXXG010000014.1 coordinate 42,963, forward strand.
GACGAACTGATTGAGCCCGCCTAGCGCTCGTGCAAGCGTGACGTCCTGCACGCTGCGCTCTACCTCGTGGGTAAAGCCGATCAACGCCTTGATGTAGCCAGTAAAGCGAGAACCGGAGTCGATGCTGTTGATTACGAACGAGTCGATTTGCGAACGTGTTGCCTGAAGTTCATCGAGCGAGGCCAAGACGCCCCCGATCTGCGAGCCTTCCTGTTTGGCAAGCACCTGCATGGCACTCAACGCTTCGTCAGTCGCTTGCCGCATCCCCGGCAGGCGCCTGGCCATGGTACGTCCCTGGCTCCCCAGATAGACGCCGCTCGCACCACGCTCACGCTGCAATGCGGTGATCAGCCGGCTTACGTTCTGCGCGGCCACGCTGGCCTCGACGGTGCGCTCCATCTGCCTCAGGGTGGCGTAGCTGTCAGCGACATACAGGCTGGCCAGCCACAGAAAACCGAGCATCGGACACGCGAGGATCAAAAGAAGCTTCGCGCTCAAGGGAATGTTTCTAAGCATGTGTACCTCAGTGCTCCAGGTCATGGAGTTACCAGTGGCAGAAGGCAGGGTGCGCGCAACCGCCGCGCACCGTTCGGTACGCGCGAGGAAGCGATTTATCGGTTTATTGGTCGGTCGAACCGTGGCGTTGAATGCTTTAGCACGTCGCAGGACGAACGGCCCTTACAGGGCTTATCAGCGACCGTTTTGAACTGGCACACATTCTTTCTGTTGCACAGGCGCATAACCCTGACCAAAGTCAATAAATTAACGTCAATGTACTGCCGACTGTCGGACACAACTCCGCTGACAGCCGAGCAGGTCCAGATCCACGGGGGTTAGCCGGCCTGGCGAGAAGGAATTTGGGAGCACGCCTTATACAACGACGCAGTCCTTCCTTGATTGAAAGCCCGCGGGACGAGAAAGGAGGTAATGCAGCTTGAGGTTGACCACGAGGGGGTGGTTCGGCAAAACCACCACAAACAAAAAAGGGCTAGCCGAAGCTAACCCTTTGATTTCATTGGTGCCGGAGACAGGAGTCGAACCTGCGACCTTCGCATTACGAATGCGCTGCTCTACCTACTGAGCTACACCGGCGCCAGGCCGCGGATTATCGGGGGTTCTGCGGTTGGACTCAAGTCCGCGCGCATCGCCCTTGATACTGCAATCCGCATCAGGCGATCAGTGCGGCCGCGATGCAGGCTGGCCGTGGTCGCGTTCGAGGTCGTGCTTGACCTGGCCGGCCAGTTGTTCGCCTTCGGCGCTGGCCATCGCGTAACCCTCTCGGGCCTTGTCCTTGATCTTGCCGGTCAGCTCGTCGCTCTTCTGGCCCATCAGTTCGTCTTCACGACGCGTCGGTGGAACCGAGGCCGCCAGCAGCGCGCCGAGGGCGATGCCCATGGCGCCCAATGCCAGCGGCTGCTCGTTGAGCAACTGAGTGAAACCGCCGCGCGCACGGTCTGCGGTGTGCCGCAGGCTCTCCGCGGCGTGCCGGCTGGAGTCACCGACGCGATGACGGGCGTTGCCCAGTGAGCTGGAGGCGCTATGGCTCATCTGCGCCGCCTTGTCCTTGATGCCGGTGCCCTGCTGCTTAAGCCCAGAGGCCTTGGCGGCGAGCTTGTCGGTCATCGACGGACCGGTCGAAGCGCTATCGCTGTAATCCGGGCGGCGATTCTGCCCGGCCATCAGCCATACTAGACCGATGGAGGTGAGCAGCGTCGGGACCGGATTGGCCTTAACGGTATCGGTGAGGTTATGCAGGAACTCGCCACCCCCGCCTTTGGCGTAGCCGAGCGCGGTATCGATCATCTGCCCCGGGGAGAGCTTGCTTTCCAGCGCGTGGACGATGTTGCCGATTTCGGCGCGCTGCTGGTCGATCTCGCGCTCCAGCGTGTCGGGGTCCTTTTGTGCTTCTACGTCTACCTGGTTATGCGTGCTCATGCGTGCCCCCTTACGACTTCTTTATCCTTCTGCAGCGAATGGATGGTGCGGTCGGGTTTGAACGAAGAGGCTTCGAACTTCTTCTTGCCGGCCGAGACCATGATCATGCCGATGACCACTACGACCACGCCGACGATCAACGCGGCGAGCCAGGGTTCCATCATGGTGCTGAGAAAGTAGACCGCCGACATAAGCAAGATGATGAAGCCGGCCAGGAGCACCGCACCGCCGGTTGCGACGCTGGCGGCACCGGCCTTGGTGGCACGCAGTGATTCGTTCAGCTCGGCCTTGGCCAGCGCCAGTTCCTTGGTGAACAGCGACGGTACTTCACGGGTCAGCTGCCGTAGCAAACCGCCGACCGAATTATCGTGCTCGGGGTTGCCGGGTTCGTAAGGCGTATTGAGGTTGCGTTGTTCGTTCATCGATTAAGCCCTCCGTTCGTGCCTTTGCCAGTGCTGCCAACGCCGTTGCTGCCTACGCCATTGGTGCTGCCCGTGTTCGGCGCCATGCCAGCGTTGCTCACACCGCCGACGGTATTGCTCGGTGTGCCACTGGAAATGCGCGAGTCCAGGTCGGACTGGCTTGGCAGGGTTTCGGCGGTTACGTCTGCCGGCACCCCGAGCGGCGAAGTCGGATGCGGGCGACTGGCGTCGGAATGGCCGTAATCGGTCGTCGGTTCACGTGTTGTGGATTCAGCGCGATGGCTGGAAGCACGGGCGAAACGAGTCAGGCCGAAGCCAAGTGCAACGCTGCCGGCAATGAACAGGCCGGGATTGTTGCGAGCGAGACGGTTCACCTCGCCCACCAGCTCATCAACGCTCTTGCCGCGCAGGTTGTCGGCCAGATCGACCATGCTCTGCGCCATGTCGGAGACGTAATGGGAAAGGCCAGTGCGATCCTGGTTTTCAAGTTCTGCCGCGGCAGCCTTGGCACTCTGCGCGACCTTTTCCAGCTCGTCGGCAGCCGTACCTCGGTAGCTGTCCAGCTGCGCCTTGCCTTGGGTCTTGACCTGCTCGCCGGCTTCGCGTGCCTTTGCCTTGAGTTCCTCGGCACTCGGAGCGGAAACGGAGCTGCTTGCCTGCGTGGTGCCAGCCTGGCCGGTCTGGCCGGTGGGCTGAGCGGGAGCGCTCGTTGACTGCGCGTTGGCGTCGGTTCTGGCTTGGCCGCCGTAACCTGTGATCTCTTCATCGGGTGTCGTCATTTTGTCCACCTTTTATAGGGTCATAGGGTTTGGCCGGATGACCACGGTCCGTGAAGCACAGCAGTGCGGGGTTCCGCGGCTGTGCGATTTCAGTACGCACATAAATGGTGACCGGACCCAAATTTTCGAGTTCCGTGTTTCTGGCCAAGCGGTACGGGCCTTCGAGGACCGAGTTCAGCTATGCCGCACCGCAGGAAGGGAGGACGTGAAACAGCGAGATCTGGTGGCGATCTGCCCGCGATTAGCGCGCAGCCGGCATGCAGCTTGGCTTGGGGGGAATGCGAAGGGCGAACAAGCGGAACGGCGGGAATGGCAGCGATGGTGACCATAGGGTCAGCTCGTTGGCGATCACCCCGTCACAGCGAGCCGACGAGCTGTAATCAGCCAATGCAGTATAGGAACGCAAAAACGGGCCCTTGGGGCCCGTTCTTGTTTGGATGGTGTCGTTACAGCGGACCGATGCTGGTGCAGCTGTTTGCGGCTTTGGCATGCTTCTGCAGAACCGGCAGCTGCGGACGGTACTTGCCACTGCTCACGTCCAGCGACATGGCGTACTCACCCCACCAAGGACCGGCAGCCCAGTAGGTGCTCGGGATGCAGTTCTGACGCAGGTAAGCCAGCAGGTTGTCGGTAGCGACGATGGCCGAGGGCGAGAAGTCCGGTACGCCGTGCTCACCAATATAGCCGCGCAGCTTGTTCTGCTTGAGCCAGTCGACGAAGGGCTTGACGCGATTGACACCAATCATCGGGTCGAATTTCTCGGCCTTGTCGAAGTAGTTGCCCGAGAAATCCTTGTCCACGTACATGTGCGCTTCATAAACCAGGTTGTTCTTCGGATCACGCATCCACGGGTTGGTGACCAGCTGGGTGTTGTAGTGCGGCCAGTGGAAGGCGCTCGACCAGCGATCGCCCGCTACGTAGATCCAGCGCTTGGAGTCGACGGTGCGGATTGCCTGAGCAGCAGCCAGGGCAGCTTGCGGCCAGAGCCCGTTGGTGGAGTGCGGCTCGTTCATCAGGCCGTAGCCCTCGACGGCAGGATGGTTGACCACCTGCTGCACGATCTGCTTCCACACCGCAGCGAAGGAACTGATGGGCACTTCTTTGGAGCCGATCAGCTTGCCGTAGTAACGGTAGTAGTTGTGCAGGTCGAGAATCACCTTGACGTTGTGCTTCTGCGCGAAGTCCAGCGACTGCTTCAGGCGGGCGAACTCCTCAGCGTTCAGCGGAGAGTTCAGTTTGGGCTGGATACGCTCCCAGAGGAACGGCAGGCGAACCAGCGGCATGCCCAGGTCGGAGTACTTCTTGTAGTAAGACTCGGCCGGGTAGGTGTAGTTGGTGCCATGCTTGCCCGGAACAACCGACGGGCCGAAGCCTGCGCCGGACAGGTTGACGCCGACCAGCAGCGGCTTGCCGTTGGTGGTGTCAGGTGCGGTAGGCGCAGGCGCCGGAGCCGGTGCTGCTTCCACTGGCGGAGTAGTCAGAGCCGGAGACGACGGAGAGCTGGTCGATGTGCTTACTACCGAGATGGTCTTCGGATAACCCAGCGTGGTGCCATTGATCACAGCGCCATCGAGAAAGACGCTCATGTTGCTGCCAACCAGCTGAGTGCGCAGCACCTTGCGGGTCTGGCCGTCAGCGAGCTTCACCACAGCGCCAGTCTTGAACGCTGCCACGTTGGCGCTGCTTGCCTGAATAGAGAAGGCGGCAGCAGTACGGAACATACCGTTCAGCCAATGAGTATTGGTGTAGTTGTTCAGGTTACTGGTCGCAATGACTGAGTTAGTCGGAGCAGTAGGCGCCGGAGCCGGGCTGGTAGTAGAGGTTGTCGCCAGCGATAACTTGTTGGGTGCGCCGACCACACTCCCGTTAACTGCCGCACCCTCGAGATAGACGCTCATATTTGCGCCGACAACTTGCACCTGGGTAACTTTGCGGACCTGGCCATCTGCCAGTTTTGCCGACGCACCAACTTTGAAAGCGGCCTTGTTGGCAGCACTTGCTGGAATGGAGAAGCCCGGCGACTTGCGCCATACACCATTGAGCCAATCGGTATTGGTGAATGCATTGATGCTGGTCGAGTGTGCAGCGACGGTGGTCGGTGAAGTGACCGGAGCGGTGGAAGTTATCGGCGCCGTAACGGCCGTACTACCGATGGTGACCACCTGCGGTGCGCCAACCTTGTTGCCGTCCAGCTTTGCACCTTCCAGGAAGATGCTCATGTTGCTGCCGACGATCTGTGCGCGGCTGATCTTGCGTACCTGACCGTCTGCCAGTCGTACCGAAACGCCGGCCACGAACGCGGTGCGGTTTGCCGAGGTGGCAGGGATCGAGAAGCCGGCGCCGGTGCGCCAGACACCGTTCAGCCAATCGGTGTTGGTGAACGCGTTGATCTTGGCGGAAACCGATACAGCGGCAACCGTGGATGCAGCGGCATAAGGCGTGGTTACAACAGTGACGCCACCCAGAAGAACAGCGGCGGCGATGGAAGCGACGAGTGCCTTGCGGGCACCGGAAAACAGGTTGGTGGACATTGAGTCTCTCCGGAACTTACTACTTCAAAGGCCGAGCCTTTAAAAAGTGACGGGAGGTCGATAAGTCGTGGGGCGTTGCTCTTGAGGAGGGCCGCGGTGTCACAACAAACGAACCGTTCAACAAGAAATTTCCCGCCGTCCACCCCCTGAACAAACCGGTAAATCGTCTTGCGTGGCGGCTTTATAATAGGTTCCAAAAATTAATGGAAATTTTTTTGTCAGTAATAGATCGCCAGAAAAACGCCGTACAGGGCAAATAACATTAAGTTGCCATTACTCATATGGCGATAGCTGTCGAATTGATATTACGTTTAACCCCCCTAGTTGGTTGCCTGGCGCCAAAATAAGCGTCGGCTTTTTGAACTTCTGCGGTCTTAAGAGGGATTAACCGCTATCGGACTTGCCGACGAACGGTATATAGCAGAGGAGCTGATAGCCGTCCGTTAGGGGCTAAGAAACTGGCTGCTGGAGGTAACCGATCTTCGTCGGCAGATGGCTGTCGGATGCCTTACCGAACGACGAAACGGAGGCACCATGAGCCATAAGTACAAAGTGGGCGATCACGTCAGCTGGAACTCGGAAGCAGGACGGGTTAGCGGTCACATCACCCGCGTGCACACAGCGGACACCGAATTCATGGGCCGCACACGGCACGCCAGCCCGGATGCCCCGCAATACGAGATCAAGAGCGACAAGACCGATCATGTGGCGATGCATAAAGAGTCGGCACTCAGGAAGCTGAGGTGAGGCATGGTTCAGCCAGCCACGGTGTGGACCATCGGCCACTCGACGCGCTCTCTGGAGCAGCTGATCGAGATACTGCGCCACCATCAGATCGAGGCCATCGCCGACGTCCGCCGCTTTCCCGGCTCACGGCGATTGCCGCAGTTCGGCGAGGCAGCGCTGCGCGAAGGTCTGGAAGCGCACGGGCTGCACTATCAATGGATCGAAGAGCTGGGCGGCAGACGGCGACCTCTGAAGGATTCGCCAAGCCTGGCCTGGCGCAACAGCTCCTTTCGCGGCTATGCCGATCATTTGCGCAGCGATGAATTCAACCGCGGTCTGCAGCGCCTACTGGAAATGGCGGCGCAACGACGCACGGCGATGATGTGCGCCGAGGTGCTCTGGTGGCGCGGCCATCGTTCGCTGGTTTCGGACGTGTTGAAGATACGCGGCATCGAAGTCCTTCATATCCAGGACGAGAAGCCGCCGACCGCCCACCCGTTCACCGCTCCTGCCCGCCTGGTCGACGGGCAGCTGAGCTATGCGGAGGGCAACCGAGAGTCGCTGAGAAAGGAAGTCGGCAGCGGGCAGATCAATCTGGATCTGTAGCGGCCACTGGGTTGGTCATTGCGACCACCCCGGTATGGGATCGGCTCAGGCGCGTTCGATGCGATCCGGGTGGATGACGATGCGGCCCTGCTTGTACAGACCACCGATAGCCTTCTTGAAGTTGCCCTTGCTGACTCCGAAGCGACGGGCAATTTCCTCGGCCGGGCTCTTGTCGCTGACATCCAGCGAGCCCTGGTTTTCTTCCAGCTTCTGCAGGATCAACGCCTGTAGCGCATCGGTCGCTTCGCTGCCCACCGGCTGCAGGCTCAGGCTGATCTTGCCGTCGGGCCGCAGCTCCTTGATGTAACCGCGCTCGCGCATGCCACCACGGAGAAACTTGAACGCCTCGTTCTTGTGAATCAGGCCCCAGTGCTGGCCGTTGATGATCGCCTTGAAACCGAGATCGGTGGCTTCGACGATCAGCAGGTCCACCGCTTCTCCTACCTTGTAGTTCGCCGGGGTCTTGTCCAGATAGCGGTCCAGGCGCGCCGTGGCGGTAATGCGCCGGGTGCGCTTGTCGATGTAGACGTAGACCACGCAGTAATCACCCACCTGCAGCGGCCGCTTCTCTTCCGAGTGCGGCAAGAGCAGGTCCTTGGGTAGTCCCCAGTCGAGAAACAATCCGACGCGGTTGATCTCGGCCACCTTCAGGCTGGCGAATTCACCGACCTGCACCATGGGCTTTTCGGTGGTGGCGATCAGCTTGTCCTCGCTATCGAGGTAGATGAAGACGTTCAGCCAGTCATCCACCTCGGTCGGCATGTCCTTGGGGATATAGCGGTTGGGCAGCAGGATTTCGCCGTCCGGGCCGCCGTCCAGATAGAGGCCGAAACCGGTGTGCTTGACGATCTGCAGGCTGTTGTAACGTCCGATTGCGGCCATGTGGGCGGTCCCGAATATAAAGGCGGCGATTCTAGCGCCTGTCAGCGTGGCAGTGCATAGGCGATCACCGAATCACCGGCCTTGGTGCCCAGCGAGCCATGCCCGCCGGCAACCACCACGACCATCTGCCGGCCGGAGCGGCTCTCGTAGGTCATCGGCGTGGCCTGGCCGCCGGCCGGCAGACGTGCTTTCCATAGTTCGCGGCCGGTGCTGACATCGTAGGCACGCAGGTAGTAGTCCAGCGTGCCGCTCAGGAACGCGACGCCACCAGCGGTGAGCATCGGTCCGCCAAGGCTCGGCACCCCCATCTTGAACGGTAGCGGAATCGGCGAACGATCGCGCACCGTGCCGTTCTTGCGCAGCCAATGCGTCTTGCCGGTACGCAGATCGGCGCCAGCCACATAGCCCCAAGGCGGCGCGGTGCATGGCAGGCCAATGGGCGAGACGAAAGCCTTCAGCTCAACGGCGAAGGGCGAGCCGAAGTTCTCGTTGAGGAACGGCTCCTCCTCGGACACGTAGGTCGTCTCGGCATCCTCCCGGGGAATCAGCTTCGAGGTGAAGGCCAGATAGGCCGGCGCGCTGAATACCATCTGTCGCACCGGGTCCACCGCTACGCCGCCCCAGTTGAACACCCCGAAATTGCCCGGATGGACCAGGGTGCCCTGGGTCGATGGCGGGGTGTACCGCCCTTCGTAGCGCAGCGAGTGGAACTGGATGTGGCACATCATCTGGTCGATCAGCGTGGCACCCCACAGGTCCTTGCCCTGCAGCTTCGGCGGCTCGTAGGTCAGTGCCGACGCAGGCTGCGTCCTGGCGACCCAGTCACCCTTGGCCGCGCCCTGCGGTGCAGGCACCTCGCGCACCGGCAGGACCGGCTCACCCGTGCGACGGTCGAGTACATAGATGTCGCCCTGCTTGGTCGGCGCCACCAGCGCGGGCACCGGCCCCTCCTCGGTCTGGATGTCGATCAGGCTCGGCTGCGCCGGTACGTCCATGTCCCAGAGGTCATGGCGCACGGTCTGGAAGATCCAGCGCAGCTGGCCGCTATCCAGATCGAGGGCGACGATTGAGGAGGAAAAACGCTCGCTGTTCTCGCTGCGCTTACCGCCCCACTGATCCGGCACCTGATTGCCCAGCGGCACGTAGATCAGCCCCAGCGCCTCGTCCGCACTGGAAATGCTCCAGCTGTTCGGGCTGCTCGCGCTGTAGGTCTGCCCGGCGGCGATCGGGGCCGTTTCATCCGGATTGCCCGGGTCCCAGTTCCATTTCAGCTCGCCGGTATAGACGTCATAGGCACGGATGACGCCGGACGGCTCGTTGGCGCGAACGTTGTCATTCACCGCTCCGCCGACGATCACCCGATCACGCGCGACCACCGGCGGCGACGTGGAATAGTAGAAGCCTTCCTTCACGTGGGGCATGTTCGCCCAGAGATCTACCGCGCCGTTGTCGCCGAAACCGGGGCAAATCTCCCCGGTCTTCGCATCCAGCGCGATCAGCCTGGCATCGGCGGTTGGCATGAACAGCCGCTGCCGACAGGCCTGGTCCTCGGTCGCCGGCGGCGCTGCATGGTAGGAGAGCCCGCGGCAGGTCAGGTGCTGGCGGTTGACCGAATGCGGCACCTCGGGATCGAAGCGCCAGCGCTCCTCGCCGGTTTCGGCATCCAGCGCGATGACCAGATTGTGCGGCGTGCACAGGTACAGGCTGTCATCGACCTTGAGCGGGGTGACTTCGTAGGTGGTTTCATCCGGATCGTCCGGACCGCGCAGATCCCCGGTCTGGTAATGCCACACCGGCTCCAGCCGCTCGACGTTGTGCGGCGTGATCTGTGCCAGCGGCGAGTAGCGCTGGCCCTGCTGGCTTCGTCCGTAGGCGTGCCAGTCGCCGGCCGGCACGACTTGGTCCATGGCAGGCGCTTCGGCCAAAGGCGGCGGCAGCATGCCCTTGATGTCGTGACTGTCGTGCCCAACGGCGTACACCGCTGCTGCACCCCAAAGCACGACCGCCAGCATCAGCGGCAGCGCGGCGCCGCCCCAGGCGCGAAAACCGAAGTGCTGCCAGCCCAGTCGCTGCGCGATCCAGGGCGTCAGCAGCCACAACCCGAGCGGCGCGATGATGCTGCCGCGCGGCGCCAGTTGCCACCAGTCCAGCCCCACTTCGTACAGCGCCCAACCGAGCGCGCCGAGCATCAGCAGCGCGTAAACCCAAAGCGCCGCGCGGCGGCGCATCAGCAGCATGACCCCGGTCAGCAGAAACCCTGCCGCGACGATGGCGAAATACCAGGTACCGCCAAGGCTGACGACCTTCGCTCCCCCTGCACCGAGCGCAAGCCCGACGATGATGCAGAACACTCCGCTGATGACCACAGCCACGGCCTGTCTCCCTCGATCTTGTTATTCAAATCACCACACTGCGACGGCCAGCAGGGCTGGCCATCATGAGAGTGGGACAGGCGACGAGCGGGAATGCTCCGTGCACAGGGGCGATTGGCGCGACGTGACTTGGCAAGACGGGGCCGGCAGCCGCGCCAGGCGAGACTTACTGGGTGTCCAGGCCAACCTGAAGCAACTTGCTGTCAGCCGCGTCGGTCAGCAGATAGAGGTAACCGTCGGGGCCAAGGCGTACGTCGCGGATGCGCGCACCGAGGTCCTTGAGCAGGCGTTCCTCACCAACCACGCGGTCGCCGTCGAGCTGCAGGCGTATCAGCGACTGATCCACCAGCGCGCCGATGAACAGACTGTGCTGCCAGCCGGGAAAGCGCTCGGCATCGTAGAACGCCATCCCACTGACGCCCGGCGATTTTTTCCAGACGTGGTGCGGCGGCTCGGTGCCCTCGACGGTTTCGCCCTCGGCTTCAGGAATCGGCAGCATGCTGTAGTTGATGCCGTGGGTTGCCAGCGGCCAGCCGTAGTTCTTGCCGGCCTGGGGAATGTTGACCTCGTCACCGCCGCGCGGCCCATGTTCGTGGGTCCAGAGCACGCCGCTCCAGGGGTTGAGTGCGGCGCCCTGCTGGTTGCGATGGCCGTAGGACCAGATTTCCGGTCGCGCGCCGTTCTGCCCGACGAAGGGGTTGTCCTCCGGCACACTGCCATCCAGGCCGATGCGCACCACCTTGCCCTGATGCTTGTCGAGGTCCTGTGAGGTCGGCCGCTGATTGTTTTCGCCGAGCGCGACGAACAGATGCCCGTTGCCATCGAACACCAGCCGCGAGCCGAAGTGCACCCCGGTGGAGAGCTTCGGCAGCTGACGGAAGATAACCTCGAAGTTCTCCAGCCGTGTGTCATCGTCACTCAGCCGGCCACGACCGACCGCCGTTCCTGCCTTGCCCTGCTCACCAGCCTCGGCATAGGTCAGGTAGACCAGGCGGTCCTTTTCGAAGTCCGGCGACAATCGCACGTCGAGCAAACCACCCTGGGAGCGGGCGAAGACCTCCGGCACGCCAGCAAGCGGCTCGGAGAGGCTGCCATCCAGGCCGATCACGCGCAGGCGTCCAGGCCGTTCGGTCACCAGCATGCGCTTGCCGTCCGGCAGGAAGGCCAGTGCCCAGGCGTTTTCAAGGCCGCTGGCGATCTCCTTGACCGTTACCGGCCCGGCCTCGCTGGAATGACGTTCAGTTTCGGCGACAGCCTGCAGCGAAGCGGCGATGGCAAAACCACAGAGCGTGGTGCGAATGGCATGGCGCAGCATGGTCTTCCTCTCAGGTGATGATCCGGCGTCGAGAAACTCGCTTTCGCGGCTAATTGAAGACCAGACGGCTCGCTGAGTGGTTGCAAAAACGCTTCAAGAAATGACGGCCTGCAAAAACCTGAACAAATTTTGATCAAATCTGTATAATGCCCGGTTCGACTGATTAAAGGAAAAGCGATCCATGGCCACTAAAACCACCAGCGCCAAGCGCAAGCCCGAACCCGCCACCGAAACCAGCCAGTCCCTCGCTGCGCAAATGGCCGCTTTCATCAAGGCAGGCGGCGAAGTCCAGACCATCCCCAACGGTGTGAGTGGCCAGACCAACGGTCCTTCCCGCCAGATCACCATCAGCAAGAAGTGATCTGAACCGCCTTCGGCGAGCCGGCTTTATCATGGCTCGCCGCGTTCTACCTCCTCCTTTCTCGTCTCCGAGCGCACCATGACCGACCCCGTACGCCTTGCCAAACGCCTCGCCGAGCAACTCGGCTGTTCCCGGCGCGAGGCCGAGCTGTATATCGAGGGTGGTTGGGTAACGGTCGACGGAGAACTGGTCGAAGTGCCTTTCATCAAGGTGCGACCTGAACAGCGTGTCGAACTGCAGGCCGGCGCTACCGCGAAGGAAATCACGCCTGTGACGCTGCTGCTGCACAAACCGGCCGGGCAGGTGATCGATGCCGACGTCGACAGCACCCGCCGCATACTGCAGGCCAGCGAGCACTGGAGCGACGACCCCAGCCGCAACGAAGCCCTGCAGCGCCATCTGCTCCAGCAGAACCTGTTGCTGCCTCTGGACGCCGACGCCAGCGGGCTGACCGTCTTCAGCCAGCAACGCGAAGTGATCCGCCTGCTCACCAGCACGCGCGACAAGCTGGAGCAGGAATACGTCGTCGAAGTGAGCGGCGAAGCCGAAGAAAACGGGCTGGCCCTGCTCGCCAAGGGCATTGGCCACCGCGGCAAGATCCTGCCCAAGGCCAAGGTCAGCTGGCAGAGCGAAAACCGTCTGCGCCTGGTGATCAAGGAACCCGCGCCCGGCGAAGTCCGCCTGCTCTGCGAAGCCATCGGGCTGACGGTGCTTGCCTGCAAACGCATTCGCATCGGCCGCCTGTCCATGGCCAAACTACCGGCCGGCCAGTGGCGTTTTGTCGGCGAACACGAGCGCTTCTGACGCCGTACCCGCACGCCATCGCCAGCACCGGCTGGCGGAGCACGCTTGCTTTACCTGCCCTGCTGAATCAGTCTTGAGCGGCAATTCGCCACGACGGCGCTTTCACTCAAGACAGGACCGCGATGCAGAAACTGATGCTCCTGCTGCTGACCGTTTTCCCGCTGAGCATCCTGGCTGCCGAGCCTGTCGCCGTATGGGCTTACCAACCCTCGCCGCCCTTTGCGTCGGGGCAGAACCCCGGGCTATCCGAAGCACTGGTGCAGTTGCTCAACGAGCATCCGACCAACCAGGACCGCTACGACTTTCAGTTGACCCAGTTGCCGCGCAAACGTCTCGATGCACGCCTCGAGGACAAGGAGCCCGGCATCCTCCTATGGGCCACGCCGGAGTTCTTCCCCGAGCGCCTCACCGCCGGCGCCAGCTGGACTCGGCCTCTGCTGTGCGACATCCAGGACTTCGTGTCCCACAACGACAAGCCGGTCGACTATGACGGCCCGAAATCGCTGCACGGGCTGCGTCTGGGCGGCGTGCTCGGGCATCTCTACCGGGCGCTGGAAGGCGATATCGACAAGGGCCTGATCCAGCGCGAAGACGTGCACAACGATCTGCAGAACCTGAACAAGCTGCTCAACCAGCGCATCGATGTCGCGTTGATGCCGCGCTCCTCACGGCTGTTCTTCAGCCTGACAGAGGTGCCGGACGCACCGCTGCATGTTTCGCCACGCCCGCTCTATGTCTTCGACCGGCACGTGCTCATGACCGCCAGCCTGCCAGCCGAAACCACGCAGTTCGTGCATCAGCTCATCGCCGATCTGCCGCACAGCGCGCGCTGGCAGACCCTGCTCAGGCGCTACGGCCTGCAAGAGATGAGCGCGCCCTGTCCCAATTATTGAGCGAACGTAAGCGCCACTGGCGAATCGAAGCTGGCACGGCTCATACTGGCGAAAAGAGAACGGAGTACCAATTCAGCCATGAAAAAGGCACTGCTGGTCAGCCTGCTATTGACCCTCGGCGGCTGCGCCACTCAATCCTGCGACCGCGACTGGAACGACCAATGTCGTGCCGAACGGCTGCTGTACCAGAATGACCTGATGCAGGCGAAGATTCTGATTTCGATCGGCGACGAAGACAGCTACGAACTTGCCCAGGCCCTGCTTGATCGCAGTGCGAAGCTGGATCGGCGCGGCGAGACTGAGTTCTATCAGGCCCTTCTGCTGATTCGCCAAGGCCCGGAGCCATCGGAAGTGCTCGACCTGTTGGAGAAGGCCAAGCGCAAGGGCCACCCCCATGCGGTGGCCCTGCTCTACAAGATCTATCACGAGCCGTACCTGCTCAACGAAGCAGACGAGGATCGCGCGGAACGCTATCGCGACGCCTACGGCGAGCTGGATGTCGCGCGCAGCGGCTATCCATCCTTCGACAAATCACTGGAGCTGGTGAATCAGCTGGTCGCTCCGCCACCGCCATCGGTCCCGTATCAGGCGCCCTGCCCGCAGCACTGCCTGGAACAGTCCCGCTAGTTACGGGCCCGGGCGCCTGGGATTACCGTTTCAGGGCGCCGGGGTCTGCGAGATCCGCGGCTCCTCGTCGCCATCGGCCACCGCACGCGCTTCCTGTTCGGTGGCGTAGGGGCCACCGACGATGGTGCCGTTCAGCTCCACTACCCAGCACACGGCCCAGGTCGGGCGCCAAGCCTTGGGTACGTCTTCGCCGCTGAGGTGCTTGATCTGAGAGGTCATGGCTTTTCTCCACTGCTGCTGGGTAAGTCGGCCGCCCCATATCGTCGGAACGACTCCATGTAGGGAAGACCACAGGCCAGCCGCCTTTGCTCGCCGGCACCGACGAAACGGTCCGCCAGCCGAACCCCCGGCGCTGCCGTGGCTCTACAGAACAGCCGCCGACGCTCGAGGAAAGACGATGCGCCCCATTGCCAGCCTGCTCCTGCTGACCCTGCTCTGCGCCACGCTGTTGAACGGCTGCAGCCGCGCCACCCTGGTCTATCGCAACCTCGACATGGTCGTGCCCTGGACGCTCAACGACTATCTCGACCTCGATAACCGTCAGAAGGACGAGCTGCGCGAACGCCTGCGCGAGCACCTGGCCTGGCACTGCAGCACGCAATTGCCGGAACTGCTGGCCAACCTCGAACAGCTTGAGCGTGAAACTGCTGGCGGCCAGCTCGATCGCCGCGATCTCGAACCACAGTACCGCGACGTCCGCGACGCCATGCACAGCGTTGCCGTGGAGATCACCCCCACCGCAACGGACCTGCTGCGTGCCCTGAGCGACAAGCAGGTCGCCGAACTGCGCAACGCGCTGGAGGAAAACCGAGTGGAGTACCGGGAGAAATACCTGGCTCCGCCGCTGGACCGGCAGATTCGCGAGCGCGCCGAGCGTATGCAGGAGCGCCTGCAGTACTGGCTCGGCCAGTTGAACGCGGCCCAGCGTCAACGTGTGCTGCTCTGGTCTCACGCCTTGAACGAGCAGAACAGCCGCTGGCTGAGCAACCGCGAGCGCTGGCAAGAGCTGCTGTTGGCCGCGGTCGAGCAGCGCCACCGCGACGATTTCGATGACCGCATCGCGCAGCTGCTGCAGGAGCGCGAGGCGTTGCTGAGTACGAACGATCAGGCCGCGTTGCAGCGTGCCGAGCAGGCCGGATTGGACCTGGTGGCCGACCTCTATAGCCTCGCCGACGAAGGGCAGCGGACCCACCTCAGCGGGCGCCTGGCGCAGCTGCGCACCGACTTCAGCGACCTGAAATGCCTGGCGCCGACAGCCTGATCCCGGGTGCTTGGGCGGTGAGTGGGTTGAGGCAAGTTCGGATGAACATAGCTGCGAGGCAAGGCGCTGCGACGAGTCATAGTGATGCTATGGCAAGGAGCAGCAACACAGTATCGGAGCCATGGGCGCCGAAATTGACCAACTGAACGTACCAAACAGGCTACTAACTACTCAGCGTCTGGCCGGCGTCAGCAGGCGGCGCGCCTCGCGCTGGGCATCCTCGTCCAGTTCGACCAGCCATTGCGGCTTGCCCGCCGCCAGCACAGCCACCGGCAACCCGTCGCGAAAAAGGATCCGATTTGCCGCCAGGGCCGGCACCCTGGCGCCCGGCAACAAGGTGCCGAGCTGATTGAACGGATCGACCGCGGACACCGCCAGCATCTCGCCGGCCAGCGGCCGCTTGCGCACCTCGCGCAGCAAGCCAAGCGCCTCCGGCAGAGCGAACTGCTCGCCCGCCACCGCCTCAACAAAGCGCCCGCCGCGAATCTCGCCACGGGCTTCCAGCCGATGGTAGACCCGCAGCAGGTCGCGCCAGGGCGGCAACCAGTCCGCTTCACGCGCCAGCAGGCGCCAGCACACCACGCCGTAACGGCGCAGCAGCACACGGGCAATGTGCTCCAGTGCCTCTGCATCGAACGCTGGTGTTCTTGCCTCCTCTTCGCCCGCTCCAGACTTGCGCACCAGTGCCCAGCGGCCGGCGTCATCCATCCCGCCGATAAAGGCACCCCCGCGGCTTCGCCGGGCCGTGCGCGAGCGCTTGCTCGCCGGCGCCAGCAATGCGCGCAGACCGGCGAAGCTGTCGGCGTTTACCAAGCCCACCGCCACCAGCTCGCCAAGGGCATCCTCCAGTTCGCTGCGCAGCAGATGCGCGTCGTGCTGCAGCTCATCGAAGAACAGCGCGCCCTGGGCGTTCAGGCATTCGAGCACCCGCTGTGCCCGTGAAGACAGCTCCGGCGCCGGCGCATCGCTGGCCAGTGCATACCAGGTCGGTAACTGGCGCCGCGGCAGCAGCACGATCGGCGTGCCGCGCACCGGCCCGCCGCTGGCCCTGAGCCGCCCGGCCAGCCGTGTCCAGACAATGCAACCGGAGCGGCACAGCTCGTCCAGCCAGGTGCCACTATAGTCCTTCAGCCGCGCCGGCAAGAGATCGGCTTCCCACGCAGCGGCGGCGGCCTGAAAACCCTCCAGCTGTTCGACGACCGTGGCCAGCGCTTCGCGACCCTGCATGCGCGTGGTCGCGGACAGATGTTGCCAGTCGGCAAGAAAGCGCATGAAATCGACACGTTCGACCGGCTCGATCTCCCGCCGCAGACGCTTGACCGTGTAGCGATGGATACGCACCAGCAGATGCCGCTCGCACCACTCCTCCTCCACTGCGCCAGCGCTGAAACGCCCGCGCATCACGTAACCCTGACTTTCCAGACGGACCAACGCCGCCGCGACGGCAGAGGCCGGTAACGCCAGCGGCCGCGCGATCAACGCCACCGGCAGCGGGCCGAAGCCGCTCAGCCGCGCACGAATCAGCTCGACCAGTGCCGCCTCTTCCTCGATTGACTGATCGTAACCGCCAGGCGCCTGCAGATGCGGCTGGAACGGGGCCTGCGGATAGACCGCGCGCAGCAGCATCAGGCGCTCGAGCGGCAACCAGAGGACACGGTCGTGCGCCACCTGCATGCGTGTCGCGCGGCCGCCACGGGCCAGTTCGGCCAGCCATTCGCTCCATTGCAGCTGTGCGGCGGCCTCGGCCTCGGCAATGCAACCGAGCGCTGTCAGCGCCTCGTGCAACTCGTCGGCACTGCGCGCCTCGGGCCAGGCCTCCTCACGCACGGCGGCTATCGCTTCCGGGTCCAGCGCGCCCAGATCGTCAGCCGACTCCGGATCGCTCCAGCGCCGCGCGAGCACCGCCTGGGTGCGGCGCTCTTCCAGCGGTGCATCGTCGAGAAAGGCGTAAGGGCGCGCGCCGAGAATATCCATGGCCAGCGGCGACGGCGCGGGCAGATCACGCGCCAGCAGTTCAACCTGGCCGCCCTCCATGCGCCGCAGCAGCGCGAGCAAGCCTTCGCTATCCATAGCCTCGTGCAGGCAGTCATCGAGTGTCTGGCGTACAAGCGGATGATCGGGAATCTCGCGCTCGCCGACGATGTTTTCCAGGCAGGCAACTTGGTCGGGAAAGACCGTGGCCAGCAGATCGTCGCTCTTCATTCGCTGTAGCTGCGGCGCGACCTTGCGTCCGCCGGCCATGCGCGGCAACGCCAGTGCCGTGGTGGCGATCCAGCGCCAGCGCACACCGAACAGCGGCGCATCCAGCAGTGCCTGGATCAGCACCTGCTCGGCGCTGGCCGAATGCAGGTAGCGCCAGACTTCCGCCAGCGGAAAGCTGTGACTGGTGGACAGCGAAAGAATGATGGCGTCCTCGGTGGCCGCCGCCTGCAGCTCGAAGTTGAAGGTGCGGCAGAAGCGCTTGCGCAGTGCCAGCCCCCAGGCGCGATTGATGCGGCTGCCATAGGGCGAGTGAATGACCAGCTGGGTGCCGCCGGACTCGTCGAAGAAGCGCTCCATCACCAGCCGCTGCTGAGTCGGCAAGGCGCCAAGTGCGGAGCGGGCACGCGCCAGGTATTCGACGATCTGTCGCGCGGCGGTTTCCGTCAGGCCAAGGGTGCCGGTAAGCCAATCGATGGCGGGCGACAGGTCCACCCCGCCCACCGCCTCCCCCTCAGCCAACCGCCGATCAATCTCGTCACGCAGCCGCGCCACGGAAAAGGACAGCTCGTCGCTGCGCCCAGGCGCCTCGCCCAGCCAGAAGGGAATGCTCGGCGGCATGCCCTGGGCGTCCTCGACACGCACCCGCCCGGACTCGATCTTAAGGATGCGATACGACGTGTTACCCAGCTGGAACACATCGCCGGCCAGGCTCTCCACCGCGAAGTCCTCGTTCACCGTGCCGATATTCAGCCCCTGCGGCTCCAGCAGCACGGCATAGTCGGCGTTGTCGGCGATGGTGCCGCCGGAGGTCAGTGCGGTCAGCCGACCACCGCGTCGGCCACGCAGGCTGCGCGTCGCGAGATCACGGTGTAGATAGGCGCCGCGGGTTCCGTGGCGGGTGGTGTAACCCTCGGCGAGCATTCGCAGCAGTGCCTGGAAGGTCGCGTCGTCGACCGCGGCATAGGGCATCGCACGGCGGAACAGCTGGAGCAACGCTTCCTCCTTCCATTCCCGACAGGCCACCTCCGCGACGATCTGCTGGGCCAGCACATCCAGCGGCGCGTGCGGGATCTTCAGCGTGTCCAGCTCGCCACGACGCACGGCGTCGAGCAGCGCGGCACACTCGATCAGGTCGTCGCGGGAGCTGGGGAACAGCCGGCCCTTGGACACGCCGGCGACCTGGTGCCCGGCCCGCCCAACCCGCTGCAGAAAGGCCGAAATCGAGCGTGGCGAGCCAAGCTGGCAGACCAGTTCGACATCACCGATGTCGATGCCCAGCTCCAGCGAGGCAGTCGCGACCAGGACCCGCAACTCGCCGCGCTTGAGCTTCTGCTCGGCGCTCAGCCGCTGTTCGCGGGCCAGGCTGCCGTGATGCGCAGCGACCACCTCTGCCCCCAGCCGCTCGGCCAGATGCCGGGTGGTGCGCTCGGCCATGCGCCGCGTGTTGACGAACACCAGCGTAGTGCGATGCTCGCCAGCCAGTGCCGCGAGGCGGTCGTAGACCAGCGCCCAGGCATCGTTGCTCATCACCGCTTCCAGTGGCACCGACGGCACTTCCAGCGCCAGGTCGCGGGCGCGGCCATGGCCGATGTCGACAATCTCGCACGGTCGCTCGACGCCGACCAGAAAGCGCGCCACCGCATCGATCGGCTTCTGCGTCGCCGACAGGCCGACCCGCACCAGCGGCCGATTGCAGAGCGCTTCCAGTCGCTCCAGCGACAGCGCCAGATGGCTGCCACGCTTGTTGCCGGCGATGGCGTGAATCTCGTCGACGATCACGCTCCGCACACCGGCGAGCATTTCGCGCCCAGATGCCGAGCCGAGCAGCACATAGAGCGATTCCGGCGTGGTGACGAGGATATGCGGCACGCGCTTGCGCATGGCGTTGCGCTCGGCCTGCGGCGTGTCGCCGGTACGCACCGCGGTGCGGATTTCCAGCGCAGGTAGCCCCAGACGCGCCAGCTCGGCGGTGATCCCGGCGAGCGGCTTCTCCAGGTTGATATGGATGTCGTTGGACAAGGCCTTCAGTGGCGAGACATAGAGCACGCGCGTCGCGTCGGCCAGGCCGCCCTCGGCCAGCCCCTGCTGCACCAGACCATCGATGGCGGCGAGAAAGGCGGTCAGCGTCTTGCCCGAGCCAGTCGGCGCGGCCACCAGGGTCGAACGACCGGCACGAATAAGGGGCCAGGCAGCCGCCTGGGCCGGCGTCGGTGCGGGAAAACTGCGGGAAAACCAGCCCGCCACGGCGGGGTGGAAACGGCCAAGTGGATCGACGGATGACGTGGTCATGCCGATGAATATGGTGGCGCCCCAGCCTTTGCACAAGCGACAGCCGGTCGGCGGTCGGGAAACGGCCATGGGATATGGCGGTCAACTTGATACATCCGCAACGCAACGGAGATGACCATGACCACCACCCCGCTCAGCCTCGACAACGCCATGCAACTGGCCTCAGAAGCCTTCCTGCCCTGTGGTTGCGTGACCAGCGCCAACCCCGAGGACGACAGTTTCGGCTTCACCGTGATGAACGGCAGCGGCGAGGAAATCACCCGCGTGGCGCAGGTGCGCGACTACGCCGACCCGCTGCGCATGGCACAGGTGATCGAGCAGACCCGTCAGGAGCTGATCGACAAGGGTTGCACCCTCGAACCCTGGAGCATGCCGTTCATCACCGACGACAGCGCCATTCCGGAAACCACGCCGAACTACTGAGGAGCGGCCATGAGCGATCACGTGCTGCTGATCACCGGCGCCTCATCCGGTATCGGCGCGGCAACCGCACGTCTGGCAGCGGCGGCCGGCTACCGGCTGGCGCTCGCCGCACGCTCCGAGGACAAGCTGCGGCAGCTGGTCGATGAAATCGGGCCGCAGCGCGCCCTCGCCATTCGCTGCGACGTGACCGATTACGCCGAGCAACAAGCCATGGTGCAACGCGTGCTCGATCACTACGGCCAGCTCGATGCGGTCTACGCCAACGCCGGCATCCCCGGCAGCGAGGGCGGTTTCAGCGGTGCCGATCCCGAAGTCTGGAAAACCATGCTGCTGACCAACGTCTACGGCGTCGGCCTGACCCTGCGCTGCGCGCTGGCCGCCTTGAAGGCCAGCCGCGGTCATTTGCTGCTCACCGGTTCGGCGGCCGGGCGCTTCGTCATTCCCGGCTCGATGTACAGCGCCAGCAAATGGGCGGTGACCGGGATGGGTCTGAGCGTGCGCGAAGAACTGCGCGGCAGCGGTGTGCGGGTCACTCTGATCGAGCCGGGCATGGTCGACACGCCGCTGTTCGACGAACCGCCAGCCTATGCTCTGCAACCGGAGGATGTCGGCCGCGCAGTGGTCTATGCCCTGTCTCAGCCGGCCCATGTAGACGTCAACGAAATCCTGATTCGCCCGACGCCCCCGGTCGACGGCGATCAGTAACCTCAGCGTTTATCGCTGCGCTGTTGCTGTTGTTGCAGGCGTCCCGACTCGATGATTTCCGCCCGCCCGGCCCCATCGCCGTGGCGATGCCCGCCGGCCCCCCGCACCCGCTGCAGCGGAATCACTTCACCTTTCTCCCAGGCATTTGCCGCCGGATCGACCGTCGGCTGCGGGATCGACTCGCGACTGCGACGGATCGCCTGGGTATCCACGTCGAGACGGTCGTCACGGGCCTGTTCCAGCGCCGGGTCCAGCTGGCCATCCGCGGTAAATCCCTTCATCAGCGCCGGAATTCCATAGGGCAGTTCCTTGTCGCGGTCGGTATGCCAGGTGTGCCACGTCTTGCCATAGGTGCTGACCACCTGTTCCATCAGCTGCTTTTCCGCGACCTGCGGCAGGCCGGGGGCGACCAGCGCGCCGGACTTCACCTCGTAATCGTGGCTGTGCCAGAGCATCTTCTCATCGTCGGGCAGTGTCGCGAACAGGCGCGCGCTGATGATGTATTCGACGCCCATGAGCTTGGCATCGCTGCCATTGCCGTCGTAGATCAGCGCCTGCATCACGTCCTCGTTCAGCCGCGTGACGTAGTGGTGGGCCTCCATTTGCCCGTCCATGTCGCCGTTATAGAAGTGAAAGCCGTTGAGGTAAGCGCTCACAGCATTCAGCGGCGCCTTGCCCTGCAACAGCTTTGCGCCGGCCTCGAGGGTGCGCGTCTCGGCGCTTTTCGGCGCGCCCGCGGCGTCGGTGTAGGACGCCGTATTGTGTTGCCCGCAGGCAGCCAACAGCGCTGCGGAACCCAAAACTGACAACTTTCGCATGGTTCGATCCCCTGCTTTGCTCATACAGAGTGACCAGGGCGCCGCCGGTTCTTCTTCAACTTTGCCGGGCCGGCCGGCAGAAACTTTTGCCCGCTGCGCCGGGTCGCTATGGGAGGCCGTTTCGGTCGTCAAACCCGAGGGGGACAGCCATGGGCAACCTGGCAGAGCAGCCACATTCGCATCCGGTACTCGCCGAACTCGACCTGTTGCTGCAGCGTTACCGGCAGGTACGCGCCACCAGCGAGGCGATCTGCACGCCGCTGCAGGTCGAGGATTACGTCATCCAGAGCACGCCGGAAGTCAGCCCGCCGAAATGGCACTTGGCGCACGTCAGCTGGTTCTTCGAGACCTTTCTGCTGTTGCCTTATCTGCCTGGTTACCGGCGGCTGAACGAGGCCTACGACTACCTGTTCAACTCCTACTACCAGACCCATGGCCTGCCCTTTCCGCGGGCACGGCGCGGTGTGCTGTCCCGCCCGGGAGTGGACGAGATCTATCGCTATCGCCGCCACGTCGACCAGGCCATGGGCGAACTGCTGAGCAATCCGCCGCGCGAGCAGGCTGCCGAAATCGTCCGCCGCGTCGGCCTCGGCCTGCAGCATGAGCAGCAGCACCAGGAACTGCTGCTGATGGACATCAAGCACATCCTCGCGCAGAACCCGCTGCACCCGGTTTATCGCGACGATCTCGCCCAGCCCCGGCCCAGCAGCCCCGAGCGCCCGCGCTGGCATGAATACGCCGGCGGTGTGCAGCACATCGGGCATGCCGGCAGCGATTTCGCCTTCGATTGCGAAACCCCGCGACATCGCCAGTTCGTCGAGGATTTCCAGCTTGCCGAACGATTGGTGAGCAACCGCGAATACCTGTCGTTCATCACTGACGGCGGTTATGCCCGCCCGGAGCTGTGGCTGTCGGACGGCTGGGACCTGATCCAGCAGGCCGGCTGGAACGCTCCGCTGTACTGGCTGCGCGAGGACGCCAGCTGGCACGAGATGACCCTTGGTGGCCTGCGCCCGCTGGACCTGGAGGCACCGGTCTGTCACATCAGCTATTACGAGGCCGATGCCTTCGCACGCTGGGCCGGTGCGCGGCTGCCGAGCGAAGCGGAATGGGAAGTCGCCGCCGCCGACCAGCCATTGCGCGGCAACTTCCTTGAAAGCGACTACCTGCAACCGGTCGCCGCGCCGCCCGGCCATGACGGCCCGAGGCAGCTGTTCGGCGATGTCTGGGAGTGGACCGCCAGCGCCTACCTGCCCTATCCGGGTTTTCGCCCGCTGGAGGGCAGCCTCGGCGAGTACAACGGCAAGTTCATGTCCGGCCAGATGGTCTTGCGTGGCGGTTGCTGCGCCACGCCGGAATCCCACCTACGGGTCACCTACCGCAACTTCTTCCAGCCGGCCATGCGCTGGCAGTTCGCCGGGCTGCGCCTGGCCAGAGGGCTCTGAACATGGCGCTGGCAATTCACTTTCACGATCAGCTGCAACAGCCACACGACGCCTCGCTGCGCGACGAAACCCTCGCCGGGTTCGCCGCGAGCCCGAAATGGGCCTCGCCAAAGTTCTTCTATGACCGCCGCGGGTCCGAGCTGTTCGAGCAGATCTGCCAGCAGCCCGAGTACTACATCACCCGCACTGAGGAGCAGATTCTCGCCGAGGCTGCCAACGACATCCTCGACATCGCCGGCCCTCACAGCGACCTGATCGAGCTGGGCAGCGGTGCCAGTCGCAAGGTACGCCTGCTGCTGGAGGCACTGCACCCGACCAGCTATCTGGGCATCGACATCTCCGAGGACTTCCTGCTCAGCAGCACCCAGCGGCTGGCGGCGGACTACCCGTGGCTGGAGGTGCATGCCGCCTGTACCGACTTTTCCAACGAGCTGAACCTGCCGGATGATTTCTCCAGCGAGCACCCGCTGATGTTCTTCCCCGGTTCCAGCATCGGCAACTTCACCCCGGGCGAGGCCGCGGCCTTTCTGCAGCGTTTGCACGATGTGCTGCCGGCCGGCGGCGGCCTAGTGATCGGCGTCGATCTGGTCAAGGACCGAGCGGTGCTGGAGGCTGCCTACAACGACCGCGCCCATGTCACCGCTGCCTTCAACCTCAACCTGCTGCAGCGCATCCGCAACGAGCTGGACAGCGACATCGACCCGTCACGCTTCGTCCATCGCGCCTTCTTCAACGAGGCCGAATCGCGCATTGAGATGCACCTGATCAGCCCCGATGCGCAGGACGTGACCATCGAAGGCCGGCGCTTCCACTTCGATGCTGGGGAAAGCCTGCACACGGAAAACTCCTACAAGTACACGCTGGAATCCTTCGCTGCCCTGGCCGATGCCGCCGGCTTCGCCTGTCGCGGTCAGTGGACCGACCGGCGCGGGCTGTTCAGCGTCAACTACCTCGAGCGACGTTGAACCATGCCAGAACGCGCCTCCACCCTGTTCACCCTCGGCCTCGGCCTCGGGTTATTGAGCGCCCTCGCCGCCTTTCCGGCAGCTGCAGAAGATCCCATCCGCATCACCCAGCTCAAGCGCTGCGGCGACCTCTTCGCCGAGGATTCGCTGAGCTGGTGCCTGAGCGCCAAAGGCCTGCCCCGCGGCGGGGTGCAGCTGTACCTCAACGGCGAGCGAGTGGCTGCCGACACGCTCCAACGCGACGGCAAGCAGCTGCGCCTGACCCTAGCGGCGGACGCGGTGCGCAGCGGCCCGCTGTGGCTGGAACGCGACGGGCAACGCAGCAATCCGGTCTGGCTCTCGGCTGGTCGCAGCCAGGTGCTCGCCGCCAAACCCGATGAAGTGGCGCGCAACATGGATGACCTGACCACCTACGTAGACCTCGTCAGCCTGATCATCGAGGAGGATCACGAAGGCCTGGACAAGGCGCGGCAGCTCGCCGAGAAGTACGGCGCCAAGGTGGTCGGCGCCATACCGCCGCTGAACACCTATCAGCTGCGCCTACCAGTGAAAGATCTGACCGAGCGCGACGCCATGGTGCTGCGCTTGGGCAGCGAGGTAGGCGTGGATGCCGTGGTGATCGAGGAATCGGCAGCCGAGAACGACGAGCAGGAAACCGGCAAGACCGCGGATCAGAAGCGTCTGCAGAACCGGGAGTGGGCCGCCAACCGCTTCCTCGATGCGGTGGACTACTACCGCGAACGCATTCCCGCCGGCCTGCGCGCCGGCGAAAAACAGCCGGTGCGTATCGGCATCATCGAGCGTGCGGTGGACTTCGATGCACCGCATTTTGCCGAGTACCTCGGACCCTGCGATCCACAGCAGCAGCGCACCTGCCTCTACGCCCGCGACGCAGACCGGCCGGACAATCACGGCAGCAGCGTCGCCGGCATCCTCGCCGCCCACGCCAGCGATGCCCGCGACCAGGGATTTCTCAGTGCACTGGACGGTACCGGGCCGGGCTTCGAGGTGATCGTCGAGCGCAACTCGGACGCCGGCATCACGGCCAACGTCGCGGCCTCGGTGAATCTGGTGGAGGACGGCGCGCGCATCCTCAACTGGAGTTGGGGCATCCACCGCATTGGCACGGTGGATGTGGAAGGCGAGCCGGTGGATTCGCTGCTGCGCTCGGGAATTGCCATGAGCGGCTACGAGGAGCTGCTGGAGGAATTCTTCCTCTGGTTGCGCCGCGAACATCCCGACGTGCTGGTGATCAACTCCGCCGGCAATGGCTCGGCCCACTCCGGGCGTGACGACTATCGACTGCCCTCCTCGTTCATCACCGAGCAGTTGCTGGTGGTCGGCGGCCATGAGCGCAACGACAGGAAAAAGGTCTCGGTGGAGCACCCGGACTACGTACGCAAGCGCAAATCCTCCAATGTCGACATGCGCGTGGATATCACCGCTGCGGCCTGCACCCGTGCCGCCACGCTCGATCCCGAGCAGCGCGGCGACGTGCATTGCGGCACCTCCTATGCCACGCCGCTGGTTGCCGGCGCGGTGGGCGCGATGCTTTCGGTCAATCCTGGGCTGGAGCCGGATCAGGTGCGCGAACTGCTGCGCCGCAGCGCCATGACCATCGGCCGCGACTCGGATTTCGAACCCGCCGAGGCGGATGACCTTACCGCGCCGATTCTGCCGTCGGAACGCGGCTATCGGCTGGATGATCGCGATGTCGGTCGCTCGGCACGGCTGGACATGCGCAAGGCGCTGGAGCTGACAGTGGAAAGCCTTAAGAACTCGCGCTAGCGGCGCTCACTCCATGTCGCCGCACAGCTCGGCGGCACGCAGCAGCGCGGCGGTCAGCGCGTGGCGCTCCCATTGTGGCAGGGCGGCGAAACGTGCGCGGAACTCCGGAGACAACAGCGCAGGCGCCTGCTGCAACAAGGCGCGGCCGTTATCGCTGAGCAGCAGCCACTGGCGGCGACGGTCCTGATCGTCGCGCTGGCGCTGCAACAGGCCGCGCTCCTCCAGCCGGTCGATCTGACCGGAAAGCGTGGCTGCGGTAAGGCTGACGCGCCGACTCAGGTCACTTGCGGTCAACTGCCCTTCGCTAGCCAGCACCTGCAGGATCATCAGCTGCACAGGGCTCAGCCCGCCGTAACGCGCCAGCCGTTTGGCATGCACTTCGGCGTCTTGCTGCAACCGGCGCATGGCCTGAAACAGCGGCATTTCGAAGGCTTCTAGCTCGACACTATTGATTTCGCTTGAAACTGTTTCTTCCGCCATATTCAGTCTTTCTTGCTACAACTAACTTTGACATCAAAGCATTTTTTTGTTTTGGTGTAAAAAGCTGACTGACCTGTTCCCGGCCGCATCGGCGCCGCTGCGCTGATTCGAAAGGCTGAACTTAGCGGGTGACGGGCCAGTCACACTCCCCAACGGCAAAACCGGTAAGGATCTTATGTGTGGCATAGCTGGAGAACTTCGTTTCGATAACCGCCCGGCCGATCTGGCTGCGGTTGAACGCATCACTCAACACCTGACTGCGCGCGGCCCCGACGCGTGCGGTTTCCACAGCCAGGGCCCACTCGCCCTGGGTCATCGGCGCCTGAAGATCATGGATCTGTGCGAGGCGTCCGGCCAGCCGATGATCGACTCGGCCCTCGGCCTGTCGATGGTCTTCAACGGCGCCATCTACAACTACCCCGAATTGCGCGCAGAGCTGGAAGGCCTGGGCTACCGCTTCTTCTCCGAAGGCGATACCGAAGTGCTGCTCAAGGGCTTCCATGCCTGGGGCGAAGCGCTGCTGCCGCGGCTGAACGGCATGTTCGCCTTTGCCATCTGGGAGCGCGACAGCCAGCAGCTGTTCATCGCCCGCGACCGTCTCGGCGTCAAGCCGCTGTACCTGTCGCGCACCGACCAGCGCCTGCGCTTCGCCTCGTCGCTGCCGGCACTGCTCAAGGGCGGCGACATAGCGGGTGTTTTGAATCCGGTGGCGCTGAATCACTACATGAGTTTCCACGCCGTGGTTCCGGCACCGGACACGCTGATCGCCGGTATCGAGAAATTGCCGCCGGCGAGCTGGATGCGCGTCGACGCCAATGGCGCGACCACCACCCAGCGCTGGTGGGAGCTTGAATTCGGCGCCCGTGAAGAGGAGCGCAACTACAGCTTCGAAGACTGGAAACAGCGCACCCTGGACACCATGCGCGAGGCGGTGGCGATCCGTCAGCGCGCCGCGGTGGATGTCGGCGTACTGCTCTCCGGCGGTGTCGACTCCAGCCTGCTGGTCGGCCTGCTGCGCGAAGCCGGTGTGGCGGACAACCTGCTGACGTTCTCTATCGGCTTCGAAGATGCCGGCGGCGAGCGCGGCGACGAGTTCAAGTACTCGGATCTGATCGCCAAGCACTACAACACGCGTCATCACCAGCTGCGTATTCAGGAAAAGGAAATCCTCGAACAGCTGCCGGCCGCCTTCCAGGCGATGAGCGAGCCGATGGTCAGCCATGACTGCATCGCCTTCTACCTGCTCTCGCGGGAAGTGGCCAAGCACTGCAAGGTGGTGCAGAGCGGCCAGGGTGCGGACGAACTGTTCGCCGGCTACCACTGGTATCCGCTGGTGGACGGCGCCGAAGACCCGGTGGCGGCCTACCTCGCCGCGTTCCGCGATCGCACGTACGAGGAATATGCCGTGACCGTGCAGCAGCAGTGGGTCCAGGGCGACTTCTCCGGCGACTTCGTCCGTCAGCACTTCGCCCAGCCCGGCGCCGACGCGGCGGTGGACAAGGCGCTGCGTATCGACAGCACGGTGATGCTGGTCGATGACCCGGTCAAGCGCGTCGACAACATGACCATGGCCTGGGGCTTGGAGGCGCGCACGCCGTTCCTCGACTACCGCGTTGCCGAACTGTCGGCGCGCATCCCGGCCAGGTTCAAGCTGCCCGAGGGCGGCAAGTATGTGCTCAAGGAAGCGGCGCGCCAGGTGATTCCTGCCGAGGTGATCGACCGGCCTAAGGGCTACTTCCCGGTGCCGGGCCTCAAGCACTTGCAGGGTGCGACACTGAACTGGGTTCGCGAGATGCTGCTCGACCCCAGCCAGGAG
Source organism: Stutzerimonas kunmingensis (assembly GCF_014764705.1). GTDB lineage: Bacteria > Pseudomonadota > Gammaproteobacteria > Pseudomonadales > Pseudomonadaceae > Stutzerimonas. The sequence continues at coordinate 71,408 of NZ_JACXXG010000014.1, forward strand.
CGCGGCCTCTACAACCCGCAGGCACTGGAGAAGCTGCTCGCCGATCCGGATGGCCAGCTCACGCCGCTGCGCGGTTCAAAACTCTGGCAGCTGGCGGCGGTCAACTTATGGTTGAGCGAGCAAGGCCTTTGACGGTGGCCGATGCAGGCGCCAGGCCACGACGGCCCCGATAACCCGCTCACGAACGGCTGCGGTTGCCACGCGCCACGGGGGCGAGCACATCGCCCCGCCGCTGCCTGTTCGTGACTTAGCATCAAGGAACGCACCATGCAGAAGTCCCAAGCCTACGGTCAGCGTCTGTTGCGCGGACAGGCTCCGACCTACCAGCGGCTGCAGGCACGCTTCGCCGAGGACGGTCAGGAGGAGCCCTGCGGCGCGGTGATCCTGCATTGCGGCTGGGGTCGCATTCTGGTCGGCCACACCTACTCCGATCCCGCCCAACTCGCTGCCGAACTGCTCAACGAGCAGGCGGGCGAGCGCGATATCGCGCTGTACGTCGCCGCGCCACATCAGGTGCTGTCCTATGCACCGCAGCAACTCTTCCTCGACCCCTCCGATACCCTGCGTATCTGGTTCACCGACTACCGCCCTTCGCAGAAGCGTTTCCGCGGTTTCTGCGTGCGTCGTGCCCAGAGCGAAGCGGACTGGCAGGCCATCAACGGTCTGTACCAGGCGCGCGGCATGATGCCCGTCGACCCGGAGCGCTGCACCCCGCGCGAACAGGGCGGCCCGGTGTACTGGCTGGCCGAGGACGAGACCTCCGGGCAGATCATCGGCAGTGTGATGGGCATCGACCACCACCGCGCCTTCAACGATCCGGAAAACGGCTCCAGCCTGTGGTGCCTGGCGGTTTCGCCAAGCTGCCCGCGGCCGGGCGTCGGCGAGGCGCTGGTGCGTCACCTGATCGAACACTACATGGGCCGCGGCCTGGCCTATCTCGATCTGTCGGTGCTGCACGACAACCAGCAAGCCAAGGCGCTGTACGCCAAGCTGGGCTTCCGCGACCTGCAGACCTTCACCGTCAAGCGCAAGAACAGCTTCAACCAGCCGCTGTTCCTCGGCCCTGGCCCGGAAGCAAAGCTCAACCCCTACGCCAAGATCATCGTCGACGAGGCCCGGCGGCGCGGTATCGAGATCGAGATCAACGATGCCGAAGCCGGCCTGTTCACCCTGACCCAGGGCGGCCGGCGGGTACGCTGCCGAGAGTCGCTATCCGACCTGACCTCGGCTGTCAGCATGACGCTTTGCCAGGACAAGCGCCTGACCCACCGCACCCTGTCCCAGGCGGGCATCTGCCTGCCAGCGCAACAGCTGGCTGCCGGCCCGAAGGAAAATGCCACGTTCCTCGCCGAGCACGGCAGCGTGGTGGTCAAGCCGGTGGATGGCGAACAGGGCATGGGCGTCGCCGTGGACCTGCGCGATGCGACCGAAATGGAAGACGCCATCCAGCGCGCCCGGCAGTACGACAGCCGCGTGCTGCTGGAAAGCTTTCATCCGGGGTTCGACCTGCGCATCGTGGTGATCGGCTTCGAGGTGGTCGCCGCGGCGATACGCCGCCCGGCGGAAGTCATCGGAGATGGCCGCACCAGCATCGGTTCGCTGATCGAGAAGCAGAGCCGCCGGCGCCAGGCCGCTACCGGCGGTGAGAGTTCCATTCCGCTGGATGAGGAAACCCAGCGCTGCCTGCGCGACGCCGGCTTCGACTTCGAAAGCGTATTGCCGGACGGACACCGGCTCGCGGTGCGCCGCACCGCCAACCTGCATACCGGTGGCACGCTGGAAGACGTCACCGCGCAACTGCACCCCGAGCTGGTCGACGCCGCCGTACGCGCCGCCCGCGCACTGGACATCCCGGTGGTGGGCCTGGACCTGCTGGTGCCGGCACCGGACCAGCCGGAGTACGTCTTCATCGAGGCCAACGAGCGCGTCGGCCTGGCCAATCATCAGCCGCAGCCGACCGCCGAACGCTTCATCGACCTGCTCTTCCCACTCAGCACCGCAGGTTGAGTCTGGCGCGACCCGGCGCCAAGCCGGGTCGCCACAGGTCGTTCGTCACTATGGCGGGTCCCGCTCTCCGACATTCACTCCATCCGGTGGCTGAAAAGGCACCGTCAACAGGAGCTCTCATGACCGCAAAACTCCCCGAACCCGATCTCAACTACATGCAACGCGTGTTGCTGGAGATGCTCGCCATCCCCAGCCCCACCGGATTCACCGACACAATTGTGCGCTATGTTGCCGAGCGCCTGGCCGAGCTGGGCATCCCCTACGAGCTGACCCGCCGCGGGACCATCCGCGCCACACTCAAGGGCCGGCGCTACAGCCCGGATCGCGCCGTCGCGGCGCACCTGGACACCATCGGCGCCATTGTTCGCGAGATTCAGGATACCGGCCGCCTGGGCCTGGCGCCGGTGGGCTGCTGGTCGAGCCGCTTCGCCGAGGGCAGCCGCGTCAGTGTCTTCACCGATACCGGAGTTATCCGCGGTAGCGTACTGCCGCTGCTCGCATCGGGGCATGCCTTCAATACCGCCGTGGATGAAGCACCGGTGAGCTGGGACCACGTCGAGCTGCGCCTGGACGCCTATACCTACAGCCGCAACGAAACCTGCGCGCTGGGGGTCAACGTCGGTGATTTCGTCGCCTTCGATCCGATGCCGGAATTCACCGAGAACGGCTACATCAGCGCCCGCCACCTGGATGACAAGGCTGGCGTCGCCGCGCTGCTGGCGGCACTGAAGGCCATCGTCGAAAGCGGCCGCGAACCACCCATCGATGTACATCCGCTGTTCACCATCACCGAGGAAACCGGCTCCGGAGCCGCCGGCGCCCTGCCCTGGGATGTCAGCGAGTTCGTCGGGATCGACATCGCGCCGGCGGCCAAGGGCCAGGCCTCCAGTGAGCACGCGGTAACTGTGGCGATGCAGGATTCCGGCGGCCCCTACGACTTTCATCTGTCGCGCCACCTGCTAAAGCTCGCCAGCGAGAACGAGATCCCGGTGCGCCGCGACCTGTTCCGCTACTACCACAGCGACGCCCAGTCGGCGGTCGAAGCGGGACACGACATCCGCACCGCGCTGCTGGCCTTCGGCTGCGATGCCACCCATGGCTACGAACGCACCCACATCGACAGCCTCGCGGCGATGAGCCGCCTGCTCTGCGGCTACATGCTCAGCCAGCCGGTCTTCGCCAGCGACTCCCAACACTCGAAGGACTCGCTGGAACGTTTCAGCCATCAACTGGAACACGATGCGCAGATGGAGAACGACACCCGCGTGCCACCCGTCGACACACTGATCGGGCGCCAGCACCACCCCCAGGAGCGTGAAAGTTGAGTCATTGGCTTACGTGACCAGGCGCCTGCTTCGCGCAGCAGACGCTTGCCGCTCGGCGCGTAACTCGGCAAAGTTAACCGGACAAGGACGTGCGGCACTCTGAAGGCGCCATGTAGAGCCCAAGGAATCGGTACCGTCACATCGCTCTACTAATATGTGTCGCCCATTCGGGCGCGCCTCTTCCGGAACGTAACATGACGCCGCGTTCATGCCTGGCTTTGCTGCTGTTTTGCCTGTCGCTCCAAGCCTGGGCAATCTCGCCCGTCGTGTTCGATTCACCCGACCTGCGCAAGTCACTCGGAAGCGGCACCCTCTACCTCGAGGACCCGGATGGCGCGCTGGATGTCGATGAAGTCATGGCATTCGCGGACGAGCGCATGCGCACCGTCGAGAGCGGCCATGTGAACGAGGGCAAGAACAGCTCGACATGGTGGTTACGCGCCAGACTGGTCAACGAGTTGGACGCACCGCTCGGCGGCTTCGTCGAAATCAACTACCCGCTGCTCGACCACATCGAGCTGTTCCTGCAGTACCCCGACGGCAGCACCAGCAGGCAGCTGACCGGGGATCGCTACCCCTTCGCGGATCGTCCGGTAAAGGTCAGCGACTTCTGGTTTCCCGTCGATCTGCCTCCGGGCGAAACCACCCTTCTGTTGCGCATCAAGACCACCAGCACGCTCTACGTGCCGCTGTACTTCAGCAGCTACAACGCCAGCGCGGCCCAGCAACAGGAGTTGAGCGGCATCAGCGGCGCCTTCTACGGCGTGCTGTTCGCGATGTTCTGCTACAACCTGTTCCTCTTCGCCTCGCTGCGCGAGCCGGCGTACTTCTGGTATCTGGTCTACACCCTCAACGTCGGACTGTTCGCGCTCTCCTTCGACGGCCTGCTGGTCAAATGGCTGGCCGACGACGGCGGGCTGGTGGCCATGGGCATCTACGTCCTGATGTTCAGCCATTGCCTGATCGCCATTCAGTTCAGCCGCCACTTCCTGCACACCCGCGAGCTCTTTCCACGGCTCGACCTGGTGCTGCGCTGCACGCTGCTGATCGCCCTCGGCAGCATGGTTTCCGGGCTGCTGCTGGACGTGCAGACCTGGAGCATCCTGGCCAGCATCACGGTGATCGCCGCCTCGGTCGGCCTGCTTGCCACCGGCGCCTTCGTCTGGCGTCGCGGCGTGCGCTATGGCGTCTACTACACGCTGGCCTGGGGCGTGCTGCTGGCCTCGTTCATTCTGGTCACGGCCGGCTCGTTGGGTTTCGAACTGTTCGGCCTGTACGGCGCGGCGGTGGTCAAGGCCAGCGTCGCTTTCGAACTGATCACCCTGTCCATCGGCCTGGCCGATCGCATCAACCTGCTCAAGGAAGAGGGCTACCGCTCGCGTGAGGCCGCCGAGCGGGCCGCCAGCGAGAATGAAGCCAAGAGCCGCTTCCTGGCCAAGATGAGTCACGAGATCCGCACTCCGCTCAATGGCGTGCTCGGCATGCTGCAACTGCTGCGTGAAACGCCGCTGGACCGCAGCCAGCAGTTCTATCTGGATACCATCTCCAGCTCCGGCAACTCGCTGATGGCGGTGATCAACGACATCCTCGACTACGCCCGGATAGGCTCCGGCAAGCTCAGCCTGGAAGACATCGACTTCGATCTGGAAATCCTGATTTCCGAAACCATCCGGCTGTTCACCGCGCAGGCGCTGGAGAAACAGCTGAGCCTGCACGTAGGCCTGGAGCCCGGCGTACCGCGACGGATTCGTGGCGACCCCACGCGACTCAAACAGATTCTGATGAACCTGCTGAGCAATGCGCTGAAATTCACCGAGCACGGCCACGTACTGCTCGAAGTCTCCTGCCGCCAGACTCAGGAAGGCACCCGGCGCCTGGTGTTCTGCGTCAGCGACAGCGGTATCGGCATGCGTCAGGAAGTGCTGGCGCAGTTGTTCGAATCCTTCTCCCAGGGCGACTCGAGCACCACTCGACGTTACGGTGGCAGCGGATTGGGCCTGGCGATCAGCAAGGAACTGGTGGAAATGATGAATGGCCATATCGAGGTGCAGAGCGCACCGGGCCGCGGCAGCCGCTTCTGTTTCGAAATCCCGCTGCAAAGCGCCAGCGATGTGGAAGACCCGCTGAACCACCTGCTCGGCGGCCGCCCGGCGCTGCTCGCTTCGCAGGATACCGAGGGCCTCGAGGCGTTGAGCCATCTGCTGCGGCGCTGGGGCATGCGCACCGAGCGCTGCCAGACCCCGGAATGCCTGCCGGACTACCTATCGGACTTCACCGCCCCGCCACTGATGGTTCTGCTGGCGCCCTGGCCGGGCAGTCCGGCGCAGTGGCTGGAGCGTCTTCGCCCGCATCTGGAGGCGAATCAGCGGGTGCTGATGCTCTATTCGCCGGTCCACGAGCCGCCACCGCCATCGCCCGGGTTACGTCTGATCAGCCTGGCGCTACCGCTGCAGAGCACGCCGCTGCGTGAGGCGTCGCAGGCGCTATACACTCCAGCGCCTCAGCAGGCTAGCGAAGCGACCGACGTTGCACCAGCAGAGCAGCCACCCCGCGAACCCTGCATTCTGGTCGCCGAGGACAATCCGGTGAATCAGATGGTGGTGCGCGGCCTGCTGAAAAAGCGCGGTTACGCGGTTCAGCTCGCCGACAACGGACGCCAGGCCGTGGACCTCTATCGTCGCGATCCGGAAGCCGTGCAACTGATCCTGATGGACTGCGAAATGCCGGAGCTTGATGGCTTCGAAGCCAGCCGGCGGATACGCAAGCTGGAAGCGGAGCTTGAATTACAGGCCGTGCCGATCATCGCCGTGACCGCCCACGTACTGGCAGAGCACCGTCAGCGCGGCCTGGAATCGGGTATGGATGAATTCATCGGTAAACCTCTGGAGAGCCGGCAGCTGTATGCTTGCCTGGACAGCTACCTGCAGGGCGGCGCGAGCTAACGTCCGCCGGCCTTGTGGCAAACCGGCTCACCCGAAGAAATCCCATGCTCATACCGCACGACCAGCTCGAACCGGACACCCTGACCCGCCTAATAGAAGATTTCGTCACCCGCGACGGCACCGATAATGGTGACGAAACCCCGCTTGAAACCCGGGTGACACGGGTGCGCCGCGCGCTGGACAAGGGGGAGGCGGTGATCGTCTTCGACCCCGACAGTCAGCAATGCCAGCTGGCCCTCAGGCGCGATGTGCCGCGCGAGTGGCTGGACTGAACGCCGCCGCGCGCTTCAGCCGAACAGACCGCTCTCGCGCTCCCAGGCACAGCGCATGCGCAGGTCGCTCTGCTGCGGACTGTGGCTGCCGGTATCGGTTTCCCAGCGAAAGGTGTGGGTGCCGTTGAGCTCGGTTTCCAGGTGCACCACCGCGCTGGTCCAGTACAACTGCTTGAGCAGCTCCTCGAAACGCTGGACCCAGAGCGCCCACTCGTACTCCACTGCGCGGTAGCTGGCACCGAAGTGGATCACCTGGGTCTGGTACAGGCCCAGTTCCTCGTTACGGCAGAAGGAAAACATCTCGCGACCGATGAAGGGCCAGGCCTCGCCCTGCGGCAACGCCTGCACGGCAGCCAGATTGTTCGCCCGGCGCTGGCGGCACTGCTCGGGGTCGGCGGAAGGCCAATCACGGATGCAGCCATAAACGATGGATTCAGACTCCACTCGAAACTCCGAAACGCAGGGATGAACTGGGACGGCGAGCTTTCTAGCACAGCGCGGCGGGCGGGTCACCCGCGGCTTGGGAAGTGGTGAAACAGGCCACAGCCTCGGGACGGTTCAGCGATCCTGATGCCGTGGCCGCAGGCGCATCGCCAACAACGACATGCATGCCGCCATGCCGGTGAGGACCAGGAACGGCATGCGATAGTCACCCGCCAGATCACGCCCGAGCCCGGCCAGTACCGGCGTCAGGCACGCCAGGCAGTAGCCGGTGCAGAGCATCATCGCGGTCAGCCGGCTGACCGCCAACGGAGTATTGGCTTCGTACATCGGCGAGATCAGCGCCAGGGAGAAGGTGCCGTTGAGCGCGACGCCGAGCAGCATGCAGACCAGCAGGGGTTGCCAGCTCGGTGCTAAAGCGATTGCTGCCAGGCAAAGGGTCGCCAACCCGCCGCACGCCGCCATGATTCGATGCCGATTGCCCAGCCGCTGCGCCAGCCAGGGCATGGCAAAGGCGCTCGGCAGGCCGATGAGCATGAAGCCACTGAAGAACGCATTACTTTGCAGCAGGCTGTAGCCAACCTCGTGATAACGAGCCACCAGCCAAGTGGCCAGCGCGTAGAACAGCCCGGCCTGAAGGGCGAAGTAGACACTGAGCAGCCAGGCCCGAGGCTCCTTCCAGGGCAAACCGGCACGACTCTCGCTGGCGGCTTCCGGCTGATTGGGCAAGCGCGACCAGATCAGCAGCGCAGCCAGGGCCGGCAGCGCCCAGAGCGCCAGGCCACGCGTCCAGTCCTGCCCCATCACCTCGGTGGCCGGCGCCGTCACCACTACGCCGAGGGTGCCGCCGACCGCCATGCTCAGCGAGTACCAGGCGGCGGTCTGGCCCATGCGTTCGAGGAAGTAGCGCTTGATGAAACCGGACAGCAGCGGCCCGGCGACGGCGATCCCGGCGCCAACCAGCCCGGCGGTGCCGATCAGCAGAACGGCATCGTGGCCGAACAGCCGCAACAGCAATGCCACGCCGATCAGCCCGAGGCACAGCGCGATGCTGCACTCCAGCCCGAAACGCACGGCCAGCCGCGGCGCCAGGGGGGCGAGCAAGCCCATCAGCAGAACCGGCAAGGCCGTGGTGAGACTGATCAGACCGCGAGAAAGCGAAAGCTCTTCGGCGATGCGCTCGATCAGCGGAGCGAAGGAGGTAATACCTGGGCGCAGGTTGATGGCAGCCAGGACCAGCGCCAGCATCAGCAGCCCGCGGGAGGGGAAATTCACAAGCGATCCATAGGGTTACGGCGAAAAAAGCCGGACAGGCAACCCTACTCCCCGCCTCTCCCCGAGGCAACCGCAGCGGCCGCCGAAGCGGCCGGGCAGTCTCAGAGCGCCTTGCTCTTGGCGCGTTTCTTTTCGGCCAGCAGCGCCATCTCGTCGTAGATCGCCTGAGGGTTCTGCTGCTTGACCTTCCAGGCCATACGGCCCTCGTCGTGCGGCAGGATCATGAACTCGCCCTTGGCGACCTGCTGGTGGATGTAGTCAGCGATGTCCGCCGCAGTAATCGGCGAGGACTCCAGCAGCTTGCCGATCTGCGCCTTCACGTTCGGCGTCGGGCCGCGGAAGGAATCCAGCAGGTTGGTCTGGAAGAACGACGGGCAGACCACATGCACGCCGACCTCGGCCTGGCGCAGCTCGACCAGCAGGCTTTCCGACAGCGCCACCACACCGGCCTTCGCCACGTTGTAGTTGCTCATGCCCGGTGCCTGCATCAGCGCCGCCATCGACGCGATGTTGATGATCTTGCCCTTGCTCTTCTGTACTAGCGGCAGGAACGCCTTGCAGCCCTTGACCACGCCCATCAGGTTGATCGCGATCTGCCAGTCCCAGTCCTCCAGCGACAGCTCGTCGAAGAAGCCGCCGGAAGCCACACCGGCATTGTTGACCACGATATCGATGCCGCCAAGCTTCTCCTCGCAGGCCTGGGCGAAGGCGATCAGCTGGCTGTAGTCACGCACGTCGCAGCGCATGGTGAAGCCGTCACCGCCCGCTTCGCGGACCATTTTCAGGGTTTCCGCCAGGCCGCTTTCGTTGACATCGGAAAGCGCCAGCTGCCAGCCCTCACGCGCCCAGCGCAGGGCAATCTCGCGACCGAGCCCGGAGCCGGCACCGGTAATCATCATGCGGTTGTGCATCGTTGTGCTGCCTTTTGTTGTTCGGGTAGTGGCAGCGAGTCTAGCGAATGCCGGGGCACGGACCGGCATCCATCAGACTGCTGAATGCCCTTGGCAAACCCGCGGCTCATGGGGCTGACCGCGCGGTCCCGGGCAGGCAATATGGCGGCAGCATGGGCTCGCTATAGCTGCACGAGCGACCTGCGCCACGAATAAAAAAAGGGCAGCCCGAGGGCTGCCCTTGTTTCTGCCAGCATTGCGTCAGTGCGCGACGGCACCGGTGGCACCCAGGCCGGTCTGCGAACGAACGAACTGGGCGAAGAAGCGCTCGCGCTCCTCACCGGCACGCTTGGACTTGTCGGTGACCGAGAAGAACCAGATGCCGATGAACGCGGCGGCCATCGAGAACAGCGCCGGGTATTTGTAGGGGAAGATCGCCTCGGCATAACCGAACACGTCGACCCATACGGTCGGGCTGATGATGGTCAGCAGCAACGCAGTGAACAGCCCCAGCGAGCCACCGAACAGCGCGCCGCGGGTGCTCAGGCCCTTCCAGTACATGGAAAGGAACAGCACCGGGAAGTTGCAGCTGGCGGCGATGGAGAATGCCAGGCCGACCATGAAGGCGATGTTCTGCTTCTCGAAGATGATGCCGAGCAGAATCGCCACCACACCCAGAGTCAGGGTAGTCAGCTTGGTCACGCGCATCTCGTCCTCTTCCCTCGCCTTGCCCTGCTTGATCACGCAGGCATAGAGGTCATGTGAAACCGCCGAGGCACCTGCCAGGGTCAGACCCGCCACGACGGCGAGAATGGTGGCGAAGGCGACCGCGGAGATGAAGCCGAGGAACAGGTTGCCGCCCACCGCGCTGGCCAGGTGGATGGCGACCATGTTGGTGCCGCCGACGATGGCGCCGGTCACGTCCTTGAAGTCCGGGTTGGTGCTGACCAGCAGGATCGCGCCGAAGCCGATGATGAAGGTCAGGATGTAGAAGTAGCCGATGAAGCCGGTGGCGTAGAACACGCTCTTGCGCGCTTCCTTGGCGTCGGACACGGTGAAGAAGCGCATCAGGATGTGCGGCAGGCCAGCGGTGCCGAACATCAGCGCCAGGCCGAGGGAGATCGCCGAGATCGGATCGGAAACCAGGCCGCCCGGGCTCATGATCTGAGCGCCTTTCTCGTGGATCTTCACTGCTTCAGCGAACAGGCTGCCAAAGTCGAAACCGACACTCTTCATCACCATGATGGCCATGAAGGAGGCACCGGACAGCAGCAGGACCGCCTTGATGATCTGCACCCAGGTGGTGGCGAGCATGCCGCCGAACAGCACGTACATGACCATCAGCACACCGACCAGCACCACGGCTACGTAGTAGTCCAGGCCGAACAGCAGCTGGATCAGCTTGCCGGCGCCGACCATCTGCGCGATCAGGTAGAAGGCCACCACGATCAGCGAGCCGAATGCCGAGAGCAGACGGATCTGAGTCTGGCCCAGGCGATAGGACGCCACGTCGGAGAAGGTGAACTTGCCCAGGTTGCGCAGGCGCTCGGCCATCAGGAAGAGGATGATCGGCCAGCCGACGAGGAAGCCGATGGAGTAGATCAGGCCGTCGTAGCCACTGGTGTAGACCAGCGCGGAAATGCCCAGGAAGGATGCCGCCGACATGAAGTCGCCGGCGATCGCCAGGCCGTTCTGGAAGCCGGTGATGCTACCACCCGCGGTGTAGTAGTCAGCCGTGGAGGTGTTGCGCTTGGCAGCCCACTTGGTGATGCCCATGGTGAACACGATGAACACCACGAACATGATGATGGCGGTGTAGTTGGTGGCCTGTTTCTGGACTTCGCCGGTGATGGCATCAGCGAGAAGCACAGGCGAGACTGCCAACAGCAGGGCAGTCATCAGAAAACGCAGGATCATTATTGCTGTGCCTCGTTGAGGATTTCCTGGTTGATGCGATCGAACTCACCATTGGCACGCTGCACATAGACACCGGTCAGGATGAACGCCATGAAGATCACCCCGACGCCAACCGGGATACCCCAGGTGGTCACGGTATTGGCGGACAGCGGAATGCCGAGGATCTTTGGCTCGAAGGCGATCAGCAGGATGAACGCCAGGTAGGCGCTGAGCATGACCGCCGATAGCAGCCAGGCAAATCGGCCACGCTTGGCAACCAGCTCCTGGAAACGCGGATTGGCATAGATCTGCCGGTAAACATTTTCATTGTGCATTGGAATCTGTCTCCACGGTCGCTACCCCCCGGTGGGAGCAGGGGCGGCTACTTTAGGCTTGGGTCGGATGAACACCACCCGACTTTGGTCTGAATGCAGTTCACAAAAACACCCGCCGTAGAGCCGTTCAGCCGCGGAAAATGGGGCGCCGCAACAAATCCACATACAAATAGTGTGGCGCTATGTCGCACATGAGAAACGTTGATTTCAGACATTGCCCGGGCTCGACCAGACTCTCTCCAACGCGAGAACGATTCTCGGCTGCACAAGGAGACGGGGCCATGCTGAAGACCGTGACGTTCACCCTGATGCACTTCTGCATCGCCTTTTCGGTGACCTATGCACTGACTGGCAGCATCGCCATTGGCGGCCTGGTCGCCACCGTCGAACCGCTGTGCAACTCGGTAGGCTTCTACTTCCACGAGAAGCTCTGGCAGCGTTTTGAACGCAGTCCGGCAGGCAAGATGGCCATCCCCAAACATGCCTGGCTGCACCATCACGCCTGAGGCCGTCGTCATTTCTCATCCTGCGCAGGGATCGAATCCGCAACCGCGCTGCCATAGTGAAGTTGGCTTGCGTTGTGCGGCCGATGCAGTTCTATTGGGACAGGTAGCGCGGGACGCCGTCGCTGCCTTGCCACAGGCCAACCGGGCCTGTTAACGGAGAAGCACCATGCAGCTGTTGTTGCGCCTGACCGCCCTGCTCGTCCTGGTCGTTGCGCCTGTCCACGCCGCCGATCTGACTGTCGAGGAGTACGGCTTCCCGCTGTCCAACCCCTTCGAAGCCACCATCGCCGGTACGCCCATCGAGCTACGCGCCGAAGTGCCGACCGATGACGATATCGACCAGGCCGACTACAACCTGCGTCTGCGTCCCGAACGCGAGATCACCCTGCCGGACAACTTCTGGCCGGTCAAAAAGCTGCGTTATCGGCTCGCTCGGCAAAGCGGCCCCGCGCCACTCATGTTCATCCTTTCCGGTACCGGCGCGCGCTATTCGGCAGGCAAGACCGAAGCCCTGAAGCGTCTGTTCTACGGCGCCGGCTACCATGTGGTGCAGCTATCGTCACCGACCAGTTATGACTTCATGTCTGCCGCTTCGCGCTATGCAACGCCGGGTATCAGCAGCGACGACGCTAAGGACCTGTACCGGGTCATGCAGGCGGTTCGCGCGCAGCACCACAAGCTGCCCGTGACCGAATACCACCTCACCGGCTACAGCCTCGGCGCCCTGAATGCCGCGTTCGTCAGCCAGCTGGACGAAACCCGTCGCAGCTTCAACTTCAAGCGCGTGCTGCTGCTGAATCCGCCGGTCAACCTCTACACCTCGGTCAGCAACCTGGACAAGCTGGTGCAGACCCGCGTCGAAGGCATTAACGACCACACCACCTTCTACGAAGTGATTCTGGAAAAGCTCACGCGCTATTACCGTCAGAAGGGCTATATCGACCTCGACGAGGCCGTTCTCTACGACTTCCAGCAATCGAACCTGAAGCTCAGCGACGAGCAGATGGCGATGCTCATCGGTTCGGTGTTCCGCTTCTCCGCCGCGGATATCACCTTCACCTCCGACCTGATCAACCGTCGCGGCCTGATCACGCCGCCCGAGTATCCGATCAACGAAGGCACCCGTCTGGAGCCGTTCTTCAAGCGCGCACTGCTGTGCAGCTTCGACTGCTACATCACCGAGCAGGTGATTCCGATGTGGCGCGCCCAGTACGACGGCGGCAGCCTGACCCAGCTGATCCAGCAGGTCAGCCTGTACGCGCTGGAGGATTACCTGCGCCAGAGTCCGAAGATCGCCGTCATGCACAACGCCGACGACCTGATCCTCGGCGAGGGTGACCTCGGCTTCCTGCGTCGTACCTTCGGTGATCGCCTGACCCTTTATCCGCGAGGCGGCCACTGCGGCAACCTCAACTACCGCGTAAACACTCAACACATGCTGGAGTTCTTCCGTGGCTAAAGGAATGCTGCTGCCGTTGATTCTGGCCAGTGGTCTGGCCTTCGCCGACACGCCGAAGGTGGATGAGGATGGTTTCACCCATCCGCTGCGCAATCTGGAGTTCAATCCCGGTCTGGATCAGCGCGAGTTCGAGCGCGCCACCTTCCAGGCACTGGACGTCTACGATCCGTTCGAGTCGGTCAACCGGCGCATCTACCACTTCAACTATCGGCTCGATCAGTGGGTGATGCTGCCGGTGGTGCGCGGCTATCGCTACGTCACGCCGCGGCCGGTGCGCACTGGCGTGAGCAATTTCTTCAGCAACCTCGGCGAAGTGCCGACGCTGTTCAACAGCCTGGCTCAGCTCAAGGGCCAGCGCGCGGCGAACGCCACCGCACGTTTCCTGTTCAACAGCATCCTGGGTGTGGGCGGCCTCTGGGACCCGGCAACGCGTATGGGGCTGCCGCGTCAGAGCGAAGATTTCGGCCAGACCCTCGGTTATTGGGGCGTTCCCCAGGGTCCGTACCTGATTCTTCCGGCGCTGGGCCCGTCCAACCTGCGCGACACCACGGGCCGCGTGGCCGACTTCGCCGTCGAGCGGCAGGTGGAGTTTCTGCAGTATTCCGAAACCACCGGCGGCGAGTTGAGCCTGACGGCGCTGCGGGCCGTCAATGCGCGGCATGTCACCAGCTTCCGCTACGGTCAGCTCAATTCGCCGTTTGAATACGAGAAGGTGCGCTACGTCTACAGCCGGGCGCGGGACTTGCTGGTAGAGGAATAACCCACTTTATCGATTGTTTGTAGCGATATTACGCACCCATTGATCGAAGCAACCCACCTACTCTTGGCGAATTCAACCCGAGAGGCATTCGATCATGTTCCAGCGTGAAATTCTTTCCATCACCAGCGGCCGTGCCACGTCCGATGGCGCCGGCGTCAGCCTGGCCCGCGTCTTCGGCGGCGCTGCCCCGGAGCGCTTCGATCCGTTCCTGATGCTCGACGAGTTCGGTTCCAACGACCCTGACGAGTACATTGCCGGCTTCCCGCCCCACCCACATCGCGGCTTCGAAACCATCACCTACATGCTCGAACATAGGTGCAGATACACAACGTAAATTCACCGCACTACTAATGCACACCTTCTGAAAATCAGAGTACACTCTTTTTCCGTGTCACCCCTTGCTGCGCCTATCGCGTAGCCAGATGACACACAGCCCCCACCATCACAGATCGAGGGTAGGTTTAGGAAAGAGTTTGATTCACAGGAGGATGTACTAGGTGACTGAAGCTTCAGAGGACAAGACCAAGAGAAAATATCTCTCGATGCTCCGTGCCTATCCTTGGCACCATCAGCATTCTGTCTTCTATACAGATGAACCAACCTCCATTGCCCTGCTCGATGACATGATCGCGTTTAAGCAGCTCCTACGCCGTCGCTATCCTCAACACCCGTTCCTAATACGAATCCAGCTCCTGAACCGGGAGAAGAAGCCCCAAGCCTTCCTGTCGATCTTGGCCCCAGCACGCATTGAAGACATTCAGGACATTGCAGACAAAACATTCTCGGCTGATGTGGTGGTGCTGGGACGTGTCTGCACAGAACAGCGATTAGAGCGGATGGCATCTGTTATCAAAGCTCAGAAACCACATAACCTCGAACGCTTCTTTAACAAGCATCAGGTTAGAAGATGGTCATTGCTGAACAAGCATTTGGTAATGAATAACGATGTTTAAGCTACACACCCGATGTTTATTGCCTCCTGCACTACCAGATATGAAATAATTACAAATTAGTTGATTTTATACCCCATATAGTATTGTAATTTTAGAAAAACATGATATACTCATCCCATCAGCTAAAGAATTGTTTTTTACGCTTAGCTCGCAATAAGACATACCAGCAAATGTATGTGTTATTTACGCCAAAGTGATAATTACTCCTTTAGAGCTATATACAAAATCGCACTTCCGTGGTTATAATAGGCTGAAGGGATAGGAAAAATAAAAATCAAACTTTTCTTCTCTTTTGTGACTTCTCCTATTTTCTAAGCGTCTAAGTAGTATATCCCGGAAAACATACCCCACTCTTGTGGGTCTTGTGCTTTCTACAGTTTGTGTTCCTCTCCTCACGGACTCTGACATATGGTCTTGTTGAGGTGTTAAAAGAAGCTTTCCCGGCTTCTCTGCTTTAGCTTTCTGGTTTGAGGGAGCTTGGTAGTTGTTCAATGACGTAGGTTGCTCCTTTTGTTTTGCCGAACAGTTTAAGGGGCTTCTTTCCCCCTACGTTATTTTTATAAGGCGTCTGCAAAGGCGCCTCTTTTTTAAATCTTTATTTGAATATCTTGAATATCAAAGTTAATTTGAGGAGATTCCTATGCCTTTAGAAATTGAAAAGCACTGCATCTGGTGCAATGCGAAGATGAAAACAAAGCGAGCGGACAAGCGCGTCTGTTCTTCAAAATGTCAGAACGAAATGTCATATGTCCACCGCCGTGATTATGGCTGGTTGACTAACGAAGAGTTTAGGCAAGTCATCCATAACCATATGGAGAACGGAACACACATCAATCCAGAACATCCGCTGGCGAGGCTTGACGCTGCCCTGGCTGAGTTTATTCGAGCCACCACAGCAGTTATTGAAGCTGCTACAGAACAAGAAGAAGGAGTATTTAATGCCTAAATGCGTAATGTGCGATACCGAGCTTACAGGCCGATCAGACCAGTTCCTTTGCAGCAACCGATGCACCCTGCAAAGATTCAGGCTTCGACAGAAAGCAACACAAGATTTCAAAGACTTGCTGATTAAGATCAAGTCTAAAGAAGCCCTTCACCTACTTGTGCAAGATTTACAGAATATGCTTGCAGAAGAACAAGTAAACGCAGACTGATACACAGCATTTACTACTATTTTTGATGCTGTAAATCAACGATCCGTGCAACACCATCCCAACGCTAATTCATATCAAACATCGTTTGACGGGAGTGTATTGCCGAAAGAAAGGAGAAACGACAATTGCGAAATGAAATATTCATCGGCTCGAAGAGCTATTCAAAAGAAACGTTGCTTTTGGATACATCATTGCTTTGCCTTCTACAGAAGATGGCACGGGATACGGACAAGAGCGTCAGCGAGATTATCAACAACGTATTAGAGCGAGGTTTGGACAATGCCACGATTCAATGAACAAGATTACAAGCGACTGAACCTGTTCATCTCAAACGAGATGTTTGCAGAGTTTCAAGAACTGAATGTTGGCAAAAGTATCCCGGCTATTTGTGTCAGGTTGCTGAAAAGCCACTTACTTGACCTTCAGCTCAAAGCTGAATTTGCACGACTGAATAAGGAGCAGTAGTTATGCGCACACATCTGAACGACCGCAGTAAAGACGAGCTGATTGCAGTTATGCAGGCCCTCGGATTCACCAGCACCAACCACACACTAAACGTCATCATCACCCAAGCTTACAAACAAATCGTCCTAAACTCTCAACGCGAGGTAAACACCAATGAGCAACAAAGTAGTCAACATTGACACCGCACGCGACACCGGTCTTGAGTACATCAAAAACAGATTCGTGCAGATTCCCAATATCAAGAGTCGTGCCGCGTTGATTCTCGACACCACAAATTTTGTTGAAGATATGAGTCTTAGCTTTCTGCACCGTTGTTACGTGCAAAACGGTGGTAAATTTGCCGGTAAAACTCAGCGAGCAACAGAGGACTATCTTGTAGCGTGCCTGCCATTCTGTGCAGAAAAAGTATTCATACCTAATGCCCCTCGGATTGTTGGGCACAAGTTGAATCTCTGGCATCCGCACCCCGTAAACGCATCGGGCAATGTGGTTACTAAAGAAGATGTTCCGCTGTACATTGAGTTTATGGAGCGCCTGTTCCCATTGGCTGATGAACGCCGCTTTATGCATTGGTGGATCGCTCACGCAGTTGTTAGACCTGAACGCAAGATCGTAGCAACGCCTGTGTTACGGAGCCCCCAGGGCACCGGTAAATCGTTCCTGACTGAGACTTTGCTGTTTTCCCTTATGGGACGCAACGCGGCAGTTGGCGACCTTGATCAGATCACCGGGCAGTTCCAAGACTTTGTTGTAGGCAAGACGGTTATCGCTTTGGACGAAGTTTATTGTGATAAGAAGCGTACTGTTGACGCGCTGAAGGTTTTCCAGTCGAACGACAAGGTTCTGATTAACCAAAAGCATAAGGCAGCGTATAGCATCGACAACTTTGTAAACTTCATAATCAACAGCAACGACTATGACCCTGTTGTATTTGAAAGCCACGACCGTCGATTCTTTATCCCGCAGTACATTGAACACCGCGAGAGCGCAGCAGAAACGCAGCAGTTCATCGAGACATTTGCAAACTGGATTACAAACAAAGGAGGCGCACAGGTGATTAGAGACTTCCTCGAAACCATCAACCTCGATGCTTACAACCCCAAAGCACCGGCACCGATGACAGCGAGCAAGCAAGCTCGCATTGGGTACAACTTCGAAGACCGCTTGATTCAGGCCGTAGAAGATTTGATTGCTAATGCCGAAGTCGTTAAGACGACTGAAGTACACAATCGTCTGCTGATGATGGATAACGAGTTTTCGAACATTAAGGTGCGGAAGGTGGCCGCGACGTTGGAACAGTGCGGGTGCGTCATCAAGAAGACGACGAATTGCAATTATCAGATCACACCACTTGGAAAATCTCGTGGATTGTCTGCTAACACCGCCCCCAAGGTACTCGAAGAGCGTACAGCCGACCTGAATGCCTTCTAATTATGGAGGATATTATGGAGCTATGGAGGATACTATGGATAATTAAAAAAAGTGCCTCCATACCTGTAAACCCCGTGCAATGCGGGCTTTAGAGATATTATGGAGCTATGGAGGATCAGGTGCATTTAATATTGAATTATTTGTAGGTAAGTCAATAAGAGCGAAAGCATTGAGCGAATATTGACGTAGACGTAGCGATAGCGAAGTCTAAGATTGCTTTTCCCGCCTTTCCAAGCGTCTCCCCCAAAAAACTAAACATCAAAGAATTTGGCTCATTCCGAGTCAATGCCCCGGACTCCTATTGTCCGGTTTTTATATAAACCATAAGTAAAAGAGGAAACAAAATATGACTACCAAGCAAAACAGCAAGCTTCACGTCCAACAGCCCCGAATTCTGGATCAGGGCGAGCTTGATGCTCGAATTGAAAAGGCAATTGAGCGTTACAAGGGTTCTCACGCTGCCTGCCATCGCGTAGATGAGCCAATCCTGATTCGATATACAGAAAAAGTTATTGAGCTTATTTCTCAAGGTTACACATTCAACACCAAGCTTCCTTGCCGGTCTGGTCCTAATGTATATGCGGGCTATTTCAATAAGCCTGCAAACCTTCAAGAAGAAGAGATCGAAGCTCTCAAGCTTGAAGTAGAAGAGAAGTATCGAAACGAAGTTGCCGAAGCAAATACCGCTAACGAAGAATTGTTGGCTCAGCAGCTTTATGAAGCTGAGAAACGAAAGTTAGAGGAAGCAGAACGCACAAAGGATGAAAAGCTTCGTGAGCAGGCCCGTAAGGAAGCCGCTGACTACTTCGCCTCTATTAAGGAGAACAAATAATGGCTGACGTTAACTATATGATGAAGGGTATCGAACGTGCGATGGAACGTCAGAAGAAACAAGCTCTTGTTGCAGAGAAACAACCTCCTGTAGCTGCTAAAGCTCCCAAGAAAGTAGAAGAGCCTGAGCTTAAATCGAATCTCACTCAAGAAGAGGTGCAGTATTACGTGAATATGATTCACGAAGCGAACGCTCGTTCTCCAAGTCATCCAAACAACCCCACCAATCGCATCATTCGGGAAAGGTTGGAAGCAATGGGCCTTCAACCCACCAGCGCAGAATAAAGGAAAGGGGGCATTGCGCCCCCTTCCCAAACACAAACAAAGGATAAAATAAATGACTCGTCCCGTTTCATCGTTCTATGCCCAGATCGGCATACAAACACGGCTCCAAGATTTACGAAGAGTTGATCGCTATCTGAAACTCCTCGAAAGCAAAGTAAAGAAGACAACAGCAGCTCTTCAAAAAGACTTCAGCAAGAATTTCACTCTCCCTGCTCTGAACGTTAAGAAATTCAAATTCGATAGCCTCGCTCTACAACGCGGAGCACAGACAGAACTTAACCGCGTAGGTCGCTTGCTTGAATTGAAGGTGTCTAACATCACCCTCGATCAAGGCCGCATCAATCGCCAAGTAAGTCAGGTTCTCACTCGCGCAAGCTCCAAAGCTCGAATGGACATCAAGAGCGTGTTGGGGACCCACGGAGGGGCGAACATTCATTGGCCCGGAGCAGGCTATTCTCCACGCCTTCCCCATATGCCTAATACACAGAGCCTTGGGCAATATGCCGGGGCCGCAGGCTTTGGAGGTGGATTAGGTGCAAGTCTCCCAATGCTGGGGGGTCCCGTTGGTCTTGCTGTAGCTGGTGTGACAGCAGGCGGATATATGGCCTATCGGCAGGTATCTCAGCTTAAACGCTCTCAAACAGACGTAGAGGCCAGTCGCGTAAAGCTCGATGTGGCTTCAGGCTATCGGGATCGAAAGGACATCGACAGACAGAACGAAGAGTTTTTCAGCCTCGCTAATATGACTGGTAGCGATGCTATGTCCCTGGTCGATAGCTATAGCCAGATGATGAAGACGCTTCAGGCGATCGGCCTGTCTTCTGAAAAGAGCTTCGACCTTTATAAGAATATGTCTCTGTTTGCCAAGTCCACTGGTGCAGACAGTCAGCAGATGAGTCGAGCCGCCACGGCCATTGGTCAAATCTACGGTAAGGGTTTCGTAGCACGGGAAGAGCTACAGCTTCAGTTGGCAGATGCCCTGCCGAGTGCCAAAAAATACTTGATGGACGTATACGCCAAGGAGACAGGCAACAGCAGCTTTGAAAGCTTCGACAAGGCGCTAACAGATAAGAAGATCACCACTCAGATGCTTGAACAAGCATTCAGGGAGGCCGCTAAGGCAGGAATGCCCAACGTCCAGCAATACGCCAACACAGCGCAAGGGATGGAAAACCAATATGCCAACCAAGTGCTACAGGAACAGATGCGCAGGACGCTGGATGATGAGATGGTTCCTGCTGCTAAACGATTCACAGCAGCACAGCAAGAATTGCACACCGCCACCGTTCCCCTCAGAGACGCAATGTACAGCCTTGGAGCTGGTGCCCTGTCAGCTACAGCCAGCCTAGTGTCTTGGGGAGCCAAGCTGACAACGGATTTCAATCAATCCCCAGCTATGCAGAAGCAGGCGAGCTACGAACAACGCAGTGAAGCTGTTATGGCTTCAAGCATGGGGCGCGGCCTCTTGAGTGTTCCGAACATTACGAAGCTGCAAGAGAAGCCACGTCAGCCCATCACACCAATGCTCTACAAGCGTCCAGATTGGCAGAAGGAGTCAGACCGCTACATGCCTAAGCTTTCTGCTGATTGGGGCATCCCTGCCGCCAAGCTTGAGCAGATGTTAGCTAAACAAGACCCTCTGAAGGTGCTGGCATTGCAGGATGTTAGTCGTTGGAACAAGCCACCGGCTTTGTCTATGCCATCAACGGCAAGTATCACAAAGCTACAAGAGAAACCCCGCCAGCCCATCACTCCAATGCTTTACCCGAAGCCAGAATGGCAACAGGCGGCAGAAGCCTACGCCCCTTCAAGCCCTGATGCTCTGATGCAGCAGTTCACCCAGCGCAGCAACGTGAGTGTTCAATCGTCTGTCAGCTTCCAGCAGGGAGCTTTCCAGATACAGACACAAGCAACAGATGCTCAAACCCTCGCCGCTGAGCTACAGCCACTGATCCAAGAGCAATTCGACGTATCCCTTCAACGCACGCTCAGCGAAGTGGATGCCTCGTTCGGCAGTAAATGAGTAGCACGCCACATACGTGCTATAAACCCCAGTAAACATACAAAGCTGTATTTAAAAAGGCAGGGATAAACACGCTCTGCCTTCCCGGCTATTCCCCATAGCAGGGCTACAACGCTGATGTTACTTAATAACATTCAATATTGTGTTAAGCCGTTTCTGACTCCAAAGTCAAATAAATGCTAAACATTTTCAATCCAAGAATATAAATCCCCAATAAAGGAGAGATAATTGATTACTTTTGCTAATAGCCTTCAAATCTGCAACATCTTTGCCCTGTCCACCGTCTTGCTGGTGATCTGGTCTTTGCCATCGGCTGCTGACCTAAAGGCCACCAATAGCCGCGTCAGCGAGCTTGAGCTACGCCAGACAAACAGCCTTGTGTATTTGGAAGGACGCCATAACAGCCTTGAGGCGAAGGTCATTGACCTATCGAACAGCACAGATCGTCGCCTTGATCGTCTGGAAGCCCGCACCAAACAAAAATAGAATCGCAATTTACATAGCTTGAACGAACGTCCGAGCCGGTGTAATATAGTTCCTAGCAGTGTAAACGCAGTGTTAAGGAGCCTGAGCAATGGAAACCAAATCCCCGATCCAAGTGATTGCCTACCTTCGAGTATCGACAAAGGGTCAAGGGGAATCCGGCTTAGGTTTGGAAGCTCAACGCCAATACATCGAGACGGCAGCAGCGCAGCAAGGATGGGAAGTGGTTGCTGAATACATCGACGTTAACGTGTCTGGCTGTGTGCATCCTCTTGACCGTCCAGAAGGCTCTAAAGCATTCGCACACAAGCTTCCGGTAGTGGTTGCCAAGCTCGACCGTCTGAGCCGTGACGTCGCGGACATTGCCGCACTCATGAAAGCGGTGGACTTCAAGGTCGCCACAATGCCCAACGCCGACACCATGCAACTCCATCTGTTCGCCATGCTTGCTGAGCAAGAACGAAAGTTCATCAGCCAACGCACCAAGGACGCTCTGAAAAGCCTCGCTAAGCGTGCAGAAGCTGGGGAAGCGGCAGCGGTGGAAAAGGTAGAACGTCGCTCAGAAGCCCTCGCCAAAGGCCGTACAAAGGTCAATCAATCTAAAGGCGGGGAGTCAACCAAGGCCAAGGCCGAAGCGTTCGCTGAAAGCATCCGTGACACTGTAGAACTGTGCATCCTTCGTGGCACCAAGACACTTGCTGGCGTTGCCGAATGCTTGAATACCAAGGGAGTGACAACCGCTAAGGGTGGGCAATGGTCCCCTGTGCAGGTCAGTCGAGTGATGCAGAAGCTTGCTTTGACCTTCTGAACAGCCTCCCTCAAGCCCTGCTATCTGGTGGGGCTTGCTGCTATCCCTCAAATCCCTTCGCGAATGCCCCTTAGAGGCTCGCTGAGCACGCTAGAACGTGCGTTCTCTTCGTTTCCTTTGCGTGTTATCCCTTCAAACAATCGCTCAATAGCGCTCACTGTAGCCCTACGCTCGATATTTTAAATTCGTGTGATTGGTCAAAAAGTGATCAGCGGGCGCGAGTTAAGCCGGTCATATCCCGAGCGGGGAATTTCAGCAAACGTTCTGCATATAGGAGAGGAATCAGGGGATGTGATATTTGCTACGGGAGAATCCCCCACACCTGTGCAAAGCATGGGGATTTTCTGACAGGGGGGTTGGGTTACTCGTCTTTTTGTGCTAGTTGTGCTTCAAGCTCTCGAACACGCTTTTCGAGAAAGGCAATGTACCGGGTCTGTACGTCATCAGGCATTAGTGATTTTGTAAACTCAGTGAACAGCCCAGAATCACCCCCTACACTGTTCGATCTGCTGACCTGCCGTACAGGTTCACCCTCGGCCTTGATCCACTTAGACATCACCGCATAGCTTGGCTTTCCTTGTTGCGAACAAAAGCGGCTGAGGCTCATACCACTTGCTTGATATTCTTCAATCAATGCTTGCTTCTGCTCATCAGCGTAGCGAATACCCTTTACCATTGTGTTAGTCCTTTTCATGTAGGTGGCGCTAAGGTATCACACGATATTTTCCCTACGCATCATCGCCGCGCCTGCGGTGGCCCCGAGCAATCAGAGACAGCAGGTCATTGAACTCCGGTGTCGGCTCTGGCAGAGGCTGCTTGTTCACCCTATCAAGAAGCTCTTGATGCTCTGGACGTAGCATCAGCAGTCGATATTCCTGCCCTAAATCTTCATACACATAACTTTTTGCAGAACGATCATACCCCTTGTATTTCCAAGGGTGCTCATCCCCACTCACCCAAATTTCCCCATTAGAGAAGCAAGTGATTGAGTATTCCGCCTGCTGAAGCAATGCGTTGAGCTTGATTGGATCGTTTGCCAGATAGTCATGCTCCACGTTGATGATCGTATTGGTGGACACGGCATCATCAGTAGAGCGATCAAGGATCAGGCGTTCGTCTTGTAGCTGCTTTCTCTGCGCCTGTAGCTGCTCAAGCTGTTCTTGTATCTCTGGCACCAGCCCGATTGCTGCGATGGTGTTAGCAAGGTTTCCGATCCTCTTGGACAGGTCTTCAAGCTCGCCTTCTATCTCGATCTTTCGTTTCTGGTGTTCAGTGAGCAACTGGCCTGCCAACGCACGTTCCACATACGGCAGAGAAGTTTTCACACGGATGTGTTCGAGAAGCTGCTTAGGGATGGATTTAGAATTGCTGCACCCGTCCAGCGTCAGACGCGCCCGGCTTGTGCATTGCATTGTGGCTCCGGTGTTGGGGTGCTTCTTGACGTTGAAGTTTCGCCCGCAATGTCCACATTTCACTAGGCCAGTCAGGAGGTACGCTGTTGGTGCGCTACGCTTCTGATCCTTGTTGCGGCTTAGCTGCTCCTGCACACGGTAGAACAGCTCCTTCGGTACAACGGGTTCGTAGACGTTCGGAATCTCGCCCCAATTGCCAATGGCCGTGGTGTTCGTCAGCCACCTTTTAACAGTGGTGCCATTGATGGTTTGCAGTAGCTCGTGTCCTGACTCACGTAACCGGCGACAGATACGCCGCTCGCCCAACCCTGCCGCATAGTCCTCGAATGCCTGCCTTACAAGCGGTGCAACGGATTCGATTAGCTTTCCTTCCTTGTCGATCCACATCGGCGTGTGACGCTTTACAGCCTTACCTTCCTTAGCTGCTCGTTTCTTCTTGTCGTAAGCGGCATTGATGAGGTCGGACAGTCTTTCACTATAGATGTATGCCTGCTGCACCTTCGCCACGAGCAGGAACAGGTGATTGCTGTTCGCTGACTTCTGATCGTATGTCAGCGCATCATCGAGCGTGACGATCATCACCCCTGCCTGAAGAATCCTTCCTAATAGAGGAAGCATCTCTAATGGTTCAAGTCGCCCGGTGCGGTCGATAGCCTCGACAAGAATGCAATCCCCCGGCTGGATAACTCCCGCTTCAACAGCGGCCAAGAGTTTGCCAAATCCATTCTCAAGGTGTTCGCCCTTCCAACCACTGCGCCCCAGGTCTTCAAAGCTCGTGAGGCTGAGAGTGTAATCAGGATGGGATGCCAGCCACTGAGCCACCCTTGTTTGTTGGCGTTCAAGGCTCGACCCCCGCGCTTGCTTGGCTGAAGAAAAACGGACGTATGAGAATGCAGTGGGCATGGGATGCTGATTCCGAGCTAACCAAGATAGCCATTGTATCATTGCCCCGGTCTTCTCGAAGGACGCATGCGCCACGAGGATCACATGGGCAATGTGGGGTTGCTGGAGAGCGGTGGCGTGCAGTGGATGACCGCCGCGCGCGGCGTCATCCATAGCGAGATGCCGCAGCAGCAGGAAGGCACCATGCGCGGCTTCCAGCTATGGTTGAACCTGCCCTCCCACGCCAAGCTCGGCGATCCGGACTATCGGGATTTCGCCCCGGCCGAAATACCGCAACTCGCCCTGCCGGGCGGCGTGCAGGCCAAGGTCATCGCCGGCGCGTTCAAGGCCGGCGATATCGAACAGCACGGGATCGTGCAGCGGCCCGATACCGAGCCTCTGCTGTTCGACCTGCAGCTTTCAGCCGAGAGTGCCGTCTCGCCGCAAGTACCGGATGGCCATCGGTTGTTGCTCTACGTCTATGAAGGGACGCTGCGGGTGGGTGAGCAGGCGGTGAGCAAAGGCCAGTTGGTTCAGATGTCCCAGGACGGCGAGCTCAATCTGTCCAGCGAACGTGGCGCCCGGCTGATGCTGCTGGCAGGCCGCCCACTCGGTGAGCCGATCGTGCAGTACGGGCCATTCGTGATGAACAGCCGCGAGGAGATCGAGCAGGCGCTGCGAGACTTCCGGGACGGTACGTTGGCCTGACCTGCGCGATCTGCCCGGGAAGACGCCAGGCCTGGCGCAAATGGCAGTCCACTAGACGGCCGAACGCGTCTTCCTCTTTTTATACAAGCTGGGCTCGCCTACCGGGCGGGTCTTGAAGCGGCGATGCGCCCAGAGGTACTGCTCGGGTACCGCACTGACCGCCTCTTCTATCCACTGGTTGATCCGCAGACAGTCCGCCTCTTCACTTTCACCCGGGAAGTCCTGCAGCGGCGGATGGATCACCAGTCGATACCCCGAACCGTCCGCCAGGCGTTCCTGGGTGAAGGGTATGACCCGCGCCCTGCCCAGCCGGGCAAACTTGGTGGTGGCGGTGACGGTCGCCGCCTGGACGCCAAACAGCGGTACGAACAGGCTCTGTTTTCGCCCATAGTCCTGGTCCGGCGCGTACCAAATGGCGCGCCCTGCGCGCAATACCTTGAGCATCGCCCGCACATCCTCGCGCTCGATGGCACTCGCATCACGGTTGTGCCGTTCGCGCCCGCGACGCTGGATGAAGTCGAAAAGCGGATTCTTGTGCTCGCGGTACATGCCGTCGATCGTGTGCCGCTGGCCAAGCAGCGCGGCGCCGATCTCCAGCGTAGTGAAATGCAGCGCCATCAGGATCACACCCTGCCCTGCAGCCTGAGCCTGCTGCAGATGCTCGAGCCCATCGATCCTGGCCAGGCGCTGCAGGCGTGCCTGCGGCCACCACCAGCTCATGGCCATCTCGAAGAAGGCAATGCCGTTGGAGGCAAAGTTCTCCCGCAACAGACGCTCGCGTTGCGCCTGACTCAGTTCGGGGAAACACAGCTCCAGATTGCGCCGAGCGATGTAGCGACGCGAACCGGCGAAGCGAAACATCAGTGCGCCAAGCCCGCGACCCAGTTTCAAGAGAACCGAATATGGCAACTGGACCAGCAGCCACAGCACGCCCAGGCCCAGCCACAGCGGCCAGAAGCGCGGGTGCAGGAAGTACGCACGAAACTGAGGACGATCCATGAATATCTCGACAACCGATGAAGCGACGCATTCTAGCGGCAAACGCCTGCGCTGACCGAACCCAAGCGCACCGACGATCGCTTCACGGGCCGCTCGCGGGTTGCAGGCAGCGACGCGCCCCGCTATAAGTCCTCGCCATTTACCGCAGCAGACAGACCATGAGCCAAGCCGACCTCACCGATCAGTCCCCAGCCTTCCAGCTCAAGGGCAGCATGCTCGCCATCACCGTGCTGGAACTCGCCAGCAACGACATCGAGCGTCTCGACGAGCAACTCGCGGCCAAGGTCGAGCAGGCGCCGGACTTCTTCAATAACACCCCGCTGGTCCTGGCCTTGGACAAGCTGCCGGAGGCGGCTCGCGAGATCGATATCGCTGCGCTGGTCAGCCTGTGCCGCAAGCATCGTCTGCGTACCCTGGCCCTGCGCGCCAGCGAACCGTCCCACCTCGAGGCGGCCGCGGTGCTCGATCTGCCGGTGCTGCCGCCTTCCGGTGCTCGTGAGCGGCAGGTCGACCTGAGCTCGAAAACCCCGGCCAAACCAGCCGAGCCGGTCTATCGCCCGACCCGCGTCGTGACCACCCCCATCCGCGGCGGCCAGCAGGTCTACGCGCAAGGCGGCGACCTCATCGTTCTCGCTCCCGTGAGCCCCGGTGCGGAACTTCTCGCCGATGGCAACATCCATGTCTACGGTCCGCTTCGAGGTCGCGCCTTGGCAGGTATCAAAGGCGACACTTCGGCGCGGATCTTCTGTCAGCAACTCACCGCTGAAATGGTCTCCATCGCCGGCCAGTACAAGGTAGCCGAGGACCTGCGACGCGATCCTCTCTGGGCTGAAGCGGTACAGATCAGCCTCTCCGGCGACGTGTTGAACATCACCCGCCTTTAACGGATACTGCCGCGAATTTTCAAGGACCAAACGGGCAATCCTGACGCTGAAATCGGCGAAAGGTCCCGATTTTTTAAATATTTAGGGTGAATCACCTTGGCCAAGATCATCGTAGTCACTTCCGGCAAAGGTGGCGTTGGTAAAACCACCACCAGCGCCGCCATCGGTACCGGCCTCGCTCTGCGCGGCCACAAGACTGTCATCGTCGACTTCGACGTCGGTCTGCGGAACCTCGACTTGATCATGGGCTGCGAACGCCGGGTGGTTTACGACTTCGTCAACGTCATCAATGGCGACGCAACCCTGACCCAGGCCCTGATCAAGGACAAGCGTCTCGAGAACCTCTACGTGCTGGCGGCCAGCCAGACACGCGACAAAGACGCGCTGACCCAGGAAGGCGTTGGCAAGGTCATCGACGAGCTGGGCAAGAATTTCGAATACGTCATCTGCGACTCCCCGGCCGGTATCGAGAAGGGCGCGCACCTGGCGATGTACTTCGCCGACGAAGCCATCGTCGTCACCAACCCGGAAGTCTCTTCGGTTCGCGATTCCGACCGCATGCTCGGCCTCCTCGCGAGCAAGTCGCGTCGCGCCGAGAACGGCGAAGAACCGATCCGGGAGCATCTGCTGCTGACCCGCTACAACCCCGAGCGTGTCACCAAGGGCGAAATGCTCGGTGTCGAAGACGTCGAGGAAATCCTCTCCATCCGCCTGCTGGGCGTGATCCCCGAGTCGCAGGCAGTACTCAAGGCTTCCAACCAGGGTATCCCGGTGATTCTCGACGACCAGAGCGACGCCGGCCAGGCGTATAGCGACGCCGTGGACCGTCTGCTCGGCAAGGAAGTCGCGCACCGTTTCCTCGACGTCAAGAAGCCGGGCTTCCTGCAACGACTTTTCGGAGGCCGCGAATGAACCTTTTCGACTTCTTCCGTGAACGCAAGAAGAAGGAAACCCCAGCCGCGATCGCCAAGGAGCGTCTGCAGATCATCGTCGCCCACGAGCGTGGCCAGCGCACCGAGCCGGACTACCTGCCGGCCCTGCAAAAAGAGCTGGTCGAGGTGATCCGCAAGTACGTCAACATCGACAGCGATCAGGTCCAGGTTGCACTCGAGGACCAGGGCAGCTGCTCGATTCTCGAACTGAACATCACCCTACCGGATCGCTGAGAACCCACACACGATCTGCTGCGCGTCGGTTCTGCTGCGTTAAAAACAGGCTCGGAATGCTCATTTACTTCAGTCAACTCCGCTTCCTCGCCTGTTTTTGCCTTGCAGGACTCTAGCTCGCTAGACCGTGAATAGGCTCTGAACACCGGCGTACAGAAACGGCGGCCCACGGGTCGCCGTCTTCGTTTGTGGAAAAGCGAATGCCTCTAAGCGCTATCGAGATCGTCCATCAGGACGCTGCCCTGCTGGTCATCAACAAGCCGACCCTGCTGCTGTCCGTACCGGGCCGCGCCGAAGACAACCGTGACTGCCTGGTGACCCGCCTGCAGGAAAACGGCTATCCCGAAGTGCGCATCGTGCACCGCCTGGACTGGGAAACCTCCGGGCTTATCGTGCTTGCCCGCGACGCTGATACGCACCGTGAGCTGTCTCGTCAGTTCCATGATCGTGAAACCGAAAAGGCCTACGCCGCGCTGTGCTGGGGCGAGCCGGAACAGGACAGCGGCAGTATCGACCTGCCGCTTCGCTACGATCCGCCGACCAAACCGCGTCACGTGGTCGATCATGAGCTGGGCAAGCATGCCCTGACTTTCTGGCGCGTGCTTGAACGCTGTGGCGATTACAGCCGCGTCGAGCTGACACCTATCACCGGCCGCTCTCACCAATTGCGAGTACATATGCTGTCGATCGGGCACCCACTACTCGGCGATCGCTTATACGCACATGAACAGGCACTGAAAGCCCACGAACGGCTGTGCCTACACGCCAGCATGCTCGCACTGACTCATCCGCAAACCGGCGAGCGACTACGCTTCGAATGCCCGGCACCGTTCTGATGGAGCGTTTTCTCGAAGCGACCCAGGGCGCACCAGCGCACCCAACCCTTCGCAAGGCGCTCGACCTATGGAGCGCCTCCCCTGGCCAGGCTCTGGACCTGGGGTGCGGCGCCGGACGCGATAGTCTGGCTCTGCTGCGTGCTGGCTGGAAGGTGGTCGCTGTAGACCAGTCTGCAGATGCTCTGGAAGTCCTGCGCGTGCAGGCCGACCCCAGCTTGTCAGGTAGGCTCACCACTCGGTGCCAGCCATTCGAGAACGAGACGCCGCTACCGATCGCTGATCTAGTGAACGCAAGCTTCGCGCTGCCATTCTGCAAGCCGGAAGCATTCAACGATTTCTGGGCACGGATAACCCAATGCCTACGCCCGGGCGGCGTGTTCGCCGGGCACTTCTTCGGGCCGCACGACAGCTGGGCGGCGAAGGGCTACACCATTCACGGTCGCGAGCGGTTGCTACGGAAATTCGAAAGCTGGACGCTAGTGGAGCTCAACGAGTTCGAGTTCGACGGCAAGACCGCGGTAGGTCACAGCAAGCACTGGCACCTGTTCGAAGTAATCGCTCGACGCCACTGAGTCCCAAGCCCGTAAAGGACTGCTGCCGCACATTGCAATGGGATAGACTTCGATGCTTGCAGTCCGGAGTCCGAAATGCGCAAAGCTCTCAACCAAGGCCTGATCGAATATCTGCAGGCGTCCCCTACCCCGTTCCATGCCACCCAGAATCTCGCCCAAGCGCTACAGGCCGCCGGCTACCGTGCGCTGGACGAGCGCGAGGTCTGGCATACCGAGGCGGGCGGGCGTTATTACGTCACCCGCAACGACTCGGCCATCATCGCCTTCCAGCTGGGCAGCAAAGCGCTCGTCGAACACGGCCTGCGCTTGGTTGGCGCCCATACCGACAGCCCGTGCCTGCGAGTCAAGCCGCAGCCTGAGCTGCAGCGCCAGGGCTTCTGGCAGCTGGGTGTCGAGGTGTATGGCGGCGCCCTGCTCGCTCCTTGGTTCGACCGCGATCTGTCGCTGGCCGGCCGTGTCACCTACAGCCGTGATGGCCGCATCGAAAGCCAGCTGATCGACTTCAAGGTTCCGATCGCGACGATTCCGAACCTGGCGATTCACCTCAATCGGGAAGCCAATCAGGGCTGGGCCATCAACGCGCAGAACGAGCTACCGCCGATTCTGGCCCAGATCGCCAGCCAGGAAAGCCCAGACTTCCGCGCACTCCTCGCCGATCAGCTCGGCCGTGAACATGGGCTGGTCGCCGACGTGGTGCTGGACTTCGAACTGAGCTTCTACGACACCCAGAGCGCCGCGGTCATCGGCCTGCACGGTGACTTCATCGCCGGCGCCCGTCTGGACAATCTGCTCTCGTGCTTTGCGGGTTTGCAGGCCTTGCTGAACGCCGAACCCGAGCACACCTGCGTGCTGGTCTGCACCGATCACGAGGAAGTCGGCTCGACCTCGCTGTGCGGCGCGGATGGCCCGTTCCTGGAGCAGGTCTTGCGCCGTGTGCTGCCGGATGAAGACGACTTCCAGCGCGCCATCAGCCATTCCCTGCTGATCTCCGCCGACAATGCCCACGCGGTGCACCCGAACTACGCCGACAAGCACGATGGCAATCACGGGCCGAAGCTCAACGCCGGCCCGGTGATCAAGGTGAACAATAACCAGCGCTACGCCACCAGCAGCGAAACCGCCGGATTCTTCCGCCATCTCTGCCTGGAAAACGAAGTGCCGGTGCAGAGTTTCGTCACCCGCAGCGACATGGGTTGCGGCTCCACGATCGGCCCGATCACGGCCAGTCAGCTAGGTGTGCGTACCGTCGACATCGGCCTGCCGACCTTCGCCATGCACTCGATCCGCGAGCTTGCGGGTAGCCAGGACCTGGCGCACCTGGTCAAGGTACTGACCGCGTTCTACGCCAGCAGCCAGTTGCCTTGAACCGCACCGGGCAGGTCTGCAGCACTGCAAACCTGCTCGATCCATCAAGGCAAAGCGAAATCTGGCTCCGTCTACATCAGGACGATGCGGATCAGGAAAGCGCGCTATCGATCACCAGGGCCACCTTGCCGGACACGGTGTTGCTGGCCAGCGTTTCGAATGCAGCCTCCACATCACCGATGGCAAAGGTTCGCTCCAGACGCGGCGAAAGCTTGCCCTGGGTGAACAGCGGCCAGACCTTCTCTTCCATTTCCGCCAGCAGCCCGGCCTTGTAATCGGCGTCGCGACTGCGCAGGGTCGAGCCGATCAACTGGATGCGCTTGGCCAGCAAACCAGCCAGATCCATCTCGGCCTTGCGTCCGCCCATCAAGCCGATCATCACCCAACGCCCATCCATCGCCAGCAGCTGCATATTCAATGCGGCGTACTTGGCACCGACCGGGTCGAGGATCATGTCGAACGGACCAAAATCGCGTAGCGCTTCGAGCGAGTCACCACGCAGCACACCACCCTGAGCACCGAGCGACTCACAGTAGGCCAGCCGCTCGGCCGAGCCGACACTGACCCAGCAGGGATTGCCGAAAGCCTTGCACAACTGGATCGCCGCCGAGCCGACACCACTGGCGCCAGCGTGCAGCAGCACCTTGTCGCCGGCCAGCAAAGCGCCCAGGCGATAGAGATTGAGCCAGGCCGTGGCATATACCTCCGGGATAACCGCAGCTTCATGCAGCGACATGCCCTCGGGAACCGGCAGCGCATGACGGGCCTCGACCACCACCTCCTCGGCCATGCCACCACCAGCCAGCAGCGTGCACACGCGATCGCCCACCTTCCAGCGGCTGCGCCCACTGACCTCGGCGACCACCCCTGCGCATTCCAGCCCCAGGATGTCGGTGACACCTGCCGGCGGCGGATAGTGTCCGCCTCGCTGCAGTAAGTCTGCACGGTTCAGCCCGGCAGCAGCCACACGGATACGGATTTCGCCATCGCCGCACGCCGAAGCCGGTCGCTCGGCCCACTCCAGATGCCCCTCGATACCTTGCAATGCCTTCATGCTGCCTCCATAGTGGTTCCTATCTATGCCCACCCAACTGATCGCTCGCTGGCCTTCTTTGACCACCTCAACCATCGGGCTTGTGCTTTCCACCGCCGGACGGAAAACCGAACCGGCGCCTACTTTAGATGGCCTAATATGCGTTATTCCCTAGCCTTACGTCGCCCCCAAGCCATGAAACGTACGCTGACCTGCACCGTTCTCGCCGTCCTTTTCGGCCTTCACGCTTCCCTGGCGATGGCCAAAGCCGTCAGCACGCCGGAGAACTGGGACTACCTGCAACCCGATCGTGACCAGGTCATAGCCAGCCTGAACGTCGTCGAACTGCTCAAGCGCCATCACTACAACAAGCCGCCGCTGAACGACGCGCGTTCGGCAAAGATCTTCGACAGCTACATACAGATGCTCGATCCCTCGCGCAGCTATTTCCTGGCATCCGACCTCGAAGAGTTCGGCAAGTGGCGCAACCAGTTCGACGACTTCCTCAAGGGCGGCAATCTCGAACCCGGTTTCATCATCTACTCCCGTCATCTCGAGCGCTTGCAGAACCGGTTGAACTACGCCCTGAGCCTGCTCGACAAGGGCGTCGACAGCTTCGACTTCAGTGTCGACGAGGAGCTGCTGGTCGACCGTGAGAAGGCCGCCTGGGCCAAGGACACCGCAGAGCTGGATGACCTGTGGCGCAAGCGGGTAAAGGACGAGGTATTGCGTCTGAAGATCGCCGGCAAGGAGCCGAAGGCCATCGAGGAACTGCTGACCAAACGCTACAAGAACCAGCTATCGCGCCTGAACCAGACCCGTGGCGAGGACGTTTTCCAGACCTACATCAACGCCTTCGCGCAGACCTACGATCCGCACACCCAATACCTGTCGCCGGACAGCGCGGAGAATTTCGACATCAACATGAGCCTGTCGCTCGAGGGCATCGGCGCGGTGCTGCAGAGTGACAACGAGCACGTGAAGATCGTACGCCTGGTGCCGGCCGGCCCGGCGGAGAAGAGCAAGCAGCTGGCGCCAGCGGACAAGATTGTCGGCGTCGGCCAGGCCAACGATGAGATGGTCGACGTCATCGGCTGGCGCCTGGATGAGGTGGTCAAGCTCATCCGCGGCCCGAAGGGTTCCGTCGTGCGCCTGGAAGTCATCCCGGCGAGCAACGCGCCGAATGACCAGAGCAGCAAGGTCGTCGCCATCACCCGCGAAGCGGTAAAGCTCGAGGAGCAGGCAGCGAAGAAGTCGGTGCTGAACCTGGAACACCAGGGGCAGAACTTCAAGCTCGGCGTGATCGAAATTCCGGCGTTCTACCTCGACTTCAAGGCACTGCGCGCCGGGGACCAGAACTACAAGAGCACCACGCGTGACGTTAAAAAACTGCTCTCCGAACTGGAAGCAGAGAAAGTCGACGGCGTGGTCATCGACCTGCGCAACAACGGCGGCGGCTCACTGCAAGAGGCCACCGAGCTCACCGGCCTATTCATCGATCAGGGTCCGACTGTGCTGGTACGCAACAGCGATGGCCGCGTAGACGTGCTTGCCGATGAACAGACAGGCGCGCTGTACAAGGGGCCGCTGGCCGTCCTCGTCAACCGTCTTTCGGCATCGGCCTCGGAGATCTTCGCCGGCGCGATGCAGGACTACCACCGGGCCTTAATCCTCGGTGGCCAGACCTTCGGCAAGGGCACCGTGCAGACGATCCAGCCTCTCAACCATGGTGAGCTGAAACTGACCCTGGCCAAGTTTTACCGCGTATCCGGGCAGAGCACTCAGCATCAGGGTGTGATTCCCGACATCAGCTACCCTGCCGATGTCGACACCAAGGAAATCGGTGAGAGTGCGCTGCCGGAAGCGCTGCCTTGGGACAGCATCCGCGCGGCGATCAATCCGGACATGAACCCGTTCAAGCCGTTCCTCGCCGAGCTGAAGGCACGCCACGAAGCACGCACCGGCGAGAACCCGGACTTCGTCTTCACCCGCGATCGTCTGGCGCTTGCCCAGGAGCTGATGCACGAAACCACCGTCAGCCTCAATGAAGAAAAGCGGCGTGCACAACAGGCCGATATCGAGAAGCGTCAGCTGGCCTTGGAGAATGCATTGCGCCTGGCCAAAGGTGAGGAGCCACTGGCAAAGCTGGAGAAGGAAGACGAAAACACGCCTCACGCGGAAGCGGACAAACCAAAGCCGGAAGATGATGCCTACCTCTCCGAGAGCGGGCGAATTCTGCTCGATTACCTCGGTCTCAGCTCGGCGATGGCCAAGCACTGAATCGAGTGGAATGCTGCAATGTCATCAAATTGACATCACGACATCGTGAAATGAAAGGGCCGCGCTGCGGCCCTTTTCTTTTCACACCCAGAGACCTCCATGACAGTCACCGAGCAGTTGAGCACGCTGGGACATATCCTTGCTCACGGCGACATCACCACCCTGTTCCAACCCATCGTCTCGCTTTCGGAGCGGCGCATTCTCGGTTATGAAGCACTCAGCCGTGGACCATCCAACGGCCCGCTGCACTCCCCGATCAATTTGCTCGCCACAGCACGCCACGCCGGCCGGCTCAACGAACTGGAGATGACCTGCCGCGAAACAGCGTGCCGGCGTTACAGCCAGGGGGCGCTACGCGGCAAGCTCTTTCTCAACGCCTCACCGGAAACGCTACTTGACGCGACCCACAAGCCCGGGCGCACGCTCGAGCTGCTGCACACCTATGGCATTTCCGCGGACAACGTGGTCATCGAGCTGACCGAGCAGGCACCGGCCGACGATCTCGAGCTGCTGGACAAGGCGCTTCATCACTATCGCTCGATGGGCTTCAGCATAGCGCTCGACGACCTTGGTGCCGGATATTCGAGTTTGCGCCTGTGGTCCGAGCTGCGACCCGACTATGTGAAGATCGACCGCTATTTCATCGACGGCATCCATCTCGACCCCGTGAAGCGCGAGTTCGTCGAATCCATCCTGAAGATCGCCCGCGCATCGCGTGCCCACGTCATCGCCGAAGGTATCGAACTGCGCGAGGAACTGGCGGTGCTGGCCGGCATGGGTATCGATCTGGTGCAGGGCTATCTGCTTGGACGTCCGCTGGAGTTGCCTGCCCAGGACATCGACGAGGTCCTGCCACCCCCGGAGGCCCAGCAGGCGGTCCTGGGCGAGGAGTCCGGCAACCTGTCCGGACTGCTTATCAGACAACCCGCCATGGCCGCAGAACGTCCGGTTGCTGAAATGCTCGAGGCGTTTCGACTGCAGCCGGCCCTGAACTCGATCGCAGTTTTGGACGTTGACGCCAGGCCGGTCGGCATACTTCACCGCAATCTCATTTCCGACGCGCTGCTCAAGCCCTACGCCACCGATCTGCTGGCACGCAAACCGCTTAGCCGCCTGATGAGCACGGATTTCCTCGCCGTCGAGCTCGACCAGTCGTTGCAACAGGTCAGCCGCTTGCTCACCAGTCGGGCGCGCCAAAGAATCGAGGAAGACTTCGTCATCACACAGGCCGGTCAATACCTCGGTCTGGGCCGCGTCATCGATGTTCTGAGGTTGATAACCGAACTGAAGATTCAGCAGGCGCGCCACGCCAATCCCCTGACACTGTTGCCGGGCAACGTACCCATCCAGCAGTGCCTGACCCGCCTGTTGCTACAGCGACGTAGGGCGATGGTCTGTTACGTCGACATCGACAACTTCAAACCTTTCAACGATCTGTATGGCTACGCCAAAGGCGATGAAGTGCTGCTGTGCCTGGCCCAATGTCTGAACGACCGGGTCGACCCTCAGATGGATTTCGTCGGCCATATTGGCGGGGATGATTTCATGCTGGTGCTGAGCGGTCACGACTGGGAGCAGCGCATTGCCGACTTGCACAGCGCCTTCGCGCTTCGCAGCAGCGCCTTCTACCAGCCAGAACACCTCGCGGCCGGCTGCTTTATTTCCACCAGCCGTGACGGGCGTAAACAGCGCTATGCCCTGCTGTCACTCTCGATCGGGATCGTCAGCGTGCACCCGGAGCACACTGACCGCCTGGATGCAGGCAGGCTCGCCGCCCTTGCTTCGGAGGCCAAGCGCTTTGCCAAACAGGTGAACGGCCCGAGCTTCCACCTGATCGATGCAGGGCAGCCAACGCAGGATGCCTACAACCCCAGTTGCTCCGCCTTCGCCTTGTAACGATCTGCCTGCTGGGGGTCTGCGGCCAGGCCGTGGCCGCCGGCACGATACAGTTGCTCGAGGCGAACCGCCGCCAGTGGATGCCCTGCCTCGGCCGCCTGGGACCACCAGCGCGCCGCCTCACTGCCATCCGGGCCGTGGGAGGCATCTTCGCTGAGGCTGATGACGCCCATCTGATATGCCGCTTTCACATCTCCCGCCTTGGCCGCCAGCCTTAGAAGGCGAACGCCTTCCAGCTTGGCACCATAGCCGCGCCCGCGGAAATACAGGATATGACCGTAGAAACTCTGCGCCGACACGTCGCCCAGCGCCGCCATCCGCGCGAATTGCCCTTCCATCCAACGCCAGATCTTCGGCTGCTGAACCGCGTAGTGCGACGTCATCAATTTGCGGGCAGTTAAATAACCGAGCCTTGCACGCAGCCTGCCCAGCATCAGAGTTCCTCCGAATAAACGAACTCGAAAACGCGCGCCACTTCTCCCGCATGCCAGGATGCAGCGGCGGCACCGTCCGCCGGCCCCGAGAAGCGTCCCAACCGCGCAGCACACTCGAAAAAGCCCGTGCGGGGCAAACGACTAGCACCCTGACTGATGACCAGTGCGCTGCGCAACGGGCGCTCCGAGCGGGCGTCCAGCGCAGCGAGGTGCTCCAGCGCGGCGGTAAGGGTTCGCATGGCGGGTGTGGGCAACTGGAGCCGCTCGACCAGCGCACGGTAGGTCACCAGATGTCTCTGCCGGCGAGCGGCATCCAGTTCGGCAAGCAGCGCCTGCCAGTGGTGCCGGCTGATGGATACTGACGTCAAGCGTCGCCCTCCCAGCCGGCAATTTCCAACGCACGTGCCTGTGCTCGACGAATCGCAGTATCGGGTTCGCGCTCTCCCGCCTCGATCAGCCCCAGGTAGGCTGGACTGATCCCCACAGCGCGCGCCAACGCCTCTTGTGAAAGCCCCTTGGCCTCACGCAGAGCGCTCAGCTCGACCAGGGACGGACGTGACTGAGCGCCACTGGGTGCGACATCAGTGGCAACGGCCGATTTGACACCGACCGCATTCAAAAGCGCCTGGTACTCGTCCCACGGCAGTACGGCGTATTCCGGCGAGCCGTCACGCATGATGACCTGTACATTCATCCGTATTTTCCCCAGGCGTCTTCGATCAGATGCGGAATCTTAACAGCCCTTGCCGCTCCTTGAAGCTACCAACCTGCCGCATGCGTTAGTGAATCGGGATAGAGACCGCAAATGCTCATCCGGCACCGACAAACGGCGGCGCTACACACGCCGCTGCTATCAGCTCGGCTGGCCGCCGGCCTTCGGTTCGTCCAACGCAGGCAAGCGTTGAAGCGATGCCTGCCGATCCGCAGTCTGGGCCTGCCTCCAGACCTTGAACGCCTCCAACTCACCAGACCACTTGCGCATTACCCAGCCCAGCACAGCCAGATCGTCGACGAACCCAAGACCAGGCAGCCAATCCGGGATGGCGTCGATTGGCGACAGGAAGTAGAGCAAGCCGGCCACCACAGCTATCAATGCATTAGGACTGATGGCCCGGTACTCGCCACGCCACCAAGCTACGCAAAGCGCCTGTAAAAGCGCCAGATCTTCTCGCAATCCTTTGAACAGCCCTCTTTTCGAAGAGGATTTGCGGGCCACCGCAAAGAGTAACGCGGGGATCTTTCCGCGTTTGATCAGACGCTGCGCGAGCGGAAAATATCGGATGAAATTCCAGGGAGTGCGGATTCCACGCCATTCGGACACTCAGCCCACGCTGATCCGGACACCTGTTCCACGATCATTCGGACAGGCAGTCGGAGCGCAGCGACGCAGGGGTTGCATTGTTAGTCTGAGGCGCCCGGCG
>NZ_JACXXG010000015.1 GCF_014764705.1 Stutzerimonas kunmingensis
AGAAAGCGGCAAGATCAATAGGATGCACGGCGACAGCAGGGACAGGTGAAGGGTGTGTTTGGCGACTGCCAATTTACCTGCTTCCCTGACTGTCAACTCGCTCTTCCCCCAGACTCCGCGAAGAACCATAAAAAAGCCCCGGTATCAACCGAGGCTTTGAAATTTGGCTCCGCGACCTGGACTCGAACCAGGGACCCAATGATTAACAGTCATTTGCTCTACCGACTGAGCTATCGCGGAACAACGGTGCGTATCCTACTGTTTGCAAAAGAGAAGTCAACCCTTTGCGCCGCTAGGAACGACGCCGCGCCCGGGGTCTGAGAGGGCCCCGGGCGGCTGGAGTCAGAGCACCTGAACGATAGCGTCAGTGACGTGACCGATGTTGTTGCGGTTCAGTGCGGCGGCGCAGATTCGACCGGTGCTGATGGCGTAGACGCCGAACTCGACACGCAGTCGCTCGACCTGCTCGGCCGTGAGGCCGGAGTAGGAGAACATGCCGCGCTGGGCGGCAACGAAACTGAAGTCCGTCTTCGCGCCTTTGGCCGCCAATTGCTCGACCATGCTCAGACGCAGCTCGCGGATGCGGCTGCGCATCTCGCCCAGCTCGGCTTCCCACATGGCGCGCAGTTCCGGGCTGTTGAGCACCGCGGAGACGATCGTGGCGCCGTGGGTCGGCGGGTTGGAATAGTTGGTGCGGATCACGCGCTTGACCTGCGACAGTACGCGAGCCGACTCCTCGCGGCTCTGGGTGACCATCGACAGCGCGCCGACGCGTTCGCCGTACAGCGAGAAGGACTTGGAGAACGAGCTGGAAACGAAGAAGGTCATGCCCGACTCGGCGAAAAGGCGCACGGCGGCGGCGTCCTCTTCGATGCTGTCGCCGAAGCCCTGGTAGGCGATGTCGATGAACGGCACGTGATCCTGGGCACGCAGCACGTCGAGAATCTGCTTCCAGTCATCCAGGTTCAGATCGACGCCGGTCGGGTTGTGGCAGCAGGCGTGCAGCACGACGATGGAGCGGGGTGGCAGGTTCTTCAGGTCCTGCAGTAGGCCGGGGCGATCGATGCCGTGATTGCTCGCGTCATAGTAGCTGTAGTTCTGGACCGGGAAGCCGGCCGACTCGAACAGCGCGCGATGGTTTTCCCAGCTCGGGTTGCTGATGGCTACCACGGCGTCCGGCAGCAGGCGCTTGAGGAAGTCTGCGCCGACTTTGAGTGCGCCGGTTCCGCCGAGCGCCTGGGTAGTTACCACCCGGCCTTCGGCGATCAGCGGAGAATCGTTGCCGAACAGCAGCTTCTGTACGGCAGCATCGTAAGCGGCAATGCCCTCGATCGGCAGATAGCCGCGGGGCGCGTGGGCAGCGATGCGGGCATGCTCCGCTTCGACCACGGCGCGCAGCAGTGGAATGCGACCTTCTTCGTTGTAGTAGACACCGACACCGAGGTTGACCTTGTTCGGCCGCGTGTCGGCGTTGAAGGCTTCATTGAGGCCGAGGATAGGATCGCGCGGCGCCATTTCGACAGCAGAGAACAAACTCATGGTGAGGGGGCTCGAAAGAGAAGAGTGACTAGATTCACCACCCTCGCGTCGGCGCGCAGGGTGATGCGCAAACGGGGCGGTAGTATAGCGGTCAAGCCTGTTGCCTGCGATATGCTACCGAGGTTTTCTGATCACTTTCGGTGCGTTTTGCGTACTGGAAAGATGGGCGGTTTCTCGGCTCTGCGCGCCCATCGCTTGTGGCGGATTTCAGGATCCGCTGGCTGTCGCGCCAAACCGCTGGATGGCTGTTAGAAAGTCCGGCTGCCAAGCTCGCACATGTTACCTAGAGAGGCGAAATGTCCAAGTTCGAACTGGTCACCCGTTTCAAGCCGGCCGGCGATCAACCGGAGGCTATTCGGCAGATGATCGAAGGCATCGAGGCGGGGTTGTCGCACCAGACGCTGCTGGGCGTTACGGGCTCGGGCAAGACCTTCAGCGTCGCCAACGTCATCGCCCATGTGCAGCGGCCTACGCTGGTGCTGGCGCCGAACAAGACGCTGGCCGCGCAGCTCTATGGTGAGTTCAAGGCGTTCTTCCCGAACAATGCGGTCGAGTATTTCGTTTCCTACTACGACTACTATCAGCCGGAAGCCTATGTGCCGTCGTCGGACACCTTCATCGAGAAGGATGCATCGATCAACGATCACATCGAGCAGATGCGTCTGTCGGCAACCAAGGCGCTGCTGGAGCGCCCGGATGCGATCATCGTCACCACTGTGTCGTGCATCTACGGTCTGGGTGATCCGCAGTCATACCTGAAGATGGTCCTGCACGTCGATCGTGGTGATCGGCTCGATCAGCGCGAGCTGCTGCGACGGCTGACTGGCCTGCAGTACACCCGCAACGACATGGATTTCGCTCGTGCGACCTTCCGTGTGCGCGGCGACGTGATCGACATCTTCCCGGCGGAATCGGATCTCGAAGCGGTGCGCATCGAGCTGTTCGATGATGAGGTGGAGAGCCTGTCGGCCTTCGATCCGCTGACTGGGGAGGTGATCCGCAAGCTGCCGCGCTTCACCTTCTATCCCAAGAGCCACTACGTGACGCCGCGGGAAACCCTGCTCGACGCGATAGAGAAGATCAAGGACGAGCTGCGCGAGCGGCTCGATTACCTGCGCAGTCAGAACAAGCTGGTGGAGGCGCAGCGGCTGGAGCAGCGCACGCGTTTCGATCTGGAAATGATCATGGAGCTGGGTTACTGCAACGGCATCGAAAACTACTCGCGCTATCTGTCCGGGCGCGATGCTGGCGAGCCGCCTCCGACGCTGTTCGACTACCTGCCGGCCGATGCCCTGCTGGTGATCGATGAATCCCACGTTTCGGTGCCGCAGGTCGGCGCGATGTACAAGGGCGACCGCTCGCGCAAGGAAACCCTGGTGGAGTATGGCTTCCGCCTGCCATCGGCGCTGGATAACCGGCCGATGCGCTTCGACGAATGGGAGGCGATCTGCCCGCAGACCATCTTCGTCTCCGCGACACCCGGACCTTACGAGGCCGAACATGCTGGCCGCGTGGTGGAGCAGGTTGTGCGTCCGACGGGCCTGGTCGATCCACAGATCGAGGTGCGTCCTGCACTGACCCAGGTCGACGATCTGCTGTCGGAGATTCGCAAGTGCGTGGTCAAGGAGGAGCGGGTGCTGGTCACCACGCTGACCAAGCGCATGGCCGAGGACTTGACCGACTACCTGAGTGATCACGATGTGCGCGTGCGCTACCTGCATTCGGACATCGATACCGTGGAGCGGGTCGAGATCATCCGCGACCTGCGGCTGGGCACTTTCGATGTGCTGGTGGGCATCAACCTGCTGCGCGAAGGCCTGGATATGCCTGAGGTGTCGCTGGTGGCGATCCTCGATGCGGACAAGGAAGGCTTCCTGCGTTCAGAGCGCTCGCTGATCCAGACCATCGGCCGCGCGGCACGCAACCTCAACGGTCGCGCGATTTTGTATGCCGACAACATCACCGGGTCCATGCAGCGCGCCATGGACGAAACCGAGCGGCGGCGCAACAAGCAGATTGCCTTCAACGAGGCCAACGGCATCGTGCCCAAGGGCGTGAAGAAGGACGTGCAGGACATCCTCGAAGGCGCAACCGTGCCGGGCTCGCGCAGCAAGAAGCGGCGCGGCGAGGCGAAAGCGGCGGAGGAGAGTGCGCGTTACGAGAACGAACTGCGTTCGCCGAGCGAGATCACCAAGCGGATTCGTCAGCTGGAAGAGAAGATGCTGAGTCTGGCGCGCGATCTGGAGTTCGAGGCGGCCGCCGAGGCGCGCGACGAGATTCACAAGCTGCGCGAGCGCTTGTTGCAGGTCTAGCAGCTACTGGCGGATCGACCGTTTCGGCCTGTCCCGGAGCGTCTCCTTCGGGACGCTCTCGCTCTGCTTCCCGGTGTTCGGCTGGAGCCGGCTGCGCAGCGCCTGCTAACATTCGTCCCTTTCCGTATGTCCTACCGTCCGAGAGCATTCATGACCACGGTTCGCACCCGCATCGCGCCATCTCCGACCGGCGATCCCCACGTCGGTACTGCCTACATCGCGCTGTTCAACCTGTGCTTCGCCCGACAGCACGGTGGCCAGTTCATCTTGCGCATCGAGGATACCGATCAGGTGCGCTCGACCCGTGAATCCGAGCAGCAGATCTACGATGCGCTGCGCTGGCTGGGCATCGAATGGGACGAGGGTCCGGACGTTGGCGGTCCGCATGGCCCGTACCGGCAGAGCGAGCGCGGCGAGATCTACAGGAAGTACTCGGACGAGCTGGTCAGCAAGGGCCATGCGTTCCCGTGCTTCTGCAGCAGCGAGCGCCTGGATCAGGTGCGTGCCGAGCAGATGGCGAACAAGGAAACGCCGCGTTATGACGGCCATTGCATGCACCTCGATCCCGCCGAGGCTCAGCGTCGCATCGCTGCTGGTGAATCGCATGTGATCCGGATGAAGGTTCCGAGCGAAGGCGTGTGTCAGGTCAACGACATGCTGCGCGGCACCGTCGAGATCGGCTGGGACCGCATGGACATGCAGGTGCTGATGAAGGCCGATGGCCTGCCGACCTACTTCCTCGCCAACGTGGTCGATGACCACCTGATGGGCATCACTCATGTGTTGCGTGGCGAGGAGTGGCTGCCGTCGGCGCCCAAGCTGATCAAGCTGTACGAGTACTTCGGCTGGGAGCAGCCGCAGCTGTGCTACATGCCGCTGCTGCGCAATCCCGACAAGAGCAAGCTCTCCAAGCGCAAGAATCCGACCTCGGTGACCTTCTACGAGCGCATGGGTTTTCTGCCGCAGGCGATGCTCAACTATCTCGGGCGCATGGGTTGGTCGATGCCTGACGAGCGTGAGAAATTCACGCTGAACGAGATGATTGAGCACTTCGACATCAATCGCGTATCGCTCGGCGGACCGATCTTCGATCTGGAGAAGCTTTCCTGGCTGAACGGCCAGTGGTTGCGCGAACTGCCGGTCGAGCAGTTCGCTGCCGAAGTGCAGAAGTGGGCATTCAATCCGCAGTACATGATGCAGATCGCGCCGCACGTGCAGCAGCGCGTGGAAACCTTCAGCCAGATTGCGCCATTGGCTGGCTTCTTCTTCTCCGGTGCATTGCCGCTCGATCCCGCATTGTTCGCGCACAAGAAGCTCGATGCGACGCAGGTGCGCCAGGTCATGCAGCTAATTCTGTGGAAGTTGGAAGCACTGCGCCAGTGGGAAAAGGAGCGCATCACCGCGTGCATCACCCTGGTGGCGGAACATCTTGGCTTCAAGCTGCGCGATGTGATGCCGCTGATGTTCGCCGCCATCACCGGGCAGGCCAGTTCGGTATCGGTACTCGATGCCATGGAGATTCTCGGCCCGGATCTGACGCGCTTCCGCCTGCGCAACGCACTCGAGTTGCTCGGTGGCGCGTCGAAGAAGGAAGCCAAGGAGTGGGAGAAGCTCGCGGCGACGATTGTCTGAGTGCGGGGCAGGGGCGGTGCTTGTGACCAGCATCGCCCCGAGGTGGTGGCGTTACCATTCGTCGGTGGTAAGTAGTTGTTCCTAATGCCAAAAAAACTTCGGCCCGTTCGAAATTGTTGTTGACACTACTTGGGGGCGCCCCTAATATGCGCCCCGTCCTCGAGATGGGGCTATAGCTCAGCTGGGAGAGCGCTTGCATGGCATGCAAGAGGTCGACGGTTCGATCCCGTCTAGCTCCACCAATCTCGAAGAGCAGAATTTGCCACCAGCTTGTATTCGCCGCATAAGCGATACAGGTTGCGCTTGAAGGGTTTGCGTCCCCTTCGTCTAGTGGCCTAGGACACCGCCCTTTCACGGCGGTAACAGGGGTTCGAGTCCCCTAGGGGACGCCATTATTAAGCGATGTTTGACATAGCGCGTCGAGAGACGATAAATCCGGGGCTATAGCTCAGCTGGGAGAGCGCTTGCATGGCATGCAAGAGGTCGACGGTTCGATCCCGTCTAGCTCCACCAATCACGGCTTGTCGCTTGATTGTTCGGCAGGTTTGCGAAGGTTTCGTCCCCTTCGTCTAGTGGCCTAGGACACCGCCCTTTCACGGCGGTAACAGGGGTTCGAGTCCCCTAGGGGACGCCATTTTTATTGCCCGTTTTGGGCTTCAAGGGGTCATCTTTCATGAGATGGCCCTTTTTGTTTTGCGTGGTCGAAAAGTCGGTTGAGTCGCACTGCGCTGAATGTCTTGTCATTGCTCGCAGCAACAGGCGTGACTCGTCGCGGCTGCTGCGGTTTCATAGGT
The DNA here is from genome assembly GCF_014764705.1 of Stutzerimonas kunmingensis. Taxonomy (GTDB): domain Bacteria; phylum Pseudomonadota; class Gammaproteobacteria; order Pseudomonadales; family Pseudomonadaceae; genus Stutzerimonas. The sequence continues at coordinate 6,278 of NZ_JACXXG010000015.1, forward strand.
CATCGCAAACGGCCAACGAGGCTTGCAACGAATGAGCTGGGATCAGGCGGACGCGTTTACCATCGACCTGCAGGTGCAGTCCGAGCATATCGACGAGCTGGGCCATGCCAACAATGCGGTCTATGTAACCTGGCTGGAGCGGTGTGCCTGGCAGCATTCACAGAGTCTGGGATTGGGCATCGACGACTATCGCCGCTTGGATCGGGCGATGGCGGTGCTGCGGCATGAGATCGATTATCTGGCCGCGGCCTACGAAGGCGATCTGCTGCAGTTGGGAACCTGGATTTCCGAATCCGATCAGCGTTTGAAGATGAAACGCAATTTCCAGCTGATCCGACCGGCCGACGGCGCGACGCTGCTGCGCGCGCAGACGACTTTCGTTTGCATCGAGCTCTCCAGCGGGAAACCCAAGCGCATGCCGCCTGAGTTCATCGACGGCTACGGCAAAGCGCTGGTGCAGCCGTACCCGCTGGAGCTTTGACGAAGCTGATTGCTCAGCCGCGCTGCTCGGGTTTCATGACGTCGCTCTCGCGGCGTTTCTCGGCATCCTCGCGCCAGTCCTCCTGGATTTCCTCTTTCATCTTCGGGTCGGCGCCGTCATCTTCGTTCTCGCGAACCATTCCCTCGCCTTTCTTTTCCTGCTGGATATTGGTGCCTTGCGGCTGAGTGTTCATCATGTCCTGGTCGGCCAGCGCAACCGCGGAAAACAAGCTGCCCAGTGCGATGATGCCTGCGTACAAGAATTTCATCTGAACCTCCGGCTATCGGGTGATAAAGGACTTAACATCTCAATAACCGACCTGCTGCGCTGAAGATTCGTTCACTCCTGCCCGGTGCCCCGTTTTCCGTGAGTCAGTCCACCCTTCGCAAGATCATCCATATTGATTGCGACTGCTTTTACGCCGCGATCGAGATGCGCGACGACCCCAGTCTGGCTCGGCGGCCGATCGCAGTTGGCGGCGCTGCGGATCGGCGCGGGGTCATTGCCACGTGCAACTACGAGGCGCGTGCATATGGTGTTCGCTCGGCCATGGCGTCCGGGCACGCACTGAAGTTGTGTCCTGATCTGCTGATCCTGCGGCCCCGCATGGATGCCTACCGGGAGGCTTCGCGTGAGATCCATAACATCTTTCGCACCTACACCGAGCAGATCGAGCCGCTGTCGCTGGACGAGGCTTATCTGGACGTCACTGCCTGCGAGCATTTTTCCGGTAGCGCCACGCGTATTGCCGAGGACATCCGGCGTCGGGTCTGGCAGCAGCTGCGCATCACGGTGTCGGCGGGTGTTGCTCCGAACAAGTTTCTCGCCAAGATTGCCAGCGAATGGAATAAGCCCGACGGCCTATTCGTCATTACCCCGGCACAGGTCGACGATTTCGTACAGGCGCTGGAGGTCAAGCGGCTGCATGGTGTGGGTCGCGTCACCGCTGAGAAGCTCGGCCGGCTCGGCATCCGCACCTGTAGCGACCTGCGCGAGTGGCACAGATTGGACCTGGTCCGCGAGTTCGGTGCGTTCGGTGAGCGGCTCTGGGGGCTGGCGCGCGGCGTCGATGAGCGGTCGGTGCAGGTGGAGAGTCGGCGCCAGTCGGTGAGCGTCGAGCAGACCTACGACAAGGATCTGCCGGACCTGGCGGCGTGCCTGGAGCGTCTGCCGGAGCTGCTGCAGCAGTTGGCTACCCGCATGGCGCGCCTCGACAACGGCTATCGACCCGGCAAGCCCTTCGTAAAGCTCAAATTCCATGACTTCACCCAGACCACAATGGAGCAGGCTGGCGCCGGACTCGAAATCGACGACTACGCCGATCTGCTCGCCATCGCCTTCTCCCGTGGTGCGCGGCCGGTTCGGTTGATTGGCGTCGGCGTGCGGTTGGTCGATCTGCGCGGTGGTTTCGAGCAGCTCACTCTGTTCTAAGAGCGCCAGTTTCCTTTTCCTGCATCCATCGCGTGCTCATTCCGCTGACTACCGTTCGTCAGATGCGCAGTTTGTGATGACCTCGCGCGACGAAAGGGCTTAAGCCGATATAGCGCGAGCTAATTAATTAACCCAGAATGCGCGCGATCTTTGACGTCCTTGGATTGACGGTTTTCTGTTGCGCGATTGATTCACGACAATATTTGGACGCACCCATCGGATATTGTTAGAGTCACGCCAGATGGCAATATGCTATCTATTGACGCCCTCAGTATCGATTCTCTGCTTTTTGGCAGTTGAGCACCGACGTCTTGGCGAGGGAGCCAGTGGTGGGTCTGTTTTCCAAAACCAAGAAATCAAAACCAGCCGGCATGCTCGGCATTGAGACTGGTCCGCAAGGTATCGCGTTGGCGCACGTCGTTCGGGTGCCCGGTGCGCGGCCGCTGCTGCCGTACTGCGAACACCTGGAAGGCAGCGTCGACGCGCAGGCCGCTCTGCTGGAGAAGGCCGTGAGCGAGCGTGCCTTGCAGGGCTTGCCGACGAACGTGCTGCTGCATCCTTCCGAATACCAGATGTTCCTTCTCGAAGCGCCTGAGGTGCCATCGCAAGAGCTGCGTGACGCCATGCGCTGGCGCATCAAGGACATGATCAGCCAGCCGCTGGACGATGTGGTGATCGACTGTTTCGCACTGCCCGAGGACGCCTATCGCGGGCGCACGCGCATGGTCTATTGCGTCGTTCTCGAGAAAACCCGGATGCAGCATTACGCCCAGCTCGTGCGTCAGGCCGGTCTGCACATGGCGAGCATCGACATCACCGAGATGGCGTTTCGCAACCTGGGCTCGCTCGCCGGCACCGAAGGCATGAATCTCGCACTGCTGCGCCTGCGCACCAGCGAAGGCCTGATCTGCATCCAGAACGGCGCCGACCTTTACATGGCGCGGCGTATAGAGCAGGGGCTGGCCCGTGCCGCCCAGGATTTGAGCAGTACGACACTGGAGATCCAGCGCTCGCTTGACTACTTCGAGAGCCAACTCGGCAAGGGCTATATCAATCGCTTGATGTTGCTGCCCATGAAGCAAGATGGCGAGCGCGCCTATCAGGGGCTGGCCAGTGGCCTGGCGGTGAACCTGCAACGCCTCGACCTGCGCGAGCTCTTCCCCGGCCAGCCGGGTGCCGAGCTGTCCGAAGCGCAGCAGGCGTTCTGCATTGGCGCCGTCGGTGCCGCCCTGCGTCAGGACGCCGTCTGATGCAGAACGTCAATCTCTATCAGCGCGAACGTCGTCAGCAGGGTGGCCCGCGTCCGCGGCAACTGCTGCTTGGCGCATGTGTACTGGCGCTTGCCCTGGCGTTGCATGCTGCCTGGCAGGGCTGGAACCTCAAGCAGCGCGCCTCGGACCGTCAGTTGGCCGAGGCGCAGGCGGTTTCTGCAGAGGCGCAGCTGGCCGCCTTCAAGGCCAACTACCGGGAACCGACGCTGGATACCCGGCTGCCTGCGCAACTGGCGGAGCGGGAAGCGGAGAACCGCCAGCTGCAACGTCTCGCAACGCATCTGCGCGCGCTCGATGGCCAGCTGCGTAGCGGCTTCGCGCCAGTGCTGACGGCCCTGGCCGATCGGCACCCGCCGCTCGGGCTCTGGCTGACCCGCATCCGCCTGCAGGCTGGCGGCAGCGACATGCTGTTGCGCGGGTTGAGCCAGGATCAGGAACTGCTTCCGCTTTATCTGGAAAGCCTCGGGCGCAGCAAGACGTTGCAGGGGCGCGAGTTCGGCAGCTTCGATCTGCAGCGCGACGACAGTGGCCTGCTGGCGTTCCGCCTGGCATCCCGTGCGGCGGAGGAGGGCGACGATGAATAACGCCATGCAAAGCCTGCGGCAGCGCTGGCAGGCGCTGGCACCGCGCGAACAGTGGCTGAGCGTGCTGGTCGGTGCTTCCCTGCTGGGCATGCTTTATCTGCTGCTGGTGGCTGAGCCGCTCGCCGAGCGCATCGCCCAGCAGGACAGCCAGCTGCGTCTCGCCGAAGCCCGTCAGCTGGAGGCGAACAATGCATTGCTCGAACTTCAGGCCAAGCTCGCGGCCGACCCCAATCGTCCCTATCGAGACGCCCTCGATGTGGCGCGCACCAATCGCGAACAGATTCTGCGCAGCATCGACGAGGAGACCCGCTCACTGGTTTCACCTGCACGCATGAAAGCGCTGCTGCAGGACCTGCTGCGCCGGCAGCCTCATCTGCAGATGGTCGCGCTGCAGAGTTTCAGCGAGCCGCTGGAGTTGCCGGCCAGCGCGACGGATGCGGCGAAGGATGCGCCGCCAGCGGCGGTCAGCTTTTATCGGCACGGTCTGCGTCTGACCCTGCAAGGCGGCTACTTCGACCTGCTCGATTACCTGCAGGCGGTGCAGAACAGTGGCTGGCGTCTGCATTGGGACAGCCTGGACTATCACATCGATGAGGCCGGGCCGGACAAGGCGCGGATCACGCTGGAGCTGCATACCTTGAGTCGCGAAGCGGGGTGGGTTGGTGTCTGATTTTTCTCGTGCGTTTTGCTTGCTCCTTTTGCTGCCCGCTTCGGCCTACGCGCTCGACCCCACGCGCCCGCCCGCGGCGTTCGTGACCGCTGCAGCGGAGCGCCAGGCACCGGCGACGCTGCACCTGCAGGCCATTTTTCGCGGTGCGCAGAGCGCCCGGGCGGTGCTCAACGGCCAATCGCTGAGAGTCGGCGACACCCTGGCCGATGCCAGAGTCCTGGCCATCAACACGAATTCCGTCCTGATCGAGCGCGACGGCCAGCAGCAGACGCTGCGTCTGGTTGCCCCGATCATTACTCCGAGCCAAGTCCGACCATGATGCCGACCCTTTTTCCACGTCTCGGCTTGCTGAGCCTGTTCTGCCTGCTGGCCGCCTGCCAGACATTCGAGGACGGCGACAAGCGCCTCTACGAGCAGAGCAACCGTCTGTTCGAGGAAAGCCTGCAGCAGACCCAGGCCAAGGCGCTGCCGCCGCCGTCGGTGCAGGCTGCGCTGATTCCGCCGCTGAGCGTCGACGGCAGTTCGGCTGTCAGTGGCCCGCGCTTCGATGTGGTCGCCAACGACATGCCGGCCCGCGAATTCTTCCTCAGCCTGATGGACAACGCCGGGCAGAACCTGCTGGTGCACCCAGAGGTGACGGGCAACATCACCTTCAGCCTGCGCAACGTGACGCTGGAAGAGGTGCTCGCTGCAGTGCGCGACAGCTACGGTTACGATTTTCGACGCACCAGCTATGGCTATCAGGTGCTGCCAAATAGGATTTTTGTAAAGACATACGATTTGAATTATTTGGATCTTGAGCGGGAAGGGGTCGCAGAAACTAGAGTTAGTTCTGGACAGGTTATTTCTTCGGAAGATGACATAACAAATAACAGCCGTTCTAGGAGCTCAAGAACTTCAAGTACTCAGGACGCGAGCAGAGTTACCACCCGATCAAGAACGGAACTTTGGAAAAGTGTTCTTGATGCGGTATCTATGATAGTTGGAGTAGATAAGCCGAAGCTTGAGGTGGATGATCTTAAAATTCAGAAGGTTAGCTCTAAAGTAACACCGGCAGCAGTTGACACCGAGATCAAGTACAGGGAGGCGACGTGCCGCTCCGGATATGAAGGGGCCAGCGTTTGTTATAGCTCAATGTCTGGCGTGCTAACTGTAAGGGCTACGTCAGAAGATCATGCAGTAGTTTCTGAGTTTCTCTCGCTCATCCAGCGTAATCTACAGCGTCAGGTCATCTTGGAAGCGAAAATTCTTGAGGTGAATCTGTCTGATGGGTATCAGGCAGGCATCAACTGGTCGCAGCTGGGCAGCTTCGGCAACGCCGACATTACGCTTGGCCTGCAGGGCGATGCACTTGCGGGTGCGCAAGGCATTGGCGGCGTGTTCAGCGCGATCGTTCGGAACGGTGACTTCTCCGGGGTACTGCAATTGCTTGAGACCCAAGGAGATGTGCGGGTGCTATCCAGTCCGCGGGTGTCGACACTGAACAATCAAAAGGCGGTAATCAAAGTCGGTACCGATGAGTTTTTTGTCACCGATGTTTCTACTACCACGACCACTCTAGCCGGCGGCACCACCGCGCCGGATCTGGACATTACGTTGACGCCGTTCTTCTCTGGTATTTCCCTGGACGTCACGCCGCAGATCGACGAACACGACAATGTAACGTTGCACGTGCGCCCGACCGTTAGCCGTGTTCAAGACCAGAACAAAAGCATTCAGCTGGGCGGCTCCGATAACGTCTTCAACCTGCCGCTCGCTCTGTCCACTACTCGCCAATCAGACTCCATCGTGCGCGCGCGCAGCGGCCAGGTGGTGGTGATCGGCGGGCTGATGGAAAATCGAAACACCAACAGTGATGCCAATGTGCCATGGGCGTCAAAGCTGCCGGTGCTCGGTGCCCTGTTTCAACAGCAGCGCAAGTCCCTCCAGCAGACAGAGCTGGTCATCCTTCTGCGGCCGCAGGTGATCGATGAGCGCGTCTGGCTTGATGACTTACGTAAGAGCGCCGATTCGTTCCGGCAGGTCAGGTAGGCGCCGGTATGTACGAAGCATTCTTCGGCCTGCAGGAAAAGCCATTCGCATTGACGCCGAATACCGGCTTCATGGTTCGCCTGCCGCCTTACCAGGCCTGCCTGAACCTGCTGCGCGTGGCTCTGGCCGAAGGCGAGGGCTTCATCAAGGTGACCGGCGAAGTGGGCACCGGCAAGACCCTGCTCTGCCGCGCGCTGCTCAAGCAACTGGATGCCGAACACTACCAGCTCGCCTGGTTGCCGAACCCAGCGCTCGGACCCATGGCGCTGCGCCAGGCGCTGGCCCATGAGCTGCATGTGCCGCGGGTCGAGCAACTGGACAATCACGGGTTGCTGACGGCACTGCATCGCCGGCTGATCGAGCTGGCCGGCCAGGGCAAGAGCACCGTGCTGTTGATCGATGAGGCGCAGGCGCTGCCACCGGCCACGCTGGAGGCCCTGCGACTATTGACCAATCTGGAAACCGAGCAGCGCAAGCTGCTACAGGTGGTGCTGTTCGGCCAGCCTGAGCTGGACGCTACGCTGGCCAGCGAGAATTTCCGGCAATTGCGCCAGCGCATCACGTTCTCCTATCGCCTGCGCCCGCTGGATGTCAGCGATACCAGGCGCTACCTGCATGAACGCCTGGCGGTTGCCGGTTATCAAGGTGAACCGCTGTTCAAGCCGGCCGCGATTCGCCTGCTGGTCAAGGGCAGCGGTGGCATCCCGCGGTTGCTCAACATCCTGGCCAACAAGTGCCTGATGGCGGCGTTTGGCGAAGGCCAGCGACGGGTCGGCCGCCGCCACGTACGCCGTGCCCTGGCCGATACCGAGGGCGCGCGACCGTTCCTGCGTGCAGCCCTTCCGTTGCGTTGGGCATTGCTGGCGGGTGCGGCAACCCTGAGCCTGCTGCTGAGTGCATTGCCGTGGCTGTCGCAGCTGGCCGAGGTGCGGCCATGAGCCTGGTCAACGACATGCTGCGCGATCTCGAAGCGCGCGGCGCGGCATCCGGCGGTCAGAGCCCATTCCTCGACATGCAGGCCGTCGATGAAACAGCCGCAACGCGGCGTCAGCGATCGGCACGGCTGCGGCGCTGGTTGTTGCCGCTGGCTATCGGAGCGTTGGTCGTCGCGGCATCGGTGGTGCTGTTCGAACGTTTCGCGCAAGCCCCCGCTGTGCAGGAGTTACCTGCTGCCGCTCCGGTGGTCGCTGCGGTGCCTGCAACTCAGCTCCTCGACGTCTTGCCGCAGCAAGACGGTGGCCGTTTCGTGCTGCAGTTGCTGCTGGATCGCTCGATCAGCTATCAGCGCACCGACGAAGGCGGCGCGATCAGTCTGCTCCTGCCGGATGTGGCGCTCGCCGGTGGCCCGCGAAACGGCCGTGTGGAGAGCAATGGCCTAAGCCTGTCCTGGCGAGTGGAACAGCAGGGCGACCAGGTGCAGGTGCTGCTGCTTGGCATAACCGATCGCCTCGATGTGCGTGATCGGCTCGAGCCGGCCGCTGGCCATGCGCAGCTCTGGCTGGAAGTCCGCATGGATGGCGCACCAGTCCCCGTCCCTGAAGACTTGGACCTGCCTTTCGCCGAGCCGGCGCTGGACGAAGCGAGCCTGCCGGACTGGGTCACCCGCACCGCGCCAGACGCGCAAACCGCGCCGCCCGTCGCGCCGGATGTGCAACCGGTCGCCGAGCCGGCCCCGGCGCCGGTTGCCAGACCCCAGGTTGCCACCACGCCCACCGTGCAGATCGGCAGTCATCGACCGGACCCGCTGGCCCAGGCGCGCGATGCCCTGCAACAGCAGAACTTCCCCCGTGCCATTGAGCTGCTGCAGGCGCTCCATGCCGCGCAGCCGGACAACGCCGAGGCGGCCCGCTGGTTGGCTCGTGCTTACCTGGCGGCTGGACAGATCGAGCCATTGCTCGAGTGGCTGCCGGCCCAGCTGCAGAGGCGGCCGTTCGATGCCGAGCTGCGTATGCTGCTCGCCCGTGGCCAGCTGCAGGGCGGCGACAAACAGACGGCGCTCGCCACCCTGGTGCAGAACGCGCCGTCGCTGGCCAGCGATCCCGGCTATCACGCGTTGCTGGCAGCTCTGCAGCAGCAGGTCGGCGACTGGGCCGGCAGCGCTGCGGTTTATCGCCAGCTGGTGGCTCTTCAGCCGCAGCAGGCGGCCTGGCAGCTGGGCTTGGCCATCGCGCTGGAACAGATCGATCAACCCGCCCGGGCGGCGCGCCACTACCGTCTGGCCGCGCAAGGGCAGGGGCTCGATGACAACTCGCGGCGCTTCGCCGCCGAACGTGCCGGCGTACTCGGAGGTGCCCGATGACCGCGCAAGACATGCGCCAGCGCAAGATTCGTCTCGGCGATCTGCTGGTCCAGGCCGGCCTGATCAGCGAGGCGCAGCTGCAGCAGGCGTTGCAGGACCAGAAGCGCACCGGCTCCAAGCTCGGACGCACGGTACTCGACCTCGGCTTCATCGACGAAGGCCGCCTGCTGCGTGCGCTGTCCGAGCAGCTGCAGATTCCCTTCGTCGAACTCAAGCACTACAAGTTCGACAACCAGCTGACCCAGAGCCTGCCCGAGGCGGTCGCCCGGCGCTTCCGGGTGATCGTGCTGTCCCGCCAGGGCGATGGTTTGCTGGTGGGCATGACCGACCCGCTGGACATCTTCGCTCAGGACGAGATCGAGCGCCTGCTGGGCAAGCGCGTCCACCCGGCAGTGGTGCGGGAAAGCGAGCTGCTCGGCGCGCTCGATCAGCTCTACCGCCGCACCAGCGAAATCGCCTCGCTGGCCGGCGAGCTGGAAGGTGAGCTGCAGGAAAGTGATTTCGACCTCTCGCGCCTCGGCGAAAGCAACAGCGATGCGCCGGTGGTGCGCCTGCTGCAGACGCTGTTCGAGGACGCCGTGCAGATGAAGGCCTCGGACATTCACATCGAACCGGACGAAGGCGTGGTGCGGATTCGCCAGCGTATCGACGGCGTGCTCAACGAACAGGTGATGAAGGAGCACCGCGTCGCTTCGGCGCTGGTCATGCGCCTGAAGATCATGTCCGGCCTGGATATCTCGGAAAAGCGCCTGCCGCAGGACGGCCGTTTCAACATCCGCGTGAAGAACCGCAACCTCGATGTGCGGGTTTCCACCATGCCGGTGCAGTTCGGCGAGTCGGTGGTCATGCGTCTGCTCGACCAGAGCGGCGCGATGTTCAAGCTCGAAGGCACCGGCATGCCGCCAGCGATGCTCGAGCGCTTCCGACGCCTGTTGCAGCGTCCGCACGGCATGGTGCTGGTCACCGGCCCTACCGGCTCGGGCAAGACCACCACGCTCTACGCCGGGCTTTCCGAGCTGAACAGCCCGGAGAAGAAGATCATCACCGTCGAGGACCCGGTGGAGTACCGCCTGCCGCGGGTCAACCAGGTGCAGGTCAACGCCAAGATCGAGTTGACCTTCGCCCGCGTGCTGCGCGCCGCCTTGCGTCAGGACCCGGACATCGTCCTGGTCGGCGAGATCCGTGATCAGGAAACCGCCGAGATCGGCCTGCGCGCCGCACTGACAGGCCACCTAGTACTCTCGACGCTGCACACCAACGATGCCTTGACCTCGGCCATGCGCCTGATCGACATGGGCGTCGAGCCCTTCCTCGTCGCCACCGCGCTCAATGCGGTGCTGGCCCAGCGTCTGATACGCCGCGTGTGCGAAAACTGCATGGAGGACGATCAGCCCGATCCTCGGCAACTGGCCTGGCTGGAGGCGCTGCACGGCGGCTCGCTGCGCGACAACCGCTTCAAGCGCGGCAGTGGTTGCCATCAATGCCACAACAGTGGCTATGCCGGCCGTGTCGGTGTGTACGAGCTGCTGGAACTGGACGAGCCGATGATCGCCGCCCTGCGCCGCGGCGACCCGCAAGGCTTCGCCGAGGCCGCGCGCCAGCAGGCGCACTATCGACCACTGGCGGCTTGCGCGCTGGATTACGCCATCGCCGGCGTCACCAGTATCGAAGAGGTGCTGAAGGTCTGCGCCACCCTGGCGGACGATGAGGTGATCGCGTGATCGCCGCTAGTCTCCTGCCTATCGCGGCCGTAGGCGCCAGCGCCACGGGCGCCGTCCGGTCGCTTCGCGGGGAGCCTGCCGATGCCTAGCTTCCGCTATACCGGCCGCGATATGCGCGGCGCACGGGTCAGCGGCGCGCTCGATGGCGCCAGCGCTGACGCCGTGGCCAGCGAGCTGGTGTCGCGCCAGATCACCCCGCTGACCATCGATGCGGAGCGTGCCCAGGCCGATAGCGTCGACGTGTTTGCCGTGCTGCGCGAAAAGCTGCGGCGTAAACGTGTCGATCTGGACGAACTGATCATCTTCAGCCGCCAGATGTACAGCCTGAACAAGGCCGGCGTGCCGATCATTCGCGCCATCGGCGGTCTGGCCGAGTCCAATCGCAACCTGTATTTCCGCGGCATCCTGCAGGACGTGCGCGCCAGCCTCGAAAGTGGCCAGTCCATGGCGGTGGCGCTGAATGCGCATCCCAAGGTGTTCAACAATCTGTTTGTCAGTATGGTCAGCGTCGGCGAGAACACCGGCCAGCTCGATCAGGCGTTCAAGCAGCTGTCTGCCTATCTCGAGCTGGAGCGCGAGACCCGCAAGCGCATCAAGCAGGCCACGCGTTATCCGATCTTCGTGCTGGTGGCCATGGGGGTGGCGCTGGGTGTCATCAACCTCCTGGTGATCCCGGCGTTCGCCAAGGTCTTCGCCCAGTTCCACGCGCAACTGCCGTGGGCCACCCGCGTGCTGATCGGCACCTCCAACTTCATGCGCGATTGGTGGTGGCTGCTGTTGCTCGGCATCGTCGGTGGCCTCTACGCCTTCTTCAAATGGGTGGAAACCGACGCCGGCGCGCGCAAGTGGGACCGTATCAAGCTGCGCTTGCCCATCGTCGGCGGCATCTTCGAGCGCATCGCCCTGGCGCGCTTCACCCGCACCTTCGCGATGATGTACCGCGCCGGCGTGCCGCTGCTGCAAACCCTGTCCATCAACAGCGCCAGCGTCGGCAATCGCCATATCGGCGAAGCGATTCTCGCCATCCGCGAAAACGTCGAGCGCGGCGAAGCGCTCACCCGATCGGCTCACAACAGCGGCCTGTTCACTCCCCTGGTGCTGCAGATGATGGCTGTCGGCGAGGAAACCGGCGCGCTGGATGACCTCTTCGTCGAAGTGGCCGATTTCTACGAACAGGAAGTCGACTACGACCTCAAGCAACTGGCCGACGCCATCGAGCCGATCCTCATCGTCTGTATGGGTGTGATGGTGCTGGTCCTCGCGCTGGGCGTGTTCCTGCCCATGTGGGAGCTGGGCAGCGCGGCGCAAGGGAGGGGGTGATGACTGAAGCAGCGAACAACGAAACGCGAAGGGCAGGGCGGTACGCCTGTGCCGACACGAGAGGTGAGCAGATGAATGAAAACCAGCAGCGAGCGCATGTAATGCAGAAGAACCAGGGCTTCACCATGATTGAGCTGGTGGTGGTCATCGCCATCCTCGGCATCCTCGCCGCGGTGGCGCTACCGCACTTCATCGACTCGGCCAAGGACGCCCACCGCGCCACCGTACGCAGCGCCGGCGGCGCCTTCACGTCGGCCGTCTCTCTGGTGCGCGGCCAGTACGAACTCAACCGCAACGGCGGCAGCAACAGTTGCGTGGCCGGCAACTGCCAGATCGACGTCGCCGGTTACGGCAACGGCACGGTCGACGTCAACGCCGCCGGCTGGCCGGTTGGCACCGAACGCAGCGGCAACCCCGGCGCCAGCACCAGCATGAGCCAGCAGGAATGCATGAACCTCTGGGCCAACCTGCTGCAAGCCTCGGCAGCCAGCGTCACCGGCGCCAACCCTACCTTCCGCGCCGAGGCCCAGGGCCACCGCTGCCTCTATCGCTACACCCTTGATGGAAACAACGATTTCATCGAGTACAACAGCAACACCGGCGAAGTCGCCGTCACTTTTGAATAAGGCAAAAAGGAGCAACACCATGAAAAAGCAACAAAGCGGCTTCACCATGATCGAGTTGATTATGGTTATCGTGATTTTGGGGATTTTGGCGGCGTTTGCGTTGCCGAGGTTTGCGGATTTTGGAAGGGATGCCCGTATAGCTGCAGTTGAAGGTTTGGCTGGCTCTATGCGCTCTGCTGCTGCGATTGCTCACTCAGCACAGCTTGCACGGAACTTAGGTGCTGCTGCATCCGTAACGCTTGAAGGAAACGTTACCGTGACAATGGTTGATGGCTACCCAACCGCCAACGATGCAGGTATAGGTGCTGCTATGGAAGTTGAAGGATTTACTTCTGCAGGCGGCGGAACCACCGCCACGAGCACTATTACATACACTCCCAATGGCTTTACTCCGGCTGCTGGGACTCAATGCAATGTAACCTATACACCCGTGCCTGCTACTGGGGAGCGTGTCGTAAGCAACACTGATGGGTGCTGATTGATAGGCATTGTAAGACAGCCCCAACCCACCGCTGCCTGAAATCCACTACCGGGGAATGGCTAGCGGGTCTCACCCGTTCTGGGCTGCATCGCAACCCGGCTTTTGGCCGGGTTGCCACAAATTCCCGGAGGCGGGTCGATTCCCGCCTCCAACCCGCTTCTATAAGAAGGGCAGGCCAATGGTTGAACAACGCGGTTTTACAATCGTCGAGTTGATCATGGTGATCGTCATCATCGGCATCCTCGCCGCCGTTGTTGGGCCGCGCTTCTTTAGCAAAAGCAGTTTCGATGAACGCTTCTATTTTGAAGAGGTTCTTTCGTCTGTTCGTTATGCGCAGAAACTGGCAGTAGCCAGTGGATGTTATATAAAGGTTCAGGTTAGTGCGTCTGGGGCTGTATTGAGTCATTTCAATACTTGTGGTGATAAGGGGGCGGATGAAACTGTATCTGGTGATTATGCAGTTGATAATCCGAAGCAGGTCAAAAAACTTGGCTCTGCTCCATTTACGGCTGTTTTCAATTCTCTAGGCTGTGTTTCTACTACAAAATTTTGCCCAACGCAGGGTGTTGATGAGCTGGAAATTGGTGAATCCGGTTTCAAGATGAAGATCCACGCCGCCACCGGCTTTATCGAGGTCACCCCATGACCGCCCGGCCAATCACCTGCCCAACCAGGCCGACCGGCAAACCAATTGGCCGCAAACCCCGTAGGGTGGATGACGCTTCACCCGTCCACCAACGCACCAACCACCTGAGTCGCAGCGGAAAACCCTGTGCGGCTTTCCACGGGATGGCCATTTACCCTACACAAAGGGCTGGCCGAAGGGGCAGGCAAACCGGCTTCACCCTGATTGAACTGATCATGGTCATCATCATCCTCGGCATCCTCTCGGCCTTCGCCTTGCCACGCTTTTTCGATGTATCGGCAGAAGCTCGCGCCGCACGGGTCAATGCCGGGCTGGGCGCGGCCAAGAGTGCGTTGGCCATCGTCAATGCCAAGGCCCGGCTGTCGGGAATCGGTATGGGTGAAGTGGAGCAGCAAATATTTCTGGAAGGGCAGGCCATAACCGTGAAGTTCGGTTATCCCGCGCAAGCTTATTCCCTGTTGATCGCCGCCGGAATGGAGGCGGATTTTAGCGGGGCGGGGGCTGAGGGAAACATCACGCATATTGACCATATGGGCGTGGTAGGAGGGAAATGCGGATTCAGGTATATCCCTCCCAGCAAACTAGGTGATGCACCGCAGTTTCTCCCGCTGAGCAACAGCGGCAGCCTGCCCGTCACCGCCGCCGACTGCAGAAGGAACTGACCATGCCGCCGCTTGCAGCCCGCCACCCCAGCCCGGCTCTTGCCACGCCCCGCAAGCAGCACGGCATGACCCTCGTCGAACTGGTTATCACCATTGTCATCATCGGCATCGCCGCCGCCGCACTCTTCTCCGCCATGGCCACCATCACCGCCCGCTCCGCCGACCCGATGTTGCGGCAGCAGAGCCTGTCGATTGCCGAGGCCTATATGGAAGAAATCCTGTTGCAGAATTTCATGCAGACGCCTCAACCGGCAGGCTGCGGGCGTGCCTGTTTCAATGATGTGCGTGACTATCATGGCCTCGACCAGAGCCCTCGTGACCCTAACGACAATGCGCTGCAAGCACTTTCGAGCTACCGGGTTGCGGTGGCAGTGAGCGGACCGGCACCGCTCAATGAAGTCAGCATGCTACGAGTGCGCGTAACCGTGGCGGACCCGGCAGGGCAGCCACTGGTGCTTGAAGGTTATCGCAGTTGTTATGGTGAGGCAGGTTGCCCATGAGCGGATATTCCGGCACTAGGGCTCGGTGCATGAATGCATACCGCTACGCCGCATTCACCTTGGTTGAACTGGTGATAGTCATCGCTATCGCGGGTACCGTTGCGGTGATGGTTGGCGTGGTGATGTCCCGCCCGTTACAGGGTTTTGCCGATCTCAGTAGACGGGCCGAACTGGTCGATTTGGCCTCGGGCGCGCTCAATCGCATGGTTCGTGATATCCGCATGGCAGTGCCCAACTCGGTACGGGTGACTGGCGCCGGGCAACTTGAGCTGCTGCGCAGCCCGGTGAGTGGCCGCTACCGAGCCAATTTGAATGACGGTACGCGCAGCGATCCGCCTGTATGCAGCGTCTCGCCGTGTAGCATTCAGGTACTCAACCCACTCAGTTCGCAAGAAAGCGACCGAATCGCAAGTATGAACTGGATGGTGATCTACAACATCGGCGGTACCGGGGCAGGCAACACCATCTGGCCGCTACAGGACAATACCTCTTCGGTTATCACGCCCAGGGCGACCTTCGGTTATGCGGGAGACGACCTGACTCTGACCGGTGCGGCGATCGCCGGCTTCGGTTTCCGTTATGCCTCGCCGCAGCGCCGCTTTTATTTGGCAGATGCGGTGGTTGGCTATCGTTGCGCGAACGGGCGCATCGTGCGCAAGGAGTTCAGCGAGCTCAGCGATGCTGCTGCCTATGACTACAGCGATGCCGCACTGCTGGTGGACAGCGTGCGCTCCTGCACCTTCCGCTACCAGCCTGGCAATGCCATGCGGGGAGGGTTGGTCACCATCGAGCTGGTGCTGGAGCAGGCTGGCGAACGCATCTCCCTCTTGCAACAGGTCCACGTAGACAATGCGCCCTGATCTCTCGCAAAAAATCATCCGCAGGAGCGGGCGATGCCCGCAAGCCAGAGCCGTACAAATGCTTCCCGGCCAAGGCCCGCTCCTACAAAAGCAGCGCGGCTTTGGCCTGGTAGCGGCAATGTTCCTGATCATCGTGATTGCCGCAGCGATCACGGTGATGTGGCGGCTATCCATTACCCAATCGGCGACCAATACGCTTAGCCTTCAGCAGGCCCGTGCCTTCCAGGCGGCACGAGCGGGGCTCGAATACGGTATCGCACGTTCACTGGCCAGCCCATCCCAGACCTGCTCGCCGTTTAATCTGGAGGGCTTCCAAGTGGTCGTCACTTGTGAAAGCAAAACGGTTCTACAGCCACTTGTACCGGAGGAAGGGCGAGATCTGATATTCCATCGGGTGGAGGCTACGGCGACTTATGGAAGTCCGGGTGAACCGGATTATGCGTATCGACAACTGACGGCAGTGGTGGAGCGGCCATGAGTGTGGCATACCGATGGATGCTCCGCGTGTGTAGAAAAACTGCTTCTTTAGGGATGGTCTGAAAAAGACTTCCCGAACCTGGTGAAATACGCCGATCCCGCCAGCCGAGTTTTTCCATGAAGCAGATGACCTTCGCCGACGCCGAGTATGCCGGCAAACGCAAGCAGACCCGCAAGGAGTTGTTCCTGATCGAGATGGATCAGGTGGTGCCGTGGAAGGGGCTGATTGCCCTGATCGATCCGCACTACCCCAAGGGTGAAGGCGGCCGTCCGGCGTATCCGCTGATGGCGATGCTGCGCGTCCATCTGATGCAAAACTGGTTCGGCTACAGCGATCCGGCGATGGAGGAAGCGCTGTACGAGACGACCATCTTGCGCCAGTTTGCCGGGTTGAGCCTGGAGCGCATTCCGGACGAAACCACCATCCTCAACTTCCGTCGCCTATTGGAAAAACATGAACTGGCGGCCGGCATCCTCGGCGTGATCAATGGCTATTTGGGTGACCGTGGCCTGTCGCTGCGTCAGGGCACCATCGTCGATGCCACACTGATCCATGCACCCAGTTCGACCAAGAACCAGGACGGCAAGCGCGACCCGGAGATGCACCAGACCAAGAAGGGCAACCAGTACTGTGTGTCACGAACACAGGTCAGATGACCTGTGCTGCTGTGCCGAAGATGGAAGTAGGCCTTCCGAAGTCGGCTTGCAGGAGCGGACTTCAAACCACCCGGTGCTGCTGCATCCAAAAGGTGTGGTGGTGAGCGACCGAGGAAAAGTCATCCCTGAGGATGGCAGGTGAGTATGGAGAAGATGAGCGAAAGCAAACCGTCCGATGACGCATCGTTATGCCCAAGGTGCTGCCGAAACTGAGGTGGAGTACTGGCTTCAGGACAAGTCGGGGCGTTACCTGCTTACGGACCCGATGGCAGCCGGTGTATAGGCGGCATGATCTTCATACAGGCTTTGGTACGGAACGTGAGAACCTTGTTCCAGATGCGAAGGAAAATGACAAATGGCCAACACCATGAGGAAGAATACCGATGCTGGAACGAGGGGCGGAGCCTCCCGTAGTAGCGATGAAGCCTCTGTAATGGAGGTGGAGCGAAGGGGCGGCGTTATCCGGCCGACGAGCGTTGCCAACCTCCGGGGATGAGTGGCGTGAGCTCGGCGAAACCTTATGACATAGCGAAACGCACGGTATGGGACGCCTACCAGCAGGTCAGGGCCAATCGCGGTGCTGCCGGCATCGACGATGAAACCATCGCCGATTTCGAGCGGGATCTGTCTAAGAATCTCTACAAGCTGTGGAATCGGATGTCGTCGGGGTCGTACTTCCCGCCTCCGGTCAAGCAAGTAGAAATTCCCAAGGCATCGGGAGGCACGCGCAAGCTGGGAGTGCCCACGGTTGGTGATCGTGTCGCGCAAACCGTGGTCAAGCTTCTCATCGAGCCGGAGCTGGACTCGATCTTCCACTCGGACTCCTATGGGTACCGGCCGGGACGATCAGCGAAGCAGGCGGTGGCGATCACGCGTGAGCGCTGCTGGCGATACGACTGGGTGGTGGAGTTTGATATCAAGGCAGCCTTCGATCAGATCAATCATGGATTGCTGATGAAGGCGGTGCGCCTGCACATCAAGGAGGACTGGATACTTCTGTACATCGAGCGGTGGCTGGTTGCGCCGTTCGAAACGGATGACGGCATGCGCGTCCCACGCGAACGCGGCACCCCGCAAGGTGGAGTGATCAGTCCCCTCCTGATGAATCTGTTCATGCACTATGCCTTCGACACCTGGATGCAACGTACCAGCCCCAACTGCCCGTTTGCCCGCTACGCCGATGATGCGGTGGTGCACTGCCGCAGTCGAAAGCAAGCGGAGTACGTGATGCGCTCCATTGCTTCACGGCTGGCTGCCTGTGGCTTGACGATGCACCCGGAGAAATCGAAGGTCGTGTACTGCAAGGACAGTAACCGTCGCGCAGGTTATCCGCATGTGAGCTTTACCTTCCTCGGCTTCACCTTTAGGCCGAGGAAGGCGCTCAGCAAACAAGACCAGCTCTTCACGAGCTTCCTTCCGGGAGCGAGTGCGGATGCCTTAAAGCGGATGCGGCAAGCGGTACGCAGGTGGCGACTCAATCGCCAAACCCACGTGACGCTGGTCGACGTGGCTCGGCTCTACAATCCAGTGATACAGGGGTGGTGGCAATACTATGGCTCGTTCTATCGGACAGCCATGCTTGGCATCTTCCAGCACATTGACCGCGCGCTTGAACGCTGGGCCCGACGAAAATACAAGGCCCTTCATAGGCGCAAGCGGCGCATTAGCCAATGGCTGGACAAGATACGGACTGTGGTACCCCGGCTGTTTCATCACTGGCGAGTGACCGGGCAGCAAGGTTGGATAACGGGAGCCGTATGACGCGAGAGTGTCACGTACGGTTCTGCGAGCGGCTGCGGGGGCAGTTCCCGCGGCCGACTCACCACTTCGGCATGAAGGCCCACATCGGTGTGGATGACGAGTCGGGGCTGGTGCACAGCGTGGTCGGCACGGCGGCAAACGTGGCGGATGTCACCCAGGTCGACAAACTACTGCATGGTGAAGAGAACGTCGTCTGCGCCGATGCCGGCTACACCGGCGTCGAAAAGCGCCCCGAACATGCTGGCCGCGAAGTGATCTGGCAGGTCGCAGCACGCCGCAGCACCTACAAGAAGCTCGATAAACGCAGCGCCCTGTACAAAGCCAAGCGCAAGATCGAGAAGGCCAAGGCACAAGTGCGAGCGAAGGTCGAGCACCCGTTTCGAGTGATCAAGCGCCAGTTCGGTTACGTGAAGGTGCGCTTCCGTGGCCTGGCCAAGAACACCGCTCAGCTGGTGACGCTGTTCGCGCTGTCGAACCTATGGATGGCGCGCCGACATTTGCTGACTACCGCAGGAGAGGTGCGCCTGTAATGCGGAAAATGGCTGCTGCGAGGTGCTCGCGGCGGCCAAAAACGGAGAACTGAGCGGGTTACCTGGTCGATTTTGATCGACGGCCCGCTTTCAAAAGCAGCGAGGGCTGAAGTCGACCGGAAATACAGGGCTACTTCAGACCTTCCTTAGTGCCTGAATATGGATAAATCTTCAAGCAAACAGATGCTGACGAATAAGTAATCTTTTTAAGTAATAATGAAATGCTATCGTGATGGACTGTCTGTTGAGTATTTCGGTGCATGATTATTTGAAAGCTATCGCAGGATTTTTAAAAAAGGCCGATTTTTATTCGGTGCGCCAAGGGGGGAGTATGCAGAGGAGCTACAGATTTGGTGTATGGATTGCCCCGTTGGTGGCGCTGCTTTTTTGTATGTCAGCACAGGCGGCTACCTATATATTAAATGGCGTAGATCGCCCAGCTCTCTGTAATGGTAATATGGGTTCATGGAGTGGTAATACCTATGTTTGTGGCTGGGGGCAGCCATTTAGGGTGGAAGGTGGCGATGAGGTCTTAACAACGCTTCCGCAAATGAAAATCCTGTCCTATAGCGGTTTCAATCTGGTGAATTCTACTGTTGGTGGGGCCGGGAGGCTGATTGATCTGGAGGCTCAAGGAAGTAGTGTTACTAGGCTGAGTGGATCTACCTTGTATGGCTCTATAGTCGGGCAAAGTAATAATGTTGATTTGCTGACTGGTACGACGGTTAATGGTTCTGTTTCTGTAACCGGGACGTTTAAATCTGATGCCTCTACGGTTGCTGGTAATGTTAGTGCAAATAATGGAATTACTGCTGTTAATACAGTTTTCCAAGGGAACCTGACGGCGACATCTGGTGGTGTTAATTTGGTTGGCGGCGAGGTGACTAACAATGTTTTGGTTACCTCAACAACCATAGTTGCAGATGGCACGGTTTTTAAAGGGTCGCTGACGAATACCGCTGGACCTATCAATCTCAAGAATGGCAGCGTAGCCGGTTTGGTAAAGACAAATTGTTGCACTATTACCACTAGTGGCACGGATCTCTCAGCCGGCGCTCAAGCTAATTCTGGAATAACAATTGAAGGAGGTGTGATTGCGGGAAGCTTGGTAATTGCCAGCCAGAATGGCACGTTGGTAAATAATAATATTGTCATAAAAGATGCTGTCATGGTTTCTGGTGACATTAATGCATTTAATATCCAGATATCTAATAGTCAGATTGGTTCCCCGCAGGAATCAATCCAGGTGATCGCGCGAGGGAATTACCTTAATTTGACAGATAATACTGTTGTGTATGGTCATGTTGAAGTGGCTAACACCTATGGAAAGATTAATATAGAGCCGGGAAGTAGAGTCGTAGGGACTTGCCTCGCAGACACTACACGCAATCCAAACGTTAATAATAATGTAAATGGCGAGTGTGGTGGTGCTGGGAACGACACTGTTCATCATTATGAGTTTAATTACGCTGCGCAAGCACTAACCTGCAGCTCGCTGAGTGTGACGATCAGAGCCTGCGTAGATGCTGCCTGCTCTTCAACTGTATCTGCGCCATCGACACTTACGTTAAGCCCAAGCAGCGGCTGGGCTAGTAGCCCTATCACTTTCACCGGTACTACCACAACCACGCTAGTGGTGCGGTCACCCGGCGAGGTTACGCTAGGCATCAGTTCTGCTTCGCCTGCGGCCAGCAATGGCCTAGTGTGCAGTACCAGCGGTTGCAAGGCGAGGTTTCATGACAGCGGCTTTTTGGTCAGCATACCGAACATGATCTCGTCCCGTCCGCAGAGCGCCACTATCGCAGCGGTGCGCAAGGACGATACGAGTCAGGCATGTGTACCTGCTTTTGCCAATGTCACACGTACGCTCAGTTTCACTACCAGCTACCAGAACCCTTCGACCGGCACCCGCAGCATCACCGTCAATGGCTCAAGCTCGGCGGCTCCGCTTTCGTTCAATAGCAACGGCGTCGCTTCGGTGACGGTGAACTACGACGATGCTGGCCAGGTGGCGCTCAACGTCAGCTACAGCGGTAGCGGCGGCAACTCCGATCAGGGCCTGAGCATGCTCGGCAGCGGCTCGTTCATCGCCAAGCCTTACGGCCTGTGCATCACACCAGATACCAACACTTGCAGCGTGGCCGGTGTGAGCAGCAATTGCACGGTGCTGGCCTCTGCCGGCGATCCGGTCCCGATTCGCGTCAAGGCGGTTGGTTGGCAAGGCACCACCGTCAACGGAGTACAGACAGGCGAAGTGCTCGACGGCGAGGCTCTATGCAGGGGAAATGTCGTTACTCCCAATTTCCAGTTATCGAATATCGGTCTAAGCCTTTCGCTGGTGGAGCCATCGGAAGGGGTCGTTGGATCCAATACTTTGCCGTCGAGTTATACCCATGTACTGGGTGAGCAAACCACTCTCAATGGTGATGATGGGGTGTCTTTCTCCGAAGTTGGGGTGTTCCGCATCACCGCCAAGACCAGTACCGAATACATGGGCATGGGGCATGTTGGCGGCGACGGCACTATGTCTGGCAGCAATGCCAACGACCAGAACCGGAGCCGCCTGATCGGTCGCATTGTGCCTGCCTATCTGGATGTCACGCCGAACACACCGTTGCTGCAGCCCAACTGTGTAACCGATTCGGAGACCCAGACTGGGTTCAGCTACCAAGGGGCGGCCATCAGCTTCGCCATTGCGCCCATGCTCAGCATTACTGGCAAAAACCGCGCAAATGGGACTACCACGAACTATGACCGTGGAGACTTCTGGCGCTGGCAATCGAGTAACTTCACTCATACACCGGAGTTCGGTAGCAACGATGACAACTTACACGATGACGCGCGGTTGAGCGGCAACCCAAACTTCACAGTGGATACGAACGATCTGCAATTGGGCGACGGTACTCGAGACGTGACTATCAGGGAGCAGGCGCTGACTTATGTGCGAAACCTTTATGCCCCATTGGCTAGCGACGCCGCCTTCCGCCCTTACTTGGCATTGCGCTTCCCTCTTACTGACCAAGATGGCGTCTGCTACAAGTCAGCCGATACATCGGCTGCTGCGGTCTGCGAGCCATATGTGTTGGATAATCTCAGCTTCCCTGAAGCCAACAGTCAGATTCGTCTAGGTCGCGCTGTTTTGGAGAACGCCAACGGTTCCGAACTTGCGCCGCTTGGCCTGCCGTTGGTGATCGAGAGCTGGCAGGGTAGCTATTTCGCCAAGACCTCCGACGACAGCTGTACTGTGTTTCCTGGAGAGTCGGAACCGGAGCTGAGCAACTACACCGATAATTTGAATGCTGGGGAAACCACAGCCTCAATGAAGGGTGTGGGTGCCAATCGGTTCGTTGAGTTGACGGCACCGGGATTGGGCAATGAGGGGAGCGTTCGGGTTACGCCGATGGTGCCGGAGCTTTTAAGGTACGACTGGGACGGTTCCGGTAGCTTCCAGAACCCCAGCGGCCTCGCCACCTTCGGCATCTATAAAGGGGCCAAACCCCTGATTTTTCGCCGTGAGATCTATCGATGAGAGACATGTGCAATGTGAGCTTTATGGGGGGAAAGGTTTGCTGTTGGTTCGTTGTAGTGGGCTGCGCCATCTGGTCAAGGGAAATGCGAGAGGCAAAGATCGGCCGATTCTATTGAAAAAAACTGTCGCGATTTTACCCACGAAAGAGCGTGCATAACGTTGAATCTAGTTTGCTCAGAAAGCGGAGCTGCCTTGGTTTTACGTAGCACACCAATTTGGGATCGCTGGGCAGACGCCGCCGCCGGTTGGAGGCCTGGGCGGACAGGTCCAGCGCGGACGCGACCCACTCGATTGGAATGTTCTGAGTGAAGGTGCTCAGATCGGCGAAGTTGAACAGTTCACCCAAGTCGAGCAGTTGCTGTTGGAGAGAGATAAAAATCCGATGCCAGAAGCCTGGCATCGGATTTTCGGGGAAGCCCCGCTGGGGCTCAAATGCTTAAGTGAACAGCATTACGCTCAATGAGCGGCCTTTTGTCCGGTGTAAAAGAGGGGAATCCCAGGCCTGCCTGTACCAGGGTCCCCGAAACTGGTTGACTCAGTCTATGCACTGGATGTGCCAGTTTCGTGAAGATCGGTAGGCGGCTTTTGCTAGGACTTGGTCGCAGGTGCTGAGCGCCGAAATTTGTGGGGCGGCGGGGTCCAGGCGTTGTTTCAGGAACGCCTTAGGGAAGGGCCGGCAGATGCTCGCTAGGCGATCTCGCGTAAAAGCAGTGCGCATGCCTTGTTGCATGCGCACATTTGGCGCGCTATTCCTGTTCCGGCCAGAGCCGTAGCGGGGTGCCCTGGGCGGGCCAAAGGCGCAGTTGGTCGATGTTGGAGACATCCCAGCGCTCGACGCGATTGAGCAGATCGAGGAAGTGGTGCTCCTGCTCCATGATTTCCTCCGCGCACATCTTGCGTGTGCTGCCCAGGTTGCTGAAGCGGATCTGCTGGCCATCACGCTCGTAACTGCCGAACCAGTGGTTGCAGCCCGCGTTGCCGTACGCGCGGCCTTCGCTCAGCGTGAGCGAGACGGGCGTGCGGCCGATCACGGCTTCATCGCCGATCCATTCGGCGATGTAGGTGACGTCGCGTTGCAGCTCGAGTTGCTCGGTGGCACAGCCTGTGAGTCCGAGGGCTGCGATGAGTGGCAGGATTCGTGAAGTCATGCCGGTTGCTCCTTCTGGCAGCTGGGGCAGCGGTGCTGGTCGTTCTGACCGGACCAGCCCAGTTCGGTGATGCGCGCCTGGGCGGCGGGCTTGCGTGCGGCCTCGCCGAGCTTGGCGTCCACGGCGAACTCGAAGTCCAGCTGTTTGCCGCAGCTGTCGCAGGCGACCTGCCAGTTGAGGATTTCCAGTTCGCGGAACACCGGTCCGCTGGCCACGGCCATCCATTGCCCCGGTGGGTTGATCAGGTGGCGGACCTTCTCCACTGTCAGGCGCTGGGAAAGGTCGCGGCTACCCTTGAGCGTGACGATCAGTACATCGCCGCTGCGAATCGAGCCGCCATTGCCGGTTACCTGATAGCGGCCCGGCGCCAGCGCACGGCATTCGGTGAGGGTGTGGGCGGGGTTGAGCAGGGTGTAGCGGAAATCGTGTTCGGCCATGACTCGTGATCGACGGTGAGTTGTGCGCGCAATGCTAGCACGCGCCCCGGCGGCAGGCGTGCCGCCGGGACGAATCACGGTCGAGAAGCGAGCCGATCACTGCGCCCGGGCGGTCGCCAACGTGCCAAAGGTGTCTTCGAAGAAGCGCTGCATATCACGCCAGGAACGTTCGTCCGCGGCTTTCTGATAGGCGACATCCAGGCCGTTCTTCTGGTGGGCGTCGGCGCCCGGATTGGTGAAACCGTGCTTGGCGCCGGGCAGGCTGACGAACTGGTAGTCGGCACCGGCCTTGACCATCTCGACGTTCAGCGCGGCGATGTCGTCGGTGCTGATCATGCTGTCCTCGCTGCCATGTTCGACCAGCACACGCGCCTTGACGCTGCCGGGCGCGGCGCGGGTTTCGGTGGCCAGCGCGCCGTGGAAGCTGACCACGCCTTCCAGCGGCACACCCTGGCGCGCCATGTCCAGGACCACCTTGCCGCCGAAGCAGTAGCCCACCGCGCCCAGTTTGGCGGTATCGGTCTGGGCCTGTTCCTTGAGCAGATCGAGGCCGGCATTGAAGCGGCCCTTGGCAGCATCGGCGTCCTTCAGCGCGGCCTGCATGAAGCTCATGGCATCTTTCGGGTGATCGGTGTTCTTGCCTTCGCCGTACATGTCGATGGCCAATGCGCTGTAGCCCAGCTCGGCGAGGTCGCGAGCGCGCTGCTTGGCATAGTCGTTCAGCCCCCACCATTCGTGTACCACGACGATGCCGGGGCGCTTGCCTTCGATGGCGTCGTCATAGGCGTAGTAGCCGATCATCTCGGTGCCATCGGCAGCGGTGTAGGGGATTTCCTGCGTCTGAATCTCGGCATTCGCAGTGACGCTGGCAACCATGAGCAGGCCGAACAGGCAGTGGCGCATCGTGGGATCTCCTTGGTGATCGTTATGTTGGCGAAGGGGGTTCGAAGAAGGATAGCGGTTCTTCGACTGCACGCGCAGCGCCCGGGTTCGGCTGCGCGATGGACACGTATAAGACGAAAAAGCCCTGCCGGTTGGCAGGGCTTTTTCGTTGAGCGTGGTGGCGGCGTCAGCCGCCCAGGTAGGCGTCGCGCACTTTCGGATCGGTCAGCAGGTCCTCGCCGCTGCCCTGCATGACGATATGCCCGTTCTCCAGCACGTAACCGCGGTCGGCCAGCTTGAGCGCCTGGTTGGCGTTCTGCTCGACCAGAAACACCGTCACCCCATCCTCACGCAGCTGTTCGATGATCTCGAAAATCTGCTGGATGATGATCGGCGCCAAGCCCAGCGATGGCTCGTCGAGTAGCAGCAGCTTGGGTTTGCTCATCAGCGCGCGGGCGATGGCGAGCATCTGCTGTTCACCGCCGGACATGGTGCCACCGCGTTGCTGGTAGCGCTCCTTGAGCCGCGGGAACAGGCCGAGCACCTTGTCCAGTTGCTCCTGGAAGTCCGTCTTGCCGGTGAAAAAGCCGCCCATGGAGAGGTTTTCCTCAACCGTCAGGCGGGCGAAGATCCGCCGGCCTTCGGGCACCACGGCGATGGCCTTGCGCATGATGTCGCAGGTTTGCTGGCCGACCAGTTCCTCGCCCTGGAAGCGGATGCTGCCACTGGCCGCCTGCGGCGAGCCGCACAGGGTCATCAGCAGGGTCGACTTGCCGGCACCGTTGGCGCCGATCAGGGTGACGATCTCGCCCTGTTCGACCTGCACGTTGATGTCGTGCAGGGCCTGGATCTTGCCGTAGAAGGTCGAGACGTTTTCGAAAGTCAGCATGCTTACGCCTCCCCCAGATAGGCTTTGATCACGTCCGGATTGTTACGGACTTGCTCGGGTGAACCATTGGCCAGCGGGGTGCCCTGATTGATCACGTAGATGTGGTCGGAAATGCTCATGACCAGCTTCATGTCGTGCTCGATCAGCAGCACGGTGACCCCGTGTTTGTCGCGCAGCATGGCGATCAGGGCCTTGAGGTCCTCGGTTTCTCTGGGGTTCAGGCCGGCCGCCGGCTCGTCGAGCATGAGGATGCGCGGGCGCGTCATCATGCAGCGGGCGATTTCCAGACGGCGCTGCTGACCGTAGGCGAGGGTGCCCGCCGGTCGATTGGCGACATCGGTCAGATTGACCTGTTCCAGCCAGTGAGCAGCGAAGTCCATCGCCTCGCGCTCGCTCTTGCGAAACGCCGGCGTCTTGAACAAGCCGGCAAGGAAGCCGGTGTTCAGGTGACGGTGCTGGGCCACCAACAGGTTTTCCACGGCCGTCATGTCCTTGAACAGGCGGACGTTCTGGAACGTGCGCACCACGCCCTGACGAGCGATCTTGTGGCCAGGCAGGCCGTGGATCGGCGTGCCGTCGAGGAGGATTTCCCCCGCGGTCGGCTGATAGAAGCCGGTCAGGCAGTTGAACACCGTGGTCTTGCCGGCGCCGTTGGGGCCGATCATCGAAACCACTTGCTTGTCATGTACCGTCAGCCCCACCTCGTTGACCGCCAGCAGGCCGCCAAAACGCATCATCAGGCCGCGTACTTCTAGAATCGGGCGGCTCATTGCTTCAGCTCCAGGTGTGGGCGTTGCATCGGCAGCAGGCCTTGCGGACGCCAGATCATCATCAGCACCATCAGGGCGCCGAACATCAACATGCGGTATTCGCTGAATTCGCGCATCAGCTCAGGCAGCAGGATCATCACGATGGCGGCGAGGATCACGCCGAGCTGTGAGCCCATGCCACCCAGCACGACGATGGCGAGGATGATCGCCGACTCGATGAAGGTGAACGACTCCGGCGATACCAACCCCTGGCGTGCGGCGAAGAAGCTGCCGGCGAAACCGGCAAAGGTTGCACCGAGGGTGAAGGCCGAGAGCTTGATCACGGTGGGGTTCATGCCCAGCGCGCGGCAGGCGATCTCGTCTTCGCGCAAGGCTTCCCAGGCGCGGCCGATCGGCATGCGCAGCAGGCGGTTGATCACGAACAATGTCAGCAGCACCAGCAGCAAGGCGATCAGGTAGAGGAAGATCACCTTGTTCACCGAGTTATAGGCCACGCCGAAATACTCGTGGAACGTCTGCATGCCCTCGGCTGCGCGGCGGTCGAAGGACAGGCCGAACAGGGTCGGTTTGTCTATGCCGCTGATGCCGTTCGGGCCGCCGGTGAGGTCGGTCATGTTGCGCAGCAGGATGCGGATGATCTCGCCGAAGCCGAGAGTCACGATGGCCAGATAGTCACCGCGCAGGCGCAACACCGGGAAGCCCAGCAGGAAGCCGAACAGCGCCGCCATCGCGCCGGCGATGGGCAGTGCAGTCCAGAACCCGACCCCGTAATAGTGCGAGAGCAGCGCGTAGGTGTAGGCACCGACGGCGTAGAAACCGACGTAACCCAGGTCGAGCAGGCCGGCCAGGCCGACGACGATGTTCAGGCCGAGGCCGAGCATCACGTAGATCAGGATCAGCGTGGCGATGTCCACCGCGCCACGTGAGCCATAGAACGGCCACGCCAGCGCGACGAGGATCAGAGCGATGATGATCCAGCGTTGGGTCGAGGGCAGGGTAAGGAAGCTGCCTGCACCTGCGGGTACGCTCGGCAGGCTCGGGCTGGCGGCCCAGCCGGCGGCCAGGTGAGTACGGAACAGTTGCCAGACGAACATGGCTACCGCGCAGGCAGCAATGATCCAGAACGTACCGGCTTCGGCGCCATGCACTTCGACGCGAATGCCGACGGTGGTGAGCTTCAGGCCGAATACCGGTACCGCAACGGCGATGACCAGCAGGGCGCTGAAGAAGGCTGTACGGAGATTGCCGGTCATACCTTTTCCACCTCCGGGCGGCCGAGGATGCCGGTGGGGCGGAACAGCAGGACCAGCACCAGCAGGCTGAACGCCACGACGTCCTTGTACTGGTCGCCGAAGATGTCAGCACCGAAGGCCTCGGCCACACCAAGCACCAAGCCGCCGAGCATGGCGCCTGGAATGCTGCCAATGCCGCCGAGTACTGCAGCGGTGAATGCCTTGATGCCGGCGAGAAAGCCGATGTGCGGGTTGATCACGCCGTACTGCATGCTGATCAGCACAGCTGCGATGGCGGCCAGCGCAGCACCGATGACAAAGGTCAGGGCGATGATGCCGTTGGTGTTGATGCCCAGCAGGTTGGCCATCTTCAGGTCTTCTGCGCAGGCGCGGCAGGCGCGCCCCAGACGTGACCGCGAGATGAACATCGTCAGCCCGTACATGGCAACGAAGGTGACCACGAAGATCAGGATCTGCATGTACGAAATCACCACGCCATTCATGGTGCTTTCACCGAACACCAGATTGCCCGGCATCAGGTTGGGAATCGCCTTGTCCTTGGAGTCCTGAGCCAGCAGCACGACGTTCTGCAGGAAGATCGACATGCCGATGGCCGAGATCAGCGGAATCAGGCGATTACTGCCACGCAGCGGGCGGTAGGCGACCCGTTCGATGCTGTAACCGTAGGCGCTGGTGACGATGATGGCGGCGACGAACGCACCCATCATCAAGATAGGTAGCGCATCCAGGCCCATCATGGACAGGCCGACAATGGCGATGAAGGCGACATACGAGCCGATCATGTACACCTCGCCGTGGGCGAAGTTGATCATGCCGATGATGCCGTACACCATCGTGTAGCCGATGGCGATCAGCGCATAGGTGCTGCCAACGGTGAGCCCGTTGATCAGCTGTTGTAGGTAGTGGTAAAGCTCAGGCATCACTGCTCTCCCGAAGTCCCTGCAATTGCGTTTCGGTCTGCTGCGCTGCCCACGTCGAACGCACCGCACACCCTGGCGCGGCGCCACTGCGGTACGGTGCTGTGCGGATCACGCACTGCATCGGTTCGAGGTGGGCCTGCTGTTCAGGCCGCTCGTTGAATTACAGGTACGGCAGGGCGACCCGGGTGCTTTTGGCTGGGCCGCCTGCTTAAAACAAAGCCCACAAGCAAGTGTGGGCTTCGTCAGGCTGATGGAATTTACTTGGCTTCGGTCTTGGTGCCGTCCTGGTGCCATTCGTAGACGACAAAGTTGAAGTCCTTCAGGTCGCCCTTCTCGTCGAAGGAGAGCATGCCGGTCGGAGTGTCGAAGGTATTGCTGCGCAGCGCCTCGGCCACCTTGGCGGTGTCGGTGCTGCCGGCTTTCTCGATACCTTCGGCAATGACCTGCACGGCGGCGTAGGCGGGGAATACGAACGGGCCGCTCGGGTCCTGCTTCTTGGCCTTGAAGCCGTCTACCAGTTCCTTGTTGCGCGGGTCCTGATCGAACGACTTCGGCAGCGTCACGTACATGCCTTCGGAAGCCGGGCCAGCGATGGCGGAGATTTCCGAGTTGCCGACGCCTTCCGGACCCATGAAGCGCACGTTCAGGCCTTTTTCCTTGGACTGACGCAGCAGCAGACCCAGTTCCGGGTGGTAGCCGCCGTAATAGACGAAGTCGACGCCTTCACGCTTGAGCTTGGCGATCAGCGAGGAGAAGTCCTTGTCGCCGGCATTGATGCCTTCGAACAGGCCGACCTTGATGTTCTTGCTTTCCAGGGTCTGCTTGACGGCAGTGGCGATGCCTTCACCGTACTGCTGCTTGTCATGGATGACGGCGACGTTCTTCGGCTTGACGTGGTCGGCAATGAAGTTGCCGGCGGTCGGGCCCTGCAGGCTGTCGAGGCCGATGGTGCGGAAGATCAGCTCGTAACCGCGGGAGGTGATGTCTGGGCTGGTGGAAGCCGCGGTGATCATCAGGATGCCTTCGTCCTCATAGATGTCGGACGCCGGCTGAGTGGAGCTGGAGCAGAGGTGGCCGACAACGAACTGCACTTCGTCATTGACGATCTTGTTGGCCACCGCCACGGCCTGCTTCGGATCGCAGGCGTCGTCGTAGCGCACGCCTTCCAGTTGCTGGCCGTTCACCCCGCCGGCCTTGTTGATCTGCTCGATGGCCATTTCGGCCCCGATGAACTGCATGTCCCCGTACTGCGCCACCGGCCCGGTTACCGGCCCTGCCAATCCGATGCGGATCGTGTCGGCGGCCAGGGTGTAGCTGGCTGCGCCGGTCAGTGCCATTGCCAGAAAAATTTTCGAAAGACGCTGGTTGGTCTTCATAAGTGCTCCACTTGCATCGTTATTGTTTGAATCCTGCGGGCCGGAGTGCCGTTAAGAGGCGAACATCCCGAAACGCTCCGGCAACTGTACCGGCACAGTGTAGAAGTGTCTCCTCCGTTTGCACAGCCGGCAGATTCAACCGTTTGATGGGAATCGGGGCGCGGGTATCATTGCGCCCTTTTCGTATCTGGTGAGTCCCATGGCCGACGACGCAAGCACTCTTTATGCCAAGCTGTTGGGCGAAACCGCAGCGATTACCTGGGAAGAACTGCAGCCGTTCTTCGCTCGCGGAGCGCTGCTGCAGGTGGCTGGCGATGCTGATCTGGTCGAGGTGGCGCTGGCCGTCGCCGAGGACGATCAGACCAAGGTAGCGGCGTGGCTCCACGGCGGACAGCTGTCGAAGATGCAGCCCGAGCAGGCGCAGGACTGGCTGGAGCGTGACCCCGACCTCTGGGCCGTCGTGGTCGCACCCTGGGTGCTGGTGCAGGAGCGCGTCGGCAAACCTGCATTGCACTGAAATGGGGCGAGCTCAGGTTTAAGTCAGCCTCGCACCCAGCGCTGCCTGGCCCAGGCACTCAGGCTGTCGACCGCCAGTACCATCGCCAGCATGGCCAGGATCACCGTCGAGGCTTGGGCTTCCTGGAACAGGCTCAGGCTCATGTAGAGCATCTGGCCCAGGCCGCCGGCGCCAACGAAGCCGAGCACGCTGGCCATGCGAATATTGTTTTCCCAGCGGTACAGCGTGTAGGCCACCAGTTGCGGCCAGAGCGAGGGCAGCGTGCCGTAGCAGAATGCCGCGATGCGTCCGCTACCGGCCAGGCGAAGGGCGTCGGCGGGCTGCGGCGGGGTATTTTCCAGCGCTTCGGCGAACAGGCGCCCCAGCACGCCAGCCGTGTGCAGCGCCAGCGCCAGGGTGCCGGCGTTCGGCCCGAGCCCCGCTGCCAGCACCATCAGCGCGGCCCAAACCAATTCCGGAATCGCCCGTAGCGCATTGAGCAGCAGGCGCGATGCTGCCTGCGCCAGCAGACCGAAACGGCCAGCCGCGGGGAGTGCCAGCAACAAGCCGAACAGGGCTGCGAGCAATGTGCCGACGGCCGACATCGCCAGTGTTTCTAGCGTGCCGCGAGCGATCGCCTGCAGATGCGCGGGCGACAGGTCCGGCGCCATGAATCCCGAAGCGTAGGTGGCCATCTGCGCAAGGCCGTCTCGGCTGAGCAGCGCGGCGCTTTCCAGCTGCAGGAAGGCAAAGGCGGCCACCACGGCCGCGACGAGCCCGGTCGGAATCAGCAGGCGCAACAGCAGACTCATGCGAATCTCCAGCGCAGCATTCGGCTCAGCAGGTCGGCCAGCAGCACCAGCGCGAGGAACGTCAGCAACATGCTGGCGACTTCACCGCCGGCGAACATGCGCATCGACAGGTCCATCTGCTGGCCGAGCCCACCGGCGCCGACGAAACCCATCACCACCGAGGCGCGGATCGCGCATTCCCAGCGGTAGACGCTGTACGACAGCATCTCGCCCGTGGCCTGCGGCAGCACGCCGTAGAGGAAGGCCTGCAGCCGCGAGGCGCCGGCACCGAGCAGTGCGCGGGCGGGTAGCGGGTCGACCGACTCGAAGATCTCCGCGTAGACCTTGCCGAGCATGCCGGCGTAGGTGATGGCGATGGCCAGTACGCCGGCGGTCGGCCCCAGGCCTACGGCGCGGACGAACAACAGCGCCCAGACGATCTCCGGGATGCTGCGCAGCACGATCAGCAGTCCCCGTACCGGCCAGCGCAGCGCTTGCGCCCACCAGGCCGGGCGCCCACCACGGCTGAGCGCCGAGAGCGACAGCGCGCGGGTGGCAAGCAGGGCGCAGGGGAAGGCGACAGCCAGGGCCAGGGTCATGCCGGCAGTGGCGATCGCCAGGGTCTCCAATGTCGCCTGCCAGAGCAGGCCGAGGAATTCGCCACTGTGCTCCGGTGGCCAGAACGCTGAGAGAAACGTGCCCATGGTGTCGGCATTGCTGCCGTCGAACAGCACACCCAGGTCCAGCTCGCTCAGACTTACCCCTGGCCACAGCAGCGCCACGGCCAGCAGGGTCAACATCAGGCGTGGCGCGGCGGCAGGATCGTGTCGGACAGTTGCGGGGTTCAGCATCGCGGAATGTTCAGTGGCGGGGTCGCTGCAGCAGGTGGCGACGGGGCATGCTGAAGCTGCTCATTGGCATACAGCGCCGCCAGCTCGTCGGGGCCGATTTCGCCGGCAGGCTTGTCGAACAGGATGCGGCCGTCACGCACGCCGACGATTCGCGGAAAGTGTTCCAGTGCCAGCTCCACCGCGTGCAGGCTAGCCAGCAGCGTGGCGTTGCGACGTTGCGCCTCGCGGTTGAGCACGCCCAGCGTGTGACTGGCGAGCACCGGGTCCATGGCTGAGACGGGTTCGTCGGCGAGGATCAGCTCCGGCGCCTGGTAAAGCATGCGGGCGATTCCGACCCGCTGCAGCTGGCCGCCGGATAGCTGATCGCAGCGCATGTACAGCTTGTCGGCAAGGTCGAGCCGCCCGAGCGCCTCGGCAGCGCCCTGGCGGTCCAGGGGATAAAGCAGGCTGAGCAGGCTTTTGGGTAGCGACCAGTTGCCGAGACGCCCCGCCAGTACCGCCGTCACCACCCGCTGTCGCGGTGGTAGCGGCGGCGCCTGGTGGATCAGGCCGATCTGGCTGCGCAGGCGTTGGCGAGCTCCCGCCGAGAGCGTCCAGGGGCGCTTGCCGAGCAGCTCGAGATCGCCCTGATCTGGCTTGAGCGACGTGGCTAGCAGACGCAGCAGCGTGGTCTTGCCAGCCCCGGACGGGCCAATGATGGCGACCCGTTCACCCTGCGCAACCTGCAGGTCGAGCCCGCACAGTGCGATCTGGCCGCCAGCGTGGGTGTGGCCCACGCCGGCCAGCTTCAGCGCCGGCTCAGGCTGTGCAGCGAGGCCTGGCGCCGGCGGTGTCTGCAATGTGCTCATTGCTGATGCTTACGTGCCATCACTTGAGCAGGCCGGCGGCGCGCGCGGCTTCTTCGATTCCGGCGTAGTTCTCCGGCTTGGTCTCGATAAAGCGACTGGCGGCCTGCAGATCGAGAATCGCCTTATGCTCCGGGTTGGCCGGATCGAGGGCGAGGAAGGCAGCCTTGATCTTCTCGACCAGCGCCGGCTCGAGGTTGCCGCGCACGGTCCAGTTGTAGTCGTAATAAGGCGGAGTGGTGGAGATCACCCGGACCTTGTCGGTGTCGACCTTGCCGGCCGCGACCAGCTTGTCCCACACCGAGGCGTTGAGCACGCCGGCGTCGGCCTTGCCGGCCTCGACCCAGGCGGCGGTGGCATCGTGGGCGCCGGAGTAGGCGATGCGCTTGAAAAACTGTTCCGGCTGGATGCCGTCCTTCAGCATGAAGTAGCGCGGCATCAGGCTACCTGAGGTCGACGACACGGAGCCGAAGGCGAAGGTCTTGCCCTTCAGGTCGGCCAGCGACTTCACCTCAGGATCGGCGGTGATGAACTTGCTGGTGAACTGCTCGTCTTGCTCGCGCTGCACCAGAGGGATCGCATCGCCGGTCTTCAGGCGCGTCTGGACGAAGGTGAAACCGCCCAGCCAGGCGAGATCGAGGCGGTCGGAAGCCAGGGATTCGACCACGGCCGCATAGTCCGATACCGGGGTGAACTTCACCGGCATGCCCAGCTGCTGTTCCAGGTATTCGCCCAGCGGCTTGAACTTGCGAATCAGCTCGGTCGGGGCTTCGTCGGGGATAGCGGAAACCCGCAGGGTTTCAGCGGCGTGGGTAGTAGCAATAGACAGGGACAGGGCAAGGCCGGCGACGGCTGCCAGGGAGCGCTTCAGCATTGAGGGTTCTCCGGTTCAATAGCGGAAAAAGCGCGCGGATTATAGAGCGTGGTAGGCGTGTGGCGCCAAGGGAAAGCTGAACAGGGACGCTTGGAGCGCCTCTGGCGCATTTCCATTGCAGAAATATCGTGTAACACGACGAACTTTTTTCAGGCCCCAAACCTAAGTGATCTGTAGTGGCCGAATATGTGCAATGTGCCACCCCCGCAGGCAAAGGAAGCGAATGTGAAGTGCGATAAGAAGCGTCGGTCCACCATGGTCTGGGCAGATGGTCACTCGTTCAGAGAGGTAGCGCGAATTCAGGCGCAACCTGTTGGCAGCGCGGAAATACGCAGCGTGCCTTTGACCGAGAAGATGTTCACCGAGGCGCGTATCGCAGCTGTCCTGCTCGGCCCACTGCTGATCGACCTGCCTCAGGGCTGATAGGGCGACCTTGCTCTGGCCAGCGCCGCGGCAGTGCGAGGGATCGCAAGCCGCGGCAAGGCGTACAACGTATCAGCAGGTGCGCTCAGGCGCCGGTGAACAGTACCAGCAGCACCACACCGAGGATCAAGCGGTAGATCACGAACGGCAGCATGCCGACGCGCTCCAGCAACTTCAGGAAGATGTGGATGCACAGGTAGGCGCTCACCGCCGACAGCACCACACCCAGCCCCATCGCCGTCCAGTCAACCGCTACCCCGCCTTCCACCAGGTCGAGTGTGCTCAGCGCGCTGGCAAGCACGATCACCGGGATCGACAGCAGAAAGGAAAAGCGTGCTGCGCCGGAGCGCGACAGGCCCAGCAACAGCCCGGCGGTCATCGTCACGCCCGAGCGCGAGGTGCCGGGAATCAGCGCCAGCGCCTGGGCGCAACCGATCAGCAGGATGTCCTTCCAGTTCAGGCTGTGCTCGTCGCGCGGTTGCGGGATTCGCCGGCTGACCACGTCCGACCACCACAGAAGCAGACCGAAGCCGATGGTCGCCCAGGCGATCACCAGCGGCGAACGCAGCTGGACTTCGATGAAGTCCTTGAACAGCAGCCCGGCGATGCCGACCGGAATCGTTCCAAGGATCACCGCCCAGGCCAGCCGGCTGTCACCGACACGCTCGCGGCGGGCTAGAGATGCGAACCAGTCGCGCGTCATGCCGAAGACTTCCAGGCGGAAGTACCAGACCACTGCGGCCAGGGTGCCGAGGTGCACCGCCACGTCGAATGCCAGTCCCTGGTCGTCCCAACCCACCAGGTGCGGGAAGAGGATCAGATGAGCCGAGCTCGATACCGGCAAGAACTCGGTTAGTCCCTGCACGATGGCCAGGACGATGATCTGAATTAAATCCATTGCTTGTTTCCTGCGATGTCTTCTGATGCACGCGCGTTGCCAAGGGCAGGCGTGCGTTGAGCGGATGGGTCTGCGCGAGGCGATGCCCCGGGGCCTCCTTCAGAGGCGCTCGACGGCGGATCGTTCCGGTTGGTCGGGCAATTTGCTGGATCGGTCACAGTGGCATTGTGGCAGCAGTAAGGGAGCATTGAGCAGTTGAGGGGTAAGGGAGGTACATCGTTTGGCCGTTCCTGGCGGTGCGGCGCTAGAATCACGACCCTAGTTCGTCAAGGAGCCGCCTCATGTCCGACCTGCCAACCCTCGCTTTTGCCGGTATCGGCCTGATGGGCCTGCCGATGTGTCGACGCCTGCTGGCGGCGGGGTATCGCCTGGCGGTGTGGAATCGCTCGCCCGAGAAGTGCCAGCCGCTGGTAGAGCTGGGGGCCAGGGCGGTGGCGACGCCCGCCGAGCTCTGTGCCGAGGCCGACATTGTGCTGTTGTGTCTGGCCGACACCGCCGCTGTGCGCGAGGTGCTTTTCGGCAAGGGCGGCATCGCCGACGGTGGCAAGGCTGGCAAAGTGCTGGTCGATCACTCCAGCCTGGAGCCGACGGCAACCCGCGACATGGCCGCCGAGCTGGAATTTCGCAGTGGCATGCGCTGGGTGGATGCGCCGGTGTCCGGGGGGACCGCAGGAGCGGAGGCTGGCAGCCTGGTGATCATGGCTGGTGGTCGCGTCGAGGATGTCGAACGGGTGCGCCCGGTGCTGATGAACCTGGGGCAGCGTCTTACCCATATGGGCGAGGTCGGCGCCGGCCAGGTGACCAAGGTCTGCAACCAGATGATTGTCGCCTGCAATGCGCTGGTGATCGCCGAGGTGGTGGCTCTGGCCGAACGTGCCGGGGTCGATTCCAGTCTGCTGGCCCCGGCTCTGGCTGGAGGCTTCGCCGACTCCAAGCCGCTGCAGATCCTTGCGCCGCAGATGGCTGCGAGCGAGTTCGAACCGGTGAAATGGCATGTGCGCACCTTGCTCAAGGATCTGGACACTGCGGTGAAACTGTCCCGCGAGCAGGGTTCGGCAACGCCCTTGAGCGGGTTGGCGGCGCAGCTGATGCGCCTGCATGGCAGCCAGGGCAATCTGGAGCGTGATCCCGCCACGCTGGTGCAGGTGTACCGGGAGGGCGGCCAATGAAGATCGCCGCCAACCTGTCGCTGCTGTTCACCGAGCTGCCGCTCACCGAGCGCATTCTCGCCGCCCGCAGCGCCGGTTTCGATGGCGTGGAGATCCAGTTTCCTTATGAAGTCCCAGCCATTCGCCTGAAGGAGCAGCTCGAGCGTGCCGGCATGCCGCTGGTGCTGATCAATCTGCCCGCCGGCGATCTGCTGCAGGGCGGTCCTGGTCTGGCGGCAGTGCCGGACCGGCAGGAGGCATTCGACGCGGCTCTGCAGGAGGCGCTGACCTATGCGCTGATGGTTCGACCGGCCAGTGTCAACGTGCTGCCGGGCCGCCTCGCCGAGGGCGTCGACCGCGAGCTGGCGCTGGAGACGCTTGAGCACAACCTGTGGAAGACCGCCGACGCCTTCGACATGCTCGGCATCCGTGTGCTCTGCGAGGCGATCAACCCGCTCGACATGCCAGGCTTTCTGATCAACAGCGCGGCGGATCTGGAGGCTCTGCTGCAGCGCGTCGATCACCCCAACTGCCTGGCGCAACTGGATTTCTACCATATGGCACGCCAGGAGCTGGACCTGCCCAGCTGCATTACCCGGCTGGGCGAGCGCATCGGTCATGTGCAGTTCGCCGACTGCCCGGGCCGCGGCGCGCCTGGTAGTGGTGAGCTGGACTTCGGCGCAGCGCTGCAGGCCTTGCAGGCCAGCGGCTACCAGGGCTGGCTGAGCGCCGAATACAAACCGGGGGAGCAGGGCACCGAAGCCGACCTGGGCTGGCTGGCCGAGTGGCGCGGGCGCTGAGCCATCGCGGGGCATAAGCGAAGGTGATGTTCGGAGACAGGATCAGGCACAGACTCTAGAGTCATGGTCGAGTCCCGGCTGGTCTGCGGCCGGAATATAAGAACAATCGAGACCGACGTCATGCAGCCTTCCACCCAAGCATCCAACGCCTGGCGCGTGCTGTTTCTGCTCTTTCTGGCGAACCTGTTCAACTTTTTCGATCGCACCATACCGGCGATCATCGCCGAGCCGATCCGCCTGGAGTGGAGCCTCAACGATTTCCAGCTCGGCCTGATCGGCACCGCCTTCACCATCGTCTACGCCATTGCCGGGCTGCCCCTGGGGCGCATGGCGGACCTCGGTTCGCGGCGCAAGATCATGGGCTGGGGGCTCACCGCGTGGAGCGGCCTGACCGCGATTAACGGCCTGGCCTGGAACTTCTGGAGCTTCCTGCTGGTGCGCATGGGCATCGGCATCGGCGAGGCCAGTTACGCGCCCGCCGCCAACTCGCTGATCGGCGACCTGTTTCCGGCGCACAAGCGCTCCCGGGCCATGGGCATCTTCATGCTCGGCCTGCCGTTGGGCCTGTTGCTGGCGTTCTTCACCATCGGTTCCATGGTCGAGGCGTTCGGCAGCTGGCGCGCGCCCTTCTTCATCGCCGCGGTGCCCGGCCTGGTGCTGGCGCTGTTCATCTTTCTGATCAAGGAGCCCAAGCGCGGCGCGGCCGAGACCGTCAAGGTGTCCCAGGAGCCGGTGCAGCAGCCGATCCGCAAGGTGCTGTCGATTCGCACCTTCTGGTGGCTGGTGCTGGCCGGCCTGGCATTCAACTTCGCCACCTATGCCTGCAACGCCTTCATGGTGCCGTTGCTGATGCGTTATCACGGTGTCTCGCTGGTACAGGCGTCGGTCGCCACGGGCGTGATCGTCGGCTTGACCGGCCTGTTCGGGTTGACCCTGGGCGGCTGGGTCGCTGACCGTATCCACCAGCGCTACGCCCGTGGTCGCCTGATCTTCGCCGCTGTGAGCATGTTGATCGCGACCATCGCGACCGGCTATGCGCTGCTGGCCGGCCGCATCGAGGTCGGCATGTTCGTCGCGGTGTTCAGCATTGGCTGGCTGTTCTCCTACAACTTCTATACCTGCGTCTACACGGCGATTCAGGACGTGGTCGAACCACGCCTGCGGGCCACGGCCATGGCGCTGTTCTTCGCCGGCCTGTACCTGCTGGGCGGCGGCATGGGGACAGTAGTGGTGGGGCTGCTCTCGGACCACTTCGCCGAAGGGGCGATGCTGGCAGCGGGCGCCAGCGAGATGGCCGAGGCCTTCCGTGCCGAGGGTCTGCACGGGGCGATGTATCTGATACCGGCGTCGCTGCTGCTGACCATGCTGTTCCTGTTTCAGGCATCGCGGACCTTCTGCGCCGATGCCAAGCGCATGACTGCCGGGATGACGGCCGATGCGCCCGGCGCGGAGGCGGTGCCTGCCTGATACGTTTGCGTTATGGGGTTTGTGCCTGGACCAGCGATGGCCGGGCATTTTTTTTGTCTGGAGAAAGCCATCGAGGGGCTAACCGACGATAGGCCTGCATCG
Organism: Stutzerimonas kunmingensis; assembly: GCF_014764705.1. Taxonomy (GTDB): domain Bacteria; phylum Pseudomonadota; class Gammaproteobacteria; order Pseudomonadales; family Pseudomonadaceae; genus Stutzerimonas. The sequence continues at coordinate 45,185 of NZ_JACXXG010000015.1, forward strand.
GCGGGCCGCCTCCTTTACACTGCGCGGCCGTTTTTTCAGTACCCGTGGAACACGCCATGCTCAACGCCTCATCCGCCCGCGCCTGCGGCATCGACTTCGGCACCTCGAATTCCACGGTTGGTTGGTGGCGCTCCGGCGTCGATCCGCTGATCGCGCTGGAAGGCGAGCAGCCGACCTTGCCGTCGGTGGTGTTCTTCAATCTCGAAGAGCGCCGGCCGGTCTACGGTCGCCAGGCGCTGAGCGAATATCTGGAGGGCTATGAAGGCCGCCTGATGCGTTCGCTCAAGAGCCTGCTCGGCTCCAAGCTGCTGAAAAGCGAAACCACCGTGCTCGGCAGCGCCATGCCGTTCAAGGAAATCCTCGGCCTGTTCCTCGGCACCCTCAAGCAGCGCGCCGAAACGGCTGCCGGCCGGCCATTCGAGGAAGTCGTGTTGGGGCGGCCGGTGTTTTTCGTCGATGACGACCCGCAGGCCGACCGCGAGGCATCGGACACATTGGCCGCTGCCGCCCGCAAGATCGGCTTCAAGGACGTGTCCTTCCAGTACGAGCCGATCGCTGCGGCCTTCGATTACGAGTCGCGTATCGAACGCGAAGAGCGCGTGCTGATCGTCGATATCGGCGGTGGTACCTCCGACTTCTCGCTGGTGCGGCTGTCGCCCGAGCGTCGGGACGTCGATGATCGACAGGCTGATATTCTCGCCACCGGCGGTGTGCACATCGGCGGTACCGACTTCGACAAGCAGCTCAGCCTAAGCGGGGTGATGCCGTTGTTCGGCTATGGCAGCCGGATGAAGAGCGATGCACCGATGCCGACCAGCACCCACCTCAACCTGGCCACCTGGCACACCATCAATGCGGTCTACGCGCCGGCCTCGCTACGGGCGTTGCAGAGCATGCGCTACGACATCGTCGACCCCACCGGTATCGACCGGCTGTTCCGCCTGATCGAGCAGCGCGCCGGACACTGGCTGGCGATGCAGGTGGAGCAGGGCAAGATCGAGCTGACCGAGGCGGAGCAGTTCGCCATCGACTTCCAGCGTATCGAGCCGCAACTGCAGGTCGAGCTGACCCGCCAGGGCTTCGAAGGCGCCATCGCCGCACTGCTTGACCGCATCGGTGGCAGCATCAATCAGCTGCTGGCGGATGCCGGCGTGCGCCATGATGAGGTCGATACGGTGTTCTTCACCGGTGGCTCGAGCGCCATTCCGGCACTGCGCGACAGCGTTGCCGGGCTGCTGCCCCGTGCACGGCACGTTGAAGGCAATCGCTTCGGGAGCATCGGCAGCGGATTGGCCATCGAGGCGCGCAAGCGCTACGGTTGAAATGGAATCCCGGCGTTGCTGACACAAATCTTCACATTGCTGGGATAACACCCGGCGTGGCGTGCGGGTCTCAATACGGATGCTCCAGCGGAGCGTGTCATTGAGGGATAACGCAAATGGCCTATCGAATACGCCCAGCGCGCAATGCTGCCAAAGAGGTGCGCAAGGCCGCGCTGGGGCGCATCAACAAGGCGATCCAGGCGCTCTGTGTCGAGCCGTCCGAGCGGGCCGAGGGCGTGCACCAGGCGCGCAAGCGCTTCAAGGAATTGCGCGCGTTGCTGCGGCTGGTGCGTGAACCGCTCGGTGCGCGTTTCAGTGTCGACAATCGTCGGCTGCGCGATGCCGGACGACGCCTGGCCGAGTCACGCGATGCCGCCGCCATGCTGGAAAGCTGGGACGCCCTGGCGCGCACCGATCAGCCACTGTTCGTCAGCGATGCGTTCCGCCAGATCCGTCTGCGCTTGCAGCAGCGCGCCGCGCCGGATGGTGAGGTGCATACCGGCTTCGATGTGGAAGTGACGCAGGTGCTGGGTGACCTGCGCGCACTGACTCGAGACGTGCAGCACTGGAAATTGCCGGGCAAAGGCTTCGGCTTACTCTCCGCGGGCTTTCGGCGAACCTATGCCGACGGTGTGCGGGATCTCGCACGTGCGCAAAAGGCGGACTCGGATGAGTTGCTTCACGAATGGCGCAAGCGGGTGAAGGACCACTGGTATCACTGCCAGCTGCTGTCTCCGTGCTGGCCTGATGCGCTGGAAAGTCGCGCGGAGCAGCTCAAGCAGGTCGCCGACGCGCTGGGTGACGAACACGACCTAGCGGTGATGACTGAGCTGATGCAGGGCGAGCCCGAGCTGTTCGGTACACCGGATACCCGTGAAGCGGTGCAGCGCTGTATCGAACAGCGACGGGCGCAATTGCAACAGCGCGCGCTGCGCCTGGGCCGCCGCTTGTATGCCGAACCGCCAAGGGCGCTGGCGGAGCGGGTCGGGGCGTACTGGCGTATCGCACGTAAGGAATCGGAATAATAGGAGCACGCCTCGACGAGGCCGCTCTCGGGGAAGCGCGGACCGCCTCGTTCAGGTCGGGAGCGAGGTGGTCCAACCGCTGGCGCGTTGACCTGAACGGATGGTTTGGACACCGCCTTCAGGACACACGGGCAAAGCGCTGCCGGCTCAGCCGGCGACCAGCACCCGTATTGCCTCCAATCGCAAGGCCGCCTTTTCCAGTGCTGCCAGGCCGTCTTCGCGCTGCTGACGCAGGGCTTCGATCTCGCTGTCGCGCACGCTCGGGTTGACTGCCTGCAGGGCTACCAGTCGCGCCAACTCCTCCTCCAGGCCGGCCTTGAGCTTGCGTTGTGCCTCGGCAACGCGCTCGCTGTGGCGCGGCGCGATCTTGGCTTCGGCGGCGGCGATCTGGGTGGCCAGCACGTCGCGCTGGGCCTGAACGAACTTGTTGGCGCTGGCCCGCGGCACGCTTTCCAGCTGATCGTTGAGCGTATCGAAGGCCACCTTCGAGGCCAGGTCGTTGCCGTTGCCGTCGAGCAGGCAGCGCAGCGCCAGCGGCGGCAAAAAGCGGCTCAGCTGCAGTGCACGCGGCGCCACCACTTCACTGACGAACAGCAACTCGAGCAGTACGGTGCCCGGCTTGAGCGCCTTGTTCTTGATCAGCGCGACCGCGGTGTTGCCCATGGAGCCGGACAGCACCAGGTCCATGCCGCCCTGCACCATGGGGTGTTCCCAGGTGAGGAACTGCATGTCTTCGCGGGCCAGGGCCTGTTCACGGTCGTAGGTGATGGTCACAGCTTCGTCATCGCCCAGCGGGAAGCTGGCATCCAGCATTTTCTCGCTGGGGCGCAGTACCAGGGCGTTTTCCGAGTGGTCTTCGCTGTCGATACCGAACGCGTCGAACAGCTGCTCCATATAGATCGGCAGGGCGAACTGGTCGTCCTGCTCCTCGATGGCTTCGACCAGCGCCTTGCCTTGTTCGCCGCCGCCGGAATTGAGTTCCAGCAGACGGTCGCGACCGCTGTGCAGTTCGGCTTCCAGACGCTCGCGCTCGGCGCGGGCCTCGTCGATCAGCAGCTGATAGGTGTCGTCGTCACCTTCTTCCAGCTGCCCCAGCAGACGCTGACCGAAGCGGTGCTGCAGGGCGTTGCCGGTCGGGCAGGTGTTGAGGAAGGCGTTCAGTGCCTGGTGATACCACTTGAACAGGCGTTCCTGCGGACTGGTTTCCAGATACGGCACGTGCAGCTGGATGGTGTGCTGCTGGCCGATGCGGTCGAGACGGCCGATGCGCTGCTCGAGAAGGTCCGGATGCGCTGGCAGATCGAACAGCACCAGATGGTGGCTGAACTGGAAGTTGCGGCCTTCACTGCCGATTTCCGAGCAGATCAGCACCTGCGCGCCGAACTCCTCGTCGGCGAAGTAGGCCGCGGCGCGGTCGCGCTCGAGGATGCTCATGCCCTCGTGGAACACAGTCGCCGGAATGCCGGAGCGCACGCGCAGCGCGTCTTCCAGATCCAGGGCGGTCTCAGCATGGGCGCAGATGACCAGCACCTTGTACTTCTTCAGCATCTTCAGCGTGTCGATCAGCCATTCCACGCGCGGATCGAACTGCCACCAGCGGTTGCTCGCCTCGCCGTCGTCCTGCTGGCTCTGGAAGGCGACCTCCGGATACAGCTCGGCATGCTCGCCCAGCGGCAGTTCGAGGTATTCGGCCGGGCAGGGCAGCGGATAGGGATGCAGCTGGCGCTCCGGGAAACCCTGCACGGCGGCACGGGTGTTGCGGAACAGCAGACGGCCGGTGCCGTGACGGTCGAGCAGCTCGCGGATCAGCCGGCTGCTGGCCTCGATGTCGCCATCGGTGGCGGCGGCCAGCAGGGCTTCGCCCTCGGCGCCGAGGAAATCGTGGATAGTCTGGTGTGCCTGCTGCGAGAGACGGCCCTCGTCGAGCAGCTCCTGCACGGCTTCGGCCACCGGCTGGTAGCTGGAGCTTTCGGCGCGGAAGGCATCGAGGTCATGGAAACGATTCGGATCGAGCAGACGCAGACGGGCGAAGTGGCTGTCCAGACCGAGCTGTTCCGGAGTTGCAGTCAGCAGCAGCACGCCGGGGATCACTTCGGCCAGCTGTTCGACCAGTTTGTATTCGGCGCTGGCACCTTCCGGGTGCCAGACCAGATGGTGCGCTTCGTCCACTACCAGCACGTCCCAGCCTGCGGCGAAGGCAGCGTCCTGGGCACGCTCGTCTTCCTTCAGCCATTCCAGCGATACCAGTGCCAGCTGGGTGTCTTCGAACGGGTTGCTGGCATCGCTCTCGATGAAGCGCTCGGCATCGAACAGTGCGACTTCCAGGTTGAAGCGGCGGCGCATCTCCACCAGCCACTGGTGCTGGAGGTTTTCCGGAACCAGGATCAGCACCCGGCTGGCGCGGCCTGAGAGCAGTTGGCGATGAATGATCAGGCCGGCTTCGATGGTCTTGCCCAGGCCCACTTCGTCGGCCAGCAGTACGCGGGGGGCGATGCGGTCAGCGACTTCCTTGGCGATGTGCAGCTGGTGCGCGATGGGCTGCGCACGCACGCCACCGAGGCCCCATAGCGAGGACTGCAGCTGGGCGCTCTGGTGCTGCAGGGTGTGGTAGCGCAGGCTGAACCAGGCGAGCGGGTCGATCTGCCCGGCGAAGAGGCGGTCGCTGGCCAGGCGGAACTGAATGAAGTTCGACAGCTGGGTTTCCGGCAGGGTGCGGGCTTCGTTCTGCGCGGTCAGGCCGTGGTAGACCAGCAGGCCGTCGACGTCGTCGACCTCGCGCACGGTCATCTTCCAGCCTTCGAAATGGGTGATCTCGTCACCGGGCACGAAGCGCACCCGCGTCAGTGGGGCGCTGCGTGTCGCGTACTGGCGCGTTTCGCCGGTCGCCGGATAGAGCACGGTGAGCATCCGTCCATCCTGGGTCAGGATGGTTCCGAGGCCGAGTTCTGCCTCGCTGTCGCTGATCCAGCGTTGCCCCGGTAGATACTGCTGCGCCATGCTGCCTCCCGCTGTGAAAAAGCCGGCTATCTTAACGGAACGTCGTCATCAGAGCGACGACCGATGGCGACTGTTCGACGCATGAAGTGTAGCGGTCCTGTTAAAGTTGGCCGGTGCCGCGCCGATTCATCGGTAAAGAGGGATAACGAGCATGCTGCCACCCATCCCATCAGGCGTATTCCCGGTCAACGCCCAGCAGGACGTGGTCAAGCCACGCCCGGAGATCGCACCGGTGGCACCCGTGCAGCCGAGTTCGGATGAAAGTGCGGTTACCCTCGACCGACGTCATCCGCAGGAGAGCGCCGAGATGCTGCGCGACGAGCAGCGGCGGCGTCAGCGCCGGGGTTATACCCCGGAGGAACTGGCGACCGGCGAGACTGATGAGCAGGACCAGGCCGAGCTCGAAGAGCTGCCGCGCCAGGGACTCTGGGTTGACGTCGAGGTCTGAGGTGTTCACGAACGACCCGAGCCACGCTGCATCGATCGAGTTGCTGGACGCCGCACTGGACTACTACCCGGAGTGGGTCGACAGCGAAACCGCCGATGCCTGGCTGGAGGAGCTCGTCAGCGCCACGCCCTGGTCGCAACCCGAAATCCGAATCTATGGCCGTCACGTTGCAGTACCACGCATGGTCGCCTGGTACGGCGACGCGGACGCCGGGTATCGCTATTCTGGCCTGCGACATGATCCGCTGGCCTGGACACCGCTGTTGCGCGACATCCGTGAGCGTCTGCAGCACGAGACCGGTCAGCGCTTCAACGGTGTGTTGCTCAACCTGTATCGCGACGGACGCGACGCCATGGGCTGGCACAGTGACGATGAGCCCGAGCTGGGCGATTGCCCCACTGTCGCTTCGCTGAGCTTGGGCGCTGAGCGGCGCTTCGATCTGCGGCGCAAGGGCAGTGGGCGGATTCAACACTCGCTCGTCCTCGCTCATGGCTCGCTGCTGGTCATGAGGGGCACGACGCAGCATCATTGGCAACACCAGATCGCGCGGACCAGTAAGGTGCTGCAGCCGCGCGTCAACCTGACCTTCCGCCTGATCGAGATGAGGCCGAGCAAATGAGCAGCGACGAGAAGTTGATCGACTTTAGTGCAGAGCGCGCAAAGCGCATTCACGACCTCAACGACAAGCGCCTCGAGGAAATGCGCAAGACCTTCGAGCAGGTCCTGCCGCTGGGCAAGGCGAAGAAGAAGGGCAAACGCTCTCCGAAGAAGCGTTAATCGCGCCCCTTTCAACATTGCACAGATCGATTCGCTATTAGCCGCTCGGCTCTCACCACACTTCTGCTGCTGCCCCTGCGTTTTTCGCCTCAAACACCCCTGTTTTCTTGACCTGGATCAGTCGTTGCTCACGGCTGTGCGCGCTGCTCTGTGGCCATTGACCCGGGTCAATTTTTTTAGGGGGGGAGCGGGTTTAACTTGAACCCATCGAATAGCGAATCAGGTTTCGGAGGTAGGTCTCATGTTTGTCGATGATGTGGTGCTCGCAGGGGTGGTCACGGTCGGCCTGATGGTCGCCTTCCTCGGAGGCTTCGGATATTTCATCTGGAAGGACGCGCACAAGAAGCGCTGAGTTCTTCCAGATTCAAAGAGCACGCAAGGCATTTAGGCGACCTATGGTCGCCTTTTTTTTTTGCGCGCGATTTATCGACGGGTCTGGGGCTGGATGAACACCGTCGTCGTGAACGCCGGGACCTCGAACTCCCCACTGGTGACCTTGGCCTGGCGGCTGATCGGGTCGACCGAACCCTTCAGCACCGGATGCAACTCGTAGCCGTCCGCGCCCGGCAGGCGAACCGGCCTGTCCGAGGCATTGATCACCACCATCAGCGAGCTGTAGCGGCGGTCCAGATCGCGGCCGTCACGCGGGCCATCGGCCAGGCTGAAGGCGATCACGCCGGGCTGCTGTTCGGGGCCAGTGTTGTGAAACTGTAGGCGCCGTTGTACCTCGCGGGCGCTGTCGAGCTGGAACAGTGCGCTGTCGCTACGGATTTTCAGCAGCTCGAGGAAACGTCGTTTCGCCGCGACGATGTCGGTGGTGCCCGGTTTGGCCTGCGGGTCGACAATGATCCTGCGAATCAGCGGCCAGTTGTCGCCGTCCTTGTCCGCGCGCGGCAGGCCCTTGTTCCAGTTGTTGTCCTGGTAGCTGAAATGCACCGCGTTGAACCAGTCGCCCGAGTCGTAGCTGTCGCGCTGCATGGATTTCGAACGCAGGATGTCGGAGCCGAGATGGATGAACGGCACGCCCTGGCTGAACAGCGGCACCGACAGCGCCACCATGTGCAGGCGCACCCTGTCGGCAACCGACAGGCTGCTGGCGAACTTGTACTGGTTGTTGTCCCACAGCGTTTGGTTGTCGTGCTTGGAGACGTAATTGACGGTTTCCTGCGGGTCCAGCGTATAGCCGGCGGGCTGGCCGTTGTAGTCGATCTCGCTGCCTTTGCGCGTGCTGCCGTCGGCGGTCACGAATTGGAAGTCGCGTAGCCCGCCAGCAACGCCGACGCGGATCAAGTCAGTGGCGTGCAGCAGTTGCGCTTTTTCCTGAGCTCCGGCGCCGCTCAGCTCATTGGGTCGCAGATAGAGCCCGTTGGCGAAGCCCTGGTTGCGACGAATACTCTCGCCGCCGTCGAATGGGCTGCCGCCACGGACCGCATCACGTTGCCGGTCGTTGAAGGTACCTACGCCGGTACCAGCCATGTTCAGCTGGTTGGCATTGATGCCGCGTGCATTGCCGGCGACCTCGCCGAACTCCCAGCCTTCGCCGTAGAAATAGGTGTCGCGATCGATGCGGCGAACGGCGCGATACGCGTCGACGATCTGCTCGCGCATATGGTGACCCATGAGATCGAAGCGAAAGCCGGCGATCTTGTAGTCGCGTGCCCAGACCTTCAGCGAGTCGATCATCAGCTTGGCCATCATGCGATGCTCGCTGGCGGTGTTCTCGCAGCAGGTCGAGGTTTCCACCGCGCCGGTAGTCGGGTTGCGGCGGTGGTAGTAGCCGGGTACGACCTTGTCCAGGACGGACTTGTCGGCCAGGCCGGAAGCGTTGGTGTGGTTGTAGACCACGTCCATCACCGTGGCGAGGCCATTGCCGGCCAAGGCCTGCACCATCTGGCGGAACTCGATGATGCGCTGCACGCCTTCGGCATCGCTGGCGTAGCTGCCCTCGGGCGCGGTGAAGTGGAAGGGGTCGTAGCCCCAGTTGAAGTCATCCAGGCCGCGCAGGTCGTTGTACAGCGATTGCGCCTGACCGCTGGCCGGGTCGAAGCCCTCTAGCACCTGACGAATGCTCGCTGCGCCACAGTACTGCGCCCAGCGCTCCCGGGCCGCATCCGACAGGTCGCAGAGCTTGGCGAAGGGATCGTCCAGGTTGATCCGCCGAGCGGGGTCTTCGTTGATGGTCGCGATGTCGAACACCGGCAGCAGCTGCACGTGGGTGAGCCCGGCCTTCTGCAGGTCGCGCAGGTGCCGCATGCCGTTGCTGTTCTGGTGGGTAAACGCTGCGTAGGTACCGCGCAGCGCGGCCGGCAGGCTGGTGTCGCTGGCGCTGAAGTCGCGCAGATGGGTTTCGTAGATCACGCTCGCTTCGGGGCGCCCCGGATGTGGCGGACGCACGGCATCCCAGCCAGCTGGCTTGAGGTCGCCGGCGTTCAGGTCGACGACCTGGGCGTACTGGCTGTTACGCGACAGGCTCAGGGCGTAGGGATCGCTGACGAGCGTCGTCTCGATCCTGCCGCTGCTTGGTCGGTAGGCTGTGACTTCGTACTGGTAGTACTGGCGATCCAGTGAGCGCGGGCCTTCAAGACTCCAGACGCCGAGCCGCTCCCGCATAGGCTTCGGATAGCCGGGTAGCAGTCGTTTGGACGCATCGAAGACGTGCAGGCGAACCCGCTGCGCGGTCGGTGCCCAGAGCTTGAAGGACACACCGCTGGCATTGAGCGTCGCGCCCAGCTCACCGTTGTAGGCGAACAGCATGTCGAGAATGCCGGCGGTCTGCACTTCGGTGGCGTCGATAACGCGGTCGTCTGCGTCATAGGCGATCACCACCAGCTGGCTCATCACCGCGCGGCGGATGTCCTTCACCCCAGCCCTGATTCGGTAAGCGGATGCCTCGGCCAGATGCGGGTGTTGGCGCCTGAGGCCATTGCGCAGGCTGGACGGCTGCATCGCCAGGGCCTGTCCGCCACTCACGGTGCGCGCCTCGCCGTCGACGCGAATGCTGGCATCGTGTGCATAACGCAGTTCGACGCGGCTGGCGCCCGGTGCGCCGCCCACCAGCGCGAGCGTGAACGGATCGAGCCAGTGTGCACGAGCGCCCTTGACCGCCACCGCGCTGCCGCTCAGCGGCGTGCTGGACAATTGCGGGTTGCCGCTGACCGTGAAGACACGGCGGCCCAGTTCGTCGAAGCGCCAGGTCAGATCGCCACCGCCCAGGTCCTTTTCGTCGCCCTTGTGCATGATCAGATTCAGGCAGCTGGCATTGGCGCTCAGTGGAATGCGGTACAAGGCGCCGTACCGCAGGTCGGTATCCACCGCCGCGAGCGGTTGCGCCCAGCTGGTTTCAGTCGCACTTCCGTTGCAGCCGGGGGTATTCCATAGATGTGGTCCCCAACCGTTGTAGTCACCATCGGCGCGCTGATAGTAGAGCAGGGCCTCGTCGGGGCCAGGGTCGAGCGGGGTAGCCGAAGCGGATTGCATGGCCAGTGAGAAGCCGGCAAGGGCGAGCGCCGCCAGGCGCCGATAAGCGATCGAGCGAGTGAGCATGGGTGAGGGTCCCGTTGTTGTTCTTCTTGTACTGCTCGCTGGATGGTCGGCGCGGGGTATCCGATACGCATCCTCCGTTGGGGAACTGCTCGGGGCGTAGGCCAAGGCCGTAATGGCGTTCTGCTTGTCGCCCGTGCCGGGCAGGCGGAGGGATTGCTGGAAATGAAGAGGGCGCCAAACAGGCGCCCTCAGCTTGCCTCCGTCACGCGACGGGACACTGAACGTGGAAGGCTCAACCGATGGTGATCGGCGGCAACTCCTTCAGTTCTACGGTCTCCTGCTTGCGTGGCGCGAGCACTTCCGCCTCGCCATCGACCACCTGCTCATCGTTCTGGTTGAACACGCGGGTGGCGATGCGCACGCGGTTCTTCGGCAGCTTCTCGAGGATTTCCAGGCGCACGGTCAGGGTGTCACCGATCTTCACCGGGCGGGTGAATTTCATGGTCTGGCCGAGATAGATGGTGCCCGGGCCCGGCATGGTGCAAGCCACGGCGGCGCTGATCAGCGCGCCACTGAACATGCCATGGGCGATGCGTTCCTTGAACAGCGTACCAGCCGCGAACTCGGCATCCAGGTGGACCGGGTTGCGGTCGCCGGACATGGCCGCGAACAGCTGGATGTCCTTTTCCTCTACGTGTTTTTCGAAGCTCGCCTGCTGGCCGACTTCCAGTTCGGCGTAGGGCGTGTTGCTGATGGTGCTCATGGACAGTCCTCAGATGCTGGGGCGGGGCGCGTCAACTGCTGCGCCTGATCGAATCAGGTTTCGCGCAACCGGCACAGCCCGGTACTTGCGCGCTGGGGCTGCATTCTAGAGGCATGCAGCACGATTGTCCCGAGTGCAGGCCGTCCCGGCAGCGTGACGAAAGATTCACGGCAGTGATTTGTGCGGCTTGGACTGTTGCGTCGCGACGCTGACCTGATAAGTTCGCCAGAGCCCGCTGTGCGCGGGCCAGACACTCTCAGGTAAAGAGGCCAATAACAATGCAGCCTGAATTCTGGAATGACAAACGCCCTGCTGGCGTGCCCAACGACATCGATCTAGGTGCTTACCGCTCGGTCGTCGAAGTGTTCGAGCGAGCCTGCAAGACCCACGCGGACCGCCCCGCATTCAGCAATATGGGTGTCACCCTCAGCTACTCCGATCTGGAGCGCCACTCCGCCGCTTTCGCCGCCTGGCTGCAGCACCACACCGATCTGCAACCCGGCGACCGCATCGCCATTCAGATGCCCAACCTGCTGCAGTATCCCATCGCGGTGTTCGGTGCGCTGCGTGCCGGCCTCATCGTGGTCAATACCAACCCGCTGTACACCGCGCGGGAGATGCGCCACCAGTTCCAGGATTCCGGCGCGCGGGCGCTGGTGTATCTCAATACCTTCGGCCACCACGTGCAGGAGGTGCTGCCTGATACCGCCATCGAGCACCTGATCGAAGTGCGCATCGGCGACATGTTGCCGCCGCTCAAGGGCGCGCTGGTCAACGCGGCGGTCAAGCACCTGAAGAAAATGGTGCCGGATTACAGCCTGCCGCAAGCCGTTTCCTTCAAGGATGTGCTGCGCGACGGCGCACGCCACAGCCACAAGCCCGCGCCGCTGGAACTCGACCACGTCGCCGTGCTGCAGTACACCGGCGGTACGACCGGTGTGGCCAAGGGCGCGATGCTGACCCACGGCAACCTGGTGGCGAACATGCAGCAGGTGCGGGCCAACATGCAGCAGCTGGACGATCAGGGCCACCCGGTCATCCGTGAAGGTCAGGAAGTGATGATCGCGCCGCTGCCGCTGTATCACATCTACGCCTTCACGGTTAACTGCATGTGCATGACGGTGACCGGCAACCACAACGTGCTGATCACCAACCCGCGGGACATCAATGGCTTCGTCAAGGAACTGCAGCGCTGGCAGTTCTCCGCGTTCCTCGGGCTCAACACGCTGTTCGTCGCGCTGATGGCTCACCCGCAGTTCAAGAAGATCGACTTCTCCCGGCTCAAAGGCACCAATTCCGGCGGTACAGCCCTGGTATCGGCAGTCGCCGAACGCTGGAAGAGCATGACCGGCTGCACCGTTGTCGAAGGCTACGGCCTGACCGAAACCTCGCCGGTCGTCTGCGCCAATCCTCATGGCGAACATTCGCGCCTCGGCACGGTGGGGCTACCGGTGCCCGGTACCACGGTCAAGGTAATCGACGACGAAGGCAACGCCTTGCCGCTCGGCGAGCGCGGTGAGCTGTGCGTCAAGGGGCCGCAAGTGATGAAGGGCTACTGGCAGCGTCCCGAAGCTACGGCTGAGGTGCTGGACGAGGAGGGCTGGCTGAAGACCGGCGACATCGCGGTGATCGACGAGGACGGGTTCGTCAGCATCGTCGACCGCAAGAAGGACCTGATCATCGTCTCCGGTTTCAACGTCTACCCCAACGAGATCGAGGACGTGGTGATGGCCCACCCGAAGGTCGCCGCCTGCGCCGCTATCGGTGTCGCGGACGAGAAATCCGGCGAGGCGGTCAAGCTGTTCGTCGTGCCCAGCGATCCGACCCTCACCCAGCAAGAACTGCAGGCTTATTGCCGGGAGAATTTCACCGGCTACAAGATGCCGCGGCACTACGTTTTCCGCGATGCATTACCGATGACGCCGGTGGGCAAGATCCTGCGCCGCGAGTTGCGTGAAAGCGCCTGATAACGACAGGCGCAGCCCGCAGAGGGCGGCTCAAATTGAGTGACCGGGACATATGTTCCGGTCACTTTATGTCGAATCAACGCGTTCCGGACTCTGTTCGCTCCTGGGCAAAGCTGCTAACCTCGGGCACGCTTTTAGCCCGATTAGTGGTACAAAAGTTAACAAATCACAACAAAACAGCTGCCATCGCGCAGTAATAAAGCTGTTGCTTAGGAGTGGGGTTCATGACCGATAACTTCTGGAAGGATAAGTATCCTGTTGGTGTCTCCAGCGAGATCAATCCCGACGAGTATCAGAACATCCAGGCTGTGCTCAAGCAGTCTTGCGAGCGTTTCGCCGACAAGCCGGCCTTCAGCAATCTTGGCAAGACCCTGACCTATGGTGAGCTGTACAAGCTGTCCGGCGATTTCGCCGCCTATCTGCAGCAGAACACCGATCTTCAGCCCGGCGACCGTATCGCCGTGCAGCTGCCCAACCTGATCCAGTACCCCATCGTGGTGTTCGGGGCCATGCGCGCCGGCCTCATCGTGGTCAACACCAACCCGCTGTATACCGCGCGGGAAATGGAACACCAGTTCAACGACGCCGGCGCCAAGGCGCTGGTCTGCCTCGCCAACATGGCGCATCTGGCCGAGGAAGTGCTGCCCAAGACCGGCATCAAGCACGTGGTCATCACCGAAGTCGCCGACATGCTGCCGCCGCTCAAGCGCATGCTGATCAACGCGGTGGTCAAGCATGTGAAGAAGATGGTTCCGGCCTACAGCCTGCCGAAGGCGGTCAAGCTCAACGACGCGCTGGCCCTGGGCCGTGGCAAGGCAGTGCGGGACGTATCGCCAAGCAGCGATGAAGTCGCCGTGCTGCAGTACACCGGCGGTACCACGGGCGTCGCCAAGGGCGCGATGCTGACCCACCGCAACATTGTGGCCAACATGCTGCAGTGCAAGGCGCTGATGGGGTCGAACCTCAATGACGGCAGCGAGGTGCTGATCGCCCCTCTGCCGCTCTACCACATCTACGCCTTCACCTTTCACTGCATGGCGATGATGCTCAGCGGCAACCACAACATCCTGATCTCCAATCCGCGCGACCTGCCGGCGATGATCAAGGACCTGTCGAAGTATCGCTTCAGCGGCTTCGTCGGCCTCAACACGCTGTTCGTGGCGCTGTGCAACAGCGAAGACTTCCGCAAGCTGGATTTCTCCGCGCTCAAGGTCACCCTGTCGGGCGGCATGGCGCTGCAGCTGGCGACGGCCGAGCGCTGGAAACAGGTGACGGGTTGCCCCATCTGCGAAGGCTACGGCCTGACCGAAACCAGCCCGGTGGCCTCGGTCAATCCGATCGAGCACATCCAGATCGGCACCATCGGCATTCCGGTTCCTTCGACGCAGTTCAAGGTCATCAATGACGATGGCCAGGATCTGGCGCAAGGCGAGATCGGCGAGCTGTGCATCAAGGGCCCGCAGGTGATGAAGGGTTACTGGCAGCGCCCCGAGGCCACTGCCGAAGTGATCGACGCCGAAGGTTGGTTCAAGTCGGGCGACATCGGTGTGGTTCAGGAAGACGGTTACATCCGCATCGTTGACCGCAAGAAGGACATGATTCTGGTCTCCGGTTTCAACGTCTATCCCAACGAGCTGGAAGACGTGCTTGCCGGTCTGCCAGGGGTACTGCAGTGCGCCGCCATTGGCGTGCCGGACGAGAAGTCCGGTGAGGCGATCAAGCTGTTCGTGGTGGTCAAGCCGGGGGAGAGCCTGACCAAGGAGCAGGTCATGCAGCACATGCACGATAACCTGACCGGCTACAAGCGCCCGAAGTCAGTGGAGTTCCGCGACAGCCTGCCGACCACCAACGTCGGCAAGATCCTGCGCCGTGAGTTGCGTGATGAAGAGTTGCGCAAGCTGGGCCACAAGAAGTAGTACTCGTACCTCGACGAAAAAACCCCGCCTCGGCGGGGTTTTTTCGTTTTTGCGAACAGCGTTCATCGGCAGCGGCCGTCACAGTTTGAATTAGCGCTTGGTAGCGTTCTCCTCATTATGTAGTCGGTGGCACAATGGCACTACTTAACCGCGTTTTTCATGGGGGATTTCCAGATGCTGTCATCACTACGATTGCGAGTGAAACTGCTCTTGCTTGCCCTTGGCCCGATTCTGCTGCTCGCTGTCCTGCTCAGCGGCGTTGCGGTGATCGAGCTGCAGGATCTGGCTGACCAGCAGGAAACGCAGACCCGCGCCAGTCTCATCCGCGACCGCCGCGCCGAACTCGAAAGTTACGTGCAGCTCGCCCGCAATGCGATTGCGCCGATCTATGAGCGCTCCGCCGAAGGCGACCTGCAGGCCCGCGATCAGGCCGTGGCGCTGCTGGAAGGGCTGACCTACGGCCGCGAGGGCTACTTCTGGGGTTACGACGGGCAGTCCGTTCGCGTGTTCCAGGGCGCTACCCGCGAGCGTATCGGTGAGAACTTTGCCGACTTCAAGGACCCGAATGGCGTGTATGCGATTCGTGAACTGGTCAAGGCGGGTCAGAACGGTAGCCACTACGTCGACTACAGTTTCGCCGTGCCGGGCAGCAATGCACTGGTGCCCAAGGTCGGCTATGCCGAGTACCTGCCGAAATGGAACCTGGTATTCGGCACTTCGCTGAACCTGGATGACGTCGAGCGCGATGTCGGTGAGGCTCGGGCAGCCTTCCAGGCGCGCATCGACAGTCTCACGCTGATCATGCTTGGGTCCGCGCTGCTGCTGCTCATCCTCGTTGCCGTGCTCGCGGTGCTGATGAGCAATGCCATTCTGCGGCCGCTGCTGCAGATCAAGCAGAACCTCGACGACATGGCCGAGGGCGATGGCGACCTGACTCATCGCCTGCCGGTTACCAGCCGTGACGAGCTGGGTGAGCTGTCGGCATCGTTCAACCGCTTCGTCGAGAAGATCCACGTGCTGGTGCAACAGGTCGCCGGAACCACCGCGCAGCTGACCGGCCTGGTGGGTGAAGTCGCCAGCCAGGCGCAGCGTTCAGAGCACGCCATGGCCGATCAGCGCAGCGAAACCGACCAGGTGGCCACGGCAATCAACGAGATGTCGGCCGCTGCCCACGAAGTGGCGATGAGCGCCCAGCGTGCCGCCGAGGCCGCGCGCGAAACCGATCAGCAGGGCCTTGCGGCCAAGCAGGTCGTAGACCAGAGCATTCACCAGATTCATGAACTGGTGGGCGAGCTGCGCGGCAGCGGCGAGTCGCTGGAGGGACTGCAACAGGACGTGAAAGGCATCGTCGGCGTGCTCGACGTGATTCGTGCCATTGCCGAGCAGACCAATCTGCTGGCGCTCAATGCCGCCATCGAGGCAGCCCGTGCCGGCGAGGCGGGGCGTGGATTCGCGGTGGTGGCTGACGAGGTAAGGGCGCTGGCCAGCCGCACGCAGCAGAGCACCGGCGAGATTCAGGGCATGATCGATCGCCTGCAGAACGCAACTTCGAACACCGTCAGCACCATGCTGCGCGCCGGTGAGAAAGGCGAGGGCACTCGTGATCACGCCAATCAGGCCGGGGAGTCGCTGGATGCCATCTCCGCACTGATCGGCACCATCAATTCGATGAACGCGCAGATCGCCGCCGCCGCCGAAGAGCAGACCGCCGTGGCCGAGGAGATCAACCGCAGCGTGCACCATATCGCCGACGCGGTGGACGGTGTGGCCAGCGATGCCGCCCAGGGCGCGCAAACCGCACGTGAACTCAATGGTCTGGCCGAACAGCTCCAGCGGCTGGTGGGACAGTTCCGCATCTGATCGACAAGCCGCTCTAGGACGGGCCATTGCGAAACCCTGCCAGGCAGGGTTTCGTCGTTCATGGGGTAAAGAAAGCTCCCGCCAGGTCGACAACCCGAAGGTACTTGCGCAATTGGTGCTTAAGTGGCGCCTGTTTTTTGTCGCAATTTCTCTTGCTCCAGGTACCTAAAGGGATCGATCAGAATGCTCTCCAATCTTCGTTTACGAATGAAGCTGCTGTTGCTCACGCTGGGCCCGATTCTACTGCTCTCCATCCTCCTCAGCGGCATCGCCGTCTATGAATTGCGCGCACTGGCCGAACAGCAGGAAGAGCACACCCGCAAGAGCCTCATTCAGGATCGGCGTGCCGAGCTCAAGCATTACGTCGAGCTTGCGCGCAATGCCATCGGGCCGATCCACGAGCGCTCCGCCGAAGGCGACATGCAGGCGCGCGATCAGGCGGTGGCCATTCTCGAGCGGATGTCCTACGGCAAGGACGGCTATTTCTGGGGCTATGACTCCCAGGCCGTGCGCATCCTGCAGGGCAACACCAAGGACAAGATCGGCCAGAGCTTCTACGACTACCGTGACCCGAACGGTGTCTACGCCATTCGCGAGCTGGTGCGCGCCGGCCAGGACGGCAGCCACTACGTCGACTACAGCTTCGTGCTGGGTGACAGCAGTGTGCTGGTGCCCAAGGTCGGCTATGCCGAATTCCTGCCCAAATGGAACATGGTCTTCGGCACATCGTTGAACCTGGATGGCGTCGAGCGCGACGTGCAGGCCGCGCGGGCAGAGTTCCAGGAGCGCATCGACGGGCTGGTAGCCATCATGCTGGTTTCGGCGTTCGCGCTGCTGGCGTTGATGGCGCTGCTAGCCGTCTTCATGAGCAATGCCCTGCTCAGTCCGCTGTTGCTGATCAAGCGCAATCTGGATGACATGGCCCAGGGCGACGGCGACCTGACCCAGCGACTACCGATCACCAGCCAGGATGAACTGGGTGAGCTGGCCATGTCGTTCAACCGCTTCGTCGCGAAGATCCATTCGCTGGTACAGCAGGTCGCCGGCACCACCACGCAATTGAGCGGGCTGGTCGGTGCGGTGGCCAGCCAGGCGCAGCGCTCGGAACAGGCCATGGCCGACCAGCGCAGCGAGACCGATCAGGTCGCCACGGCGATCAACGAGATGTCGGCCGCGGCCCACGAGGTCGCGATGAGCGCCCAGCGTGCCGCCGAAGCGGCGCAGCAGACCGATCAGCAGGGCGTTGCGGCCAAGCAGGTAGTCGATCAGAGCATCCGCCACATTCACGAACTGGTGGGCGAGCTGCGTGGTAGCGGTGAGTCGCTGGAAGGGCTGCAGCAGGACGTGAAAGGCATCGTTGGTGTGCTTGACGTGATCCGCGCCATCGCCGAGCAGACCAACCTGCTGGCGCTCAATGCGGCCATCGAGGCAGCCCGTGCCGGTGAGGCAGGTCGCGGTTTCGCCGTGGTCGCCGACGAAGTACGTGCCCTTGCCAGCCGTACCCAGCAGAGCACCGGTGAAATCCAGGGCATGATCGACCGTCTGCAGAGCGCCACTTCCAACACCGTCGCCACCATGTTGCGCGCTGGCGAGAAAGGCGAGAGCACCCGTGACCAGGCCAACCAGGCCGGTGAGTCACTGGATGCCATCTCCGCACTGATCGGCACCATCAACTCGATGAACGCGCAGATCGCCGCCGCCGCCGAAGAGCAGACCGCCGTGGCCGAGGAGATCAACCGCAGCGTGCACCACATTGCCGATGCGGTGGACGGTGTGGCCAGCGACGCCGCTCAGGGAGCTCAGACCTCCCGCGAGCTGAATGGACTGACCGTGCAACTGCAGCAGCTGGTCGGTCAGTTCCGAATCTGATTCGACGTTCTCCGGCGGCAGGTGCAACGTCTGTCGCCGTTTCTGAACGGCGCTGTTCGCAGCACCGTTCCGTAAGGCGCCACTGAAGCGCCTCGATGAAGTTCCCTGCAACCCGATCAACGGCGCTACCGGCGGGCGGCTGTCTCAGAACCGAGACGGCGGCCGTTCGGTCTAGCTCCCTATGGCCGCGTCCGCTGAAAGCAGTAGGGGACGATGGCGCAAGCCACAGGCGGCCTGCCCAGCAATCCGTTGCAAGGATGAGTTACCCATGCACAAAAAAAACAATGCTGTTCGGGTAGTTGCTTCTCTCGCATTACTTACTGGCAGCGTCGCGTTTGCGGCGCCGCAGGTAGACATCCCGCAATTCAACGACTTCTGGACGCCGGACAAGCCCAACGCGGCGTTGTGCCGTTCGCCGTTGCTGGTTGGTACGCCGGTCGGTTTGCCGCGCTGCATGCAGGCGAGCAACGTCATGAAGCACCTGGAGGCGTTGCAGGACATCGCCACGATGAACGACGGCAATCGTGCGTCAGGTCAGCCCGGTTATCAGGCGTCGATCGACTACGTGCGCAGCCGCCTGCAGCGCGCCGGTTATCGCGTCGAAGTGCAGGCCTTCCCGTTCCTTGCGTTCTATCCGGTCAGCCCCGGCACGCTGAGCGCCGTGGCGCCGCAGCCGGCGCAGTACGTCTGGGAGGAGGATTTCACCTACGCCGATCAGACCGATCCGGGCAGTGTCACCGCACCGGTGGTGCCGGTCGACCTGGCTCTCGGCGCTGGCAACACCTCCACCAGCGGCTGTGAGCCCGAGGACTTCGCCGGCTTCCCGGCCGGTGCCATCGCCTTGATGCAGCGCGGCACCTGTCCGTTCGGGCAGAAGGCGAGCAATGCCGCGGCGGCCGGTGCGGCTGGCGCCATCATCTTCAACCAGGGTGACACCGAGGACCGCAAGGGGCTGCTGGTCGCAACCCTGGGCGAGGACTACAGCGGCGGCATCCCGGTGATGTTCTCGACCTACGATAACGGCGTGGCCTGGTCGCAGACCGCGGGGCTGCAACTGAGCATGAACGTCGACGTGGTGCGCGAGCAGACCGAGACCTACAACCTGCTGGCCGAAACGCGCCGCGGCGATCCGGGCAACGTGGTCATGGTCGGCGCGCACCTGGACTCGGTGTTCGAAGGGGCGGGCATCAACGACAACGGCTCGGGCAGCGCTGCGCTGCTGGAAATGGCCCTGCTGATGAGCAAGGCGCGGCCGGAAAACAAGGTACGCTTTGCCTGGTGGGGGGCCGAGGAGTCGGGGCTGGTGGGTTCGACCTACTACGTCAACCAGCTGCCGGATGAGCAGAAGCAGCGCATCAAGGCCTACCTGAACGTCGACATGATCGGTTCGCCGAACTACGCCAACTTCATCTATGACGGCGATGGTTCCGACTTCGGCCTGCAGGGGCCACCCGGCTCGGCCGCCATCGAACGCCTGCTGCGCACCTACTTCCAGCTGCGCAATGCGCCGTCTGAAGGCACCGAGATCGATTTCCGCTCCGACTACGCACAGTTCTTCGAGGACGGCATTGCCTTCGGCGGTCTGTTCACCGGTGCCGAGGACATCAAGACCGAGGAACAGGCGCAGCGTTACGGCGGCGCAGCCGGCCAGCCGTTCGATCCGTGCTATCACAACGAATGCGACAACCTCGGCAACATCTCCACCGAGGCGCTGGAGTTGCACGGTGATGCGCTGGCCTTCGCCACCAGCTGGCTCTCGTTGTCGACCAAGATGATCGATGACGAGATCGCCGCAGCGGCCGAGCAGAGCATTGGCAGCATGCGCATCCAGCAGGTACAGGAGAAGTCGCGCTGGGGTCACTGGATCCGTTGATCGGCTGAACACCGCGCCGGCATGCCGGCGCGGTCCCTGCACAAACCCTTTCCCTTCGGCCGGCCGGGCAAATCTGCGACAATCGCGCCCTTCTCGAATTGCCCCACGGCTGTCCATGACCGACGCAACGCCCGCTATCGATACCCTGCTGAAGAATCTCGACCAGGCCCTGTTCGCTGATCGCCACCGCCTGCGCCGGCAGCTGCACGAGCTGAGAAAGCAGCCGGACGAGGCCAAACTGGCCCAGTGGCTGGAGCGTTTTCAGGCATCCGCCGCCAAGGTCGAGGCGCGCAGGCAGAGCGTGCCGCGCATTCGCTACGACGATAGCCTGCCAATCGCCGCCAAGCGCGACGAGATCAAGGCCGCGCTGGAAAAGCATCAAGTGCTGGTAATTGCCGGTGAGACCGGCTCCGGCAAGACCACCCAGCTACCGAAGATCTGCCTGGAGATCGGCCGTGGCGTGCACGGGCTGATCGGCCATACTCAGCCGCGCCGGCTTGCGGCACGCAGCGTCGCCACTCGCGTGGCCGAGGAAATCAGCACGCCACTGGGTGAGCTGGTGGGTTATCAGGTGCGCTTCGAGGATCAGAGCAAGGACAGCTCGCTGATCAAGCTGATGACCGACGGCATCCTGCTGGCCGAGACACAGCACGACCGTTTCCTCGAGCGTTACGACACCATCATCGTCGACGAAGCCCACGAGCGTTCGCTGAACATCGATTTCCTGCTGGGCTTCCTCAAGACCCTGCTGCCGCGCCGGCCGGACCTGAAGGTCATCATCACCTCGGCGACCATCGACCTCGAACGTTTCAGTCAGCACTTCGACGGTGCGCCGATCGTCGAGGTATCCGGGCGTACCTATCCGGTGGAAACCTGGTATCGGCCACTGGCGGCCGAGATCGACGAGGACGGCAATCGGGTCGAGGACGACCTCACCGTCGACCAGGGCATCCTCGCCGCGCTGGACGAGATCGCCGCCCACGAGCAGAGCGTCGGCAAGCGCCCCGGCGATGTGCTGGTGTTCCTGCCCGGTGAACGCGAGATTCGCGACGCGGCCGAGGTGCTGCGCAAGGCCAATCTGAAGTTCACCGAGGTGCTGCCGCTGTACGCGCGGCTGACGCCGGCCGAGCAGCAGAAGATCTTCCAGCCGCGACCGGGGCGCAAGATCGTGCTGGCGACCAACGTCGCCGAGACCTCGCTGACCGTGCCCGGTATCCGCTACGTGATCGATTCCGGTACCGCGCGCATCAGCCGCTACAGCTACCGCGCCAAGGTTCAGCGGCTGCCGATCGAGGCGGTGTCCCAGGCCAGCGCCAACCAGCGCAAGGGGCGCTGCGGGCGGGTCGAGCCGGGTATCTGCATTCGGCTTTACAGCGAGGAAGACTTCCTCGGCCGGCCGGAATTCACCGATCCGGAGATCCTGCGCACCAACCTCGCCGCGGTGATCCTGCAGATGCTGCATCTGCGCCTGGGCGACATTCAGGATTTCCCCTTTATCGAGTCGCCCGATGGCAAGGCCATCAGCGACGGCTTCAACCTGTTGCAGGAGCTCTCGGCGGTCAATCGCGAGAACCAGCTGACCCCGCTGGGCCGCCAGCTGGCGCGCCTGCCGATCGACCCGCGACTGGGTCGCATGCTTCTCGAAGCCGCACAGCAGGGCAGCCTGGCCGAGGTGCTTATTGTCGCCAGCGCACTCTCGGTGCAGGACGTGCGCGAACGTCCGGCCGACCGCCAGCAGGCCGCCGATCAGGCCCATGCGCAGTGGAAGGACCCCGACTCGGACTTCGCCGCGCTGATCAATATCTGGCGCGGTTTTGAGGAAAAGCGCCAGGAGCTGGGCTCCAACCCACTACGCACCTGGTGCCGGAAGAACTTCCTCAACTATCTGCGTCTGCGTGAATGGCGCGACGCGCATCGCCAGCTGACGCTTATTGCCCGTGAACTCAAGCTTGGCGCTCCCGCGGAGAATCGCGGTCAAGACCGCTCCCACAAGGGCGGCGATACCCGTGGGAGTGGTCTCGACCGCGAAAAGAACACTGCGGAGCGAGCACCGGAACACGCCGGCGCTCCCGCACCGACCACCGACACCAAGGTCAACGTCATCCTACGCCAGCAGGCCGAAGCCAGCGAGGCGGCGCAGAAGGCCAAGAGCTACGCGGCTGTACACAAGGCGATCCTCGCCGGCCTGCTCAGCCAGATCGGCAACAAGACCGAGGAGGGCGACTTCCTCGGCGCGCGCCAGCGGCGCTTCTGGGTGCATCCCTCCAGCGTGATCGGGCGCAAGAAGCCCAACTGGCTGATGGCCGCCGAGCTGGTGGAAACCACCAAGCTGTTCGCGCGCATGGTCGCCAAGATCGAGCCCGACTGGATCGAGCCACTGGCCGGCCACCTGATCAAGAAGAACCACTTCGAGCCGCACTGGGAGAAGAAGCGCGGACAGGTGGTGGCCTACGAACAGGTAACGCTCTACGGCATGATCGTCGTTGGCCGTCGGCCCGTGCATTACGGCCCCATCGATCCGCCCGCTGCCCGCGAGCTGTTCATCCGCGAAGGGCTGGTACGCGGCGAGATGCACAGCCGTGCGCGAGCGCTCAGCGCCAATCGCGAGCTGCTCGAACGCCTCGACGAGCTGGAAGCCAAGGCGCGGCGACGCGACATCCTCGCCGACGAGGAAACGCTATTCGCCTACTACGCTGCGCGCCTGCCGGCGGACATCTACCAGACCGCCAGCTTCGAGAACTGGTACAAGCGCGAAAGCCAGAAAGACCCGCAGCTGCTGATCATGCGCGAGGAAGACGTGCTCGCCCGCGAGGCCAGCGAAGTCACCGCCGCGCAGTACCCGGACCACCTAAGCATCGGCGAGCTGCAGTTGCCGCTGGAATACCATTTCGAGCCCAACCACCCGCGCGATGGCGTGACCTTGCGCGTCCCGGCGCCGCTGTTGCCGCAATTGCGCAGCGAGCGGCTCGACTGGCTGGTACCGGGGCTGCTGGAAACGAAGGCGGTGGCGCTGGTGCGCAACCTGCCCAAGGCACTGCGCAAGAACTTCGTACCGGTGCCGGATTTCGTCGGCGCCGCGCTGGCCAAGATCACCTTCGGTGAAGGCGCGCTGCCGGAGGCGCTGGGCCGTGAACTGCTGCGCATGACTGGTGCACGCGTATCGGACGACGCCTGGGCCGAGGCGGCAGCCGGTCTGGAAAGCCATCTGAAGATGAACATCGAGGTGGTCGACGCCCGCGGCAAGTTCCTCGGTGAGGGGCGTGATCTGGCTGAGCTCACCGCGCGCTTCGCCGAGGCCAGCCAGGCCGCCCTGGCGCCGCAGCAGCAGAAGGCCGAACAGAAGCCGGTCGAAGCCAAGGGTTTTGCCCAGGTCGCAGAAAAGGCCCAGGCGAAGATGGCCGGGCTGTCGATGACCGTCTACCCGGCGCTGGTGGAAGAGGCAGGGGTGGTCAAGGAAGGCCGTTTCCCGACCCAGGCCGAGGCCGAGTGGCAACATCGTCGCGCGCTGCAGCGCCTGTTGTTGCAGCAGCTGGCGGAGCCGGCCAAGTACCTGCGCAACAAGCTGCCGGGGCTCACCGAACTGGGCCTGCTCTACCGTGACATGGGCAAGGTCGATGCGTTGGTCGAGGACATCCTGCTGGCCAGCCTCGACAGCTGCATCCTCGACGGCGAAGCCCAGCTACCGCGTGACGGCGCCGCACTGGCGTCCCTGGCCGAGCGCAAGCGCGGCGACTGGACCGCGCATGCCGAACGCCTGGCGCGCCTGACACTGGAAATACTCAAGCACTGGCACGGCCTGCAGAAGCGCTTCAAGGGCAAGATCGACCTGGCCCAGGCGGTGGCGCTGAACGACATCAAGGCGCAGCTGGGCAACCTGGTCTATCCGGGCTTTGTTCGCGAAACGCCTGCCGAGTGGCTGAAGGAGTACCCGCGCTACCTCAAGGCCATCGAGCAACGCTTCGAGAAGATCGGTGCGCAGCTGCAGCGTGATCGCGTCTGGTCCGGCGAGCTGGCCGGCTACTGGGAGCAGTACCAGACACGGCTGAAGAAGCACTTGCAGGAAGGCAAGCGCGATGCCGAGCTGGCGCTGTATCGCTGGATGCTCGAGGAATATCGCGTCTCGCTCTGGGCACAGCAGCTTGGCACCAGGATGGCGGTTTCGGACAAGCGCCTGAACAAGCAGTGGAGCCAGGCCGAGCCCTGATGCGGGGTTCTGGCGTTCGATTAGTCACGTTCTGATACGCGGGATACCCCATGGAAAGCCGCAATAGCCTGGTGGGCGTGGCAGGCTCGCTGGGCGCTTCGATGCTCTTCGCGACGCTGTATTACTACACGTCGCTGCTCGAGCCGCTGAGTGGCCAGCAGATCTACGGCTGGCGCATTCTGCTCACCGCACCCTGCCTGGCGTTGCTACTGCTCGCCATCGGTCGCTGGGGCGAGGTCCGCGAGATCCTCGTGCGCGTACCGGCAGAGGCGCGACTGTGGCTAGCGCTGCCACTATCTTCGGCGCTGGTCGGTTTGCAGCTGTGGCTGTTCATGTGGGCGCCGATCAACGGCCACGGGCTGGACGTTTCGCTCGGCTACTTTCTGCTGCCGCTGACACTGGTACTTACCGGGCGCCTGGTTTTCGGCGAAACGATCAGTCGATTGCAACGCCTGGCCTGTCTGCTGGCGGCTGTGGGCGTGGGCAACCAGCTGCTATTGGCTTCGTCACTGTCATGGCCGGTACTCGCCGTTGCCCTGGGCTACCCGTGCTACTTCGTTCTGCGCCGCAAGCTCGGCACCGCCAGTCTTGGCGGGCTCTGGGTCGACCTGGTCATCAGCTTGCCGGTTGCTGCGCTGTTCGTCCTAGGCAGCGGTGAAACGTTGAACCTGCTTGCCGGCAATCCCCGCCTGACATTGCTGATCGCCGGCCTGGGCGCGCTCAGCGCGCTGGCGCTGGGGCTGATGATCAACGCCAGCAAATACCTCAGCCTGACCCTGTTCGGCCTGCTCAGCTATGTCGAGCCGGTACTGTTGGTGGTCGTGGCGCTGCTGCTTGGCGAGAGCATCGCGCCGGACCAGTGGCTGACCTACGGGGCGATCTGGGCGGCGATTGTGGTGTTGGTCCTCGAAGGATTGCGGGCGCTGCGTCGGGGGCGAGGGTAGCGTTGGTAGTCATTGATCAGGTGCCGAGGTTTCATCGGGCAGGCGCCGGCTGCTAGGGCAGAAAGCGGCACTGCATGGCCGCCGCTCAAGCCTGTTAGTTGCTAGATCATCTGCTGCGCAACCAGCCCGGCGACAATGGCCAGCCCCAGCGCGCCGAGCAGCATGCCAAGGCGCCATGCGGATTTACCTGGCTCACGAGCAGGAGCGGCGGCAACAGGTGCCGCCGCGTGCAGCGGGTTCGGCGTGGCAGGGCGGGGGCGGGAAGGTTTCGGCTGGGGGGCGACCGTGGCGGGCAGGTCGGTGGCGCGGACGAATACGGTAGCGTCTTCGTCGACGACTTCCGGGGTGCTGACCTTGGGCCCGATCACCAGCAGTGTGGTATTGCCCAGCTGGATCTGGTCGCCCGGCTGCAGCACAGCGGTCGTGACCTTCTCGCGGTTCACCAGCAGGCCGTTGGCTGAGGCCAGGTCCTTCACTTCCAGCACATCGCCCTTGAGGTAGAACTCCGCGTGGCGGCGGGACAGCTCCGCATCGCTGAAGCAGAGTTCGCATTTCACCGAGCGGCCAAAGGTCATCGAGCCGGTGATGTGGTACTTGTGGCCCTGGTTCTCGCCCTTGACCACCTGCAACAGCCAGCGCGGGGCGCTCGCCAGCTTGGTGCCCGCCTTGGCCGGATCGACGATCTGCAATTCCAGCGCGCCCAGGCGCAGGCGGTCGCCGGAACGAATCTGGTAGCGCTCGCCGACCTTCTCGTCATTGACGTAGGTGCCGCCAGGCGTGCCGAGGTCGGTGAGGTAATAGAAGCGGTTTTCCAGCAGCAGTTCGGCGTGAAATGGCGCGACCCCGGTGTCGTTGGCCACCAGTTTGTTGCTGCGGTCCGAACCGAGGGTGAAGCGTTCATCGGCAAGCCAGACCGGACTTTGGCGATTGTCAGCGAAGTGGATCCTGAGCATGGCGCGGTACCTTTTAGCGGAGCGGGCGACGGTCTGAGCCAAACGGCGCTCGGCGAATTATTGGTTGAATATCCGGTTCCACAGGCGCTTGACCGGGTTGGCCGGCGCTTGCGAGGTCTGCGTGTTGGTCGGCGCGGCGCGTGAGGTGCTGGCCGTTGTGCGTTTCACCGGGCGCGGGGCCCGGGCCTTGGCAACCCGCTGAGCATGCGCGTCGTGCAGCGCGAGCAGGGGCGCATAGTCCGGGGTGGCTTCCAGCCCCTGCTGGATGTACTCCAGCGCAAGGGCGAACTCGCGGCGCCCGTAGGCTGCTTCGGCTAGCTCGACATAACGCTCGCTGACCTGTACCAGCCCGTTGCGGGCCACCTCGTTTTCCGGCAACCAGCCCAGCACCTGCTGGTAGTAGTGCACCGCGCTGTCTTCGGCGGGTTGCAGCAACTGATCGTTTGCCAGCCGTTGCGCCGCCAGTTCCAGTGCCTGGGCGATGCGCGCATCGAGCACGCGGCGTATGCCGTCGAGGGCCTCGACATTGTCCGAATCCAGGCGCAGGGCCTGGCGGTAGTAGTAGTCGGCATTGTCGAACGCCGGTGCAGTCAGTTGCCCCTCATCCAGGCGTGCCTCGGCGCGCGTGAGGTAGTCGTTGATGCGGCTGTATTGCAGCCACTGGTAGCCGCCGGCGGCCAATGCGGCGACTGTCACGATCAGCGCCGCACCGATCACCGCCCAGCGGCCGATGCCACGACGGCGACGGCGGCGTCTGGTCGGCGCCTCGATGAATGCCGCCGGTGCGATGCGGGTCTGGTCCATGTCCGGCTCGGTGAGCGTGTCGATGGCCGCCAGTAGCTCACGGCAATTGCCGAAGCGCTCGTCCGGCTGCTTGGCCAGCATGCGGTCGAGCAATGGCTGGTAGGGCGCGAGCGCTGGCGGCAGTTGCGGCAATGGCATCTGCAGGTGATTGAGCACGGTTTGCGGATAGCTGCTGGCGCGGAACGCGTTGGCCCCGGTGAGCATCTCGGCGAGTATCACGCCGAGGCTGTAGATGTCGCTGCGCGCATCGAGTGGCTGGCACTGCGCCTGCTCCGGGCTGCTGTAGGCAGGGCTGCCGACGGCGATGCCGAAGTGGGTGAGCTCGTTATCCAGCTCTACGGCCTTGGCTACGCCGAAGTCGGTGAGCACCACGCTGCCGTCGTCACGGAAGAGAATATTGGCTGGCTTCACGTCTCTATGGACTAGCCCGCCGTCGTGCACCACCGCCAGGCCGCCGGCCAGCTGACGGATGATGTCCAGCGCGCGCGATGGTGAGAAGACGATGCCGCGGTGTTGCGCCAGGTCGCCCCCGCCGAGGTATTCCATGGCCAGGTAGTGCCGGCCATCGGCGATCTGGCCGATGTCGTGGATGGTGATGATGGCCGGGTGGCGCAGCGAGGCGACGATATGGCCTTCCTGGATGAAGCGCTCGGTGAACGCTGCATCTTCCGTGCGCAACAGCACCTTGACGGCCACCTCGCGATCCAGCGACAGCTGGGTGGCCAGATAGACCTCGGCCATTCCGCCTTTTCCGAGCCGCTTGTGCAGGCGATAGCCCGGTATTTCCAGCATCCGATGCATTGTAGAAACTCGCGCTTGCTTACGACTTGAGGGGTTTTAACAGCATGTTGATGAAGCGCCGCCCGCGGGACTCGGCCGCCGGGAGGGGGGCGGTGCGGCCGATCACGATGCAGGAGATGTTGTCGCGGCCGCCGTGTTCATTGGCCTGGTCGATCAGCTGTTCCACCAGGTTCTCGAGGGTATCGGCAAAGGTGCAGCTGGCATGGATCTGCGCGTCGGTCAGCTCGTTGGTCAGGCCGTCACTGCATAGCAGCAGCAGCTCGCCGGGCTTGAGGGTGCCGCTGTGGGCACCGACCTCCAGCGGCGCCTCGCGTCCCAGGCAGCGCAGGATGATGTTGCGCCAGGCGTGGCCTTGAGCCTCGGCCGGCTTCAGCTCCCCGGCGTCGATCATCATCTGCACCCAGCTATGGTCCCGCGTAAGCTGCTCGATACCGTTGGAGGTGACCAGATAGGCGCGGCTGTCGCCGACCCAGGTGAGTTCGAAGTCGGCACCCTTGAAATGTGCTGCGACCAGCGTGGTGCCCATGCCGTCGTCCACAGCCACGTCAAGTACTGCCTGGTTGGCGTGCTGAACCGCTGTCTGCAGCGAATCGCCGCCCTCGATCGCCTGCTGCAGTGCAGACAGTGCCAGGCTGCTTGCAACCTCCCCGCATTGATGCCCACCCATGCCGTCGGCGATGGCCCAGAGCCCCAGCTCCGGCGCGCAGAGCAGTGCATCTTCATTATGGCTGCGCCTGCGCCCTGGCGAGCTTTGCCCGGCGTAGTCAAGCAATGAATCAGAAAGGGTAGGTTGCATGCGAGGGCCCTGCGGCACGACGTCGAGCGAGCATGATGCGTGGGGCTCGTAGGGCTGTCATCGACCGGCACCGCGACAAGCGCAAAACTGTTAACTCGCGCAAAGGGCAGCTTTATTTTTCGGCTGTTATCCGCGAATGCTGGTAGCCCGATATGAGCAAGCGCGTTCAGGCAAACCGGCCGGCTAAAAGTTACTACTGCTGGCGCTGCTTCCCTGTAGTCTCGGCTTCCGCTCCTCACTGACACACCTGTCGTCGCTACAACCATCCGTTTCAGTCACGAGGAGCAAACCATGCGCTTGGCCGATTTCATTCTGGAAAACATCGAACCCATCCTTCAGCAGTGGGAAGACTTCGCCAAGACGATGACACCCGCCGCCAACGGCATGGATTCGGTGGCGCTGCGGGACCATGCGGAGCAGATGTTGCTGGCGATCGCCGCCGATCTGCGCACGGCCCAATCGGTGAAGGCGCGGATCGCCAAATCCCATGGGAAGGCGTCGCCTTCACGAGATGCCACTCCCGCGGAAACCCACGCCGACATCCGCTATTCCTCGGGCTTCACGATCGCGCAGGTCATCGCCGAGTACCGGGCATTGCGCACCAGTGTGCTGGTCCTGTGGATGTCGTCCGATGCTGCGTCGAAAGAGCACGAGATTTCGGACATCGTCCGTTTCAACGAAGCGATCGATCAGTCCCTCGCCGAGTCTGTGGTCAGCTATGCGGACGCCGTGGATGCCGCGCGAAATGTCTTTCTCGGCATATTGGGCCACGACCTGCGAAGCCCCCTCGGCGCCATATTGCTGAGTGCTGACGTACTGCTACGCACAGGGGATCTGCCCCCAAAGCCGACCATCAACGTGTCGCGTATCTATACGAGCGTGAAACGCTCCATCAAGATCGTCGGCGACCTGTTGGACTTTACCCGCACGCACTCAGGCGTAGGCATCCCGGTGCGCATGGACAGCGAAGATCTGGCGCTCGCGTGTGAAGGCATGGTTGAAGAGGCGAGGGCATACAACCCCGACCGACAGATCGTCCTGCAGTCGGAGCCGAGTCTTCCTGGGCAGTTCGATAAATCGCGAATGGAGCAGGTGATTGCCAATCTGATTGGCAACGCCGTCGAGCATGGCGAGGCGGGGACACCGATCACGGTCAGCCTGAAAAGCGATGAGGGGATCGCCGCGCTGACGGTTCACAACGTCGGCCGGCCCATCGCCGAATCGGCAAAAAGCAGCCTCTTCAATCCGATGGTGCGTCACATCCAGAGCGGCAACGCCGAGTACGGTGCGGGTGCGGGGCTCGGCCTTGGACTGTATATCGCATCCGCCATAGTCGATGCTCACCACGGCAGTATCGAGTTCGAGTCGATGGCCGGTAGCGGCACCACGTTCACGGTGCGCATACCCCTGGGCGGCGAGCAGGCTGCATAGTGCAGCCCACCTCAAGCAGCGGCTATCTGCTCAATTCGTACGCGCACATGTTGACTGTTGCCGCCAGATTCAGCGATTCGATGGCGCCACACCCAGGAATCGTGAATGGCTGGGCTTTGAGTGAGGCCAGCTGTTCGCGTGGCACGCCGCGGGCTTCGTTGCCGAACAGGTAGCAATCGAAGGCGCGGAAACTCGCCGATTGCACCGGCTCGCCGCTCATATCCAGGCAGGCGATGCGCTGGAAGCGGGTGTGCAACGAATCCAGTCCAACATCCAGCTCCATCGGCGCATGAAAGATAGCGCCCATGCTCGAACGCACGACCTTTGGGTTGTACGGGTCGACGCTGCCGGGGCTGAGCAGGCAGCGAAAATTACCGAACCAGGCCAGGGTGCGCAGGATGGTGCCCAGATTGCCCGGGTCCTGGATTTCATGCAGGTAGATGGCGCGCTCGCCCGCGAGGGGCGCAGCAACCGGCGCGCCTGTCGCTGGCATCGGCACCAGCGCAACGATGCCCTGCGGGGTCTTGGTATCGGCGATCTGCGCCATCTGGCGATCGCTGATCAGGTGGGGCTTGAACGGGCTTTGCCAGTGCTCGTAGGCGCTGGTCACATACAGCTCGCTGCGTTGCAGCAGCGGGTTATGCAAGGCCGCCTTCTGCAGCTCCAGCACCAGATGCTCGCCCTCCACCAGAAAATGCCCGAACTCGGCCCGGTACTTTTTCTGGTGCAGCTTCTTGATGTCGTCGAGTTTCATCAGGTCGGCGCTCAGTTGCTCTGCACTTCGGTGTGTTCCACTTCAGCCAGCATCGACTTGGCCAGCGCCTCGGCGACCTTGATGCCATCCACGCCTGCCGAGAGAATGCCGCCGGCGTAACCGGCGCCTTCACCGGCCGGATACAGACCGCGCAGGTTGAGGCTTTGCAACGTCTCGTTGTCACGGGTGATGCGCACCGGCGACGAGGTGCGGGTTTCGATGCCGGTAAGCACCGCATCAGCACGATCGAAGCCGCGGATCTGCTTGCCGAACGCCGGCAGCGCTTCGCGGATGGCCTCGATTGCATACTCGGGCAACGAGGGCGCCAGATCGCCCAGGCGCACGCCCGGTTTGTAGGAGGGTTCGACCTCGCCGAACGCGGTAGATGGCACGCCGCGAATGAAGTCGCCGACCAATTGCGCGGGGGCGCAGTAATCGCTGCCACCCAGCTCATAAGCGCGCGATTCCAGGCGCTCCTGCAGCTCCACGCCGGCCAGCGGGTCGCCGGGGAAATCGTGCTCAGGGTTGATGCCTACCACGATGCCCGCGTTGGCATTGCGTTCGTTGCGCGAGTACTGGCTCATGCCATTGGTCACCACGCGGCCTGGCTCGGAGGTGGCGGCCACCACGGTGCCGCCCGGGCACATGCAGAAGCTGTAGACCGCACGGCCGTTCTTGGCGTGGTACACCAGCTTGTAGTCCGCAGCACCCAGCTCCGGATGGCCGGCGTACTTGCCCAGCCGGGCCTGGTCGATCATGCCCTGCGGGTGTTCGATGCGGAAACCGATGGCAAACGGCTTGGCCTCGATGAACACGCCCTGGCGATGCAGCATGCGCACGGTATCGCGGGAGCTGTGCCCCAGCGCCAGCACCACATGGCGACTCTTGATCGTCTCGCCGCTGGCCAGCACCACGCCTTCGAGCTGGCCATCGTTGATCACGAGATCGGTCACTTTGCTCTCGAAGCGCACTTCGCCGCCGAGGGCGATGATTTCCTCGCGCATGGTCGAGACCACACCGGTGAGCCGGAAGGTGCCGATGTGCGGCTTGCTCACATACATGATCTCGGCCGGTGCGCCGGCACGAACGAACTCGTGCACAACCTTGCGCGCGTAGAACTTGGGGTCCTTTATCTGGCTGTAGAGCTTGCCGTCGGAGAACAGCCCGGCGCCGCCCTCGCCGAACTGCACGTTGGATTCCGGCGTCAGGACCTTCTTGCGCCACAGCGCCCAGGTGTCCTTGGTACGGCTGCGCACATCCTTGCCGCGCTCGAGCACGATGGGTTTGAAGCCCATCTGTGCGAGCAGCAGCGCGGCGAACAGTCCGCAGGGGCCGAAGCCCACCACCAGCGGGCGCTCGCTCAGATTGGCTGGCGCCTGGCCCACAGGGTAGTAATTGGTGTCTGGCGCTGGACGCACGTTGTGGTCATCGGCAAAGCGCGCCAGGATGGCCGCCTCGTCGCGGGCCTCCAGATCGATGATGTAGATGAACAGAATGACGCTGTTCTTCTTGCGCGCATCGTAGCTGCGCTTGAATACGGTGAAATTCAGCAGATCGGCGTCGCTGATGTTCAGGCGTTTGACGATGGCCTGGCGCAACTCATCGGCGGAATGATCAAGGGGCAGGGACAGCTCGTTGATGCGAATCATGGCGGTAATCCTGGCCGGTGACTCCGGCAGAGGAAGAAGAAGGGGCGGGGAGTAGGGCGCGGATTGTACCCGTCGCCGCTCGTGCCTGTCAGGCTGCGCTGATGGCCTTCCACGGCCTGTGTGCTGCGACCAGCGCCCGCGGGGCGGCATTATCGGCTTATAATCGCCGCCACTTTGCGTCCAATGGTTGTACCTTGCTGCGCCTGTTGGTCCGCGTCTTACCTTGATTCTCCGTGGTTGGCTCTATCATGAAACGATCCAAAAGCAGCCGTCGTTGGCTGGATGAACACGTCAACGATCCCTTCGTCAAACGCGCCCAGAAGGACGGCTTGCGCTCGCGCTCCAGCTACAAGCTGATCGAGCTGAACGAGAAGGACAAGTTGATACGCCCCGGCATGCTGGTCATGGACCTCGGCTCGGCCCCCGGTGGTTGGTCGCAGGTGGCAGGCGGTATCGTCGGTGAAAAGGGCAGGGTGCTGGCGACCGACATTCTGCCGATGGGCGGGCTGGACAACGTCGACTTCGTGCAGGGCGACTTCACCGAAGACGCTGTTTTTCAGCAGATCCTCGACATGCTCGATGGCCGGCAGCCCGATCTGATCGTCTCCGACATCGCGCCGAACATCAGTGGCGTCGCCGCCGCCGACCAGGCCGCTTCGATGTACCTGGTCGAGCTGACCCTCGACATGGTTCGCCAGGTGCTCAAGCCCGGCGGCAACTACGTGGTCAAGGTCTTCCAGGGCGAAGGCTCGGACGACTTCCTCAAGGATGTGCGCAGCTCGTTCGAGAAGGTGTCGATCCGCAAACCGGAAGCATCGCGCCCGCGTTCGCGTGAGGTCTATCTGGTGGCGAAGGGGTTCAAGGGCTAAGGGCACTTTCAGTGCCCTGCCGCGCGTTCCGCTCCCGCTACACCCGAGCTGGCTGATACATCGATAGGCAATCAATGCTGACCTACCTCGTGCGTTATCCCTCGGCAGCGCTGCTGTTTGTCCAGCTGCTCGGCATCCTGCTGTATCCCTTCATGGAAAACACCCCGCTCGGCCGCGCTGCCTTTGGTGCATTCGGCGTTGTGGTGCTGGTCCTGGCGTTGCGCATCGTCAACCGGAGCCCGACGCTGCATTCGCTGGCGTTCCTGATGGCCGCTGCAATCCTTGGGCTGACGCTTGCTGTCGAACTGACAGCCGTGCCCGGCCTGCATCTGGCGTTGGTCGTGACCGAGTCGATGTTCTACTTCTATGCGGCGGCTGGCCTGATCGGCTACATGATGGAAGACCAGCGCACGACGACGGACGAACTGTTTGCCGTCGGTGCCACCTTCACGCTGCTGGCGTGGGCGTTCGCCTACGCCTATGCGGCCTGCCAGCTCGTTGCCCCGGGCAGTTTCGTCGCTATCCTGCAGCCGGATGAGCCTCGCTCGTGGATGGAACTGCTGTTTCTCAGCGTCACCGTACTCTCCGGTGTTGGCCTCGGTGACATCCTGCCGCTGCGGCCTGTGGCGCGGGCACTGGTCATGCTCGAGGAAATTGCAGGGCTGATGTACATCGCCCTGGTCGTCTCGCGGGTAATCGGGCTGACCATCCGCCGTTAATGACGCCTCCTGCAACGCCGCCCTTCCGAAGGCCCGGTCGCCGAGAGAAACGCCAGGCAAGGCCTTAGCCGATCGCCCGCAAGAACCGTCCAACCCGCTCCAGCACTACGTCCGGCTGCTCGCGATGCGGCACGTGGCCGACGTCGGGCAGCAGCGCCTGTTCGACATGGCCGCCGGCGTGCCGGGCGATCAGTTGCGGGTGGCGTTCGGAGCCGAATTCGTCGTTGTCGCCATGGATGGCCAGTGCCGGGCAGCGGACTCGAGGCAGGGCGTGGGCGAGGGTCCACGAGGCGAAGTCGGGCGCGAGCCAGGTGTCGATCCACGCGCTGAGTACCCAGTCGCTGCGCTCGCCGTGGTAGCGGCGCAGGCGTTCGCGCTGTGCGGGGTCGGCGAACCAGCTTCTGGCCTGGCGGATGCCTTCCAGCGTGCGGGGTTCGACGAAGGTGACCGCCGACATCGTGATCATCGCCTGGCAGGCTGCGGGATATTGCGCGGCACAATGCACCGCCATGCTGCCGCCGACGCTGTGACCGACCACCACAAAACGCTCGATACCCAGATGGTCCAGCACTTGGGCGAAGCCATGCGCGGCTTCATCCTCGACGAAGGTCGGCGCAGGCGGAGCGGTCAAGCGGTCGGAGCGACCGAAGCCCAGCCGGTCATAGGCGACCACCGTGCGGCCGGTAGCCTGGGCGAGCGCGGCGGGGAAATCCTTCCACTGTTCGATGCAGCCGAGCGACTCGTGCAGCAGCAGGATCGGTGCGCAGTTCGGGCGCAGCGCGCCGGCGTCGGGGAACCAGCTACGGACGAACATCTGCCCATGCGTGCTCTGCACCCAGAGGTCGGTCGGGGCGTTGCCGAGCGTTGCGCTAGTGGTCATGGAGGGCTTTCCTGAGCGGTGCGGACCACATAGCAGTACTGGTCTTTTACGTAAACGTCAACATGCAGTGACGGATGTATCGCCAGTGTGCTGCAGCCTTCGGGCAGGCAATGCAGCCGAAACCCGCACTGCTGCGCGGGACAACGCGCGGGCGTTCTGGAGGCAAATCAGGCCAGCGCAGGGTTGGAGCCTGACGGTATCGCCCGCTACGGCAGTAGCCATCAGCTCAGATAACGCTGGAACCAGGCGATGGTGCGTTGCCAGGCCAGCTCAGCCGCCTGCTCGTCGTAGCGCGGGGTGCTGTCGTTGTGAAAGCCATGCTGTGTGCCCGGGTAGATGTAGGCCTCGTAGTGCTTGCCGGCCGCCTTGAGCGCGGCTTCATAGGCGGGCCAGGTTTCATTGACGCGCTCGTCGTGTTCGGCGAACTGGAACAGCAACGGTGCCTGAATCTTCTCCACATCCGCCGGATTGGCCTGACGGCCATAGAACGGCACTGCCGCCGCCAGTTCCGGGTATGCCACCGCGGCGGCATTGGCCACGCCACCGCCATAGCAGAAGCCGGTGATGCCGACCTTTTCGGTGGTGGCTTCGTGGGCCATCAGCCATTCGATGGCGGCGAAGAAGTCGTTCATCAGTTTCTGCGGATCGACTGCGGCCTGCAGTTCGCGGCCCTTGTCGTCGTTGCCGGGATAGCCGCCGACCGAACTCAGCCCGTCCGGTGCGAGGGAGACGAAACCGGCCTTGGCCACGCGCCGTGCGACGTCTTCGATATAGGGGTTGAGGCCGCGATTCTCGTGGACGACAACGATGCCTGGCACCTTGCCCTCGGCCTTGGCCGGACGGACCAGGTAGGCGCGCACCTCACCGTGGCCGTTGGGCGATGGGTAGCTGACGTATTCGGCGATGATGTCCGGATCGGTGAAGGCGACCTGCTGGGCCAACGCATAGTTGGGCGTGAGCGCATCGAGCACCGCCACGGCGGCCGTGCTGCACAGCGTGAAGGCCGCGGCGCGGTCGAGGAATTCCCGGCGGCTGAGCTTGCCGTGGACGTAGAAGTCGTAGAGCTCGAGCAGTTCGGGGGCGAAGTCTTTCGCGGTAAGACGTTCCATCGGCGGCTCCGTCGAGTATCGAAAGCGATGCTGGGTGTTTGCGCTGACAGCAGATGCAGCAGCCAGTGTAGTCAGCCGGGCTGCAGGCGCTGCGTTTGCAGACGATCTTTACGGTTCAGCGCGGCGGGCGTGGGCGAGGTGGCTCGACGGGCGTCAGCTGGCCGTCCTTGCCGAGGTGCAGGCGCATGAAGTCTTCGGCAAGCAGCAGCTTACCGGCGTAAAGGGTGCTGGCTTCGGCGCACAGGTCGTCGATCGAGTGACCACGCCCGGCATTCTTCTGGTAACGCGCGCTGAAGTGGGTCAACACCAGGTTCGGCAGGCCCACCGTTTGCGCGAAGCGTGCCACCGATGCCGCCGTGCTGTGGCCGAAGTCGTTGCGCGCATCGTTGGCGACTGCTTCGGTGTAGGTCGCCTCGTGCACCAGCAACTGGGCGCCGCGGCAGGCCTCGGCAAGCAGTTCGGGACGATCATTGTCGCCGCCGATGACGATGCGTTGCGGCGCACGGCTGAAGCTCAGGTAGTCGTCGCTGCGCAGTATCCGGCCTTCGTGCTCGACATCGAAGCCGCGTGCCAGCTGGCCCCAGAGTGGGCCGCGGGGCACGCCGTCGCGTTCGAGGCGGTCGATGTCCAGCCGCGGATCAGGCCGGGCCTCGGTGAAGCTGTAGCCGTAGCAGGGCACACGGTGGGACAGGGCGGTGGCCTCGATGCGCATGTTCAGGTTGCGCCACTCGCCCAGCGATTCGACCGCGTGAAAGTCGAGGTCGTAGCCCAGCCAGCTCTGGCTCATCTCCAGCGTGGCGCGCACCCAGGTTTCGATGCCCTGCGGCGCGATGATCGTCAGCGCGGCCTTGCGCCCCATCATCCCGGCGCTGGCGAGCAGACCGGGCAGGCCGTAGCAGTGGTCGCCATGTACATGGGTGATGCAGATGGCGCGCAGGTCGTGCAGAGACAGCGGCGTGCGCAACAGCCGGTGCTGGGTGCCTTCGCCGCAGTCAATCAGGTACCAGCTCTTGCCGGTGTCCTCCAGCAAGGCCAGGGCGGTGACATTGCGCGCGCGGGTGGGGGTGCCGGATGAAGTGCCGAGAAATAACAGATCCACGCCGCCGTTCCTTCCTGCCGTTCAACTGATCCGCGAAAGGTTGAGCCTTTGCCGGCGCCGCTGCAATTGCATTTTTGCGACGCCGCGGCCCTGACCGGCTGGCTGGCCGAGCGCCGCGGACCTCGCACTGTCGCAGGGCCGCTTCAGAGGTACTTCAGCCAGGCAATGTCCCTGCGCCGTGCTTTGAGTTCGGCGAACCAGCGCACCGCCGGGAACAGTAGCACCGCTAGCGCCAGGGTGCACAGCCACAGTGGCCACACCGCATCGAAGCCGAAGTGATTGCCGCGGTTCAGACCCCAGATCGCCACGGCGGCGATGTAGAGCAACTTCAGCACGTACAGGTGCAGCAGGTAGAAGAACATCGGTGCCGCACCGAACACGCTGAGCGGTCGCAGCCAGGCGCGGCCCTGCTTGCGTTCGAAGTAACGCAGGAGCAGCAGGCCGCAACCCAGTGTCAGGCACAGGAACAGCAGCGACGGCGGGTATTTGGTGACGTTGAGCAGGCTCATCAGCGTGCGCAGGCCGTCCTCGCCGACGACCCAGGGCTGTTCGCCGTAGCTGTTGATCAGCCGCAGCAAAACGAAGGTCAGCAGGGTACCTTGAGCCCAGCCGCCCAGGTTGCGCTGGCGTCGCTCGGGGTCGGCGTTCCTGGCGAACCAGGGCCCGACAGCGTAGCCAAGGGCGATCACGCCGATCCACGGCAGCAGCGGATAGGAAGTGCGCAGCCGCAGGTTTTCCGAAACCTCGATCCAGCCGCGGTCGTGCAGGATGGCCCAGGGGACGTGCAATGCTGAGTCTGCGGAGAACTGCAGCGGGTCGAGCAGGTTGTGGCCGCCAATGATCACCAGTCCCAGCACGATCAGCGCAGGGCGCGGCAGCCAAAGCAGCGCCGAGAGCGCCAGCATGCTCAGGCCGATCGCCCAGATCACTTGCAGATAGATCACCTGCGGCGGGAACTGGAACGTCCAGGCGAAGTTGACCAGGGTGAATTCGAGCGCCACCAGGAACAGCCCTCGTTTGAGCAGAAAGCTCGACACTGCACGGCGGTCCTGGTGCTTTTCGCCATAAAGAAAGGCCGACAGGCCGGTCAGGAAGATGAATACCGGCGCGCAGAGATGCGCCAGGGTGCGGCTGAAGAACAACGCCGGCTCGGTGACCGCCACATCCATCGGGTCGGGCACCTGCATATGCAGCAGGAAGGTTTCGCGGACATGGTCCAGCAGCATGAACAGGATCACCAGCCCGCGCAGCGCGTCGATGGATTGCAGACGCGCCGCGGCTGGCGGAGTGAAATCGGGGGAGGGCATGAGCGGCTCACAGCAGGATGATCGCAATGCAGGCGCAGACTCGCTGCGCCCGCCGAAAGGTGCGATACGTTATAACAAAAGTCGCTGCCTCTCCAGATGCGAATCAACCACGATTGTCCCCGGCGTAAAAGGGCTGAATGCTTCAGCCCTGCTCGCAGTTAACCATCCACGACACGCCGAAGCGGTCGGTGAGCATGCCGAAACGCTCCGCCCAGGAGGTTTTCTCCAGCGGCATGATCACCGTGCCGCCCTCGGCCAGTGCGGCGAACAGCTTTTCGCTTTCATCCACGCTGGTCGGATGCAGGGAAACCGAGCAACCCTTGATGCCTTCGTACGGCCCGCCACCACAGGTGTCGGGCAAGGAGTCGGAGGCCATCAGCACACCATCGCCGAGGTTCAGGCAGGCGTGCATGATCCGTTCGCGGTACTCGGCGGGAAACTGCTCGGCATCCGGCGCCTGGGCAAAGGTCATCATTTCCAGCGTGCCGCCCAGCACATCCTTGTAGAAGGTGAACGCTTCGCGGGTGGTGCCGTCGAGGGTGAGGTAGGTGGTGATCTTCATTGCTTGCTCCTTGCGGTCATTGATTGAGTTGCGCGCGCAGGCGGTCTTCCTGCTCGCGCAGTTCGGGGGTGAACTCGGCGCCGAAATCTTCCGCTTCGA
This sequence comes from Stutzerimonas kunmingensis, assembly GCF_014764705.1. Lineage (GTDB taxonomy): Bacteria > Pseudomonadota > Gammaproteobacteria > Pseudomonadales > Pseudomonadaceae > Stutzerimonas. Next base: position 84,465 of record NZ_JACXXG010000015.1, read on the forward strand.
ATATCTGGCGAATCTCGATTTCCGCATCGCCGATGGCCGACTGCGGGCAACGCTTGACCCAGTCGACGGCCTCCTGCAACGAGGTGGTCTGGAACAGCCAGTAGCCGGCGATCAGCTCGCGGGTTTCGGCGAACGGGCCATCGGTGACGCTGCACTGGCCGTCGTTGAAACGGATGCGCGCGCCCTTGTGGCTGGGGTGCAGGCCCTCGCCGCCGAGCAGCACGCCGGCATTGACCAGGTCTTCGTTGTAGCGGCCCATCGCCGTGAGAACGTCCTCGCTGGGCATCTCTCCGGCTTCGGTTTGTGGGGTGGCCTTGATCATCACCATGAAACGCATCGGTGGACTCCTTCAGTGGAATGGAAAGAGCCTAGACGGGCATACGGCAATTTCCGCCGGCTCCGATCACTGGTCGAACGGGCGCCGGAGGAATCGACAGGTCGTTGAAAAAAATATTGCTTAGCGCAGGGGATAGGTCAGCAACAGCAGGTGCAGGCTGTTGACCGCAGCGTGCAGAAACACCGCAACCCACAGGCGATCACCGGAGTAATGGAAGGCCAGGCCGTAGCCCAGACCGGCCAGCGTGGCGAGTCCGGCGAAACCGAAGCCTGCCGGCAGGTGCGCGGCGCCGAACAGGGCAGTCGCCAGGCCGATGCCGATGGCTGCACCGAAGCGTCCGGCCAGTGCACGCTGCAGCAGGCCGCGAAAGATCAGCTCTTCGGCCAGGCAGGTGATGCCCAGGTTGATCAGCAGCCAAGGCAGGAACAGCGCCGGCCATTTCGGTTGCCAGCCCAGCACGCCAGAGGCCAGCGCCAGCAGCGGGACGAGAATCAGGCAGGCGCCTGACGCAAGCAGGGTGAGTCTGATCGAGCGCCAATCCGTTCGTGGCCGGCCCAGCCACCAGGCCAGCAGCAGTGCCGCGACCATTGCCTTGTCCGGGCTGATGTGCAATTGCCAGGGCGAGGCTCCGCCCAGATCCTGCGGTGGGCCGAGCGGCAGCGGGCTGAAGCCGGGCAGCAGATGTGCGGCGAGCAACAGGGCGCCGAGCAGCGTACCGAACAGCCACGGCGAGTTGGGGATGTGCGGCTGAGCGACAAGCCAGCCAGCGAATAGCAGAACGGCCAGCGCGCCAACCGGCTCGATCATGCCGAGGGCCAGGCCGAGCGATAGCGCGACGACCGGAATGCAGTAGTGCAGCCTGCGAATCACACTATTGCAGCCGATAACGCGCGAGCTCCTTTGGCGTGAGCACGCGCATGCGCCACGGTTCGATCAGCTGCATGTCGTCCGCCAGCCGCGTATTGACGCCCATGTCCCGGAAGTAGATGCGTGGTGCGCGGTGTGGTCGCTGGCTGATGGACTGCGCCGACTCGCCATTGGCGACGTAGGGCCGATGCAGGCCGACATAGCCGCGCACGGTGCGCTGCCGTCCCGCCGCCAGCAGGTAGATGCAACTGCCCTGGCAGACCGCGGTCGCCGGCACCAGGGCGTCGAAGCCCGTCTCGCGCAGCAGATAGCCCATGCGCATGGCTTCCGCTGCGCTGCCGCCGATGTTGTCGAGGATCAGCAGCTTGCGCGCGTGTTTGCCAGGGCGGGCCATGATGCCCTTGAGCAGCGCCTCGTAGTCACCCGGCGCAATCTGTTCGGTAACGCGCGCGACCAGCACCAGGCCCTGATCTTCATGTTCCAGCGGCAGCACCTCGACCTTGGCGTGGGCAGTACAGGCGAACAGCGCCAGTGCGCAGAGGGTGACGAAGCGAAGCATCGAGCGGGCAGTCCTGAAATGGGTGGTGGCGAAGATACCCGCAGCGCTGGCTTTCGCCTACTGCGACCTTCGCCCCTCGCTCGGGCCTGGATAGCGTGTCAGCGTGCGGCGTCTTCGGCGGACAATGCGCGAATCATTGCCGTCGTCAGATACAGCCGCGGCGCGATGCTCGACAGCTCAATGTACTCGTCTTCCGAGTGCAGCCCGGCACCGACCACACCCATGGTTTCCAGCACGGCCGGCTTGTCGCTGTCCGGCACGTAGGCGTAGCCGGCGTCGGTGCCGAAGCGCATGGCGATCGGCTCGATACGCTGGTCGATCTCGCCATACAGGCGCTGTGCGGTTTCGGCCAGGCGCTCCGATGCCGGATTCTTCGCCAGCGGTGGGCGGCCCTTGTCGACGCGCAGCTCGACGCGGGTGTCGTCGATCAGCTTGTTCTCGATGATCTTCTGCGCATCGGCGAGCACGCGTTCGGTCTCGCTGATATCGGAGTAGCGCATGTCTGCTTCGGCGGTAGCCTTGTTCGGGATGATGTTGCGCTTCTCACCGCCGGCGATCATGGTCCAGCTGACCGTGGTGCCCTTGTCCGGGTCGCCCAGGTCCTTGAGCTGCACCAGCTGGTGCGCCAGTTCCAGCACGGCGTTGCGACCCTCCTCAGGTGCGGAACCGGCGTGGGAGGATTTGCCCTTCACCTCCAGCATCACCGCATTGATGCCATTGGTGGCGGTGGTCACCGCATCGCGATCCGGCGGCTCGTAGGAGAAGACGTAATCATGCTTGCGGGCCAGCTCGGCGATGATCTTCTTCGAGCCGGCCGAGCCCATTTCCTCATCCGGGTTGAACAGCACGGTGATCGTGCCGTAGTCGTCGAACTGCTGCGCCTTGAGCAGCTCCAGCGCGTGCAGAATCATCGCCACGCCACCCTTGGCATCGGCCACGCCGGGGCCGTAGGCGCGCTGCTCGTCCATGCGGAACGGGCGCTCCGCGGCGGTGCCGTCGGCGAACACCGTGTCGTAATGCACCATCAGCAGGAAGTCCTTGCCGCCGTTGCCCTTGAGGGTGCCGACGATGTTGTCGCCGGCCGATGGCGTCGCGGGGCTGGTGCTGACCTCCGCACCCAGTGCCTGCAGGCGCTCGACCAGCATCTGGCTGACTGTGGCCAGACCCTCGACCTGGCCGGTGCCGGTATCCACCGCCACCAGCTGCTTCACGGTTGCGATATAGGCGCTCTGTTCGGCCTTGGCCTGTTTGAGCAGCTCGGCAGGTTTGATTTCGGCGGCCATGGCGGACAGCGATGAAAGGCAAAGCGCGACTGCAGCAGCAATCGGGGCGACGGCGCGTACGTGCATCGGAATAACCTCGGATCGCGGGGGTGATGAGCTTGAGAGCGCGGCCAGGCCCGCAACGTTCCGAAGCATCGCCGCACGGGTCGCAGCCGCGCGGAGAATGCTAATGTCTGCCTTTTCCACTTGCCGGAGAACTCCAGGTGTCCCTGACCACGCCCTACGATCCGCAGAACATCTTCGCCCAGATCATTCGCGGCGATGCGCCCTGCTACAAACTCTACGAGGATGACGACGTACTGGCCTTCCTCGACCTGTTCCCGCAGTCCTTCGGCCACACGCTGGTGATTCCCAAGCGCTCGGCGGCCTGCAACATCCTCGATGTGGATACCGAAGCGCTGGCCAAGGTCATGGCCGTGGTGCAGAAGCTCACCCGGGTGATCGTCGACGAGCTGCAGCCGGATGGTGTGCAGGTCGCGCAGTTCAATGGTGCGCCGGCGGGGCAGACGGTGTTCCACATCCACGTGCATATCGTGCCGCGCTACTCGGGCGAGGGGCTCGGCATTCATGCCGCCGGGAAGGCCGATCCGGCCGATCTGGAAAAGCTTCAGGCGCGCTTGCAGCAGCGGATCGCCGCGCAGGGCTGAGCCAGGCTGCGATGTCGTGGCGGGGTCAAGTCCGCTGCGACCATCGCAGCAGCCAACAGGCACCAAAGTACAATTCGTGCCCGGCAGGGGGCTTCGTACCCTGCGGGCATGATGCTTTCATTGCCCTTCCTCACCCCGTTCGTTCTGCGCGCTCGCCGTGCGCTGCTGGCGCTTGTATTGCTGCCCCTGTGGGCACAGGCGCAGGAGCTGCCGGTGCTGACCCTCAGCGTGCTGCAGTTCGGCACGCCGCACTGGGAGCTTGAGCATCTCAAGCGCCAGGGACTGGACCGTGCCAACGGTTTCGAGTTGAAGGTGCGACTGGTGGCCGATGTGCCGGCCTCGCGACTGGCATTGACCAGCGGCAGCGTCGACGGTGCGGTGAGCGATCTGCTCTGGGCGCAGGCGCGTTACGAGGCCGGCACGGCTTATCGCTACGTACCTTTCTCCTCCCAGATCGGTGAGGTGCTGGTGCCCGAAGGCAGTGCCATCCGCACGCTGGCCGACCTGCGCGGCAAGCGCATCGGTGTCGCTGGCGGGCCGCACGGGCTGGGCTGGCAGTTGCTGCAGCATGCCGCGGCCCAGGACGGAATCGATCTGTCCAAACAGGCGACTGTTCAGTACGCCGCACCGCCACTGCTCAGCCAGGCCCTGCGCCGCGGTCAGGTGGATGCGCTGCTGACCTTCTGGCATTTCTCCGCGCGCATGCGTGGCGAGGGTGGTGTGCAGGTGGCGTTCAGTCTCGATGATCTGCTCCGATCATTGGAGCTTGATCCCCACCTGCCGGTGCTCGGCTATCTGTTTCCCGAATCCTGGGCCGTCGAGCATGAGGCGCTGCTGCAGCGCTTCGCCACGGCGTTGGGCCAGACCAAACACGAACTCGCCAGCGAGCCCGCACATTGGCAGGAGCTGCGGCCGCTGATGCGTGCCGACGAGGATGGCGTGTTCGCCGCGCTGCGTCACAGTTTCCTCGCCGGAATCCCGCAGCCGCTGGATGAGCGGCGTATCGCCGACCTGCAGCGACTGCTGACCCTCACCGGTGCCGATCCGGCGAAACTGATGCCGGCCGCGTCGTTCCAGAGCACGCCATGAACGGCTCGCGCTGGGCCTGCTGGATCGCCCTGCCATGCGCGGTGGCACTCTGGACGCTGATTGCGCTGGTCGTGCAGACGCCGCTGCTGCCGAGTCCGGCCGCCGTGCTCGACACCTTCTGGCAGGCCACGCAGAGCGGTGAACTGCCCGAACATCTGCTGGTAACCCTGCGCCGCGTGCTGTTCGCCTTCGTATTGGCGATGGCGCTGGGCACGCTGCTAGGCGTGTGGATGGGCCGCTCGCGGCTGGCCAATGCCGTGCTCGATCCGCTGCTGGTGCTGTTTCTCAACCTGCCGGCGCTGGTCATCATCATCCTGCTCTATGTCTGGTTCGGCCTGGTGGAAGCCGCGGCGGTGCTGGCGGTGGTGATCAACAAGGTGCCGAACGTGGCCGTCACCGTGCGCGAGGGCGCCCGCAGTATCGATCCCAAGCTGGAACAGATGACCCTGGTCTACCGCTTCACGCGCTGGCAGCGGATCAGGCATGTCTGGCTGCCGCAGCTGTTTCCCTACCTGATGGCCGCCACCCGCGGCGGCCTGGCGCTGATCTGGAAGATCGTCCTGGTGGTCGAGCTGCTCGGGCGTTCGGATGGCATCGGCTTTCAGCTGCACATGGCCTTTCAGGTGTTCGACGTGGCCAGCATCCTCGCCTACAGCCTGGCGTTTATCGCCGTGGTCCAGCTGATCGAACTGGCGCTGTTGCAGCCACTGGAGCGTCGCGCATCGTCCTGGCGCGAAGCGGGTGTACGGCATGCTTGAGCTGCGTCTGGATGGCCGTCATCCCGTGCTGGGCGTGATCGATGCGCAGGTGCGCGAAGGCGATCGCATCTGTCTGCTCGGGCCGTCCGGCGTCGGCAAGACCACGCTGCTCAACGGCATCGCCGGGCTCGATCCGCAGCTGCGGCCGATGATCGGGCAGCGCGCCGGCTTGCGCGTCGGCTACCTGTTTCAGGAGCATCGCCTGCTGCCCTGGCGCACAGTGCGACAGAACCTGGCGCTGGTCGGCGCGAGCGCGGCGGACATCGAGCGGCTGCTGGCCGAGGTCGGGCTGAGCGGTGCGGCTGACAGCCTGCCGGATCAGCTCTCGCTGGGCATGGCGCGCAGGGCGGCACTGGCGCGCTGCCTGGCGATCAAGCCGGATCTGTTGCTACTCGACGAACCCTTCGCCTCGCTGGATGCCGAGCGCGCCGCCGAGCTGCGCGGCCTGATTGCCCGCCTGCTGGATCGGCACCCGGACATGGCGATGATCTGCGTGACCCACGATCCGCGCGATGCCGACGATCTGGCCAATCGCCTGTGGTACCTGAGCGGTGTCCCGGCGAAATTGCGCTGCGATAAGCCGCCCGGCAGCCCCGTCGATCTCAGCGAACTGAGCGAGCGCCAGCGCCGCGCCTGAGCGGCATTCAGCCGGCCAGCAGCTGCGTCAGCGCATGCAGCGCCAGACCGACCAGCCCGCCGACCAGGGTGCCGTTGATGCGGATGTACTGCAGGTCCTTGCCGACGCTCTGTTCCAACTGCTCGACCAGCTCACGGCTTTCCCAGTTTTCCACTCGCTGCGCGATATAGGCGCCTATCTGCCCGCGGTAGCGCTCCAGCAGGCCGGGTGCGGCGGCCAGCAGTTGCTCGTTGATCCAGTTGCGCATGGAATCGTCAGCGGCGAGGCCGTCGCCGAGGCCGCGACAGAGGCTGACGATGCGTCGGCCGATGCGTGAGTCGTCGCTGGCCAGGTCGCTCTCCAGCCAGGCCGTGAGTTCCTGCCAGAGATTGCCGAAATAGGCGCTGGTGGCGGGGTGCTCCAAGAGCTGCGCGAGAATGCGCTCGACCTCCAGGGCGTATTGCGGGTCCTGCTCCAGGCGCTCGATGTATTCACTGACGTGTTCGTCGAAGCGCTGGCGGATCAGGTGCTCCGGGTCGGCGGCGATCTCGGCGATCAGCGCTGACAGGCCGTCGACGAACTTGTTCGCCGACCAGCCGCTCACCGGGCGGCTCAGGCCGAGATAGCGCAGGGTGCGGATTTCCCGGCTGATGGCGTCGGCGACCAGCGCGCGGGTTTCCTCATCCTGCATGATCGAATCGAGGCGGATCAGCAACTCGTCGAGCATCGCCTGATGCCGGCCCTGGCTGGTCAGCACGCGCAAGGCCTGGGCCAGCGGGGCGGAGAGGTCGAACTTGCGCAGTCGCGTGGTCACCTTGGCCTCGACGAAGGCGCGCACGCGTTCGTCATGCAGCGCGGCGATGCCGAAATGTGCAACGCCGGTGAGCCTGCGGCCGACCGCCTCGGCATTGCTCGGATGGCGTAGCCAGCCGGCCAGGCGCGAGGCGATGTCGAGTTCCTGCAGCTTGGCCAGCACCAGCGGTGTGGCGAGGAAATGCGTGGTGATGAAGCTGGACAGGTTCTGACCGATGCGTGCCTTGCTGCGCGGGATGATCGCCGTGTGCGGGATCGGCAGACCCAGCGGGTGGCGGAACAGCGCGGTGACGGCGAACCAGTCGGCGATCGCGCCGATCATGGCAGCTTCGGCGAACGAGGCGACGTAGCCCCAGGCCGGATGGCTGGCTTCGAAGCGTGTCGCGACGATGTAGAGCAGGGCGGCCAGTAGCAACAGAAGGCCGGCGACCAGCTTCATGCGCGAAACCGGTGACTGCCAGGCGCTGATCATGGAACGCATGCAGGTCCTCGTCGTGTGGGCGAATGGAATCTCTAGGGGGTAGACAGCGAAGCAGGGCGATGAGGTCGGCGCTTGAATGAAACGCATGATGATGCGGATCGTCAGGCGGTTGGGCTAGCTGGGCTGAAACTTGCCTGCAGGATGGATTCGTACGGCATCCTGGACCAGGCCGGTGCCGCTGCTTGAGACGGCACGGCTGCGCCGAGGTCCACCCGACGGACTCTGCTGAATCGCCGGGTGGATGTCGCTTCGCGCATCCACCGGAACACGCCCGGTGGATGTAATCGCCGGAGGTGGATCAGACCTCGTCGTCCTCTTCCTCGCGGATCAGCACGTACTGGCCTTCGGCATCGTTCAGGCAGTCCCAGACGTAGAACATCGATACCTGGCCCGGGCGTTCCGTGACGGCGGCGTAGTCGCCGGGCACGGCAGTGAAGTAGACGCCGGAGTCGGGCGCTGCCTGGCAGGCGATGCGGGCGACGACGAAGGCTTCCGGCGCGGTGCCGTCGAAGTAGTCGTCACGGTCCTTGGCATCCCATTCGGCTGGCGCTTCAAAGGGGCCGCTGATGACGATGCGCGCGTCACCAAGATCCTGCTCTTCCGCTTCCTCGTCGTATTCGTCGGGGCGGTACAGGGTGCATTCCAGGGCTTCCGGATTTTCGAGAATGGCCGCGCGGGATTGTGGGGTGAGTGTCTGCATGGAATCTCCGACTGCGGTTGGGTGTGAGGGGGCAGTGTGGTGGAGCGGCTCGGGCAGTGCAATCGGTTGCATGGTCGCGCCCGCCGATAGTGGCACGGGATCGGTCGGGCAATCCTGCGGCGGCGCCACGGCAACCTTCGGACCGCCGGTGCCGTGCGGTTCGAACGTCGCGTGGTTTGTCGCCTCCAATCGATATCAGCCATCCACCCGCGACAGCCGAGGCAACCATGAAGGCAGATGACCAGCAGGCAGGCGATGAGCCTGATGTGACCATGACCGATGGAGGCGAAAAGAACGCCGGCGAAGACCCGGACTACGACGACCAGCCTTCGCCGCTGGACGATCCTGACGAGCCTGAGACGCTGCCGGATGATCCGGACATCCAGGGAGAAGACGGTTCCGGCGAGCCGAGCTGACCCATCCGCCCACGACAATCGCCGCCCCAGAGGAGTCACCATGAACATTTATCAGGTCAGGCCCACCGAAATGGGCTGGGAGCTGGAAGACCAGCAAACCCAGAAAACCGTGCTGCGAACCCTCACCAAGGATGAGATGTACAGCGCGCTGGATGCCTACATGGACGGCCGCGCCGCGTCGGTCGAGGTATTCGGTCGCGATGGCGAGCTGGAGGAGGCGCGTCCCTATCCGGGGAGCCATCACCTGTAGACATAGCCGCCTGTTTGGTAAGTTCAGTCGGGCAATTTCGGCGCCCATGGCCCCGACACTGTGTTGCTGCTCCTTGCCATAGCTCGCTATGACTCGCCGCGGCGCCTTGTCTCGGAGCCCTGTTCATCCGAACTTCCTCAACCAACTCACCGCACAGGCCACTAGCAGGCCGTTGAAAAAAGCCAGAGCCCGCGTGGCTCTGGCAAAATGGCGGCCATCCTCTTCTGCCGAAGCCAGCCCAAGCCGATGCGTGGACTCGACCTCAAACAAAACGAGCTGTTCAGTTATA
>NZ_JACXXG010000016.1 GCF_014764705.1 Stutzerimonas kunmingensis
TCTTGCCGGTATATTCGAGTTCGGAGAAGGTCTTCTGCACGCGCGTAACAAAGCTCATGGAGGGGGCTGGTTGAGGGGGCTCAGTGTGCCAAGGGTGGGGGCGGCTGGCTATTTATGCAGTGTCTCCCTAGACGGTCCGCCCGGATTTAAACGCCAGCTTCCTCCATCCACTTCGGTTTCGGATAACGACGATCGGCCTTGCCGGCCTTGAGCACGGCGCCCGGTACGTCGTGGCCGACAAGTTGGGGCAGGTCGGTGGCGCATTGCAGTAGGCGGTCGAGATCGACGCCGGTGTCTAGGCCCATGCGCTGGAACATATGCACGAGATCTTCGGTGCAGATATTGCCGCTGGCACCTGGCGCGTAAGGGCAGCCGCCGAGGCCGCCGAGGGAGGCGTCGAAGCGGACGATTCCGGCGTTCAGCGCTGCCAGTGCGTTGGCCAGGCCCATGCCGCGGGTGTTGTGGAAGTGTGCGGTGAATACTGCCTGCGGCCAGCTGTTCAGCACTTCGCGGCAGATGCGCTCGACCTGCGCCGGGTCGGCCATGCCGGTGGTGTCGCAGAGGGTGATGCCTTGCACGCCGATCTCCAGCAGGCGTTGCACCAGCTCATAGACGCGCCGCTCGGGCACGTCGCCCTCGAAGGGGCAGCCGAAGGTGGTCGATAGCGAGGCGTTGATGAATACGCCACTGCCGCGAGTGACTTCGATGATTTCGCGGAACTGCACCAGCGACTGTTCGGGTGTCATGCGCAGGTTGGCCAGGCCGTGGGTGTCGCTGGCCGACATCACCAGGTTGATCTCGTCCACCTCGCAGGCCAGCGCGCGCTCGCAGCCCTTCGCGTTGGGCACCAGCACGGTGTACTCGACGCCCTCCGCACGGCGGATGCCGCGCATCACGTCTTCGGCGTCGCGCAGGTTGGGGATGGCCTTGGGCGAGGTGAAGGAGGTGACTTCGATCTTCGCCAGCCCGGTTTGCGAGAGGCGGTCGATCAGGGCGATCTTGGCTTCGGTCGGCACGAAGTTCGCTTCGATCTGGAAGCCGTCGCGGGTGGCGACTTCCTGGATGTACAGGCGTTTGCTCATGGGAGTCCTGTCGGTTGTGCCTGGGCGTAGGGTGGACGACGCTTTACCCATCCACCGTTGTGGCTTGCTGGCTGGTGGACAAGCTTCGCGTTGTCCACCCTACGTATGGGCGTAGGGTGGATGACGCTCCAGCCAGCCACCGTTCGGAGGTGGCGGATGAAAGAAGCGTCATCCACCCTACGTGGCGTTCAGATGATCCCGCGCTCGCGCAGGCCCTGGCGTTGTACATCGGTGAGGCCGAGGCCGGCCAGCACGTCGTCGGTGTGCTCGCCCAGTTGCGGGCCGCCTTCGCCGATGCGCCCTGGCGTGCGCGACAGCTTGGGCAGCACGCCCGGTACCTTGAGCGGGCCGGCGAAGGTCTGCACCTGCTCGATCATCTGCCGCGCCAGGTAGTGCGGGTCCTTCACGATATCGGCGGCGGTGTAGGGATAGCCGGCCGGCACGCGGGCGCCCTTGAGTGCTTCGATCACCTCGTCGCGGCTGTGCTGGATGGTCCATTCGCCGATGGCGGCATCGATCAGCTCGGCGTGCTGGGCGCGGCCGTCGTTGTGGGCGAAGCGCGGGTCATCGGCGAGGTCTTGGCGGCCCATCAGGGTCATCAGGCGCTTGTAGATGCTGTCGCCATTGCCGGCGATCAGCACGTAGGCGCCGTCATTGCACAGGTAGGAGTTGGACGGGGTGATGCCGGGCAGGGCGCTGCCGGCTGGCTCGCGGACATAGCCGAAGGCGTCGTATTCGGGCACGAGGCTTTCCATCATGGCGAACACCGACTCGTACAGCGCCACGTCGATTTCCTGACCCTGGCCGCTACGGTTGCGCTCCTGCAGGGCGAGTAATACACCGATCACGCCATACAACGAGGACAGCGAATCGCCGATGCTGACGCCAACCCGCACCGGCGGCTGGCCCGGATAGCCGGAGAGGTGGCGCAGGCCACCCATGGCTTCGCCGATCACGCCGAAGCCCGGCAGGTCGCGATAGGGACCGGTCTGGCCGTAGCCGGAAATGCGCAGCATGATCAGCCGAGGGTTCAGCTTCGACAGCTCATCCCAGCCCAGGCCCCATTCTTCCAGCGTGCCGGGGCGGAAGTTCTCCACCAGGATGTCGGCTTCGTCCACCAGCTGGCGGACGATTGCCTGGCCTTCCGCGGCCTTGAGATCCAGCGTCACCGAGCGCTTGTTGCGCGACTGCACATGCCACCAGAGCGAGGTGCCGTCCTTGAGCTTGCGCCACTTGCGCAACGGGTCGCCGACCTTGGGCGGCTCGATCTTGATCACATCGGCGCCGAATTCGCCGAGCAGCTTGCTGGCGAAAGGGCCGGCGATTAGTTGGCCCATCTCGATCACCTTGAGGCCCTGCAGCGGCAGGTTCTTGTCTGTCTGTTCGCTCATCACGACACCTGTGCCGGTTGGTTCATGGTGCCGAGCATGACCGACGCATCGGCAGCGGACAATTGGCCGTTTGCCAAGTTAGGTTTCGCGCTTCACGAAGGCTAAGACGAAAGGAGCTTTGAAAAACTCGGGCTGAGCGGCGCATGCTTCGTCTACCGCGAATACGGGAATCCAATATGCGCCGCATCGATTTCGTCACCCTTCGGCTGTTCGTCGCCATCGCCGAGACCCGCAGCCTGACCCGCGCTGCCGAGCGCGAGCATCTGGCGCTGGCGGCGGTGAGCAAGCGCGTCAGCGATCTGGAAGGGCAGCTCGGCGTCAGCCTGCTCTATCGCCAGCCCAAGGGCGTTGAGCTGACGCCGGCCGGCCACGCGCTGCTGCACCACGCGCGCAACCTGCTGGACAACCTGCAGCAGCTGGACGCTGACCTCAGCGAGTTCAGCCAGGGCGTGAAGGGCCATGTGCGCATCCACGCCAATACCTCGGCGGTGATCGAATTCCTGCCCGAGGACCTGAGTACTTTCACCCGCCAGCACCCGGAGGTGAAGATCGACCTGGAGGAGCGCGTCAGCAGCGACACCCTGCGTGCGCTGCGCGAAGGGCTGACCGATATCGGCATCTTCGCCGGGCATATGCCGGCCGAGGACCTGCAGGTGTTTCCCTATCGCGAGGACCGGCTGGTGCTGGTCACGCCGCGCGAGCATGCGTTGGCTGAACGTGCACAAATTGCCCTGCGTGATGCCGCTGGCTTCGACTTCATTGGCCTGCAACAGGACGCCTCGCTGCACGCGCTGCTGCAGCAATCGGCGCAACAGATGGGTACGCCGCTGCGTCTGCGCATTCAGGTGCGCAGCTTCGAGGCGATCTGTCGAATGATTCACACCGGCATGGGCATCGGTGTGCTGCCCGAGCAGGTGGTGCGCAACTACCTGCCGGCGCTGGACGTGGCCATGGTGCCGTTGACCGATGCGTGGGCGCGGCGCGAGCTGAAGCTCGGCGTGCGCAATCTGGAAAGCCTGTCGGTGACTGCGAGGCAGATGCTTGAGCACCTCACCGCTCGCGAAGGCAATGGCTGAAGGAGCGCGCCGGGCCTAGTGATTGCGCTGCTGCCTTCGCCAAACGCGAAGTCTTGCTTGGCCAAATAGCAATTCAGTCCGCGGGGGCGGCGGGGTAGAGTCGGGCCAGCGATATGGCTCACACAACTACATAACGGAGCTCACCCCCATGGCACGACTCACCCGTGGCATTACCCGTCTGCTCGCCGCTTCGGCGCTGTTTACCGCTCTCGGCGCCCAGGCCGATCCGATCCTGATCAAGTTCTCCCATATCACCGCCGACAGCACGCCGAAGGGCCAGGGCGCGCTGATGTTCAAGAAGCTCGTCGAGGAGCGCCTGCCCGGCCAGGTAGAAGTGCAGGTGTTCGCCAACTCCTCGCTGTATGGCGACGGCAAGGAGATGGAAGCGCTGCTGATGAATGAGGTACAGCTGCTGGCGCCGGCACCGTCGAAGCTCGAGCAGTACACCAAGCAACTGCAGCTGTTCGACCTGATGTTCCTGTTCGACGACATGGCCGCCGCGCAGCGCTTCCAGCAGTCGGACAAGGGCCGCGCCATGCTCAAGTCGATGGAGGACAAGGGCATCACCGGCCTGGCCTACTGGCTCAACGGCATGCGCCACTTCACTGCCAACAAGCCGCTGCGCGAGCCGGCCGACGCCCGCGGACTGAAATTCCGCGTGCAGCCCTCGGACCTGCAGGCCGCCCAGTACACCGCCCTGCGGGCAGTACCGCGCAAGATGGCCTTCGCCGAAATCTATCAAGGGCTGCAGACCGGCGTGGTCAATGCCCAGGACAATCCCTGGTCGAACATCTACAGCCAGAAGTACCACGAGGTGCAGAAGTACATCACCGAGTCCGGTCACGGCATCGGCAACTACCTGCTGATCACCAACACCAGGTTCTGGAGCGGCCTGCCGGCAGAGGTGCGCGGCGAGCTGGAAGCGATCATCGACGAGGTCACCGTGGAGGTGAACCGCCAGGCCGAGGCGCTGAACGAGAAGGCCAAGCAGGGCGTCATCGACTCGGGCAAGAGCGAGATTCTGGTGCTGACCGACGAACAGCGCGCCCGCTGGCGCGACGCGGTGCAGCCGGCCTGGAAGAAGTTCGAAGCCGATATCGGCAAGGACCTGATCGAGGCCGCGCGCGCAGCCAACGCTGCGCCCTGAGGCAAGTCCGCCAATGGTCTGTTAGACCAATGTGCAGTTTCGGCCACGGCGCTGGCTGCACAGAATGGCGGCGTCTATCTGCGTGATCGGACAAGTGTGTATTCCAACCGGATGGTTGAACGAGCGGCCCTTGAGGCCGCTTTTTTTTGCCTGCAAAACGCGTCCGCGGGTGTCGGGGCCGTAGCATTCAGCTACGCGAAAGCTCTGGCAAATGGCGGTAGTGCACACGCCATGCGGTGAGGCGCGGTCTATGCTTGAGCAAAGCCGATACGCCAAGGGTGGCGTGCTTGGCTGGAGTGCACCGTCTGACAGGCGCTGGGTTGGTCATTGGGTTCGCCTGCTGGACAGGGTTCTGCATACCAACAAGACAGACGAGGAACTGCCATGAGCGCTGCGTCCGTATATCCGGTTCGGCCCGAGGTGGCCGCTCAATCACTGACCAACGAAGCCAGCTACAAGGCCATGTACCAGCAGTCGGTGATCAATCCCGAGGGCTTCTGGCGTGAACAGGCGGCGCGGCTGAACTGGATCCGGCCTTTCACCGAGGTCAAGCGCACCTCCTTCGACGATCACCATGTGGATATCAAATGGTTCGCCGATGGCACGCTCAACGTCTCGGCCAACTGCCTGGATCGGCACCTGGCCGAGCGCGGCGATCAGCTGGCAATCATCTGGGAGGGCGATGATCCTTCCGAACACCGCGAGATCACCTACCGCGAGCTGCACCAGGAAGTCAGCAAGTTCGCCAATGCGCTGCGCGGGCAGGATGTGCACCGCGGCGACGTGGTGACCATCTACATGCCGATGATTCCAGAGGCCGCGGTGGCGATGCTGGCCTGTGCGCGCATCGGCGCTATCCACTCGGTGGTGTTCGGTGGCTTCTCCCCGGAAGCGCTGGCCGGGCGCATCATTGATGGTCAGTCGAAGATCGTGATCACCGCCGACGAAGGCGTTCGCGGCGGCAAACCCGTGCCGCTCAAGGGGAATGTCGACGAGGCGCTGACCAATCCCCAGACCAGCTGTGTGAAGAAGATCATCGTCGTGCGCCGCACGGGTGCGGACATCCGCTGGCACTCGCATCGCGACATCTGCTACGACGACCTGATGCGCGTGGCCGGTGAGGTTTGCGCGCCGAAGGAAATGGGGGCCGAGGAGCCGCTGTTCATCCTTTATACCTCCGGCTCCACGGGCAAGCCGAAGGGCGTTCTGCATACCTGCGGCGGCTATCTGCTCTATGCCGCACTGACTCATGAGCGGGTGTTCGACTACCGCCCCGGGGAGGTCTATTGGTGCACGGCCGATATCGGCTGGATCACCGGGCACAGCTACCTGATCTACGGCCCGCTGGCCAACGGCGCGACGACGCTGATGTACGAAGGCGTGCCGAATCATCCGGACGTTACCCGCATCGCCCGGATCATCGACAAGCACAAGGTGAACATCCTCTACACGGCGCCCACGGCGATCCGCGCCATGATGGCCGAGGGGGCCGCGGCGGTGGAGGGGGCCGACGGCTCCAGCCTGCGCCTGCTCGGCACGGTGGGCGAACCGATCAATCCCGAGGCATGGCACTGGTATTACGAAACGGTCGGCCAATCGCGCTGCCCCATCGTCGATACCTGGTGGCAGACCGAGACTGGCGGCATCCTGATCAGCCCGCTGCCGGGGGCGACCGCGCTCAAGCCAGGCTCCGCCACGCGCCCGCTGTTCGGCGTGGTGCCGGGGTTGGTGGACAACCTCGGCAACCTGCTCGAAGGCCCTGCCGAGGGCAATCTGGTGATCCTCGACTCCTGGCCGGGGCAGATGCGCACCATCTACAAGGACCACGACCGCTTCGTCGACACCTACTTCAAGACCTTCCGCGGCATGTATTTTACCGGCGATGGCGCGCGTCGCGACGAGGATGGCTATTACTGGATCACCGGAAGAGTCGATGACGTGCTCAACGTGTCCGGGCACCGCATGGGCACCGCGGAGATAGAAAGCGCCATGGTCGCCCATGCCAAGGTGGCCGAAGCGGCAGCGGTGGGCGTTCCGCATGCACTGAAGGGCCAGGCGATCTACGTGTATGTGACCTTGGTCAGCGGCGTGCAGCCCACGGACGCGCTGCGCCAGGAGCTGCAGCAGTGGGTGCGCAAGGAGATCGGGCCGATCGCCGTGCCGGATGTGATTCAGTGGGCACCTGGGCTGCCGAAGACGCGTTCCGGCAAGATCATGCGCCGGCTGCTGCGCAAGATCGCCACGGACGATTATGACGCGCTGGGCGATACCTCGACCCTGGCCGATCCTGGTGTGGTCGATCAGCTGATCGAGGCTCATGAGGTGGTGAAGAAGCGCTGAAGGCAAGGGAGACCGGAGCGTAGTCACGCAGCCGGTCGCCTCTACCCATGAGCCTGTGCCCGGCGGCAATGCCACGACTCGCCGGGCTCGATGTTTCCCGCTTGTATGGCCGCGGGGATCAGACGCCGGCGGGCGGGCTTTTCAGGCTGTCATTGCCGGTTACGGTGGTGCCGTTGGTGGCTGCCTCGGCATTGGCTTGCAGTTGCTGACTATCTTTTTCCGAGCGTTCGAACGGCATGTGGTGCGAGCGGCCTTCGGCCATGCCGGCCTGTTCGTTGATTTCATTGAACACGCGCTTGGCCTCGCAGTGCCCGGTTACGCCACGGGACAGCGCCAGGCCGCCGATACCCAGCTGCAGCAGTCCGCCCAAACCGCCGCGGCTGAGGCCCTTGGCAAGGAAATACAGCCCGCCGGCCAGGGACATGGCGCGCTCCCAGCCGTGGACGTTCTGATTCTGGTGGTTCGAGGACTTGTTGTTCATGGGTGGCTCCGACGAGGACATTCTCAATGAATGACTCTCGCCAGCGCAGGCTGTTCGGTGCCGCAGGTCGGCATCTGGCGACAACGCGGTGTAATGGCTGTTGTGGGAAGCCAAACGGATGCAGGTGGAGCGAGCCAGGGCGCGCCAATGCGTTGGAGCGTACTGACCGCGAATCGTGAAGAATGCGACGGACGAGCTTCGCGGCCAACACCTGCGCGGGGCAGCCGTGCTTCACGGTCGGCCCCGAGGATGAATGTCTCGCGCAATCCGAAGAGCCGCGCGCGTGCGTGCTAACCGGCCATGCCGAATCCCTTGAGCACGAAGGCGTACTCCAGCGCCACGTCCTTGAGCGCCTGGTAGCGACCGCTCATGCCACCGTGCCCGGCGCCAAATTCGGTCTTGAGCAGCAGCAGGTTGTCGTCGGTGCGGGTGGCGCGCAGCTTGGCGACCCACTTGGCGGCTTCCCAGTACTGCACGCGGCTGTCGTTGTAGCCGGCCACCGCGAGCAGCGAGGGGTAGGCCTGGGCGCGGATATTTTCGTAGGGCGCGTAGGCCTTGATCCGCTCATGCACCTCCGGTTGATTCGGATCGCCCCACTCGTCGTATTCGGTCACGGTCAGCGGCAGGTCGGCGTTGAGCATGGTATTGAGCACGTCGACGAAAGGCACCTCGGCGACGGCCGCACCGAACAGCTCAGGGCGCATGTTCAGCACTGCCCCGATCAGCAGGCCACCGGCGCTGCCGCCGCTGATGGCCAAGCGCTCTGAGGTGGTGTAGCCATCGGCCAGCAGCTGCTCGGCGCTGGCGATGAAGTCGCTGAAGGTGTTCGGTTTGTGCTCCAGCTTGCCGGCACGGTACCAGGCCTCGCCGAGATCGCCGCCGCCGCGCACATGGGCGATTGCGAAGACGAAACCGCGGTCGAGCAGCGACAGGCGCGCATGGGAGAACCACGGATCGAGGCTGTGCCCATAGGCGCCGTAACCGTAGAGATAGAGCGGAGCCGGCTTGCCGAAGCTGTCACGCTGGCCGACCAGGCTGATGGGGATCTGCGTGCCGTCCTGGGCGGTCGCCCAGATGCGTCGACTTTCATAGGCGTCCGCATCGAAGGGGCCTTCCACCGGGGTTTCCTTGAGCACTTCCTGCGTGCCGTCGGCCAGCGTCAGCTGGCGGATCTGCGCCGGGCGATTCAACGCCTCGTAGCGCAGGCGGATCACCGTGCTGGTGAACTCCAGCGAATTCTGCACGTACAGGCTGTAGGCCGCATCGGGCAGCTGCAGGCGATAGGGCTGCACGCCCTGTGGCCGCACCTCGATCACCGGCAGGCCGCCTTCGCGCAGGGTCAGGGTGATCGCCTCGGCGTTGAGGCTGACGTCCTCGAGCATCACCGCGTCGTCATGGGCAACCAGTTCCTGCCAGTGCTCCCGCTCGGGCTGCGCCTCGCTGGCGTGATAGAGCGCGAAGTTGATGCCAGCCTGATTGCTGCGGATCAGCCAGCTCCACTGACCTTCGTGAAGGCCATGATCGGGAAAGTACTCGTGGTCTTCCTGGCGTGGTGCCAGGCACGTCCATTGACCTTCCGGCTCGTCCGCCGACAGCACCCAGGCTTCGCTGTTGGTCTTGCTGTGGGAAAGGATGACCAGCTGGCGCTCGGAGCTGGTGCGGTAGCAATGCACGAAGAAGCGCCCGTCCGGGTCGTGATAAACCTCGCTGCTGCCCGTATCGCCAAGGCGATGGCGGTAAATCTTGTGCGGGCGGTGGGTGTCGTCCAGTTCACCGTAGAACAGCGTCTGGCTGTCGTTGGCCCAGGTCATGCTGCCGTCGCAATCGTCGAAGGGCAGGGCGGTCACGTCGCCGCTGGCGAGATCCTTGACGAACAGTCGGTAGATCTCGTCGCCTTCGCGATCGAGGCTGTAGGCGAGCTTGCTGTGGTCCTGACTGACGCTGAACGCGCCCAGGGAGAGGAAGCCGCCTTCGGCCAGCTCGTTGGGGTCGAGCAGCAGCTGTTCGGCGTCCTCGTCAACGGTGAGCGAGCCATCGACCGGGCGTGGGCAGCGATAGTGCCGCGGGTATTCGTCGCCAGCGGCGGTGCGCTGGTAATACAGCCACGGTCCCCAAGGCGACGGCAGGGACAGGTCGGTTTCGCGGATGCGGCCCTTGATTTCCTGGAACAGCGTCTCGCGCAGTTCGGACTGGTCGGCGAGCTGTTCTTCGAGATAGGCATTCTCCGCCTTGAGGTATGCCAGCACGTCGTCGGCGTCGCGATTCTCCAGCCAGCGATAGGGATCGGTGCCGGTGTCGGCGCGGGCGATGGGGGCATTGGACATGCAGTAACTCCGGATTCGTTTCGCGACCGCTAAGGCCGGTGATGGCATAGAGCGAGATGCGGCAGTGTACCTGCTCGGCTACGGCTAGGATTCAACAGACAAACGTGGCGTCGGTCGGTGACCGGTGCACGGCAAGGATCGGCGCGGTGAATGGCGGCGAATCGGCGTTGTCGATGATGACCGGGTGGTCGCGAAATGTCTGCTTGCAGGTGGCTTTCGCTTAGGCAAACCAGCTGATTGACAATGCGGAGCTTTTCCCCGAAGGTGTGCCGACCCAAATCAAACGGGCGTATGAATCGAGCGTTTGCCAGAGCAGATGCCGATCACCCGGATTATCGTGTCGGTGGGTGTCGTTCGCTGCAAGGCGCGGTCGAGTAAGGGCCGAAGACGTGAGACACGTAACGTTCAGCTTCCATACCTGGAGATCAGTTGATGATTTACGAAGGTAAAGCCATCACGGTTAAGGCTCTTGAGAGCGGCATCGTCGAATTGAATTTCGACCTCAAGGGTGAGTCCGTCAACAAGTTCAATCGCCTCACTCTCAACGATCTGCGCCAGGCCGTCGATGCCATCAAGGCTGACGCGTCGGTGAAAGGCGTCATCGTTACCAGCGGCAAGGACGTATTCATCGTCGGCGCCGACATCACCGAATTCGTCGACAACTTCAAGATGGCCGACGAGGAACTGGTCGCCGGCAACCTCGAAGCGAACAAGATCTTCAGCGATTTCGAAGACCTGGGCGTACCCACCGTGGCCGCTATCAACGGCATCGCACTGGGCGGTGGCTTCGAAATGTGCATGGCTGCTGACTACCGCGTCATGTCTACCGTGGCGAAAGTCGGTCTGCCGGAAGTGAAGCTGGGCATCTACCCGGGCTTCGGCGGCACGGTTCGCCTGCCGCGCCTGATCGGCGTCGATAACGCTGTCGAGTGGATTGCATCTGGTAAGGAGAACCGCGCTGAAGACGCGCTCAAGGTTCGCGCGGTAGATGCTGTAGTCGCCCCTGAGCAGCTGCAGGCCGCTGCGCTGGATCTGGTCAAGCGCGCCATTTCCGGCGAGCTGGACTACAAGGCCAAGCGTCAGCCGAAGCTGGACAAGCTCAAGCTAAACGCCATCGAGCAGATGATGGCTTTCGAGACCTCCAAGGGTTTCGTGGCTGGTCAAGCGGGCCCGAACTACCCGGCGCCGGTTGAAGCGATCAAAACCATTCAGAAAGCCGCCAATTTCGGGCGCGACAAAGCGATCGAAGTCGAGGCCGCTGGCTTCGTCAAACTCGCCAAAACGTCGGTTGCGCAAAGCCTGGTTGGCCTGTTCCTGAGCGATCAGGAGCTGAAGAAAAAAGCCAAGGCCTACGACAAGCAAGCCCGTGACGTGAAGTTGGCTGCCGTACTGGGCGCCGGCATCATGGGTGGCGGTATTGCCTACCAGTCGGCTGTCAAAGGCACGCCGATCCTGATGAAGGATATCCGCGAAGAGGGTATCCAGATGGGCCTGAACGAGGCCTCCAAGCTGCTCGGCAAGCGCGTCGAGAAAGGTCGCCTGACTCCGGCGAAGATGGCCGAGGCGCTCAATGCCATTCGCCCGACCATGTCGTATGGCGACTTCGGTCACGTCGACATCGTCGTCGAAGCCGTTGTCGAAAACCCGAAGATCAAGCAGTCGGTGTTGGCCGAAGTCGAAGGTCTGGTGCGTGATGATGCGATCATCGCCTCGAACACCTCGACCATCTCCATCAGCTTGCTGGCCCAGGCGCTCAAGCGTCCGGAAAACTTCTGCGGCATGCACTTCTTCAACCCGGTGCACATGATGCCGCTGGTGGAAGTGATCCGTGGCGAGAAGACCAGCGAAGTGGCTATCGCAACCACCGTTGCCTACGCCAAGAAAATGGGCAAGAGCCCGGTCGTGGTCAACGATTGCCCGGGCTTCCTGGTCAACCGCGTGCTGTTCCCGTACTTCGGCGGCTTCGCCCGCGCCATCGCCCACGGTGTCGACTTCGTTCGCGCCGACAAGGTGATGGAGAAGTTCGGCTGGCCGATGGGGCCGGCCTATCTGATGGACGTCGTCGGCATGGACACCGGCCACCACGGCCGTGACGTGATGGCTGAAGGCTTCCCGGATCGCATGAAGGACGACGCCCGCACGGCTGTCGACGTCATGTACGAGGCCAACCGCCTCGGCCAGAAGAACGGCAAGGGCTTCTACGCCTACGAGATGGACAAGAAGGGCAAGCCGAAGAAGGTCGTCGATGCCCAGGCCTACGAGCTGCTCAAGCCGATCGTTGCCGAGACTCGCGAGCTGTCCGACGAGGACATCATCAACTACATGATGATCCCGCTGTGCCTGGAGACCGTGCGCTGCCTGGAAGACGGCATCGTCGAGACCGCTGCCGAAGCCGACATGGGCCTGATCTATGGCATTGGCTTCCCACCCTTCCGTGGTGGTGCGCTGCGCTACATCGATTCGATCGGCGTCGCCGAGTTCGTCGCGATGGCCGACAAGTACGCCGACCTGGGCCCGCTGTACCACCCGACCGCGAAGCTGCGCGAGATGGCTGCCAACGGCCAGCGCTTCTACGGTTAATCGAGGGAGAGAGAATTCATGAGCCTGAATCCAAGAGATGCAGTCATCGTCGACTTCGGTCGCACCCCGATGGGGCGCTCCAAGGGCGGCATGCACCGTAATACCCGCGCTGAAACCATGTCCGCACACCTGATCGACGGCGTGCTGGCGCGCAACCCGAAGATCGACCCGGCCGAAGTCGAGGACGTGATCTGGGGCTGCGTGAACCAGACCCTGGAGCAGGGCTGGAACATCGCCCGCATGGCTTCGCTGATGACGCGTATCCCGCACACCAGCGCCGGCCAGACCGTGAGCCGCCTGTGCGGTTCGTCCATGAGCGCCCTGCACACTGCCGTGCAGGCCATCCAGACCAACAACGGTGACGTATTCGTCATCGGTGGTGTGGAGCACATGGGCCACGTCAGCATGATGCACGGCGTCGACCCGAACCCGCAGCTGTCGCTGTACGCCGCCAAGGCGTCCGGCATGATGGGCCTGACTGCCGAAATGCTCGGCAAGATGCACGGCATCACCCGCGAGCAGCAGGATGCCTTTGGTGAGCGTTCGCACCGCCTGGCGCACAAGGCCACGCTGGAAGGCAACTTCAAGGATGAAATCATCCCGATGGAAGGCTATGACGAGGATGGTTTCCTCAAGGTCTTCGATTACGACGAAACCATCCGTCCGGACACCACCCTGGAAAGCCTGGCTGCGCTGAAGCCTGCGTTCAATCCGAAGGGCGGCACCGTGACTGCAGGTACTTCCTCGCAGATCACCGACGGCGCGTCCTGCATGATCGTCATGTCCGCCCAGCGCGCCAAGGATCTCGGCATCCAGCCGTTGGCCGTGGTTCGCGCTATGGCACTGGCCGGTGTCGACCCGGCAATCATGGGCTACGGCCCGGTGCCGTCCACCCAGAAGGTGCTCAAGCGCGCCGGTCTGACGATGGATGACATCAGCCACGTCGAGCTGAACGAAGCCTTCGCTGCACAGGCACTGCCGGTGCTCAAGGACCTCAAGCTGCTCGACAAGATGGAAGAAAAAGTCAACCTGCATGGCGGCGCCATCGCCCTGGGGCACCCGTTCGGCTGCTCCGGTGCGCGTATCTCCGGCACCCTGCTGAACGTGATGAAGCAGAACAACGGTACGATTGGTATCGCCACCATGTGTATCGGTCTGGGCCAGGGGATCAGTACGGTCTTCGAACGCGTCTAACAGACAGATGCAAATGACTGCGCTAGGCTGACAGCCAATCTCGCGACTGAGCGGGAATATGATTGTCAGCCGGTGCATGGAAGCCGGGGCCTGGTGCCCCGGTTTTTCTTTTTTGTATTTGTGTGGAGGTAGGCATGCAGTTGCAGCCGGGGCGTTATCGCCATTACAAGGGGCCGGAATATCGCGTTTTCGCTGTTGCGCGGCACTCCGAGACCGAGGAGTCGGTGGTGTTCTACCAGGCGCTGTATGGGGAACGTGGACTCTGGGTGCGCCCGTTGTCGATGTTCATCGAGACTGTCGAAGTCAACGGCGAAACGGTCCCGCGTTTCGCATTGATCGAAGCTGAAACGAGCGTTTTCGAAGGTTGAGCTGGCCAGCGGCCACCAGGTCCGCGCTTGACCTCACCTCCATCGCCACTATATATAGCGGTGCTTTTCAGACAGAGCTTAAACCTTGCTGTTCGCTGGATGGCATCGAACGGCTGCTCTGATTCGCACCAGGCGGAGCCGGGCAGGGCGATTTTTCGTCAGGTCGGCCCGTTCGCAAAACGCGCACTAACGTACGCTGATGCCTTGCCGTTTAGCGCCGGTGCGGGTATTCAAACTGTCGGAGGCGCCGCCTCTGTTCACCTCTAGATTCAGGAACTCTCCTCTCCATGGGTAAATCGCTGGTCATCGTGGAATCACCGGCCAAGGCCAAGACAATCAACAAGTATTTGGGCAACCAGTACGTGGTGAAGTCGAGTATCGGCCATATCCGCGACCTTCCTACCAGCGGCTCTGCCAACAAGGAGCCGGTCAAGCGCGGCAAGGCTGCAGCCGCCGAAGCGCCTGCGCTGTCGCCGAAGGAGAAGGCCAAGCGTCAACTCATCACCCGTATGGGGGTCGACCCGGAGCACGGCTGGAAGGCCAAGTACGAGATCCTGCCCGGCAAGGAAAAGGTCATCGAGGAACTGCGCCGTCTGGCCAAGGAAGCCGACACCATCTATCTCGCGACCGACTTGGATAGAGAGGGGGAGGCCATCGCCTGGCACCTGCGCGAGTCGATTGGCGGCGACGACAGCCGTTACAAGCGCGTGGTGTTCAACGAGATCACCAAGAAGGCGATTCAGGAGGCTTTCTCCAAGCCTGGCGAACTCGATCTGAACCGGGTCAACGCACAGCAGGCGCGTCGTTTCCTTGATCGGGTGGTTGGCTACATGGTGTCGCCGCTGCTCTGGGCGAAGATCGCCCGCGGGCTTTCCGCCGGCCGAGTGCAATCGGTAGCGGTGAAGCTGGTGGTCGAGCGCGAGCGTGAGATTCGCGCCTTCGTTCCGGAAGAATACTGGGAAGTTCACGCGGACCTGGCGAATGCGCAGCAGGCCAAGGTGCGTTTCGAGGTCGCGCGTGAGAACGGCGAAGCCTTCAAGCCGCTGAACGAAGCCCAAGCCACCGCTGCACTGGAGAAGCTCAAGGGCGCGCAGTACAGCGTCAGCAAGCGCGAAGACAAACCGACGAGCAGCAAGCCCTCGGCCCCCTTCATCACTTCGACTTTGCAGCAGGCGGCGAGCAATCGCCTCGGCTTCGGTGTGAAGAAGACCATGATGATGGCTCAGCGCTTGTACGAAGCCGGTTACATCACCTACATGCGTACCGACTCGACCAACCTTTCCGCTGACGCGATCGGTATGGTGCGCGGTTTCATCGAGAGCGAGTTCGGCGACAAGTACCTGCCGGAAAAACCGAATGTCTATTCGAGCAAAGAAGGCGCGCAGGAAGCGCACGAAGCGATTCGCCCGTCCGACGTCAACCTGCGCCCGACCCAGCTTTCGGGCATGGAACGCGATGCCGAGCGTCTGTACGAGCTGATCTGGCGCCAGTTCGTAGCCTGCCAGATGCCGCCGGCACAGTACCTGTCCACCAGCGTGACCGTCGCTGCCGGCAATTTCGAACTGCGCGCCAAGGGCCGCATCCTGAAGTTCGACGGTTACACCAAGGTCATGCCGCAGCAGAGCAAGGCCGGTGAGGATGACGTGTTGCCGGAGATGAACAAGGGCGACGACATGAAGCTGCTCAAGCTCGACCCGAGCCAGCACTTCACCAAGCCGCCAGCGCGCTACTCCGAAGCCAGTCTGGTCAAGGAGATGGAGAAGCGCGGTATCGGCCGGCCGTCCACCTACGCCGCGATTATCTCGACCATTCAGGACCGCGGCTACGTCTCGCTGCACAACCGCCGTTTCTATTCGGAGAAGATGGGCGACATCGTCACCGAGCGCCTGTCCGAGAGCTTCAATAATCTGATGGACTACGGTTTCACCGCCGGCATGGAAGAGCATTTGGACGATGTCGCCCAGGGTGAGCGCGACTGGAAGCACGTACTGGACGAATTCTACGGTGACTTCCGCAAGAAGCTCGAGGTTGCCGAGGCCAGCGAGAACGGCATGCGCGCCAATCAGCCGACCGTGACCGATATCCCGTGCAAGGTCTGCGGTCGGCCGATGATGATCCGTACCGCTTCCACCGGCGTGTTCCTCGGTTGCTCCGGCTACAGCCTGCCGCCGAAGGAACGCTGCAAGTCCACCGTCAACCTGGTTCCCGGCGACGAGATCGCTGCCGATGACGAGGGCGAGTCCGAGTCTCGCGTGCTGCTTGGCAAGCACCGCTGCCCGATCTGCAGTACCGCGATGGATGCCTATCTGCTCGACGAGACGCAGAAGCTGCACATTTGCGGCAACAACCCGGATTGCTCGGGTTATGAGATCGAGAAAGGCCAGTACCGCATCAAGGGCTATGAGGGCCCGAGCCTGGAATGCGACAAGTGCGGCAGCGAAATGCAGCTCAAGACCGGCCGCTTCGGCAAGTTCTTCGGTTGTACCAACGCCGAATGCAAGAACACCCGCAAGCTGCTGAAAAATGGCGAAGCCGCGCCACCGAAGATGGATGCGGTGAAGATGCCCGAGCTCAAGTGCGACAAGGTCGACGACACCTACGTACTGCGCGATGGCGCTTCCGGCCTGTTCCTGGCTGCCAGTCAGTTCCCGAAGAATCGCGAAACCCGGGCGCCGCTGGTGCGTGAGCTGATCCCGCACAAGGACGAGATCGATCCCAAGTACCACTTCCTGCTCGATGCGCCGCAGAAGGATCCGGAAGGCCGCTTCGCGGTTATCCGCTTCAGCCGCAAGACCAAGGAGCAGTACGTGCAGACCGAAGTGGACGGTAAGCCGACCGGCTGGAAGGCGTTCTACGACGGCGGCAAGTGGAAGGTCGAAGACAAACGCTGATTTCTTTGCGTTCGACCGCTCAGCAGACCGGCTGCACCGAGTGCGTTCTTCAGATCGGCTGACACTTCGTCAGCCGATCTGGTGCGGCAACCTGTGAAGGTCCATTCTCTGTCCATCTTCTTTCGGAGAGCATGCCATGGCTCACGAGCTCTACACACGTACCAACCAGAAGATCTTCTTCGCCGGTTTGTCACTGGACAGCTGGCGCAAGGCCGAAGAATCTGCCTCGATGAATTCTCAAGGTTTGATTCAGGCTGAACGTGAGGCTTGCCTGTTCCACCTTTACGGCGCCTTGCTTGGACTGTGCCATGAGATCGCCGGTTACTACCGATCGCCCGGTGCGGATGCGCCTGTCGTCGAGGCATTTCTGACCCGCAGCGTGCTTGAGGCTGCGCCGAGCCCGGAACTCGCCGAATTGCTGGAATTGTCGGAGCAGCCAAGCACCTGGCTCGGGCAGTTGCTTACCGCCTACAAGCAGCTGCTCCAGCCGCCACGCGCTCCTGCCAAGGCCAAGACTGATCCGCGCCAGCCGTTGATCGAGGCAGTCAGTGTCGAGGACGATGTGCCACCGCTGTCGCGCGTCGAGCTGGAAGCCTGGCGACAGAACCTCAAGGGTCTGGCATTACGTTTTCGTGAGTCGCTGACCGAATGGTGACACTCGGGACCGTGGCGTCAGCCGCGGTGCCTGATACTCAGGACCATGGCGATGCCGCCGAGAATCGCCGCACCTGAGATGATCAGCGTTGCCGTCAACGCTTCACCCAGCAGCACAGTCCCGGCGATGGCTGTGAGTAACGGAACGCTGAGCTGGACGCTCGCCGCCTGTATTGCCGCAAGACCGGGCAGCGCCGCGTACCAGATGGCGTAGCCGACGCCAGAGGTCAGCGCCCCGGAGAGCAAGGCGTACACGATTCCTGGCGCATCCCATTGCTGCTGGCCAAGCGTCACCAGACAAAGCACTGCGGCCAGCGGCACGGCCTTGATGAAATTGCCCGCAGTTGCTGCAAGGGGATTGCTCGCGCCCCGTCCACGCAGCGAATAGATGCCCCAGGCGACACCGGACAGCAGCATGAGCAGTGCGCCGTCCAATGCCGGCGCGCTGCTTCCCGGCAGCAGCAGAATCAGCAATCCGCTCAATGCCAACAGCAAGCCGAAAATCTGCCAAGCGCTAAAGCGCTCGCCCCGCAGCAATCCCCAAGCAAGCATGCTCAACTGCACCGCGCCGAACAGCAGCAGGGCGCCGGCTCCGGCATCCAGGTTGATATAGGCGTAGGAAAAACTAGCGGCGTAGACGAACAGCGCCAAGGCGCTGAACCAATCTCCGCCCTGCGACTGTCTCGGCGTGCCGATTCGCAACAGTAGCCAGAGCGTGAGCGCTCCGGCCAGTATACGGAGGCCGGTGAAGCTGGCCGGGTCAATAGCGGTGTCCCGCAAGGCGATACGGCATAGGATCGAGTTGCCGGCAAATGCAAGCATGGCCAAGGCGGTAAGCAGCAAGGTGCGGGTTGTCATACACAATCCTTATCGAGCGCCGGCGCGCGCTTTTTTTGTGCATGCTACGTGTCGGTATCCATAGCCGCATCGTTTTGTTGGTCCGGCAATGCACGGCTGCATGATGCTGCTACCTATCGGGGTGTTGCTAGCGAAAGGAGCTTGAGGCCTGCAAAGGCTGTCCTGAGGCTGGTCGGCTGCTACAATGGACGCCTTTCACGCGGAGCTGATCCATGCCTACATCTTTTCTGGAAATCGTCGAGCTACCTGACGGGCGCATCGTGCTTCGTCGTGCCGAGGACGAAGAGGTGTTGGTCACGCTGAATTTTTCGGAAGACGCCAAGCTATTTCTACAGGGGCAGCACGTCGAGATTGCCAAGGCGATGTTCAATGTCGGCGTTCAGATGGCCGGTCGCATGTCGGAAGGGGATTTCGAGCGTGACGATGAAGAGCCGCGTGTTCTGCACTGAGTGAGCTAGTGATCGAGCGTTATAGCTTCAGGATTCCATCCGCGATTTTCAGCACGTCCCTGTGCCGTGCGGTTCAACATCCGAGACGAATATTCAGGCTCTGAGCTGCGCCCAGGCTGGCGGCTGCGCATAGTTTGCTACGTGTTGCACCATCGAGCTGATCAAACCAGCTGACCACGGTATGGCTGCACCCCGAGGCCAGGGCTTTGCAGGCGAGTTCCATCGCGCCCTCGGCGTCGCGTGGCTGCAGCAGGATGATGCGTTCGCGATTCAGACCGCACTTGCGCAGCCAGTTCTGCGAGAGGAAAGCGGGCGGGGCAATCAGGGTCAGCCAGCGGCTGTCCGCTGCATCGCCGAGTTCACGCAGGATTGGGGCAAGCAGCAGGTGGCAGTGCTCGCTGCTGCCGCTCAGGCTCAACTCGCTCAGATATTCCTTATCCTGCTCGGGTTTGTTGCGTGGTTTCAGGTTGCCAAACGGTGCCAGGCTTTGCGCAATGATGCCGTCGAACAACGAAAGTTGGGGCCGGGAAGTGCTGGTCTGGTACTGCATGAACCTTCTCCTTAGCGGCGGATTACGCCGACACTCAAGCCTTCTATCACCAGTTCCTGCTGTTCGAGGTCGACCTCGATGGGCGCGAACTCGGGGTTTTCAGCCAACAGCCAAACCTTCTTGCCGTCACGCTTGAAACGCTTCACCGTGACTTCGTCACCGACGCGAGCAACCACGATCTGGCCGTTGCGGGCCTCGCGGGTGGTGTGCACGGCCAGCAGGTCGCCATCAAAAATGCCGACGTCTTTCATGCTCATGCCGTGGACACGTAGCAGATAATCGGCGCGCGGATGGAAAAACGCGGGGCTGATCTGGCAGGATTCTTCGACATGTTGCTGCGCCAGAATCGGCGCGCCGGCAGCAACGCGGCCGATGATCGGCAGGCCATTTTCGGATGCGGCGGGTTCGAAGTCCGGAATACGTATCCCGCGGGACGCCCCGGGCGTCATCTCGATAGCGCCCTTGCGGGCAAGTGCCTTGAGATGTTCTTCGGCAGCATTGGGTGACTTGAAGCCGAGTTCCTGAGCGATCTCTGCGCGAGTGGGTGGATACCCATTGTCTTCCAGGCAGCGCTTGATGAACGCGAGGATTTCCGTCTGGCGAGGCGTCAGCTTGATCATGTCGGTCTCTGTTCTTTTATACAGTGACTGGGATTATATACAGTGATCCGGCCTTGGCAACGAATGATTATGATGGTTTAGAAAGCACATCCGGCGTGCTCCGTGGTCTGTCTGCGACAATGACGCTAGTGCCACAAGGCGTTTCGTGGTTGACTTGCCGGTCGGTGAAACGTAAGTTTCAAACAGTTGTTTGTCTTTCGGAGGGGGCATGGCGCAGTCGGAAACAGTTGAGCGCATTCTTGATGCAGCGGAACAGCTGTTCGCGGAAAAAGGCTTCGCCGAAACCTCGCTTCGCCTGATCACCAGCAAGGCTGGGGTCAACCTCGCGGCAGTGAACTATCATTTCGGTTCGAAGAAGGCGCTGATCCAGGCGGTGTTCTCGCGGTTTCTCGGGCCATTCTGTGCCAGTCTCGAGCGTGAACTGGATCGACGCGAGGCATTGACCGACAAGAAGGACACGCTTGAGGAACTGCTGGAAATCCTCGTCGAGCAGGCCTTGGCGGTCAAACCGCGCAGCGGCGATGATCTGTCCATCTTCATGCGCCTGCTGGGCTTGTCTTTCAGTCAGAGCCAGGGCCACCTGCGCCGCTATCTGGAAGACATGTACGGCAAGGTGTTCCGGCGCTACATGCTCAAGGTGCATGACGCGGCGCCGGCCATTCCGCCCATCGAACTGTTCTGGCGTGTGCACTTCATGCTTGGTGCGGCCGCATTCAGTATGTCGGGTATCAAGGCACTGCGCGCTATTTCCGAGAACGATTTTGGCGTCAGAACCTCGATCGAGCAGGTCATGCGTATGATGGTGCCGTTTCTCGCGGCCGGCATGCGCGCCGACAGTGGCATTGATGACAACACGCTGGCGGCGGCACAACCGATCGCGCGGCGCAACGCAGTGGCCATTCCGGCGAAGGCTTGAGCTACAAGCCCGCCGGGTGATCGGCTAAGCTAGCCGCCCATGGCATTTCTCGATTTTCTGCATATTTCCATCGCCGATCAGCAGCTCTACGGCTTCGCCGAGGGCCAGTTGCGTCTGCGCTTTTCTGTCTCTACGGCACGCAATGGTGCGGGCGAGCTGAACGGTTCCGGTTGCACGCCGCGCGGTCTGCATCAGGTGCGTGCGCGCCTCGGTGACGGTTTGCCTCAAGGTGCGGTGTTGCGTGGGCGGCGCTGGACAGGGGAGGTATGGTCCCCTGAGCTTCACGGAATTTCTCCCGGTCGTGACTGGATCCTGACCCGGATTCTCTGGCTCAGCGGGTGCGAGCCTGGAGTCAATCGCCAGGGGCAGGTCGATACCTTCCGCCGTTACATCTACATTCACGGTACCCCCGATTGTGAGCCGATGGGCGTGCCTCTTTCCCACGGTTGCATTCGCATGCGCAATGCCGACCTGCTGCAACTCTTCCCATTGGTGCCGCCTCACTGCGCGGTGCGCATCGACGAGGCACCCTGTCCCGATTGGGCTGCCGCTGAACTCGAATAAGGATTCCTTCTGCATATGCACGGTTCACTGATGCTGGACATTGCTGGTACCTGGTTGACTGCCGAAGATCGCCAGCTTCTTCGCCAGCCCGAGGTCGGCGGACTTATTCTGTTTGCCCGCAATATCGAGCACTCGCGCCAGGTCGACGAGCTGTGTCGCTCGATTCGAGCCGTGCGGCCAGACCTGCTGTTGGCGGTGGACCAGGAGGGTGGCCGCGTTCAGCGGCTGCGCCAGGGTTTCGTACGGCTTCCGCCGATGCGCGAACTTGCGCGCTGCTCCGACGCGCCGCGGCTGGCGGAAGCCTGCGGTTGGGTGATGGCGACCGAGGTACTCGCTGCGGGCCTGGATTTCAGCTTCGCACCGGTTCTCGATCTTGACCACCAGCGCAGTGCCGTGGTGGGAACGCGTGCATTCGAAGGCGATCCGCAGGCCGCCGTAGTGCTGATCGACGCTTTCATCCGTGGCATGCACGCGGCGGGTATGGCCGCAACCGGCAAGCACTTTCCCGGTCATGGCTGGGCCGAGGCGGACTCCCATGTCGCGATCCCGGTCGACGAACGAAGTCTTGGAGAGTTGCGCCGCTGTGATCTGATTCCCTTCAAGGCGCTGAGCGGCACGCTCGATGCGATCATGCCGGCGCACGTGATCTATCCTCAGGTCGATGACCAGCCCGCAGGTTTTTCGCGGCGGTGGCTGCAGGACATCCTGCGTAACGAGCTCGGCTTCAAGGGCGTGATCTTCAGTGACGATCTGTCGATGGCGGGCGCGCACGTCGCCGGCGATGCGGCCGATCGCATCCAGGCAGCACTGGTTGCCGGCTGTGACATGGGGCTGGTGTGCAATGATCGGGCGGCGGCTGAACTGGCGTTGGCTGCGCTGCAGCGCCTCAGCGTCACGGCGCCGCCTGCGCTTTCGCGTATGCGCGCTCGGCAGGAGTACGCTGCTGAGTACAAGCAGAATCCGCGTTGGCTTGACGCCATTGGCGCGCTCAAGGCCGCCGACCTGATTGACTGACCCTTTTTCTTCCAAGGAATACCCATGACTGTCCATGCCATCATCGGCGGTACCGGCCTGACTCAGTTGAGCGGCTTCAAGATGCAGCGCGCGCAGCTCATCGATACGCCCTACGGGCGCCCGTCCGGTGAAA
The DNA here is from genome assembly GCF_014764705.1 of Stutzerimonas kunmingensis. GTDB lineage: Bacteria > Pseudomonadota > Gammaproteobacteria > Pseudomonadales > Pseudomonadaceae > Stutzerimonas. Next base: position 22,633 of record NZ_JACXXG010000016.1, read on the forward strand.
TCCTGCGTGGCGAATACAGCGGCCGAGAGGTGCTGTTCCTTGCACGGCATGGCCATCCGCACCGCATTCCGCCACATCAGGTGAATTACCGAGCCAACTTATGGGCGCTGAGGCAGGCCGGGGCGGAGGCGATTCTTGCAATCAATGCGGTCGGTGGCATCCATTCGGCCATGGGCTCCGGGCATTTTTGCGTACCCCATCAGATTGTCGATTACACCTACGGTCGCGAACACACCTTCTTCGAAGGCGATATAGATCACGTGACCCACATCGATTTCAGCTATCCCTATGACGAAGCGCTGCGCGAGCGCCTGATCGGCGCACTCGCAGCCGAGGGCTATGCGTTCAGCAGTCACGGTGTGTATGGCTGCACGCAGGGTCCGCGGCTGGAAACCGTAGCGGAGATCACCCGTATGGAACGCGACGGCTGCGACATCGTCGGTATGACCGGAATGCCCGAGGCTGCGCTGGCGCGCGAACTCGACCTGCCTTATGCCTGCCTGGCGCTGGTGGTCAATCCGGCGGCCGGCAAGGCGAGCGGGGTGATCACCATGACCGAGATCGAGGCGGCACTGGCTGCCGGCATAGGCAAGGCGCGACAGGTCCTCGCAAACGTGCTGGCGACGTGAGTGATCCGCGGCACAGCAATGCGGGAGCGCTTTGTCTGAAACGTCGTTGTCATATTGCGGCCTGAGACTGGTATTTTTGCGGTGGCCCCCGTTGCGGCAAGCATGCTGCTTGCTACACTTGGCCGTCCTTTGGAGTACCGGAATGTTTTGCCAGGCACACACAATAAGAATTCTTAGAACCGTCGTGTTGCTCTGCCTGCTTGGCGGCATGGCCGGATGCTCGACCTGGTTTTCGGGCGATTTCAAGGACCCTACGGTCGAGCTCACCAAGGTCGATATCATCAAGGCGCGGCTGCTGGAACAGCAATTCATGCTGCGCTTTCGTATCGACAACCCCAACGATCACAGCCTGCCGGTGCGCGGGCTGATCTACAAAGTCCATCTCAACGACGTGGAACTGGCCAGCGGCGAGTCCAGTGGCTGGCTGACAGTACCTGCCAACAGCTTCGAGTACTACGAGGTGCCGGTTCACACCAACCTCTGGCGCCATATGAAGTACATCGTGCGTCTGCTGGAGAAGCCCGACCGTCCGATCGCCTACCGCCTGGCAGGTGAGCTCAAGACCGGGCTGATGATGGGCCGGCGCGTGCACATTTCCAACAATGGCGAGATAATCCCGGGCAACTTTATTCCGGAGTAGTACCCAGATGAGTCAAGAGCCCCACGTACATGGTCCCGACTGCAACCACGATCACGATCACGACCATCACCACGTTCATGGCCCGCATTGCAATCACAGCCACGAACCTGTGCGTAATCCGCTGAAGGACGTCGGTCGCAATGACCCGTGCCCTTGTGGCAGCCAGCAGAAGTACAAGAAATGCCACGGCGCCTGAGCCTGTCATGACCCTGGCCATCGGTCTGTTCGTCATCGCCACGCTGCTGATTGCTGCGCTGGGCGGCTATGCGTTGTATCTCTGGCGGCGTGTCTGGCGCAACGAGCGGTTGCAGGCAGAGGCGCGGACGCAGCAGCAGACCGCGCTGGCGGAGGATCTGCGAATCCTCGCCAGCTGCCTGCTGGAGGAGCAAGTCCCGCTCATCGAAGGGGCAATCCGCATCAAGGTGCTGCTCGACAACTATGATGTGGCGCTGGGGCAGCATCCTCGTTGTCAGGTCTTCCAGCAGCTGTTCGAGGCCACCGAGCAAGTGCCGACCCATGCGGCCTGGAAGGCGCTGGACAAGCAGGAGCGGCGCCGACATGAAGCGCAGTTCAGTGCCCTCGAGCTGCAGCACAAGGCCGAGGCTCGGCGTTCGGCCCGTTGGCTGCTCGACGAAGCTCTGCCAAAATCCCGCGACGCGGCCTGATCGACCGATCTTCTTCGCCGCGCGCCCTCTAATCTGTCAGTACCATCCCTTGCCAAGCTCGCTCAGGAGTCTTTGATGTCTCTGCGTCTGCCGTTCGCCCTAGTTCGCCTGACGCTGGGGGCCGCGCTCGGCCTGGCCGGCCTTGGCGGTTGTCAGGCCTATCTCGACAATCGCTACAGCGCCAGCCTGCCGCCGTCGCAGGGCATTCAGCCGCTGACCGGCCTGGCAGGCAGCGCGAGCATCCGGCGCAATTCGCTGGGCATGCCGCTGATCGAAACCTCGTCGTTCCACGATGCGCTGTTCGCCATGGGTTACGTCCACGCCACCGATCGTCTGAGCCAGATGGTCAGCCTACGGCTGATGGCTCAAGGGAGGTTGGCGGAGATGGTCGGCCCCGGCGTTTTGGAGACCGACCGCTTCATGCGCGCGGTGAATCTGCGCCAGAACGCCGAGCTGCTCTATCGCGAGTCCTCGCCGCGGATGAAGAAGTTCTTCGAGGTCTACGCCCGCGGCGTGAACGCCTACCTGTATCGCCATCAGGACAAGCTGCCGATGGACCTTGCCGAGTCCGGCTACAAGCCTGAGTACTGGAAGCCCGAGGACTCGGTGCTGGTGTTCTGTTTGCTCAACTTCGGGCTTTCGCAGAATCTGCAGGAAGAAGTGGCGGCGCTGCTGCTGGCGCAGAAGGTGGGTAGCGATAAGCTCGCCTGGTTGCTGCCGATCTATCCGGACGAAGCATTGCCGTTCGCCGAAGCCGACAAGCTCAAGGGACTCGCGCTGGGTGGATCGGTACCAGGGCTGGCGGCGATCGAGCAGGCGGCGCAAAACTTGGCATCGTTGACCCCGACTGGGATGGCTGCGTCGAACAACTGGGCCATTGCCGGCAGCAACACCCGTAGCGGCAAACCGATTCTGGCCAACGACACGCACCTGCCGCTGTCGATGCCTTCGTACTGGAATTTCATGCAGGTCCGCGCACCGAAGTTCCAGGCCGCGGGTGTCACCATCGCCGGGGTGCCCGCAGTGGTCGCCGGTTTCAACGGCAAGCTCGGCTGGGGCATGACCATGGTGATGGGCGACAACCAGGACCTCTATCTCGAACAGGTGCGCCGTGAAGGCTCGCGGTTGATGTACCTGGCCGATGGCAAGTGGCTGCAGGCCCGCGAGCGGCACGAAACCTACTTCGTCAAAGGCGAGCGGCCGATTCGCGAGATCATCTACGAAACCCGTAATGGGCCTCTGCTGAACACGGCGCTCGGCGAGCGCAAGCACCCCTTGCAACCGCTACAGCTCCGCAGTGGTTACGGCCTTGCGCTGAAAACCACGCAGCTGGAGGCCGATCGCACCCTGGATGCCTTCTTCGATCTGTCCCGCGCGCAATCGGTGGATCAGGCCTTCGAGGCGACCCGCGAAATTCGCGCGACGGCGCTGAATCTGGTGTTTGCTGACCAGCAGGGAATCGGCTGGCAGGTCACCGGACGCTTCCCAAATCGTCGCGAGGGATTGGGGCTGGTGCCGTCGCCGGGTTGGGACAATCGTTATGAATGGGACGGCTTCGCTGATCCGATGCTGCATCCCTACGACCAAGATCCTATCCAGGGCTGGCTCGGCACCGCCAACCATCGCAGTGTACCGCGCGGTTACGGGATGCAGCTTTCCAGCTCCTGGTATGGCCCCGAGCGCTATGAGCGCCTGGCAGAACTGGCGGGGCGGGGCAAGCATGACACCCGCAGTACCATCGCGATGCAGTACGACCAAGTCACGCCGTTCGCCGCCAAGCTCAGGGCAATGTTCGAGGCGCCGGGCATGGCCGAGCCATTGCACAAGGCGATCGATGCACTGCCGGCCGCCGAACGCAGCAAGGCGCGAGAAGCGCTGGATCGACTGATGGCGTTCGACGGCAAGCTCGCTGCGGATTCGGCCGATGCTGCGCTGTATGGCGCTTTCCTGCACGAAAGCGCGCGGCAGACGTTCCTCGACGAGCTTGGGCCGGAAGATACGCAGGCGTGGCGAGCGCTGGTGCAGACGGCTAACACGTCCTACTCGGCGCAGGCGGACCATTTGCTCGGGCGCGAGGACAGCCCGTTCTGGAATGACCAGCGGACTGCGCAAACCGAAGACAAGCCGGCGATTCTGGCACGTAGTCTTGCTGGTGCGGTGAGTCTGCTGGAAGGCCGCCTAGGCAACGATCGCAGTGCGTGGCAGTGGGGCAAGCTGCACACCGCCAGCTGGACCTCCGGCGCAACGCAGTTGGCGCCGCATATGCCTGCCAGCCAGCGGAGCAAGATCAACGCCATCGGCAGTTACCTAGACCGCGGCCCCTATGCCATGGGTGGCGATCACAGCACGTTGAATGCCTCGGCCTACAACATGGGGGCGAACTTCGATACCTGGCTGATCCCGGCGATGCGCATCCTCGTCGATTTCGGCCGCGACGAGCCGATGATCGGTCTCAACAGCTCGGGCCAGTCGGGCAATCCGGCCAGCCCGCACTATGCCGATGGTATCGACGCGTGGATGAAGGCGCAGTACATGAGCTTCCCGTTCAAGACGGAGAATCTCGACAAGGTCTACGGCACGCAGCGCCTGTTGCTGACACCTGCTGGTAAATGACGGGAGCGCCGCACCGGCATCAGGCCGGTTGCGGCGCTGCTGGCGCGACTTCCAGAACGCGGATCACGCCTGGCGTCGGGTAGTGCCAGCGTACGTCCACATCCCATAACTGCGCGCCGTAACGCCGTTCGGGCTCCGGCTTCTGATAGGCCGGGCGCGGGTCCTGCGCCAGGCACTGTTCGATGAGTTCGACCAGAGGCTCGCCCAGGCGCAGTGCTTCGCGGCGGGCTTGCAGCAATCCCGATTCCGACCATTGCACCTCAATCAACTCTGGCGCATCGGCGGCCATGTCGTTGCGTGCGTCAGGTAGCGCATCGGCGTAGGGCACGTAGGGTTTGATGTCCAGCACCGGGGTGCCGTCCAGCAGGTCGATGCCGGAAATGAACAGTCGTCCCGGCTCGACCTTATCCAGCCTGACCACCGACTGACCGATGCCATTGGGTCTGTGCGTTGCTCGCGTGGCGAACACGCCAACCATGCGATTGCCGCCCAGACGTGGCGGGCGAACCTTGAGGCGGGGTTTGCTTTCCAGCGCCTGATGGAAGAGAAACAGCAGCCACACGTGGCTGACCTGCTCGAGCCCGGCTACCGCATCACCACTGTCGAACGGCGGCAGCAGTTCCAGCACGCCACGTGCGGCTGGCGCCAGGCTGGGCTGGCGGGGGATGGCGAACTTCTCCTTGAAGCAGGAGCGGACGTAGCCGATCGGCGAGACGCTGTGATCCATGAAGGCGGGCCTGGGAAGCAGTCGGGCGGCTGCGCATCTTACCCGCTATGGCCGCCGGTTGCGCTTCCAGTAGGCCGACACGCACATGCATCGCCGGCCCGCCGTTGACGTGTTACAGGCCGAGCAGATTGGCGACGTAATCAGCATCCTTGTCGCCGCGGCCAGATAGATTGACGAGGATATGGCTTTCCTTGCTCAGCGTCGGTGCGCTGCGGATGGCCCAGGCCACTGCGTGGGCGCTTTCCAGGGCCGGGATGATGCCTTCGACGCGGGAAAGGGTCATAAAGGCGTCGAGGCATTCCTGGTCGGTCGCGGTATGGTAGTTCACCCGGCCGATGTCCTTCAGGTAGCTGTGCTGTGGGCCGACCCCCGGGTAGTCCAGGCCGGAGGCGATGGAGTGCACCGCCGATGGATTGCCGTCTGCATCCTCCAGCACGTAGCAGGCCATGCCATGCAGTTCGCCTGGCTTGCCTTTGGACAGTGTGGCCGAGTGGCGGCCTGGCTTGTCCAGGCTTTCACCCGCTGGCTCGATACCGACCAGCTCGACCGCGGCATCTTCGAGAAAGGCGGTGAACATGCCCATGGCATTCGAACCACCTCCGACGCAGGCAACCACGTGATCGGGCAGGCGGCCATGTTTGGCGAGGAACTGCTCGCGGGCTTCGGTGCCGATGATCGACTGGAAGTCGCGGACCATCTTCGGGAACGGGTGCGGGCCGACCACCGAGCCGATGGCGTAGATGTAGTTGTGCGGGTCCTTCAGGTATTCCTCGAAGGCGCTATCCACCGCTTCCTTGAGCGTCGCGGCGCCGCGGGTGACCGCTACCAGCTTGCAGCCGAGGATCTTCATCTTGGTGACGTTCGGGTGTTCCTTCTCGATGTCCACCTGTCCCATGTGGATCTCGCAGGGAATGCCGACCAGCGCGCAGGCAGTAGCCAGGGCAACCCCGTGCTGGCCGGCGCCAGTCTCCGCGATCACCTTCTTCTTGCCCATGAATTTGGCCAGCAGCGCCTCGCCCAGGCAGTGATTGATCTTGTGCGCGCCGGTGTGGTTCAGGTCTTCGCGCTTCAGATAGATCTGCGCGCCACCAAGCTGCTCGGACAGCCGCCGCGCATGGAAGATCGGGCTTGGCCGACCCACGTAGTCGGCGAACAGTGCGGCCAGTTCCTGCTGGAAGTCATCACGCTGGCGAATTTCCTCGTAGGCGAGGTTGATGTCGTCCATCGCCTGCTTGAGGTGCGGTGGGACCAGCTGGCCGCCATAGGGGCCGAAATATCCGTTGGCGTCGGGCATGGCGGTGAAGCGAGGATCGGACGACATGAACACATCTCTGCAGGTGGAATGGGAAGAAGGATGCTGCTGCGCGGGGCCGATCATAAGTCAGCGCACAATCGCTGAAAACGCCGAGCGGGGGCGGAGCGCTGGGCCGCTCGTGGCGAGGCGATTCGCATGAACGAAGGGTCGGATCAAGGCGCTTGGGGTGGTGCTGATTTCGCTGTGATTCGCGAAATTGACACTTATCGTGTAGGATGCACGCCGATTTCGCCATTATGGGAGCATGATTCAACTTGATTTTTTGTCGGCAGCAGCTTGCCGACGGGCATGGCTGTCATCAGTACGGCCGCTATGCATGCCCATCCCGCCCTTGGTGCGCAGCAATTTCAAGAGATTTGCCCGCCACCTGCCGCAATACGTCGCACCGCGATGTCGTAAAAGCCAGAACAAGTTCAGGAGATAGAACTGATGAACGAGGCTGAGCTCTCGCCCAATGATTCCGAAGCGCCGGCTGACCGGATCAATCCCGTAGTTTTCTACGGTTCCGCAATCGCCATCGTGGCGTTTGCCATATGGACGATGTTCTTCACTGATCGCTCCCAAGCGGTCATCAACACGGTACTTGGCTGGATATCCGACACATTCGGTTGGTTCTACTTTCTCGCGTGCTGGTCTACCTGCTCATCGTGGTGATCGTGGCTACCAGCCGCTACGGCAAGATCCGCCTTGGGCCGGATCATTCCAAACCCGAATTCAACGTGGTCACCTGGGCGGCGATGCTGTTTTCCGCCGGGATCGGCATCGACCTGCTGTTCTTCTGCATCGCCGAACCCATCACCCAGTTTCTCGAGCCACCGGTAGGCGAGGGCGGAACCACCCAGGCCGCGCGCCACGCCATGGAGCTGACCTTCCTGCACTGGGGCCTTTCCGGTTGGGGTGTCTATACCCTGGTCGGCATGTCGCTGGCGTATTTCAGCTTTCGCCAGGGCTTGCCGCTGTCGATCCGCTCATCGCTGTATCCGATCTTCGGCAAGCGCATCTACGGCCACATCGGGCATACCGTCGATACCGCCGCGGTGCTGGGCACGGTGTTCGGCATCGCTACCAGTCTCGGCATCGGCATCATCCAGCTCAACTTCGGCCTCAACTACATCTTCGGCATACCGGAAGGCACGCTCACCCAGGCGGTGCTGGTGGTGCTGATCGTGGTGTTCTCGGCAATCTCGGCGGCGACCGGGGTCGAGCGCGGGATTCGCCGGCTTTCCGAATTCAACATGCTGCTGGCGGTCCTGCTGCTGCTGTTCGTGCTGGTGGTCGGCGATACGGTGTTCCTGCTCAACGCGCTGGTGATGAACGTCGGCGACTACTTCTCCAACTTCATCAGCCTGTCGCTGGACACCTACGCCTACCGCCGACCGACCGACTGGCTGAACGCCTGGACAGTGTTCTTCTGGGCCTGGTGGATCGCCTGGGGGCCGTTCGTGGGCCTGTTTCTGGCGCGCATTTCCCGCGGACGCACCATCCGCGAGTTCGTCATCGGCACGTTGCTGCTGCCGCTGGCCTTCATGATGGCCTGGATGTCGATCATGGGTAACAGCGCCATCGAGATGGTCATGGGCGGTGCCCTCGAATTCGGTCAACAGGCGGTGAGCAACCCTGGCTCGTCGATCTATCTGTTCCTGCAGAGCCTGCCCTGGGCCGGTCTCACTACCATCGTGGTGACCATCCTCGCCATTGTGTTCTTCGTTACCTCAGGCGACTCCGGCTCGCTGGTGCTGTCGAACTTCACCTCCATCCTCAAGGATGTGAACAGCGATGCGCCGGTGTGGATGCGCATCCTCTGGGCGGCGATCATCGGCGTGCTCACCCTGGCGCTGCTGATTGCCGGCGGCCTGACCGCGCTGCAGGGCACCGTGGTGATCATGGGGCTGCCGTTCTCCATCGTCCTGCTGTTCATGATGTACGGGCTGTTCAAGGCATTGCACGTCGAGGGCGTCATGGCCGACAGCTACCAGAAGAGCCTGTCCGGCTATCTGTCCGGGCGCGCTACGCTGGAACACACGCAGATGAACTGGAGTCAGCGGCTGTCGCGGGCAATGAGCTTCCCCAGCCGTTCGCAGATCCGTCGCTACCTGAAGGACGTGTGCAAGCCGGCGATGGAGGAGATCCAGAAGGCGCTGGGCGAGAAGGGCGTGCCGGTGGAGATCGTCGAAGGCGAACCGGGCAACGAGCACCTGGCGCTGCACGTCAATCTGGGCAGCGAGCAGGACTTCACCTACCAGATCTGGCCGGTGCGCGGCACCATGCCGTCCTTTGCCCTGCGCACGCAGAGCGGCAACGCCGACTACTACCGGCTTGAGGTGCATCTGCGTCAGGGCAGCCTGGGTTACGACCTGATGGGCTACTCGCGGCGCCAGCTGATCGAGGACATCCTCGACCACTACGAGCACCACATGCACTTCCTGCATCTGCAACGCGAGAACGGCGGTGGTGAAAGCGGCATGCCCAATCCAGGCGCGGCGCCGACACCCTGACCCTGCACGCCTCGGGCGATCCCCGAGGCGTTCCATTCATGTCGCGGCAGCGTCGATCCGCTGCCGCCACGGACAGTACGAACGAGGTAGAACATGGCCCGTTTCCCACGGCAGCAACTCTATATCCATGGCGGCTACGTCGACGCCAGCAGCAACCAGACCTTCGAGAGCATCAACCCGGCCAACGGCGAAGTCCTGGCCGAAGTGGCGGAGGCCGGTGCGGCCGATCTGGAACGCGCGGTTGAAAGCGCCGAGCAGGGCCAGCGCATCTGGGCGGCACTGACCGGCATCGAGCGGGCGCGAATCATGCGTCGTGCGGTCGATCTGCTGCGCGAGCGCAACGACGAGCTGGCCGTGCTGGAAACCCTGGACACCGGCAAGCCGCTGAGCGAAACCCGCAGCGTCGACATCGTCACCGGCGCCGACGTGCTGGAGTACTACGCCGGCCTGGCTCCGGCCATCGAGGGCGAACAGATCCCGCTGCGTGACAGCAGTTTCGTCTATACCCGGCGCGAACCGCTGGGCGTGGTGGCCGGCATCGGCGCCTGGAACTATCCGATCCAGATCGCCCTGTGGAAATCCGCACCGGCGCTGGCTGCCGGCAATGCGATGATCTTCAAACCCAGCGAAGTCACCTCGCTGAGCGCGCTGAAACTGGCGGAGATCTTCAGCGTGGCCGGGCTGCCCGATGGCGTGTTCAACGTGCTGACCGGCAGTGGTGCCAGTATCGGATCGCTGATCACCGAGCACCCACGCATTGCCAAGGTGTCCTTCACCGGCGGCGTGGCCACCGGCAAGAAGGTCATGGCCAGCGCGGCGGCATCGTCGCTCAAGGACGTGACCATGGAGCTGGGCGGCAAGTCACCGCTGATCATCTGCGAGGATGCCGATCTGGACCGCGCGGCCGATATCGCGGTGATGGCCAATTTCTTCAGCTCCGGCCAGGTGTGCACCAACGGCACGCGGGTGTTCGTTCCGGCCGGTCTGAAAGCGGCGTTCGAGGCCAAGCTGCTGGAGCGCGTGCAGCGCATTCGCCTTGGTGATCCGCAGCAGGAGGAAACCAACTTCGGTCCGCTGGTCAGCTTCGCGCACATGAACAACGTGCTCGACTACATCGCCAAGGGCAAGGCCGGCGGTGCGCGGCTGCTCTGTGGTGGCGAGCGGGTGACTGAAGGCGAATACGCCAAGGGCGCCTTTGTCGCACCGACCATCTTCACCGACTGCAGCGACGACATGACCATCGTGCGCGAAGAGATCTTCGGCCCTGTGCTGAGCCTGCTCGAATACCAGGACGAGGACGAAGTCATCCGCCGCGCCAACGACACCGAGTACGGCCTTGCCGCCGGCGTCGTCACTACCGATCTGGCACGGGCGCACCGCATCATCCATCGCCTTGAGGCTGGCATCTGCTGGATCAATACCTGGGGTGAATCGCCGGCGCAGATGCCGGTCGGTGGTTACAAGCAGTCTGGCATCGGCCGCGAGAACGGCATCGCCTCGCTGGCGTACTACACGCGGGTCAAGTCGGTACAGGTAGAGCTGGGCGAGTTCGCCTCGGTGTTCTGAGGGAGGTTTGAACCATGGAATATGACTACATCATCATCGGCGCCGGCTCGGCAGGTAACGTGCTCGCCGCGCGCCTGACCGAGGACGCCGACGTCAGCGTGCTGCTGCTGGAAGCCGGCGGCCCGGACTATCGGCTGGATTTCCGCACCCAGATGCCTGCGGCACTGGCGTATCCGCTGCAAGGCACGCGCTACAACTGGGCCTACAAGACCGACCCCGAGCCGCACATGAACAACCGCCGCATGGACTGCGGTCGCGGCAAGGGCCTGGGTGGTTCTTCGCTGATCAACGGCATGTGCTACATCCGCGGCAACGCCCTGGACTACGACAACTGGGCCAAGACTCCGGGGCTGGAGGACTGGACCTACCTCGACTGCCTGCCGTACTTCCGCAAGGCCGAGTCGCGTGACATCGGCCCCAACGACTACCACGGCGGCGACGGCCCGGTCAGCGTGACCACACCCAAGGCAGACAACAACGAGCTGTTCCACGCCATGGTGGAAGCGGGCGTGCAGGCGGGCTTCCCGCGTACCGATGACCTCAACGGCTACCAGCAGGAAGGCTTCGGCCCGATGGATCGCACCGTGACGCCCCAGGGCCGGCGCGCCAGCACGGCGCGCGGTTATCTGGATCAGGCCAAGGAGCGGCCGAACCTGACCATCCACACCCATGCCGTCACCGACCGTGTGCTGTTCGAGGGCAAGCGTGCCGTCGGCGTTCGTTACCTGCGCGGCCGCGAGCAGCCACAGGTGGCGCGTGCGCGCCGTGAAGTGCTGCTGTGCGGCGGCGCCATCGCCTCGCCGCAAATCCTGCAGCGCTCGGGGGTTGGCCCTGGCGCGTTGCTGAAGAAGCTCGGCGTCACGCTGGTGCAGGAGCTGCCCGGCGTCGGCCAGAACCTGCAGGATCACTTGGAGATGTACCTGCAGTTCGAGTGCCTGAAGCCGGTGTCGCTGTACCCGGCGCTCAAGTGGTGGAACCAGCCGGCCATCGGCGCCGAATGGCTGTTCCTCGGCAGCGGCATCGGTGCCAGCAACCAGTTCGAGGCTGGTGGCTTCATCCGCAGCAGCGAAGAGTTCGAATGGCCGAATATCCAGTTCCACTTTCTGCCGGTAGCGGTCAGCTACAACGGCAGCAACGCCCATGACGGCCACAGCTTCCAGGCCCACGTCGGCTCGATGCGTTCACCCAGTCGCGGGCGCATCGAGATTCGCTCCACCGATCCGCGGGTCTATCCGAGCATCCTGTTCAACTACATGGCCCACGAGCAGGACTGGCGCGAGTTCCGTGATGCCATTCGCCTCACCCGCGAGATCATCGCGCAGCCCGCGCTCGATCCCTACCGTGGTCGCGAGCTGAACCCAGGCGTGGAAGCACAGAGCGATGCCGAGCTGGACGCCTTCGTCCGCGAGCACGCGGAGACGGCCTATCACCCGTCGTGCTCCTGCAAGATGGGCACGGACGATATGTCCGTGGTGGACGGGCAGGGGCGCGTGCATGGCCTGGACGGGTTGCGCGTGGTGGATGCCTCGATCATGCCGCAGATCATCACCGGCAACCTCAACGCCACCACCATCATGCTGGCCGAGAAGATCGCCGACCGGATTCGCGGTCGCGAGCCGCTGCCGCGCAGCACGGCGAGCTACTTCGTGGCCAACGGCGCACCGGTGCGGCAACCACCGCAGCGTTGACGCGTTCGCCGTCAGGTGGTGGAAAAGGCTTCTCCGTTTTCCACCCTACGCGGCTGGCGCTAATTGGTGTGCAGCGACCGTTGCGCGTAGCCAGAAACGAAAACGCCCCGCAGTAGCGGGGCGTTTTCGTTAGGCGGGGCGGATCAGATCACTTCGGCCCAGAGGTCGTACTCGTCGGCGTGGGTGACGCGCACGCGGACCTTGTCGCCCGGCTGCAGCGGTTTCTCGCTGTCGATGTAGACCATGCCGTCGATCTCCGGGGCGTCGGCCCAGGAGCGGCCGATGGCGCCGTCCTCGTCCACTTCATCGATCAGCACGTCGAGTTCCTTGTCGACCTTCAGCTGCAGGCGCGCGGCGCTGATGGCCTGCTGGTGCGCCATGAAGCGGTCCCAGCGATCCTGCTTGATCTCGTCCGGTACCGGTTCCAGGCCCATGACCTCGGCCGGTGCGCCGTCAACCGGCGAATACTGGAAGCAGCCGACGCGGTCGAGCTGGGCTTCGGTTAGCCAGTCGAGCAGGTACTGAAAATCTTCTTCGGTCTCTCCGGGGAAGCCGACGATGAAGGTCGAGCGGATGGTCAGCTCGGGGCAGATCTCGCGCCACTTCTTGATGCGCGCGAGGGTCTTGTCTTCGAAGGCCGGGCGCTTCATGGCCTTGAGCACCTTCGGGCTGGCGTGCTGGAAGGGGATGTCCAGGTACGGCAGGATCTTGCCGGCGGCCATCAGCGGGATCACGTCGTCGACGTTCGGGTACGGATAAACGTAGTGCAGGCGCACCCACACGCCCATCTTGCCCAGCTCCTCGCACAGCTCGAGCATGCGCGTCTTGACCGGCTGGCCGTTCCAGAAATCAAGCTTGTACTTGAGGTCGACGCCATAGGCGCTGGTGTCCTGGCTGATCACCAGGACTTCCTTCACGCCGGCCTTGACCAGGCGCTCGGCTTCACTGAGCACATCGCCCACCGGACGGCTGACCAGCTTGCCGCGCATCGACGGGATGATGCAGAAGCTACAGCTGTGGTTGCAGCCCTCGGAAATCTTCAGGTAGGCGTAGTGGCGCGGGGTGAGTTTGATGCCCTGCGGCGGCACCAGATCGACGAAGGGGTCATGCTCGATGTTCGGCGGCACCACTTCGTGTACCGCATTGACCACCTGCTCGTACTGCTGCGGCCCGGTGACGGCCAGCACGCTGGGGTGTACGCCGCGGATGTTGTTCTCGTCGACGCCCATGCAACCGGTGACGATCACCTTGCCGTTCTCGGCGATCGCCTCGCCGATGGCGTCCAGCGATTCGGCCTTGGCGCTGTCGATGAAACCGCAGGTGTTGACCACCACCACATCGGCATCCTCGTAGGACGGCACGATCTGATAGCCCTCCATGCGCAGCTGGGTGAGGATGCGTTCAGAGTCGACCGTTGCCTTGGGGCAACCCAAGCTTACGAATCCGACTGTTGGCGTTTTGCTCATCGACTTTGAACCTCGAAAACCGCGCATGAAAAAGGCGCGCGAGTATATAGAGCTGAGCATTTTTTAGCCAGACTGAAAGCGGCGGCGCTCGACCGTTCAGCGGTTCACCGTTCCATTGCCTTGGCCGGGAGCGGGGCGGTCTGGCTGGGCTAAACCTCGAACCATTGGTCGCATGCGGCGGTCGTACTGCGAATCGTGTTGCGCGAGGTGTCAAAAGGCTATCATCGCCGCCTTTATTCAACCGGGGAAATGGACTTCATGAAAACGTTGCTATCGAAAGGCCTGGCGATGACCGCTGCCATGGCGTTGTGCACGAGCGCTTTGGCCGATGATGCGCTGTTCAAGGAGCATGTGTATGGCGCGCCGTTCAGCAAGTACAGCAATCAGGCTGGCTATTACGATTGTTCTGTAGAAATTGGCGCCACCGCACTGTGCATAGATGACGTCAAATTCGTGGGGCACGCTTTTACCGCCGCTTTACTGTTCTCCGGCGACAAGCTTTATATGGTCAGTCTGTTGTCAGCTTTTGAGCAGCAGGCCTATGTACAGGCGGTCGCTGCGCTGGCTAAGACCTTTGCGCTTGTCTCACTGGCTGATGCCAGTTCGCAGCTTGATCTTCTTGATCTGGACCGCCGTAGCAGCCGGCAGGATTTCGCAGCAAAGTTGTCCAGTTACGAAAGCGTGGCGGCTAACGCAGGAAACCTAACCTACACCTTCATCGAAGGCCTGGATCGCGCCAAGAAGCATCCTAATGTCACGACAGCCGTAGCTGCCGCCAAGGACAATACGCGTGTCGCTGAGCTGGTGATAATGGATGACGGCGCTGACTCGATACTTGCCGTCCGTTTTTCGTTTCCTAAACTGGAGGCAAGAAAGCTCAAGGACGCGCTCGCCAGTCCCGTAGAGGATTTTTAGCGATCAGCGATTGGATGTCGCAACTACCGGCGCCGTTGAGGGGCTCTGGCGCGGCAGGTAGCGCTTGAGCCGAAGCGCTGGCGATTCGACGAGGTGCCAGGACAGCACCGCGAGCGCCAGGCTGGCAGCGAAGCCAAGCAGCATGAAGGGAATCAGTGGCAACTGGCCGTCGGTCCAGTGCATCAGAAGCTGCTGGACCGGGAAGCTGAAGATGTACAGGCCGTAGGAGAAGTCGCCGGCCTTGCCGAAGCCGGACAGCCTCGGAATGCGCAGTTGGGCGAGGTAGAGCGTCAGGTAGGGCAGGGTCAGCACGTGCACCAGCTCCCAGTGATCGGTGCGGGCACTCACCAGGTTGGCCGCAACCAGCAGAGCTGCGATTTTCCAGTTCCAGCGAACGAGCTGCCGGTACAGATAGAGCAGCACGCCGGTATAGAAGAACATTCCCAGGCGAGTGGCCTTGCGCAGCAGGTCGCTCTGCATCTCGTAGATCGGCATCAGGTGGAAGTGCACACCCACCATCAGAATCAGGCCGATCAGCGCGCTGCTGCGGCCGAAGACCTTGACGATTCCGAGCGTCAGCACGGTGGCGTACATCAGCACTTCGTAAGGCAGTGTCCAGAGCGAACCGTTGACGCTGTGGGGAAACGGGTTGGCCTCGAATACGCCGGGCAGGCGGAACTCGGTGATCAGCGCGGCGTTGGCCAGGTAGGCGAGCGTGCCGGGGGCGGTGAAGTAATCGCCAAGCGGCAGCTCGGTGGCCAGCGGGCCGATCAGCAGGACCACGAACAGCACCGAGACGATCAGTGCCGGCATGATGCGCAGGGCTCGCTTGGCGGCAAAATCCAGCACGCTGCGGCTGTTCAGCCAGGACGCCGCAATGAGGAAACCGCTCATCACGAAGAACACGTGTACGGCGATATCCGCCGAGTCGTAGCTGCCGCTGAACAGGCGCAGAGGTTCCCGGTCCGCCTGACCGGATAGGCCGTAGCTATGGCCGAACACGACCATCGAGGCGGCAAAGAAGCGCAGGAAATCGAAGTTGTTGTCTCTTGGCGCGGTGGTTGGCGCGTGCATCGGCTCCTCCTTGGAATGGGTTCAGCGCAACGGAAAGGTCTGATGCATCCCCAGCGAACGGTTCTCGCCGTCACGGATGGCCTGCTCGATCAGTTGCAGCCGTTCCGGAACCTGCTGTCGCCGGGCCACGTGCCGCAGCAGGCCGAGGAAGATGCTTCGGTTCAACCGATAGAGCCAGGGTGAGGCGGCCCAGACGTAGGTGTCGAACCAGGCCTGGTTGCGGGCGGTGTAGTAGGCGCGGAAATCGGAATCACCGAGCAGGAAGGCTTCGTAGATGTTGCGGGTGTGCGCCTTGATGTTCCAGGACAGCTCAAGCTCGTCGATCAGCGCATCGGTCACCAGACGCAGACGGCCACCTTTGGCGGTAATGCGACGGGTGTACTCGGTGTCATCGGCGTAGAGCACCAGCTCGCGCAAGGGCACCCCGATCGCCTGGTACAGGCTGCGATGGGCGAGCATGCCGCCATAGGGGGCGAACGGCAGGTCGATGGCCCGCGGCGGCGTGCCTTTTGGCCGGCCCCAGGGCAGGCGGCGCCAGACCTTGTACGGCAGCTGCGCGACGTGAAAGCCGAAGTAGCTGGAACGTGGCTGGATGGCGAAACGGCTCGGTACGCCGCGGGCGATGTCTTCCTGCTGACTGGGGCGAAAGCCCAGCACGGCGGCACGATGCAGCCCTACCTCGTCCGCCATTCGCGCCAGTTCTTCATGCAGCAGACGCACCGCGGCCGCGGTGGGGCCGTTGTCGTCATCCATCATCCAGATGTACTGCGCGCCTTCGGCCAGCGCCGCTTCCAGCCCCACGGCATAGCCGTTGGCCGAGCCGGTGTTCTGCGCCAGTGGGATGATGCGCACCTGCCCTGGCCAGCGGCTGGTGAGCTGTTCGAGTGGTGCGGTCGAGGCATTGCTGACCACCAGTACGCGGGTGATCTGTTCGAAGGCGAAGGCCTGCTCGATCAGTCGGCGCAGGTAAACCAGGCGGTCGCCGTAGGTCACCGTGACGATGGTGGTTTGCCGTCGCACCGGCATCTCGCCGGCGCTGGCGGCGGCTGCCTGTGCACTCTGCTTGCAGGGTTCGACGCGCGCGGTGTTCTGCACGGAATATCTCCTCAGCTCTGTTCAGGCGTGGCCAACGACAGGCAGTCGGCCTGCTGCACGTCGGCTGTCGTGCCTTCTTCGTTGGGGCTGAAGAAGGCGTGGAAGATGCGGATGAATCCATTGCCCGACGGTCCGTCAGGCGCGCCGGGTGCGGGAATGAGTTCGGTGTAGGAATAGCCATCGGCCAGAATCAGCGACGTTCTGGATGTTTCTTCTGTGCTCATGTCTGTGCTCCTGCATGACCCGGTGCTGCGACGCCGGATCAGAATGAATAGCGCCTGCTGTCTGCCGGCGGACTCCAGAACGAACCGGACGCCGGTTCCGCGAATCGATACGGTTGATGACCGGATGGGCTTTCCTGCTGACCGCCGCCATTGGAGCCACAGCGTGGCGTGGAATCGGTTGACGAGTCGCTGTAGGCGATGACGCTCGCACTGCCGGCGCTGGTGCAGGCAGGCAACTGGCTGGACGGGTCGGTCGGTTCGGTGATCAGCGTGTCGGCGTTCACCGCAGCGCTGGCTGGCTCGATCACTACAACGAGAGCGAACCCGAGCGCTCGGGTCACTCTCATCCACTTTTTTACTGTGTTCATCCTTGAAACCTCGTAAGTGAATGGGGTTGATGGGGACTACGCTCAGGCGTGCTTGATCGGCACCACGGCTGCCGGGTAGAGCGGCGTGCTGGGGGCCGGCAAGGGCGCGGAGCTCTGCTGAAGGTCGAAGGCGCTGGCTTCGCGCAGACGCGCGTCGACGAAAGCGCGGATTTCCTGCTGGAAGCGTTCGCTGGAGAAGCGCTCGGCATTGCGTCGGCAGTTTTCCGGGGTGATGCGCGAGCACTGGGCCTCGAACTCGCCGATGGCGGCGCTGAGCGAGGCGGTGGTCTGCTCCGGGTAGAACACGCCCGTGGGTTCGGCATGTTCGAGCCCGCGTACGGTTTCCAGTACGCCGCCGCGCCCGTAGGCGACTACCGGCGTGCCACAGGCCTGCGCCTCGATCGGCGCGATGCCGAAATCTTCTTCGGCGGCGAAGACGAACGCCTTGGCGCGCTGCATGTGTTGCAGCAGCACCTCGAAACTCTGGTAGCCGAGCAGGGTGACGTTGGGCCCGGCCGCTTCACGGGCCTTGTCCATTTCCGGGCCGGTGCCGATGACGATCAGGCGCTTGTCCGGCATGGCCGCGAACGCCTCGATGATCATCGGCATCTTCTTGTAGGGCACCATCCGCGAAGCGGTGAGATAGAAGTCTTCCTTAGCCTCGTGCAGGGTGAACTGGCGGGTGTCGACCGGCGGGTAGATCACCGTGGACTGGCGCCGGTAGCTCTTGTTGATGCGCCGGCCGATGAAGTGCGAATTGGCGATGAACTCGTCGACGCCGCTGGCGGTGCGCTGGTCCCACATGCGCATGTAGTGCAGCAGCATGCGCGCCAGCTTGGCCTTGATGCCGCGCTCCAGGCTCGCTTCGTGCAGGTACTGGTGCTGCAGGTCCCAGGCGTAGCGAATGGGCGAATGCACGTAGCTGATGTGCAGCTGGTTGGGCCCGGTCAGCACGCCCTTGGCCACTGCGTGGCTGCTGGAAATGATCAGGTCATACGAGGACATGTCGAGCTGCTCGATGGCCAGCGGCATCAGCGGCAGGTACTTTTGGTAATGGGTGCGCGCCTTCGGCAGTTGCTGGATGAAGGTGGTGGTGGCGCGCTTGCCGCCGAGGTGGGCACGGTCGGCGTCGGAGAGAAAATCGATGACGGCGAACAGATCGGCGTC
The DNA here is from genome assembly GCF_014764705.1 of Stutzerimonas kunmingensis. GTDB lineage: Bacteria > Pseudomonadota > Gammaproteobacteria > Pseudomonadales > Pseudomonadaceae > Stutzerimonas. The sequence continues at coordinate 41,280 of NZ_JACXXG010000016.1, forward strand.
CGGCCAGACGGCGCACAGCCCGGCGAGCACGCGCTCGGCGCCGGCATACGTCACCAGCCAGTCGTGAACGATGGCAACTTTCATGGCATGACATCCTTGATCGAGAAAGAGTGAGCAGCGAGGCGGTGAGCCTCAGCGGCTGTGCAGGCGTGCCAGTGGCATCAGGTCGTGTTGTCTGGTCAGGCGCCTGCCGGCGTGAGCCAGCGGCAGATCCAGAAACTGACGGCAGAGCTGGGCGCTGCCGAGGGCCAGCAGCAGGCCGAACACAGCGCCAGCCAGGCTGGCGGTCGGGCCGGTCAGGCCGAGCGCCTGGGGCAGCAGTTCGCTCAGGCGCTGCATCGCTGGCAGCAACAGATAGAGCGAGTAGCTGAGGCTTCCAAGCCAGACGAGCGGCGGTGCCCGTAGCGGTAGTCGGCTGGTGACCAGCAGGAAGGTCACGATGGCCAGGGCATAGGTGAGCAGGTCCCGGGGCCAGGCGGTTGCGTCCGCAGACCAGCCGGCGAGGAAGATGATCGGCAGCACCAGCAGGTAGATTCGCAGCGTGTAGCGCGCATATTCGCGGGCTCGTCTGCGGGCGTAGCTGCTGCTTTCATGCTTGGCCTCGTACCTGAGTGACGCGAAAAACATCAGTGATAGCGCCAGCGGCAGCGTGACCGGTAGCTCTGTGCCCAGCAGCTGCCGCGCCAGGGCGAGCAGCAGCGCCACCGCCAGCAGCACGAGCGCGCAGCTGGTCCGCAGACTGACGCTGTGCAACAGGCCGAGCACCTGCAGCAGCAGGCACAATCCGTAGAACAGCAGGATTGGCAGCAGCGCTCCGTAAGCGCCGATGACCTCGAACGCCATGGCGCCGCCTGGCGCGGCCACACCCGGCAGCCAGGCCGGTGCCGTCGGCAACAGAATGGCGGTCAGCAGCACCGCCAGCAGGTAGACCGGCAGCAGGCGCAGCAGGCGGCGGACGACGAAGCCTCGCCCGCCGTCGACGCTGGTATGCAGGCTGGCCGGCACGATGAAACCGCAGCACAGCAGGAACCAGAGCACCGCCAGCAGTCCGGGGTCCAGGGCGTGCTGCAGTGCCCAGCCGTCTGACAGTGGCAACAGCAGGGTCTGGAAAATCAGGAGTAGGGCTGCGCTGCCGCGTAGCGCGTCGATATGCGCCAACCGTTCCATGGTCTGCCTCGCTTGGTTGATGGAGTTGAGTGTCGGGACTGCATTCGTCGGGCATCAGGGGCGGTCCGATGACCAGGCGATAAAGGACGGCGGGCTGGGTTTGCCCATTAGTGCCTTGTCGATCAGCTGCGACACGGTCTGCGCCGAGCGCTTCCAGGAGTAGCGCTCGACGTTGGCCAGGCCGAGGGTGCGCAGGTCGTCGCGCAGTCGCGCGTCCTGCAGCACGTGGCGCATGCGGCGGGCAATGTCCTCGATGTTCAGGGGCTCGAAATAGAGCACGCTCTCGCCGAGCACTTCCGGTATCGATGCGGCCCGCGCGGCGATCACCGGACACCCGCAGGCCTGGGCCTCCAGCGGCGGAATGCCGAAGCCTTCGTAGAGCGAAGGGAACACGAAGGCGGTGGCGCCCTGGTATTCGCGCACCAGCTGATCGTCGTTCAGCCGGCCGAGAATGCGTACGCGCGGATTGCCATCCATGCTGGAGGTGGAGCCGGAGAACACCGAGTGCGAGTCGCCGACTATATGCAGCTCCACGTCATCGAAGCCTTCCAGGCTGAGGAAGGCCGCGACCATCCGCGCGAAGTTCTTGTGCGCGTTCGGGGAGGACACCGCCAGTACGTATGGCCTGGCATTGCCGCTGCGATCCGCGCCACTCGGCGGATGGAACTTGGCCGCCACCGCATTGGGGACGACGCAGATCTTCTCGCTCGGGTAGCCGTAGTAGCGGGCGATTTCCTTGCGTGAGAAGTCGCTGACGGTGATCAGTGCCTTGATGCGCTTGAGCAGCAGCGGCGTGATGCCCTTGTAGACGCTGCGGAAGGTGCGCGAATAGCTTTCCGGATGGCGCACATAGGTGATGTCGTGATGGGTGGCGATCTGGTTGCGGTAGATCAGCGGTGCCGTGTTGCACAGTGACACCAGGGGCGGATAGCCATGGCGCGCCAGCCAGAGAGGCAGGTCCAGCTGTTCCCACAGATGCCCGTGGTTGCGGCCGATGCGCCGCACCTGCAGGCGCTCGGCGCTGGCGTGCATGCGGATGTCGTCCGGTGCGACGAATGTCAGGTCCTTGCGCATGGCAGCAAGCTCCAGGCAGACCTGTTCGGCAAAACGTTGCACACCGCGGGTTTCCTGGGTCAGGAAACGGGCGTTGATGGCGATCATGTAGGGCTCTCCTTGCGGGGATGGTGTGCGCCGCCGGTTGCTGGCAAGCGGCGAACGCCGGCAGGTGGCGGCTTTGGCGACTGGCGAAGCGATGCGTCGTGCGTGGCGGTCAATGCGGGTTGGCCAGCGCGTGCTGGTCCGGTTGCGTTTCGCCTGGGTGGCCGGTCGCGCGGTCAGTGCATGTCGCGACAGGGGTCAACCGTCGTTCTGCACCGCGCGCAGGCTGATGATTTTCGGGAATCCATCGAGCTCCACCTCGGTGCTGCAGGCTTGGCCTTTGCCCGGACACTTCCACGCGGTACTGGTGACCACACGGCCGTGCTGGGGCTGGGCGGTATCGATCAGCGCTACCTGGCCCGCCTGGCCTTCGGCGTTCTGCAGCTCCACGGTTCGCGGCTTGCCGGTGCTCCAGGCCACCATCAGCTCATCGTCTGCGCGGGCGAATCGCAGCATCACCACGTCACCCGGAGTTTTCTCTTCGCGGCTGAGGAAGCTGTACTGGCTGATGATCGGGCTGATGGAGGCGAGCACCGAATAGGCCGGCTTGAGTGTGAAGTCCTGCCGTACCAGGCCGAAGTTGTGTTCGCGTTCGGTCTTGTCGGTGCCATCGTTGCGGAAGTCGTACCACCACATGCCCTTGATGCTCGGCAGCGTCTTGGCCAGGAAGAAGGCGCGGGCGAGGTAGGCCGCCTGCAGGCTTTCATCGATGCCGCATGCGCCCTGATGGGCAGGCCAGGCCATCTCCGTCAGGTAGAGCGGTACCGGGCGTCCGGCGGCGCGGGTCAGGTCCTTGTCGACCTCGCTCATCCATTCGATCCAGGCCTCTGGGGTGTTGCGCCGCCAGCCGCGGCAGTGCACGTAGGGATGCAAGGACAGGCCGTCCACCGATTGCATCAGGCCGTTCTCCAGCAGGCGCAGGGCGAAACCGGAGTCGATACCCTGGCTGGTCACGGCGCCGGCGAGCACCTTGGCGTTGGGCGCACGCTGCCGGATGATCCCGGACGCATCGGCGATCAGCCTCGCGTAATCCTGGGTGAACTCGGGGTCGCGCGGGTCCTCGACGTCCCATTCGTTCCAGATCTCGTAATAGGCGACCTGGCCTTTCAGCTCTTCGGTGATGAACTCGACATAGCGATTGAATGCCGCCCTTACCGGCTCGCTGCGGGGCTTTTCACCCCCGCCGTAGTGCGAGTTGCCGTAGCCGAGGATGAACTGGGTGCTCAGCCCGTGAGCGGCTGTTGCTTTCAGATAACGGTGCCAGGATGGCTCGATCTTCAATTGCCCAGGGCGGCGCTCGACGTAGGCCCAGTGAGCGTCGGTGCGCACGGAGGTGATGCCGGCATCGCGCATCATCGCGTAGGCGCGGCCGCTGGGGTCGCCCTTGTGCAGTTCATGGGCACAGACGCCGACCACGAAAGGCTCCTCGGTGGTCTGGGCCGGTGTAAACGGAGCAAGGCCAAGCAAGCCGCCCAGCAGCAGGATGTTGAGCGGGGTAGAGCGCTTCGTCATGTGGATCATCCGTGAAGGTAGGTCTCAGGTCAGGTGCTGCAACTCGGGCAGCCGTTGCGCCGCCAGGTTGTTGCTCGGGGCGCGGGCCGGGGTCAGCACGTGGGAGATCGCCAGGCCCAGGAACAGCGTGGCGATGGACACCTCCAGTACATCCGTGGCCCAGGCCACCAGGCAGATGCAGAAAACGATCGGCAGCAACGCGCTGCGCAGTCGCAGGCCCCGTTCATGCAGGCGCAGCATGAGCGGAAAGGTCAGCAGGTAGAGGAGCACACCGAACACGCCGAGCATGCCCCACAGGTACAGCGCGGTATTGTCGGCGACGCTCAGCAGCTCGAGGCCCGGTACGGGATAGACCTGTCCTGCGCTGCCCACCGCACCGAATCCCGCGCCCCACCAGCCCCATCCCTCGCGGGTGATGACCCCGATGAAGTTCGGCCAGCTGTTGATCAGACGGTCGGCGAATGAGGCCAGCAGCGAGCCGTTGTTCGCGGCGTTGGGGTCCAGGCTGAGCACCAGGCTAAACATCGGCAGCATCAGGCCGACCAGCACCGCGATCAGAAAGGCCGTGGCGCTGGCGAAGCGGTAGGCCGTGACGATCAGCATCAGCAGGGTCAGCACGTAGGCCGCCGCGGTGGATTTGTTGGTGGTCAGCACGATGCCGATCAGCGCTGCGATGTAGAGCATCAGGCGTAGCACGCGCGGCTGGAGGAATGCGGCGATGAACAGGCTGTAGATCGCGATCATCACCGACAGCGCGGTGGACATGCGGGCGAAGCCGCCGATGCGGTCGATGTCGTCGAACGCCCACGAGCGGTTGGCGCTCAGTTCCACCTCGCCGACCATGTAGCTGTAGCCCTTCCACGGCACGCTGGTGAGCATGTCCAGGGCGATGCCGACGAAGCAGGCAATCAGGCAGAAGCCGATGATTCGGCGCAGCAGCCCGAGCCGCAACTCCACATGGCGGCCGCAGATCAGACCGAACAGCAGCGGAATGTAGATGAACAGGCTGAAACCGGTGTTGGCCAGCTCCGCGCCATGCATCAGTGCCAGCTGGGCGGAAGTGACAAGCCCCAGCAGCACCAGCCAGAACGCCGGCCAGCCGCGGTAGCGCAGCAGCTCCAGGCCCAGTGCGATCAGGCAGGCAATCTTGGGCAGGTACAGCAGCCAGGAAATCCCGGCCATGTCGAAGTAGTAGCGCAGTGCGCCGGAAAAGGTTTCAGTCAGCAGCAGCGAGGCGACGACCAGCGTCAACAATGTCGGCTTGTCGAATGCCAACGGATTCGAGTCGCGTCGCCGCGGGGTAATCAGCAGGCTCTGGTTCATGGTGGATTCTCGTTCCCTGAAGTGTTTCACGCAGGATGGTCTGGTACTGATCCAGCATGCGTTCCATATCCAGCAGCGGCAGCACGCTGGCCCGTGCCTGGCTAGCGAGCCGCTGCCGCAGTGCGCCGTCGATGTAGAGCCAGAGCATGGCGATGCCGAGTGAGTCGGGATCATCGGGCGAGCAGAGCAGGCCGTTGCATTCGTCGCGGATGATCTCCGGCAGCCCGCCCATGTTGCTGGCGATCACCGGCAGGTTGTTGGCGCAGCCTTCGACGGCCACCAGGCCGAACGGCTCGCCCCACAGCGACGGCACCACCAGCACGTCGATGCTCTGCATGAACTCGTCGCTGTCGCAGTAGCCGAGAAAGCTGACCTTTTTCGGATCGGCCATGGCCTTCAGCTTGGCTTCGTAGTCCAGCTTGCCGCGCCCGGCGATATCCAGCCGCGCATCGATGTCCAGCCGCTGGAACTGCTCGATCAGCCAGCCGACGCCCTTGTTCTCCGACAGCGTGCCGATATAGCCGAAGCGCAGTGGATGGTTACTGCGCTGCCTGGGCTTGCTGCCCTGACCGGGGTTGGCCGGCGTGCAGTTGTGCACCACATGCTGGCGCGCGCCACTGAAATAGCCCTGTGCGGTGATGCGCTCGAGCACGAAGCGGCTGACGCCGATCGCCGTGGCCACTTGCGCCGAGGCGCCGGCGTGGCGGAGACGGAACACCGAACACATACCGCACTGGCGCTGGCAGCTCTTGCCGTGGTTGAACATGGTGTCCTTCGGGCAGAGCAGGTACAGGTCGTGCAGCACCTGGACGATCGGCAGGCCGGTGGCGGTGATTTCGTCCCAGGCGGAAATCGACCAGCCGGTGAGGTTGTTGCAGACCACGATATCCGGCTGCTCCCGCGCGATCACCTCGCGCACGTGACAGCGCATGTCGCGGTTGTAGCGGTCCCGGTAGTGCCAGCCGAGGCGGGCGACGCGACTCGGGCGCTGCTGGGTGTAATGCCAATAGCTGTTCGCCAGGTTGGCGCGATAGACCCGCACACCGTCCTGAATCTGCATGTTCAGCCCGGCATCCGGGCCGGTCGCCAGCACTGCCACCTCACAACCACGCCGCTGCAACCCTTCGGCCAGGTGCCGGAGGATGACTTCTGCGCCGCCGCCGACATGCGGGGTGTAGAACGCATTGAGGAATAGGATCTTCATCGGTTGGCTCGCTGATTGAACCTGTCAGGCTGCTCGCATGGCCCTACGGGCACTCGCCTGGCTCAGGAGTAGCACTGGAGATAACGGGTGGGTACCCGGACCTTCTGCTCACGCTGCAGCAGGTTGAGCAGGATGACGGAGCGCTCTTCGCCGTCGCTGCTGACGAAGATCGCTTCGATGTCGCTGAAGCTGCCGCCGCTGACCTGGACCCGCTCGCCAGGTGAGAACGGCGCCGCCGCCATGGTCTGCGGCTGGGCGAGGCGCTGTCGCAACTGTTCGATCAGCTCGTCGCGTACCGGCGTCGGCTGGCCGCCGAAGCTAACTACGCGGCTGACGCCCCGAGTGGAGCGAATCGGGTACCAGTTGTCGTGAATGCAATCCAGGTGGATGAACAGGTAGCCGGGGAATAGCGCCTCGCCGGTCTTGGTCCCCTGTGAGCCGCGCAAGGGCGCAGGCGCCTTGAGCGGGCGGTAGCACTCGAAGTGCTGGCGCAACAGGTGCTCCTCGGCGCGGGCCTCCTGGCGAGGCTTAGTCTGGATCAGGTACCAGCGTGCGGTATTGCTCGATGTCATGGGATGTCCTTCTCTGATTGGCCTGCCCGAATCCCGATGGCAGGCGGAATGTCATCACGCCAGTGTCAGCGTTGCCCTTTCTTCCTGTCCCTCTACCACGCTGAAGCGCTTAAGCAGCTCTTTGATTTCTTCACGGCTGTTGAACATCAGCACGTCGATGATCGACAGCGAAGGTACGAATGGATGCTTTAGCTGCGCATAGGTAATGTCATCCATGCGCAGGAAGCGCAGCAGCAGGCCGTCGGCGCGGAAGCGGGCAGGGCAGTACAGCTCCATGCCGCCGATGGGATTCAGGTAGAGCTCGCCGTCCATGCGATGGGTGATCTGGATGACGCGGTCCTGCATGTCCATCTTCGCCGGCAAGCCTAGGCTGGAGCCGCGGTAGATCGGTGTGCGGATGTTCAGGTAAGCACAGAGGCAGCGCAGGGAGTTTTCGGTGAACAGCGCCAGATTGCGTTCCGGGCACTGCAGGATGCCGCGGATCAGCGGCAGCACCGCGTCGCGCTGGGGTGCCTTGGCGTAGCAACGCTCGAGGGTCAGCATCAGCCCCGCGGCTTCCTTGTCGAAGTCGTCGCAGAGCCAGCGCTCGTTGATGCGCTCGGTCTGATGGCCCTTCTTCAGCGGGAAGCTGATGAGCTTGGGTTGGCCGTAGACGAGAATCCGGTTGCGGTTCATCCAGGAGCCCCTGACGAATTGCAGGTCGTCACCCAGCACGAATACGTCGCTGAGCGCGATCAGCTGAAAGTAGCCCAGGTACGGAAATAGGTAGGGCTGCATCATCGAGACGGTTCTGAGCACGGTGCACCTCCTTGTCTGGCGATCAGGCTTGCTGGGTGTAGGTGTAATAGCCGTAGGCGCCGCTGTCGTACGGCGAGGTCGAGGCCTTGCGCTTAACGGCATTGAGGATCACGCCTTTGAGCAGCACGCCGTTCTGCGCGAGCCGCCGCTTGGATGCATCAATCTGCGAGCTGGTGCTGAGGCCGAAGCGGGCCACCAACAGGTTGGTGCCCGACTGCTGGGCGACCAGTACGGCGTCGGTCACCGCGAGCACCGGCGGCGTATCGATGATGATGAAGTCGTAGAGCTTTTCCGCTTCACGCAGCAGGCGGGAGAAGTTGTCGTGCATCAGCAGTTCGGACGGATTCGGCGCGGAGAACCCGGCGGAGATGAAGTGCAGGTTTTTCTGCTCGGTGCGGTTGGTGATCTCCGCCAGGTTCAGGCCACTGGCCAGTGCATCCGACAGCCCGTGACGCGGTGCCATGCCGAACAGGGTATGCAGGTAGCCGCGGCGCATGTCGGCATCGATCAGCAGCACGCGCTGGCCGGTCTGCGCGATCACCGCAGCAAGGTTGCTGGACACGAACGACTTGCCAACCGAAGGGGTCGGGCTGGTGATCATCAGCACCTTGTTGCGCGCCTCGAGCATGGCGAACTTGAGGCTGGTACGCAGGCTGCGCAGCGATTCGACCGCCAGATCGGTCGGTTCGGTGAGGCTGAGCAGTCGGGTCTTGCCGTCGCGGCTCTTGCGGCTGCGATTGAGCTGATCCTGAGGGGCGCTGTAGGGCAGGCCGGCATAGACCGGTACGCCAAGCTTCTCGATCACGTCCGGGCTTTCCACACCGCGGTAGAAGGCCTGGCGCAGCAGGATGACTGCCGCCGAGACGAGCAGGCCGACGAAGATCGCGATGGCCACCACCAGCGGTTTGACCGGTTTCGACGGCTTCTCGATCATCGAGTAGGCGTTGTCGATGATGCGCACGTTGCCGATGGTGCCGGCGCGCAGGATGTCTTGCTCCTGCGCCTGGTTCATCAGCAGCGTGTAGGTCTGGGTGGTGACTTCCATGTCACGCTGGAGGCGCAGCAACTCCTGCTGCGTCATGGGAAGGGCGTCGACCTTCTTCAGCAGCTGGGCTTTCTGCGCCTGCAGCTCGTTCATCTGGGTGATGAGCGTGCGATAGGTCGGGTGCTCGCGGGTGTAGAGACGGTCGTATTCGACGCGCTTGAGCGACAGTTCAGAGATCTGCGTTTCCAGGGCGACGATTTGGTCGAGCACGCCCTTGGTTTCGATGCTGATATCCACCGACTTGGAGCTGGTCTGGTAGGCATTCAGCGCCGCCTCGGCCTTTTCCAGTTCCTTGCGCACCTGCGGCAGCTGCGAGCGCAAAAAGTCCAGACGCTGGGCTGCTTCCGCCGAGCTTCGCTGGATGTTCTGGCTGACGTACAGCCGGCTGATTTCGTCCAGCACCTGATTGGCCAGTTGCGGGTCCGGGTCTTCCAGTGACATGTAGATGATCCCCGAATCCTTGCCGGCCTCACCGACCTTCAGGCGATTCTGGTAGTCCAGCGCGGTGGTCTGCGGACGGTTGCGGACCAGCGCGAACTCGGTGCCCGGACGCGCGTCCAGCTGGGCGATCTGCACCTTGAAACCCTGGTTCTCCACCGCCTGATTGACCTGGCCACGCAGGATCGGCTCGTGCTCGTCGTCATGCAGGGTGTAGGCCCCGGCGGTGCCGGCGACCAGTGTCAGCTCCACGCCCAGATAGGCTTCGGGCACATCGAGCTGGAACACTTCGAGCTTTTCCCCGCCCCAGGCGTAGCTGCTCAGGCCGAACAGCGGGGCGGCCAGCGCGCCATCGGTCGCCGGGTCGTGCCGGCGCGCCATGAAGGCGCCGAACACCGGGAAATGACGGGGCTGGGCGACGATGTAGAGCTTGAGCTCCTCGACAGCCTTGCCGAGCACCGCGCGGGATTTCAGCAGGGAGATCTCGGTAACCGCCTGGGACACCGAATCCGGCCGGGCCGATACTTCCGGTACGCCGGTGATGGCGGCTTTTTTCGGTTCGATCTGGATCATCGCCGTCGCCTGGTAGATCGGCGTGGCGATCAGGGCGTAGAGCACGCCCAGCGCAGCGAAGAAGCCGGTGATGGTGATGATCAGCGCCTTGTGGTCATAGGCGGTGCGCATAATTCCGGCGAGGTCGATGCGGTTGTCCGCGTCATATTCCAGCGAAGAGCGGGTCAAGGCAGTCATTGGGAATCCTTCCTCATGGTGCGTTTTTGCAAAGAAGCGGGGTCGGGCTGATCAGCTCCTGGCCAGCCGTGGGCTCAACCGACGCAGCAGGTTGAGGCTGATGTTCTGGGCGATGGTCGAGAGCGCCTGGATCTTGCTGAACGGCGAGATCAGCGAGAGGCACTCGCCGAACACCTGGATCAGGAAGTACTCGTAGAGCGCGTTGTTGCCGATGCGGCTGTAGTAGCGCGCCAGCGAGTAGTGGGCGTGCATGGCCATCTGGATGCGTTGCCGGCTCGGCTGCATGGAGAAGATGCCGCCCTCGTGCACGCGGTAGGCGGCCGGGCTGATGGTTTCCAGGAACTTGCCTTTGCCGTAGGCGCCGAGCAGCGACCACCAGCAGATATCCAGCACTTTTACGCCTAGCAGTTCCGGCGGCAGCTCCTGCACCAGATTGCGAAAGCACACGGTGAGCGTCGAGAGCGGGCGACCCTGCATCAGCTCCTGCGCGGTGGCGTCCTTGCGCAGCTTTCCGGTCAGTTGCGGGCTCTGGATGATGCCCTTGCTGTTGAACATGAAGGCATCGTGATAGGTGATCACGTAGTCACGATGCTGCTCGAGGAAGTCCACCTGCTGCTGCAGTTTGGTCGGGTCGGTCCAGTAGTCGTCGCCTTCGCAGTAGGCGATGTACTTGCCCCCGGCGCGGGCGAACAGGCGCGTGCTGAACGGCTCGCCGAGGCTGAACTGGTTCTGCGTCTGATAGATCGGCTTGATGATGCGGGGGTAGCGCGCCGCGTAGTCGGCGATGATCGCGGCGGTGGTGTCGGTCGAGGCGTCGTCGTGGACGATCACCTCGAAAGGGAAATCCGTTTCCTGCTGGAGGAAGCTCTCCAGCGCCTTCCTGATAAAGGATGCGTGGTTGTAGGCCAGGCAGACGACGCTCAGCAGCGGCTCGGTCTTGCCGCCCCAGCGTTCAATCAAGGCTTGCTCGCTCTTCAATTCCATTTTTGGACGCTCGTTTGGTGATGAGTAGGTGAAGCTTGAGTCGCAGTGATTTCGAGGTGGCCGCGACCAGCGCCAGGCAAATGAATCCGCTTACGGCCAGCGCCATCAGCATGTCGAAGCGGTTGTCGCTGGCGATCAGCAGGAACAGCGGCTCGCCCAGCGCCACGCCGATCAGGGTCGCGGCGGTGATTCGCAAGATGTCACGCGTCCAGATGCCCTGCAGGCCGGGCGAGAAACGCCGATGCACCACCGGAGGCCAGATCACGAAGGTCGCCAGGCGCAGGAAGAACCAGGCAAGCGCCGCGCCATAGGCGCCGTGGGTGAGCGCTGCGTAGATCACGATCGGCACGCTGATGGCGGTGGAGACCACGCTGTACCAGATATGCAGGCGCAGCCGGCCATAGGCGTACTGCAGGTAGAACTGAAAGGCACCGACCGCCATCAGCGCGCTGCCCGGCACGTACCAGAACAGCATGCGCTCGCTCCACTGCGCCGCGCCCGCGTCGCCGGTCCAGGCGAGGATCAGGGCATGCCCGTGCCAGGCGATCACCGCGGCCATCGGAAACAGCACGCTGCAGACGAAGCGGGTGGCGTTCAGGTACAGCCGCTCCATTTCGGCGATCCGGCCCTCGGCCACGAGCATGGTCATGCGCGGCAACAGCGTCTGCACCAGGGGGTTGGTCAGGGTCATGATGCCGGTGGTGATCAGCGCCACCAGCGAGAAGTAGCCGTACTCCTTGAGCAGCAGCACCTTAGAAAGCAGCACCTTGTCCAGCTGGGTCAGCACGATCCACAGCAGCGAGGTGAAGAACATGCCGCCGGCGAAGGGCAGCACCGGCCGCACCACGCGCCAGTCGATGCCACTGAGCAGCCTCGGGCTGGACAGCTGTATGTAGGCCTTGCTGGCGAAGGCAAGCGTTTCCACCAGCGCCACGGCGGTTTGAAACAGGAAGAAGTCCAGCGGTTCCTGCGAGACATAGGCGACCAGAAACAGGCCGCCGAGGTAGCGCAAGGTGGCGATCAGGGTGTTCGTTGCGTTCAGCCAGCCGTGCAGTTCGACGCCCTGCAGCCCGCTCTTGTACAGGGTCGCGTAGAGCCTCAGCGCGACCATCAGGCCCATGAGGCTGATGCACTGCATGATGGTGCCGGTGCACAGTTCCCGCGCCTGCAGCCAGGCCCCGGCGATCCAGCCGCTGCCCAGGTAGATCGCCACGCAGGTCGCCAGGGCGATCGGCAGCAGCAGCAGCTCGAACGAACGCAGCAGCCGCCCTGCAGGACCAGCCGCGGTGCTGAGATCGCCCTGGCCGCGGTAGTGTGCCACCTGCCGCACCAGTGCCGGCGACATCCCGGCATCGAGCAGCTGCAGCCAGGCCTGAAGTACCGCGAAGAAGCCAATCAGCCCGTAGGCTTCGGCGCCCAGATGCTTCAGATAGAACGGCAGGATCAGAATGCCGATCAGCAGGGCGTAGGCCTGGCCGAGGTAGTTCAGGCTGGTGTTGCGGATCACCGATAACCGCTTGGGATCTGACATGAGTTACTGCTGGCCTCCAGTGGTCAGGGGCATGCGCGGGTAATCCGAACCTGGCAGGCGCTCCACGCCGCTGAACAGCCCGAACGCATCGGCAAAGGGCTGGAACAGGGTCCGGTTCGACTGTTCGCTGTGGATCGCTTCCTGGATCAGCGTCTGCATGACCTTTTCCTGCACCTTGCGCGGCAGCCCGGGGTAGATCGGCAGGCACAGCACCTTGCGGCTCAGGGCCCGCGAGCGTGGCTGCGGCACTTGCGGCTGCAGATGATCGAGCGTGTCCAGCGACGGGTAGAAGTAGCGGCGGGGGTTGATGCCGTTCTCGTTCAGTTGCGAGCGGCAGCGCAGGAGCTGGCTTTCGTCGGCGAGGGCAACGGGAAAGTAGCTGTAGTTGCACTGGGATTCCGGCTGCGCCCGTTGCAGATCGAAGTGTTCGCCAAGGCGGCGCTCGTAGCGATGGCCGATCTCTGCCCGGCACTCGAATATCAGCTCGATATCGTCGAGCACGCACATGCCCATCGCGGCGGAGAACTCGTTGAGCTTGGCGTTGATGCCGATGCCTTCGATCTGGTCGGTATCGACGATGCCGAAGTTGCAGAGCAGGCGTATGCGTTCGGCCAGGGCGTCATCGTTGGTGACGATGGCGCCGCCCTCGATGGTGTGGAACAGCTTGGTTGCATGGAAACTCAGCGTGCTGATATCGCCCCAGTCGTAGACCGAGCGACCCTTGTGACGAACGCCAAACGCATGGGCGCCGTCGTAGATGACTTTCAGGTTGTTCTTGCGCGCGATCTGCTCGATGCGTTCCACATCGCAGGGGTTGCCGAACACATGCGTGGCGACGATGGCGGAGGTGTCGGGCTGGATATTTCGCTCGATCTGCTCCGGGTCCAGATTCCAGGTTGCGGGGTCGATGTCGACGAAGAGCGGCTTGATGCCTTCCCACTGCAGCGAGCTGGTGGTGGCAACGAAGCTGAAGGGCGTGGTGATGGCGCTGCCCGTCAGCCCCAGCGCACGATACGCGACCTGCAGTGCGATGGTGCCATTGTTGGTGAGGATGATGTTCCTCACCCCGAGGTAGTCCTTGAGTCGTTGCTCCAGTGCGGTTACCAATGGTCCGTTGTTGGTGAGCCAGCCGGTGTTGTAGATCCTGTCTATGTAAGCCTTGAACTTGTTTTTGCTGCCCAGGTATGACTTGGTCACGTTGATCATGATGATTTCCTTATCGAAGCTCAGCCACCCTGGATGGCATCCGGGGATTCTCGCCGGGTAAATGCGGGTGGGCGTCACACCGCTTGCTGTGCGCCTATTGCGCTGGCCCGACGCGCCCTGCGTTGGTTGTGCCTGAGGATCATTCGGGTCATCAGGCTGCCGGCGTGGGGATCGCCGTAATGGAAGATGGCGGTGGCGCGCAGCTGCGCCGGATCACAAGGCTCGTTGGCATGCAGGGATCGGTAGCCCCAGAACAGGTAGAGATTGCCGGGTACCAGCTGCAGGCGCTGAGGCTTGAGCAGTCCGAGGCCTATCGCGCGGCTAATCAGCTTGCGACTCAACTTGTTCTGCAGCAGTGCTTTCTCCACCACGTTGACCAGCACGTACTTGCGAAGCTTGCGCAGATTGGGAAACAGCAGCAGGTCGCCGCGCTGGTCGCCGTCCTGCGGGATTTCCACAGGTAGCAATGCCGTTACCAGAGAAGCGTCGTAGTGGAAGCAGTTCGACTCCTTGCGTCCTGTCTGCCCCTGCACGCATCGCATCACCAGGTAGATGCGTTTGCTTGGCGCCGCCTTGCCAGCGCCGAGCTGATACACGTCGTCCAGCAGCGACTGGAACTCTGGCGCGCTGCTCAACGTGGCAAGCAGCGAGCCCGCAACCTGTTCACCGTCGTGATGAGCGAAATATTCCCCGTGATGCTGTCGAGCCTGCTCGTAAACTTGCTCGCGCAGTTGAGTTAGTTGCAGATTGTTCAAGTAGCCGGGTATGCAGGCGTAGCCATTCTGATTGATATCCCGCGCAATCAATGCCTTGTCCTGATCTTCCGTTCCATAAAAGATTGTTGACACTGTAGTTCTCCCTGCGCAAAGGCGAGGCGAAACGGTTTGCCGAATCGCAGCTATTGCCGCTCCGCTGCTGATCGGCGTCCTGGGTGGGAATAAAGAATTTCGGCGTAATGCTTGGGCAGTAGGCTTTTAGCCTGTGACGAAAGTTAATGCCGATCTAAATATTCTTTTATTTAGACAAAGCTACCGCCATCGACTTATTTACATGTCGATTTGAATAACTTGTACGTATTCCCCGTCATCTGCGATCGGCCAACGTCCGCGTGTGACCTTGAGAGAATCGGGCATGGCTACCGCACTCCGGGCACTCTGCGAGCCCCGGCTCTCTCAATACTTATGGCGAACGAGCCCGCATTGCTTTATTAAAAGCGATGCTAATCAGGCAGGGGGTTTAACTCTTGCGCAAAACTTGACCTGTCCAGTTGGTCTTAAACTGCTCTGCAACGTATTGCTCCCTGTTGCGACTAGATATCCGTCATAACGTGAACCAAGTCAAGCTAGGGAGCCAAAAAAAAGTTGCAGATGGACGTCGCGAGGTGTTTAGAAGAGCCAACTAATTGAGTTGAAAGGAGTTTTGTTTTTGGCGCAGGCTGGCCTAGAGCTATCATCAATGGTTATAGCGAATGCGGTAATTAGCTCTAAGCTGAATAAACCATCTGCTCCTTTGCTGGCCATAAATGACGTATGCATAAACAAAGGGAATATTATTCCGACTATGCTGAGCAACTATTCGGATAAAGAGTTAATTCTACGGACCCGTTGTTACAAGACGCGGCTGACTGGCCGAAAGAGGGGGCGCGCTTGTCTGTACGTGACAGAAAAGACGCGCAAACGAAAAAGGCCACTCGTCTGAGTGGCCTTTTCGTGATTTGGTTGCGGGAGCCGGATTTGAACCGACGACCTTCGGGTTATGAGCCCGACGAGCTACCAGACTGCTCCATCCCGCGTCTGTGGGGCGCATTCTACAGCCGGATTACTCGATGTCAATCAAAAGGAAGGAAAAAAGCGTATTTCATTCAAAAGGTTAGCGATTCATGCGAGGTCTGGTGCCAACACCAGCGCCTCAGAGTTTTGCGCGCACAAAAAAAGGCCACTCATCTGAGTGGCCTTTTAAATTGGTTGCGGGAGCCGGATTTGAACCGACGACCTTCGGGTTATGAGCCCGACGAGCTACCAGACTGCTCCATCCCGCGACGCGCATTCTACAGCTTTAAACGCGGCTGTCACGGGTTTATTTGAAATCAGATGGGAATACCGATCAGGCGTGCCATGAGGGCAGGGTGCCGGGAGCTGCTGTCTGGTGTGGTAGACACTGTTTGATTGCCGGGCGAGCCTGCGGCGGGTGATGGCGACGAGCGATCCTCATCATGCCCCAGAGCATGGAGAGCGCTACCGACAGCCAACCCAGGATCATCATCAGGAGTATCAGCGCAGGTTCCATCTGGAGCTTCCTCTTTGAATCCAATATTCGTCCTTGTGGTTGTGACCCCGCTCGCTGAAAGCGGTTCCGGCATGCCATCGGTCGCTCGCCGGCGCACTCCTTGGAATCGCCGCTGCCCAAGTATCAAGTGGATGATGCGGAGGTGTCGGACATGCGTATTCAGCTTGGTGTGCTGGTTGCAGCGCTTGCTTCAACAGTCAGCGCGCAGGATCTGGAGCGACCGTTCGCTGATATCCCGTTGGCTCAGAACACGGGCGCGGCGGATCGCGGCGCCGCCGGCAATGGCTCGATGGGCATTGGCGGCGGTATCGACTATCTGGAGGATGACCAGAGTCAGTCTGAGGCAGGTGACGCATCCTCCAAGAAGCCAGCGGCGGAGCAGTACGACGACACGGCCGAACCCGGCCATGGTGGCAATGAGACCGACATGGAGCACCGTCGCCGTCCCAAATTGGAAAGGCGTAGTGACTAACGCAGTCGTTCATTGATAGGAGGTAGCCATGAATTGGGCACTCACAGTGGTAACAGTATTGCTTCTGGCGGGTTCTGTCGGGGCGTATGCCGGTTCGGCGGAGAACGCCGATGACACTCGTCGTCCGGGAGCTGCAAACGAAAGCTCAGTTGAATCGAGCGAGCGTTCCGACCAGCACAGGGAAAAGTTTGAAGGCCATGACGGTCGGGACCATAAGGCGCAGCAGGGCAGTGACCTGGGCACCATGGGAACGGGTAATACCGGAACCACAGGCGGCATGGGAGCCACCACGGGAACCGACACCATTGGCGGGACCATCGAAGAATAGCCTGCTACCGGCCACGCAACATTCATAAAGCGGTCAGGCATCCGTACAATGCCCAACCTTTCAACATCTATTGGCCTGGTATGCAGATCGCTTTGGCGCCCATGGAGGGGCTGGTCGACGAAATCCTTCGTGACGTTCTGACTCGGATGGGTGGGGTCGACTGGTGCGTCACCGAGTTCATCCGAGTCTCTGATCGTCTGCTGCCGCAAAGCAGCTTTCGCAAACTTGCACCCGAATTGCAGACTGGCGCCATTACTCGCGCCGGAACCGCTGTGCGCGTTCAATTACTGGGCTCCGATCCTGCCTGTCTGGCTGATAACGCTGCCTATGCCTGCTCACTGGGTGCGCCTGCTATCGATCTGAATTTCGGCTGCCCGGCCAAGACGGTAAACAAATCGCGCGGTGGGGCCATCCTGCTCAGGGAGCCTGATTTGCTGCACGCCGTCCTCTGTGAGGTACGGCGAACTGTGCCGGCGCACATCCCGGTCACCGCCAAGATGCGCCTGGGTTTCGACAGCCCGGACGGTGCACTCGATTGCGCTCGGGCGCTGGTGGACGGCGGGGCAGAGCAGTTGGTGGTGCATGCGCGAACGAAGGTCGAAGGCTACAAGCCGCCGGCGCATTGGGAATGGGTGGCTCGCGTGCAGGAAGTCGTCGTGGTGCCGGTATACGCCAACGGCGATATCTGGTCGCTAGAAGACTGGCGTCGCTGTCGAGAGGTCAGCGGCGCGGAGAATATCATGTTGGGCCGCGGCCTGGTTTCGCGGCCAGACCTGGCACGGCAGATCGCCGCAGCCAAACAGGGGCAAAGCATCGCCGAGATGAGCTGGGCAGAGTTTCAACCCATGCTGGTGGACTTCTGGCAGCAGGCGCGGGGCAAGATCGCACCACGCTATGCGCCCGGCAGACTGAAGCAGTGGCTGGCCTTGCTTACGCGCAACTACCCCGAGGCGGTGGCGCTGTTCGCCGCACTGCGCCGGGAGAACGATTGCGCGCGGATAGACGCGATGCTCGGTGTCAATACCATGGGTATTCCGGTGGCGGCGCTGGGTTAGACCGATCAGCGTCCGCCGCTGACGTCCAGTAACGCGCCGGTGGTATAGCTGGCGCGCTCACTGGCGAGCCAGAGTATGGCTTCGGCAACTTCCTCGGCTTGTCCGCCGCGCCCCATGGGCACGCTTGCCTTGACCCGCTCGATGTGATCCGGCTCGCCACCGCTGGCGTGAATCTCGGTATGGATCACACCGGGTCGTACCGCATTCACCCGAATGCCTTCGCCGGCCACTTCCCTGGCCAGTCCGACCGTCATGCTGTCGATAGCGCCCTTGGCCGCGGCATAGTCGATGTACTCCCCAGGCGCACCAAGCTGCGCGGCGATCGAGGACAGATTGATGATCGAACCTCCCTGGCCGCCACGCTGAGTGGACATGCGCTTGATCGCCTCGCGTGCGCATAGAAAGCTACCGATGACGTTGGCACCGAGCACGCGCGTCCAGCGGGCGGCATCCATCTGCTCCAGGCGCATTTGCTGTTCGAGCATGCCGGCGTTGTTGACCAGCACATCGAGGCGGCCGAACTCGCGATCGATCATGTCGAACATCTGCAGTACCTGGCTCTCGTCGGCGACATCGGCCTTGACGGTCATTGCCGATACGCCCGCAGCGCGGACCTGTTCGAGCACCTGTTTCACCGCGTCTTCGCGTTGGTAATAGTTGAGGCACAGTGCGTAGCCCTGGTGGGCCGCCAGCCGGGCAGTGGCGGCGCCGATACCACGACTGGCACCTGTGATCAGCATGACTCTGGACATGGTGTTACCTCTCGTCAGCAGGCTCATTTTCTGTGCCTTGAAATCTGCAGAACGGTTCCTATCTAGCGGATCAGCGGGATGCCGAAGGCGGGTCCCGCCTGTTTCAACTCGCTGATTTCAGGAGGTTTATCATGAGTTCGTTCCCCATGGCCCCTCTGTTCCGGCAATCCGTGGGCTTCGATCGTTTCAATGACCTGTTCGAGTCCGCCCTGCGCAACGAAACCGGCAGCTCTTATCCACCCTATAACATCGAGAAGCACGGTGACGACCAGTATCGAATCGTGGTCGCAGCCGCCGGCTTCGAGGAGTCCGACCTCGATCTGCAGGTCGAGCGCAGCGTGCTGACCATCAGTGGCGGGCGGCGCGAAAGCGAGACCGAGAATGTCACCTATCTGCATCAGGGAATCGCTCAGCGGGCGTTCAAGTTGTCGTTCCGGCTGGCCGACCACATCGAGGTGCAGGGCGCTGCGCTGAACAGTGGCCTGCTCAACATCGACCTGGTGCGCGTGGTGCCGGAAGAGGCCAAGCCCAAGCGCATCCCGATCAATGCCGATCAGCGACCCGCGCTGGAGGGTTGATCTGCAAGGAAGAGAAGGGCGCCATAGGGCGCCCTTTTTTGTAGTTGTCTCGTTTGGTCAGTCACCGCGTTCAGCATCCAGCAGCGCCATGAAGGCTCTGGCCGCATTGGACAGGGTGCGTTCCCTGTGCAGGATGTAGCCAAGTTGCCGGGTCAGCTGAATGCCCGGCAGAGGCAGGCTGACTACCTGTTCGTCGAGCATGCTGCGCGGTAGCACGCTCCAGGCAATCCCGATGGAGACCATCATCTTGATGGTCTCCATATAGTTGGTGCTCATGGTGATATTGGGCGTCAGGCCCTCACGCTCGAACAGTCGCTGGGCGATGTGATGAGTGAAGGTGTTGCCGCCGGGAAAAACGGCAGGATGGCCGGCGACATCGGCAAGGCGAATATCCGCCTTGCCAGCCAGCGGGTGCTCGGGCGCGACAACGAAATCCAGCGGGTCGTCCCATACCTTCATTGCCCGGACCGGCTCGGCAGTCTGCGGCGCCAGGGTGATGACCGCCAGTTCGGCGCGGCCATGCAGCACTTCGTCGTAGGCGACTTCCGAATCGAGAAAGCGAATATCCAGGCTGACCTGCGGATAAGCGCGGGTAAACGCGCGTAGCAAGGGCGGCAGGCGGTGCAGGCCGATGTGATGGCTGGTCGCCAGGCTCAGCCGGCCGCCAATGTCGCCGTTGAGGTTGGTCAAGGCGCGGCGGGTGTCGTCCAGTACATTCAAAATCTGATAGGCCCGCGGCAGCAGGGCTCTTCCTGCCTCGGTCAGGCCAATCTCGCGGCCGAGCCGGTCGAACAGTCGCACGTCCAGCTGCGATTCCAATGCGGCGATGCGTTTGCTGACTGCAGGCTGGGTCAGATGCAGGCGCTCCGCGGCCAAGGAAAAGCTGCCCGTTTCCGCGATGGCGATAAAGGCATTGAGGTTGGCCAGGTCCATGAACGATCTCTATCCGTTGATGATTCGGATTCCTGTAGGGAATGCTTGGGATGAAAAATATGAATTTGAGTAATTGAATGCAAGTCCCTAGCATCGTCCCCATAAGCGCAAGGGCTATTCGCCCCGCATAGAAAGCAGATGAGGAAAAGTCCGATGGCCGGCAAGACGCTCTACGACAAGCTCTGGGAAATGCACGAGGTGAAACGTCGCGACGATGGTTCGTCGCTGATCTACATCGACCGCCACATCCTGCATGAAGTGACTTCGCCACAAGCGTTCGAAGGTCTGCGTCTGGCCAACCGCAAGCCATGGCGCATCGACGCCAATATCGCCACGCCGGACCACAACGTGCCGACCACCAAGGGCGAGCGTCAGGGCGGCCTGGAAGCCATCGCCGACGAGGTCTCGCGCATCCAGGTACAGACGCTGGACGAGAACTGCGACGATTTCGGCATCCTCGAATTCAAGATGAACGACGTGCGTCAGGGCATCGTCCACGTGATCGGCCCGGAGCAGGGCGCGACTTTGCCGGGCATGACCGTGGTTTGCGGTGACTCGCACACCTCCACCCACGGCGCCTTCGGTGCGCTGGCCCACGGCATCGGCACCTCCGAGGTCGAGCATGTGCTCGCCACCCAGTGCCTGGTCGCCAAGAAGATGAAGAACATGCAGGTGCGCGTCGAAGGCAAGCTGCCGTTCGGCGTCACCGCGAAGGACATCGTGCTGGCGGTGATTGGCAAGATCGGCACTGCTGGTGGTAACGGCCATGCCCTGGAATTCGCCGGCAGCGCGATTCGCGATCTGTCCATGGAAGGACGCATGACCATCTGCAACATGTCCATCGAAGCCGGTGCCCGCGTAGGCATGGTGGCGGTGGATGAAAAGACCATCGCCTACGTCGAAGGGCGTCCGTTCGCGCCGAAGGGCGACGACTGGGACAAGGCGGTCGAGCTGTGGAAAGGTCTGGTCTCCGATGGCGACGCGGTGTTCGACACGGTCGTCGAGCTCAAGGCCGAGGACATCAAGCCGCAGGTCAGCTGGGGCACTTCGCCGGAAATGGTGCTGGCTGTCGATCAGAGCGTGCCGGACCCCGCCGCCGAAGCCGACCCGGTCAAGCGCGATTCCATCGTTCGTGCGCTGAAGTACATGGGCCTGGCGGCCAACCAGCCGATCACCGATATCAAGCTGGATCGCGTGTTCATTGGTTCCTGCACCAACTCGCGGATCGAGGACCTGCGTGCCGCGGCTGAGGTCGCCAAAGGGCGCAAGGTGGCGGCGAACGTGAAGCAGGCGATGGTTGTGCCGGGCTCCGGCCTGGTGAAGCAGCAGGCCGAGGCTGAAGGGTTGGACAAGATCTTCGTCGAGGCTGGCTTCGAGTGGCGCGAGCCGGGTTGCTCCATGTGCCTGGCGATGAACCCCGACAAGCTGGGCAGCGGCGAGCATTGCGCCTCGACTTCCAATCGCAACTTCGAGGGGCGTCAGGGCGCTGGTGGACGCACACACTTGGTCAGCCCGGCCATGGCGGCCGCTGCGGCGGTAACCGGCCATTTCATTGATGTACGCGAACTGGTCCAGGCCTGAGGAGATAACGGATGAAAGCCTTTACCCAACACACCGGCCTGGTCTGTCCGCTGGATCGTGCCAACGTCGATACCGATCAGATCATCCCGAAGCAGTTTCTCAAGTCCATCAAGCGCACCGGCTTTGGCCCTAATCTGTTCGATGAGTGGCGCTACCTGGACGTCGGCCAGCCGAATCAGGATTGCTCGCAGCGTCCGGTGAACAAGGACTTCGTGCTGAACTTCCCGCGCTACCAAGGCGCCAGCGTGCTGCTGGCGCGCGAGAACTTCGGCTGCGGCTCCTCTCGCGAGCACGCGCCGTGGGCTCTGGAGGAGTACGGTTTCCGTACGATCATCGCGCCGAGCTTTGCCGACATTTTCTACAACAACAGCTTCAAGAACGGCCTGCTGCCGATCGTGCTGAAGGAAGAGGAAGTCGATGAGCTGTTCGCACAGGCCGAAGCCAACGAAGGCTACCAGCTGACCGTGGACCTCGCTGCGCAGGTCGTGACACGCCCGGACGGCAAGCAGTACGACTTTGAAGTCGATGCCTTCCGCAAGCACTGCCTGCTCAACGGCCTCGACGATATCGGCCTGACGCTGCAAGACACGGACGCGATCAAGGCGTTCGAGACCCGTCACCAGCGGAGCCAGCCATGGCTGTTCGGCGCCATCAAGTGAGATAAGGGCAGGGTGGATGATGCGTCATCCATCCACTTGCAGGGTTTCGGTGGATGAACACAACGGCGTCCACCCAAGTGAAAATCGAGGAATGTGATGAGTAAACAGATTCTGGTTCTGCCCGGTGATGGTATCGGCCCGGAGATCATGGCCGAGGCGGTCAAGGTTCTGCAGCTGGCCAATGACAAGTTCCAGCTGGACTTCGAGCTGAGCTATGACGAGTTGGGTGGCGCAGCGGTCGACAAATATGGCGTGCCGCTGGCCGACGAAACCCTTGCGCGTGCACGTGCTGCCGATGCCATTCTGCTTGGCGCGGTGGGAGGCCCGAAGTGGGACAAGATCGATCCGGCCATTCGTCCCGAGCGCGGTCTGCTGAAGATTCGCTCCGAGCTGGGGCTGTTCGGTAACCTGCGTCCGGCACTGCTCTACCCGCAACTGGCCGATGCCTCGTCGCTGAAGCCTGAGATCGTGGCCGGTCTGGATATCCTCATCGTTCGCGAGTTGACCGGCGGCATTTATTTCGGCAAGCCGCGCGAAAGCAAGGTGCTGGAGAACGGTGAGCGCATGGCCTACGACACGCTGCCGTACAGTGAAAGCGAAATCCGTCGCATCGCCAAGGTCGGCTTCGACATGGCGATGGTGCGCAACAAGAAGCTCTGTTCGGTGGACAAGGCCAACGTGCTGGCGTCCAGCCAGCTGTGGCGTGCTGTGGTCGAGGAAGTGGCCAAGGACTATCCCGAGATCGAGCTGAGCCACATGTACGTCGACAATGCGGCAATGCAGCTGGTGCGTGCACCGAAGCAGTTCGACGTGATCGTCACCGACAACATGTTTGGCGACATCCTCTCCGACGAGGCATCGATGCTGACCGGTTCCATCGGCATGCTGCCGTCCGCCTCGCTGGATGCGGGCAACAAGGGCATGTACGAGCCGTGCCACGGTTCAGCGCCGGATATCGCTGGCCAGGGCATCGCCAATCCGTTGGCGACCATCCTGTCCGTTTCGATGATGCTGCGTTACAGCTTCAATCAGGTAGCGGCAGCCGATGCCATCGAGCAGGCGGTGAGTGATGTGCTCGATCAGGGCCTGCGTACCGGTGATATCTGGTCGGAAGGTTGTACCAAGGTCGGTACTCAGGCGATGGGCGATGCAGTAGTCGCGGCCCTCGCGAAGTTGTAATCTTCTGGCCCGCCTTAATCTGCGCGGGCCACTTTTTCTATAGGTGTAGTTGCGATGAAACGTGTAGGTCTGATCGGTTGGCGCGGTATGGTCGGTTCCGTGCTCATGCAGCGGATGCTGGAAGAGCGGGATTTCGACCTGATCGAGCCCGTGTTCTTCACCACTTCCAATGTCGGCGGCCAGGGCCCCGATATTGGCAAGGAAACCGCTGCGCTGAAGGACGCCTACAGCATCGACGAGCTGAAAGGCCTCGATGTGATCCTGACCTGTCAGGGCGGCGACTACACCAATGAAGTCTTCCCTAAGCTGCGTGAAGCGGGCTGGCAGGGCTACTGGATCGACGCGGCGTCCTCGCTGCGTATGCAGGACGATGCGGTGATCGTGCTCGATCCGGTGAACCGTCGCGTGATCGACCAGCAACTGGATGCCGGCACCAAGAACTACATCGGCGGCAACTGCACCGTCAGCCTGGCGCTGATGGGCCTTGGCGGTCTGTTCGAAGCCGGTCTGGTCGAGTGGATGAGCGCGATGACCTATCAGGCAGCCTCCGGTGCTGGCGCGCAGAACATGCGCGAACTGATCAAGCAGATGGGTGCGATCAATGCGGCCGTGGCCGATGATCTGGCCAATCCCTCCAGCGCGATCCTGGATATCGACCGTAAGGTGGCTGAAACCCAGCGTAGCGAAGCATTCCCGGTCGACAATTTCGGCGTGCCGCTGGCCGGCAGCCTGATTCCTTACATCGACAAGGAGTTGCCGAATGGGCAGAGCCGCGAAGAGTGGAAGGCGCAGGCTGAGACCAACAAGATCCTTGGTCGATTCAAGAGTCCGATCCCGGTTGACGGCATCTGCGTGCGCGTGGGTGCCATGCGTTGCCACAGCCAGGCGCTGACCATCAAGCTGAACAAGGATGTGCCGATCTCCGATATCGAAGGGCTGATCAGCCAGCACAATCCCTGGGTCAAGCTGGTGCCGAATCATCGTGATGCCAGCATGCAGGAGCTGAGTCCGGCCGCAGTCACCGGAACGCTAAGCGTGCCGGTCGGCCGTCTGCGCAAGCTCAACATGGGCTCGCACTACCTGGGCGCGTTCACCGTGGGCGACCAGCTGCTGTGGGGCGCCGCGGAGCCGCTGCGGCGCATGCTGCGTATCCTGCTGGAGCGTTGATGCGCTCTCGATGAAGTGCCAGACGCCGCGACTTGTTCGCGGCGTTTTCGTTTATGCGATGTGCCGCTCGGCGGCGCTGGTTGCAGTGGTCTGCCATTTCGCTACAGTGCCGGTCCTTAACGCGTGGAGGTGACGATGCCCACAGGTGTCGGTGTTGCGGTCGTAGGTTCGGTCAGCCTGGTAGGCGAAGCGCTTGTCGAGGTGCTCGAGGAGCGTGCGTTTCCGGTTTCAGAGCTGCATCTGTTGGGTGATAGCGAGGATGTCGGGCACACGGTGCCATTCAAGGGGCGGAATCTGCGTGTTGGCGAGGCGGATCGCTTCGACTTCAATCGGGCGCAGCTGGTGTTTCTGGTCGGTGCTTCGGAATTGGTGAGCGAGTGTCACGTCAAGGCAGTAGCGGCAGGCTGCCGAATCGTCGATCTGTCAGGCTCGATTCCCGTCAAGCAGCAGCTTTGCGTGGTGCCAGAGGTTAACGGCGGGCTGCTCGATTCGTTGCCCGATCAGCGCGCCATTGCCAGTCCACTGCCTGAAGCGGTCGCTCTGGCCATCGCATTGAAGCCGATCCAGCAACAGCTGGATTTGCATCGCGTGACTGTTACGGCCTGTTTGCCGGTATCAAGTCGTGGTGCGGCGGGCGTGAAGGAGCTTGCCCGGCAGACATCCGAATTGCTCAATGCGCGCCCTTTGGAGCCCCGAATATTCGGCCGGCAGATGGCTTTCAATATGCTCGCACAAGCCGAGGCGGTCGACGCGCAAGGATATGGAGCGCAGGAACGGCGTCTGGTTGAAGAGCTTCGTCAGCTCCTGGATATGCCTGAACTCGCCGTCTCTGTTACGTTCGTTCAAGCTCCGGTGTTCTTCGGAGAGAGCCTCATCGTCTCGTTGCAGGGTGGCGTCGAGGCCGATATGCCAGCGCTGTCTGCGGCTCTCGACGCGGCGCCAGGGGTTGAGCTGGTGGAGTCGGATGACTATCCGACAGCGGTTGGTGACGCAGTCGGGCAGGAGGCGATCTATGTTGGAAGACTTCGTCGAGGCATCTGCGATCCACGGGAAGTCAATTTGTGGATTGTGTCTGATAACGTGCGAAAAGGCGCGGCACTAAACGCTGTGCAGTCTGGTGAGTTGTTGATAAAAGACTATCTGTAAAAGATACTTACTGGTAATTCAAAGAATATTTCTAGCCGATGCGCTGAACGGCTTATCGCTGATGGGGAGCCACCGCCAGGTGGCGCGGGCAGTGACATAAGACCCTCTCGTAGTTCGAGAAAAAGATAAACAAGGGATTAAATAATGGTTCGGGTTCGCAATCTGGTGCTGGCAATCGCGGCTGCTACCGCGCTGACTACAGAAATGGCCCACGCGCTTGGGTTGGGAGAGGTCACGCTTCAGTCGTCATTGAATCAACCGCTGATCGCGGAAATCGAGCTGCTGGATGCAAACAGCCTGGCGCCCGGGGAGGTGATCCCGGTATTGGCCTCGCTCGAAGAATTCAATCGCGCCGGTATTGATCGCCAGTACTTTCTGACGGACCTGAAATTCACTCCAGTACTGCGTCCGAACGGAAAGAGCGTCATTCAGGTTTCGTCCAGCAAGCCGGTACGCGAACCCTATCTCAATTTTCTCGTTGAGGTGCTCTGGCCCAGTGGGCGCCTGCTCCGTGAGTACACCCTGCTGCTCGATCCGCCACTCTATTCACCGGAAACGGCAGCGGCCGCAGCACCGCAGTTGCCCATTTCCGCTCCGTCCCGAACAGTAGAGCCAGTACGCTCTGCGCCAGCTCGTCCGTCTACAACGCGCTCGACCCCAGTTCAGCCGGTAAGCGCCCCGCAGAGCGGTGGTAGCGAATACAAGACTTCCGCGCGCGATACTCTCTGGGAGATCGCGGAGCGTAATCGTCGCAATGGAACGGTTCATCAGGCGATGCTGGCTATTCAGGATCTCAATCCTGATGCTTTCATTGGCGGCAATATCAACCGGATGAAGAGCGGACAGGTACTTCGTTTGCCGGATGCCGAGCAGATATCGACCCGCTCTCAGGCCGAAGCGATCGCTCAGGTCGCGGAGCAGAACGCGGCATGGCGACAGGGTAGTGGTGGCGCGGTTGCAGGCGCTCGCCAACTGGACGCGACCCGTCGTACTGAAGCTGGAGCAGCACCGTCGCGTAGCGAGTCTCGTGACAGCCTCCGCCTGGTGGCGGCTGATGCGGGCAAGGAAACTGCCGGCTCCGACACCGGGTCTGCCGAAGGCGGTCAGGCCTTGCGCGACAAGCTGGCGGTGACCCAGGAGAGTCTGGACTCCAGCCGTCGTGAGAACGACGACCTCAAGGATCGTCTGAATGATCTACAGGGGCAGCTGGAAAAGCTGCAACGGCTTATGCAGCTCAAGGATGACCAGCTTGCCAAGCTGCAGGCCCAGGTCGGTGCCGAAGGCCAGGCCCCGGCGCTGGACGCCAACGCCAGCCAGCCTGCTGCCGCAAAAACAGAGCCCCAGGCAACTGAAGGTAGCACGCAAGAGCCGGCCCGCGCTGACGGTGACACCCAGGCTGATTCTGCTGTTGATACCCGGCAGGAACCTGCTCCAGTCGTTGCTCCGGCACCGGCCGAGCAGTCTGCGGCGTCCAAGCCTGCTGCAAAGCCAGCCAGCCCAGCGAAACCGGTCGCACCTGTTGTTGAGCCTGAGCCCAAGAGCCTGATTGACGATCTGCTGTCCAACACTTTGCTGCTCGGTGTCGTCGGCGGTAGTGCCCTGTTGCTGTTGCTGCTGGGTCTGATGGCTCTTTCGCGCCGCAATGCGATGAAAGAGGCGGAGCTGCAGGAAAGTCTGATGGCGGATGACACGGTTGACGATCTGCGAGTGGAATCGCCCGCGTACGTCGATTTGGGACAGGAGCATCAACTTGAACCGACTTCCTTCCATGCCGACGCTCCGGCTGCGTCGGATGAGCTGACTTCCACTACAGGTGATGCATTAGCCGAGGCGGACATCTACATCGCTTACGGCCGCTTCAATCAGGCTGCAGAACTGCTACAAAACGCCCTTAATGACGAGCCTCAGCGGAGCGATCTGCGGCTGAAGCTGATGGAAGTGTATGCGGAGCTTGGCAATCGCGATGGCTTCGTCCGTGAAGAAGCTGAGCTACGTGAAATCGGCGGCGCTACCACCGAAGTCGAGCAGCTAAAGTACAAGTATCCCGCCATGGCCGCGGCGATCGGAGGCTCGGCAGCTGTCGCCGCCACTCATATGGACATGGACAGCCTCGACCTTGATGATCTGCAGCTCGACGAGCCGGCCGCGCCGGCGGCAGGGCAGGATCTGGACGATGCATTCGACCTTAGCCTCGATGACCTGGACATCGATCTGAACGAGGAGCGTCCGGCTGCACCTGCGGACGACTCTTTGGACTTCGACGACCTGACGCTGGATGAGCCGGTTACCGAGCGTGAGGCCTCGCCTGCAGCCAGCGATTTCTCCTTCGATCTCGCAGAAGATAAGTCTGCGCAAGAGGCCGAGCAGGACGATCTTTCCGATTTCTCGTTCGATCTGGACAGCGACAAAGGAATGGAGCAAGCCCCCACAGAGTTTTCGCTCAATCTCGACGAGGAGCCGGTTGAAGGTCCTGCTGCGTTTGAAAGTGATGATCTCGATTTCGAACTGTCGGAGCCTGTAGCGAATCCGAGCGACGATTTGCCCGAAGGGTTCGATATTTCGCTGGATGAGCCCGAGTTTGAGGCGCAACCGGAAACCTTTGCCGACAAGCTGAACGAGGTGGAGGCTGATCTGGATGATCTGTCCAAGGAACTGGAGGAGCCGGCCACTGCTCCTGCTGACAACTTGGCTACGACTGACGCCGACGGCGGTGGGGAGGACGACTTCGATTTCTTCTCCGACACCGACGAAACTACCACCAAGCTGGATCTCGCCAGAGCCTATATCGACATGGGCGACGCTGAAGGTGCACGCGACATCCTAGATGAAGTGATTTCCGAGGGTAGCGATGTCCAGCAGCAAGAGGCGCGAGAAATGCTCGCCAAACTAGCCTGATCATGACCCAAGCAGTACCCCAAACGGCAGCCGAAATGGCTGCCGTCGGCGTTTCCAGGATCGCGCTTGGCGTCGAATACAAGGGATCGCGCTATCGCGGATTTCAGCGTCAGCGCGCCGGTGTGCCATCCATTCAGGAATCACTCGAAACTGCGTTGACCAAAGTGGCGGGTGGTCACTCCGTCACGCTGAGCTGTGCAGGTCGCACAGACGCATTGGTCCATGCCAGCGGGCAGGTCGTGCACTTCGACACGCCGGTCTCGCGAACCATGCACGCATGGGTGATGGGCGCGAACATGAACCTGCCATCCGACATCAGCGTCACCTGGGCGAAGGAGATGCCGCGTCATTTCGATGCGCGATTCAGCGCGATGGCTCGCCGTTATCGCTATGTGATCTACAACGATCAGATACGGCCGGCGCACATGGCCGAAGAGGTTACCTGGAACCATCGCCCACTCGATATCGAGCGTATGCGTGCCGCTGCCACGGCGTTCGTGGGAACACATGATTTCAGTGCCTTCCGGGCCAGGCAGTGTCAGGCCAAGTCGCCGATCAAAACCATTCATCACCTGGAGCTGCTGGAGCACGGCCGGCTGATCGTCATGGATGTTCGGGCCAATGCCTTTCTGCATCATATGGTGCGCAACTTCGCTGGCGTTCTGATGACCATTGGTGCGGGTGAGCGGCCAGTGGAATGGGCAGCGCAAGTGCTGGAGTCTCGTGTGCGCCGAACGGGCGGAGTGACAGCGCACCCGTACGGGCTCTATCTCATCGAAGTCGATTATCCCGAAGAGTTCGAGCTGCCGAAGCGCTATCTCGGTCCGCACTTCCTGTCGGGTTTGCCGGACGTTCGTCGCTAATGAATTAGGCAGGAGCCGTTTTGCCTATTCGCTTGCAGGTGGTAGGTCTTTTGTTACCATCCGGTTTCCTTTTTGGCAGGTAGCATCCGTTGTCAGTCGTTCGTAGCAAAATATGCGGGATCACTCGCGTCGACGACGCCTTGACAGCAGCCAAGGCGGGCGCCGATGCCATCGGCCTGGTTTTCTATGCCAAGAGTCCGCGTGCCGTCGATGTGCGGCAGGCACGTGAGATCGTCGCGGCATTGCCACCGTTTGTCACGACGGTAGGCCTGTTCGTCAACGCCAGCCGCTGCGAGATCAACGAGATACTCGACGCCGTTCCGCTGGACATGCTGCAGTTTCACGGCGATGAAACACCGGCACAGTGCGAGGGGTTTCATCGGCCGTGGTTCAAGGCGCTACGGGTAGGGAACGGCGAGGATATCGAGGCTCAAGTTGCGCGTTATGCGAATGCCAGCGGCATCCTTTTGGATACTTTCGTGGCAGGGGTGCCGGGTGGGACGGGCGAACGCTTCGATTGGTCGCTGATCCCGGCGGCGCTGGCCAAGCCGCTGATTCTGGCAGGTGGACTGACCGCCGAGAACGTTCAGCAAGCCATTGCCCAGGTTCGTCCGTACGCAGTGGATGTCAGCGGCGGGGTGGAGGCGAGCAAGGGCGTCAAGGATGCTTCCAAGGTGATGGCCTTTGTCGGTCGGGTTCGATCGGCTATGTGACGCCTGGGCAGCCTTTGCCGTCCAGTAACGAGTCGCTGGTGAGACCAGTAGCGTGATTCCTTGCCTGAAGGAGTCGGAGTTTCGCGGCTGCGCCGATAGGTGCATCGCTCACGCGACAAAGAGCGCCTGATACGCGTGGTCGCAACAATGAATCTGCCTGCAGCGCGAGTGCGCTCGGGACTGAAGCTTTGGAGAACAAGAGCATGAGCAACTGGCTGGTAGACAAACTGATCCCTTCGATCATGCGGTCGGAGACGCAAAAGAGCTCGGTCCCCGAAGGCCTTTGGCACAAGTGCCCCTCTTGCGAGGCGGTTCTATACCGCCCTGAGCTGGAAAAGACGCTCGATGTTTGCCCCAAGTGCCAGCATCACATGCGCATCGATGCCCGTAGCCGGCTCGATATCTTCCTCGATGCCGAGGGCCGCGAAGAGATCGCTGCCGAGCTGGAGCCGGTCGACCGCCTGAAGTTCCGTGATAGCAAGAAGTACAAGGATCGCCTCTCTGCAGCACAGAAGCAGACCGGCGAGAAAGATGCGCTGATCGCAATGAGCGGAAAGGTCGTCAACATCCCGGTCGTGGCTTGTGCATTCGAATTCTCGTTCATGGGTGGCTCCATGGGAGCAATCGTTGGCGAGCGTTTCGTGCGGGCCGCCAATGTTGCTCTTGAAAAGCGTTGCCCGCTGGTGTGCTTCTCCGCGTCAGGCGGTGCCCGGATGCAGGAGGCTCTGATCTCCCTGATGCAGATGGCAAAGACTTCCGCCGTGCTGGCCCGCATGCGTGAAGAGGGCCTGCCGTTTATCTCCGTACTGACCGATCCGGTCTACGGAGGTGTGTCTGCGAGTCTGGCGATGCTTGGTGATGTGATCGTCGCCGAGCCCAAGGCATTGATCGGCTTCGCCGGCCCGCGAGTGATCGAGCAGACCGTACGAGAAAAACTGCCGGAAGGCTTCCAGCGCAGCGAGTTCCTGCTGGACCATGGTGCTATCGATCTGATCATTCATCGCTCCGAACTGCGTACTCGCTTGTCGCGCTTGCTGGCCCAGATGCAGAAATTGCCAAGCCCGGTGGAACCCGCCCAGGTCACGGCTACTGCATGACCGGTCGGAGTCTGGCCGACTGGCTCGCCTATCTCGAGCAGCTGCATCCCACTGCCATAGACATGGGCCTGGACAGGGTCCGAGCGGTGGTGGGGCGGCTTGGCCTGACACGGCCGGCTCCGCTGGTGATTACCGTCACGGGTACGAATGGCAAAGGCTCTACCTGCGCGTTCATCGCTGCTCTGTTGAGCAGTCAGGGGTACAAGGTCGGTAGCTACAGCTCGCCGCATCTTCTGCGTTACAACGAGCGCGTTCAGTTCGACGGGCACCAGGCCAGCAATGACCAGCTTTGCCAGGCCTTTTCCGCAGTGGAGGCGGCGCGAGGCGAGGTTTCGCTGACCTATTTCGAAATGGGCACGCTTGCAGCCTTCTGGCTGTTCGAGCAGAGCGGGCTCGACGCCGTGGTACTGGAAGTCGGTCTTGGTGGTCGTCTCGATGCCGTCAACGTCATTGACGCGGATCTGGCGGTGATCACCAATATCGGACTCGATCATGCAGATTGGCTGGGTGATACCCGCGACAGCGTTGCGTATGAAAAAGCCGGGATCATGCGCGACGGAGTTCCCGCGCTTTGTGGCGATCTGGATGTTCCGGGGCCATTGCTTGAGCACGCAGAGTCCCTGAAATCACCGCTGTTTCTGCGCGGAAGAGATTTCGACCTGGCGCTTGATCCCCACTCCTGGCATTGGCGGGGCGTCGGGCCTGGCGGCGAGCCGTTGGAGCTGCAGGACCTGCCGCTGCTGTCATTGCCGATGGAGAATGCTGCACTTGCCCTGCAAGCCTATGCCACGCTTGCCTTGCCATGGGAGCCGGCGGCGTTGTCCGCGGCGCTT
Source organism: Stutzerimonas kunmingensis (assembly GCF_014764705.1). Taxonomy (GTDB): domain Bacteria; phylum Pseudomonadota; class Gammaproteobacteria; order Pseudomonadales; family Pseudomonadaceae; genus Stutzerimonas. Next base: position 73,505 of record NZ_JACXXG010000016.1, read on the forward strand.
CAGCGGACACGCGTTGTAGGGCGCCTCGATAGTCGGCAGATCAGCTGGCGCGGCCGCGAGATCGCGCTGTTGCTGGACGTTGGACATAATCCTCATGCTGCAAGCTACCTCGCGCGACGCCTTGAGCAGCGGCCAGTAGATGGTCGTCGCTTGGCTGTTTTTGGTCTGCTGGCGGATAAGGATCTCAACGGTGTGCTCGAAGCGATGTCCTCGTGCATCGCTGATTGGGCCGTCGCTCCACTGCCTACGCCGCGAACGCAATCAGCTACACAATTGGCTGCAGCGCTGCTTGAGCGGGGCGCGTCGGTCAGCCAGTATGCCAGCTTCGAGCAGGCGCTCGATGCTCAATGCGCGAAGGCCGAAGCCGATGATGAAGTAGTGGTTTTCGGATCGTTCTACTGCGTGGCGGCGGCGCTTGACTGGCTGGAACAACGGGCGGGGGAGAGTTGAATGGCGATGCTGGATAAGGGATTGCTGCAGCGTATGGTTGGCGCTCTCGTGTTGATTGCGCTGGCGGTCATATTCGTGCCGATGCTGTTCAATCGTGAGGACGATCTGCGCCACGTCACCGTCGATGCGCCCACCATCCCTGCTGCACCGGCACCGGCTGAAATCGAGATGCAGGAGGTCGAAGTGCCAGAGCCGGCGTCTGAGCCTGAAGGTTTCGAGATCATCGAGGAAGGTGCCGAGGCAGAAGCGCCATCACCCGTCGGTGAGCAGGCTTCGGAGCCGATCGTGCCGGTCGCTCCGAGCGAGCCTGCGCCAGCTGCGCAGCCGCCGGTGGAACAACCGCAGGTGGCGAAAGTCGAGCCACGGCTCGATAACGACAACCTGCCGGTCAGCTGGTCGATCCAACTCGCCAGCCTGTCCAATCGCGCCAGCGCCGAAAGCCTGCAGCAGACCTTGCGTTCGCAGGGCTACAACGCCTACATCCGCACTGCGGATGGTATGAATCGCGTCTTCGTCGGACCGCTGGTGGAGCGCAGCGAAGCGAATCGGCTTCGCGATGTGTTGCAGCGCCAGCAGAAACTCGATGGCTTCGTCGTTCGTTTCAAGCCAGAAGGCAGCTGAATCGTTGAAGCGCTGGCCGGGGTACTGACGACAGGCCCCGGCTGCGGAGTTGCCGTCGGGTAGTCAGCGCGTATTCCTGGCGCTCCTGCTCTGCTAAAATGCGCCGCCTTTTCCCCATTGCAGAAGACATCGTGGCATTCACCTGGGTCGATTGGGCCATCATCGCCGTCATTGCAGTATCGAGCCTGATCAGCTTGAAGCGTGGTTTCGTGAAAGAAGCGCTTTCGCTGGTTACCTGGATCGTTGCCGGTGTGGTCGCATGGATGTTCGGTGGTGCGTTGTCCCACCATCTCGCGGAATACATCAGCACGCCTTCGGCGCAAGTCATCGCAGCCTGCGCGTTGCTGTTCGTGGCTACTTTGCTGGTAGGAGCACTGGTTAATTTTCTGATCGGCGAGCTGATCAGAGTGACGGGTTTGTCCGGCACCGATCGCTTTCTCGGCATGGTGTTTGGTGCGGCACGGGGTGGTCTATTGGTGGTGGTGCTTGCAGGGTTGCTGAGCCTGGCGCCGGTCGAGCAGGACCTCTGGTGGCGCGAGTCGACGTTATTGCCGCACTTTCTCCTGATCGCCGACTGGTCAAAGAACCTCATTCTAGGGTTCAGCGGCCAGTGGTTCGCCGGATCACTCAACCCGCCCGGTTGAGTCCCTTTTTCTACGGATGCTCGGCCTGCCGTCGTATCCGGTCTGCCTGTAATAACTGAGAGGTTCCTTGCATGTGTGGCATTGTCGGCATCGTCGGTAAGTCGAACGTCAATCAGGCGCTGTATGACGCGCTTACCGTACTGCAGCACCGCGGCCAGGATGCAGCCGGTATCGTCACGAGCCATGACGGCCGGCTGTTTCTGCGCAAGGATAACGGCCTGGTTCGCGACGTCTTTCAGCAGCGCCATATGCAGCGCCTGGTCGGCAACATGGGGATTGGCCACATCCGTTACCCCACCGCGGGGAGCTCCAGTTCCGCCGAGGCACAGCCGTTCTACGTCAACTCGCCTTACGGCATTACCCTGGCGCACAACGGCAACCTGACCAATGTCGATCAGCTGACCAAGGAGATCTACGAGTCGGATCTGCGCCATGTGAATACCAGCTCCGACTCGGAAGTGCTGCTCAACGTGTTCGCCCACGAACTTGCCGTGCGCGGTAAGCTGCAGCCGACCGAGGAGGACGTCTTCGCCGCGGTGAGCAAGGTTCACGAGCGCTGCCGCGGTGGCTACGCGGTAGTGGCGATGGTCACCGGTTACGGCATCGTCGGCTTCCGCGACCCCAATGCGATTCGCCCGATCGTGTTCGGTCAGCGCCATACCGACGAAGGCGTCGAGTACATGATCGCCTCCGAAAGCGTATCGCTCGACGTACTCGGCTTTACCCTGATTCGCGACCTGGCGCCGGGCGAAGCGGTTTACATCACGGCTGACGGCAAGCTCTTCACGCGCCAGTGCGCGGATGCGCCGAAACTCGCACCCTGCATCTTCGAGTACGTTTACCTGGCGCGTTCCGACTCCCTGATGGATGGTGTCTCGGTTTACAAGGCTCGGCTGCGCATGGGTGAGAAGCTGGCGGACAAGATCCTGCGCGAGCGTCCAGAGCACGATATCGACGTGGTCATCCCGATTCCCGACACCAGCCGTACCGCTGCGCTGGAGCTGGCCAATCGCCTCGGTGTGAAGTTCCGCGAAGGCTTCGTCAAGAACCGCTACATCGGTCGCACCTTCATCATGCCCGGCCAGGCCGCGCGGAAGAAATCGGTACGGCAAAAGCTCAATGCCATCGATCTCGAGTTTCGTGGCAAGAACGTGATGCTGGTGGATGACTCCATCGTGCGCGGCACCACCTGCAAGCAGATCATTCAGATGGCGCGCGAGGCAGGGGCGAAGAACGTCTACTTCTGTTCCGCTGCGCCGGCGGTCCGCTATCCGAACGTGTATGGCATCGACATGCCCAGTGCGCACGAGCTGATCGCGCACAACCGCACCACCGAAGAGGTCGCCGAGCTGATCGGTGCCGATTGGCTGATCTACCAGGATCTGGAAGACCTTGTCGACGCCGTTGGTGGCGGCAAAGTCAAGATCGACAACTTTGACTGTGCAGTTTTCGACGGCAATTACATCACCGGTGATATCGACGAAGCCTATCTGCACAAGATCGAGCAGGCGCGCAATGATCTGAGCAAGGTCAAGACGAACGCGGTCAGCGCCATCATCGATCTCTACAACAACTGATTCATGCCGGCGTGGCAGCTTCGGCTGCCCGCGGCCGAGGTAAGAGCTATGACGACTGAATGGGATGCCGGACGGCTGGACAGCGATCTTCAAGGCGTCGGGCTCGATACGCTTGCGGTACGCGCCGGGCAACGGCGTACACCAGAAGCCGAACACGGTGAGCCGCTGTTCTTCACTTCCAGTTACGTGTTTCGCAGTGCCGCCGATGCGGCGGCGCGCTTCGCCGGTGACGTGCCGGGCAATGTCTATTCGCGTTACACCAATCCCACCGTTCGTGCGTTCGAAGAGCGTATGGCGGCGCTCGAGGGCGCAGAGCAGGCGGTCGCCACGGCGTCCGGCATGGCGGCCATCCTCGCCACCGTGATGAGCCTGTGCTCGGCAGGCGATCACGTGCTGGTCTCGCGCAGCGTATTCGGCGCCACCGTTTCCTTGTTCGAGAAGTACTTCAAGCGTTTCGGTGTGCAGGTCGACTATGTGCCGCTCACCGATTTTGCCGCCTGGGAGTCCGCGTTCAAGGAGAACACCAAGCTGGTGTTCGTCGAATCGCCATCCAATCCCTTGGCAGAGTTGGTGGACATCGCCGCACTGGCGCAGCTTTGCCACGCCAAGGGCGCGATGTTGGCCGTCGACAACTGCTTCTGCACACCGGTATTGCAGCAGCCGCTGGCCCTGGGTGCCGATATCGTCATTCATTCCGCGACCAAGTACATCGATGGCCAGGGCCGTTGCCTGGGCGGTGTGATTGCAGGTCGCAGCGAGCAGATGAAGGAACTGGTCGGATTTCTGCGTACCGCCGGCCCGACGCTCAGTCCGTTCAATGCCTGGGTCTTCCTCAAGGGACTGGAAACGTTGCGGCTGCGCATGCAGGCGCACTGTGCCAGCGCTCAGGAGCTTGCCGAATGGCTCGAGCAGCAGCCCGGTATCCAGCGCGTCTACTATGCGGGTTTGTCCAGTCATCCACAGCACGAGCTGGCCAAGCGTCAGCAGAAGGGGTTCGGTGCGGTGGTGAGCTTCGAGGTTGCTGGAGGCAAGGAGGCCGCGTGGCGCTTCATCGATGCGACTCGACTGATCTCGATTACGGCCAATTTGGGCGATAGCAAGACCACCATTACCCATCCTGGCTCGACCACTCATGGTCGGCTGTCCGCCGAGGATCGCGCGACCGCAGGCATTTCGGACAGTCTGATTCGGGTAGCGGTGGGGCTGGAAGATGTTGCTGACCTCAAGGCCGATCTGGCTCGCGGTCTCGCAGCGCTCTAGACCAACTCATCAGGATGCCGTGCCCGGCCTGCGCAAGCAGGTCGGGCACGAACGCTTGTGTCCTTTTTTCACTGACGCAGATCGATAGCCGGTGCGGGCTCGCCCCGTCCGTCGAACAGCTGCGCGGGATTCGCCGGCAGGATGCTGGGGCTGGCCGAATCCGTTTCGATGACCCGAATATCGCTGTATTTCTTCCCGGAAAGTGCCGCCAGGCCGGCACGGTCGCGAATGACCGTAGGTCGCAGAAACACCATCAGGTTGCGTTTGACGTGGGTTTCCTGAGTCGAGCGGAATAGGGCACCCAGAAACGGAATGTCTCCGAGTAGCGGCACCTTGGCGTTGGTGCGGGTGACGTCGTCCTGGATCAGGCCGCCAAGTACGATGACCTGGCCATCTTCGGCGAGGATGGTGCTTTTTATGGCGCGCTTGTTGGTCACCAGGTCCACCGCCTGGGCCGTCAGGCTGGCGCTGGGCGCGATCGAGGAGATCTCCTGCTCGATCTGCAGGCGTAGCGTGGCGCCTTCGTTGATGTGCGGAGTCACCTTGAGGGTCACCCCGATGTCCTGGCGCTCGATGGTGGTGAAGGGGTTGTTCGCGCCCGCCGCATCGGTGGTGTAGGAGCCCGTCTGGAACGGGACGTTCTGGCCGACAAGAATCTCGGCTTCCTGGTTATCCAGCGTCAGCAGGCTTGGCGTCGACAGCAGATTGCTCTTGCTGTTGGACGACAGTGCGGTAATCAGCGCGCCGAAACTGCGAGTTCCAACGCCGATGATCGCGCCGTCGGGCAGGTTTTCCGGGATCTCGTTCTCGTTGATGGCATTGAGAACGCTGCCGACCGAAATACCGGTGTTTCCAAAGCTGACGCCACCGGCTCCACCAGTGCCTCCGCGCGCGTCGACCGCCCATTGCACGCCGAGGGCGTCAGTGATGTCGCCGGAAACCTCGACGATAGCCGCTTCTACCATGACCTGCGCACGGGGAACATCCAGCTGGCGAACGATGCTTTCCAGAGTGCCGATCAGCTCTGGATCAGCGAGAAGGACCAGCGCGTTCAAGCTTTCGTCGGCGCGGATCAGGATGTTTTGCGGCCGGGCAGAGGTGGCGGATTCGCCGCTTTCGGGGTTTTTCAGACCTTCGGAAATATCACCCAGGGTCTCGGCCAGGGATTTCGCATCGTTGTGGCGCAAACGGATAACGCGCGTGTTGGCCGAACGCGTGGTTGGCGTGTCGAGCGATTGGGCCAGTGCCGCCAGCTTGCCTCGGGCTTCGCTGGGGCCAATGAAGATCAATCGGTTGGTGCGTGAATCGGCGATGATCTGCACGCCGGAGGTGGTTTTCGCATCACCGCGCATCAGCGAGTTGCGCAGCACTTCAGCGATATCCATCGCCCAGCCGTGCTGCAGATTGAGCACGGCGTAATCGTTGCTCTCAGCACGATCGAGCTGGCGCACCAGGTCCTCAATGCGCGCGATATTGGCGCTGCGATCACTGATGATCAGTGCATTGGCCGACGACACCGCAGCAAGATGGCCGAACTGCGGGACAAGCGGGCGGATCAGGGGTATCAGTTCGGCCGCGGAAGTGTGCTGCACCTGGATCACCCGTGTTTCCAATTGGTCGCCGCCGGTAGGCCCGCTGCCCGCTTCGGCCTTGGCCTCTGCATTCGGAACTACTCGAGCGACATCGCCCTGGGTCAGCACGCTGAACCCGTGCGTCGCCATGACCGAGAGGAACAGCTGATACACCTCGCTCAGCGACAGCGTGGCATTGGATACCACGCTGACTTGCCCCTTCACTCGCGGATCGACGATGAACGTCTGTCCGCTGAGCTGGCTGATCTGATCGATGAAGGCGCGGATATCCGCGTCCTTGAGATTGATGGTCCAGCCGTCCTGTTGATTGGGGCTTGGCTCGATACCGGGTTCGACGGCAAGCAAAGGCAGAGGGGCGGCCAGCAGGCCGGTGGCGAGCAGGGCAAGCAACGGGCGCGAAAAAGGCTTCGGCATCGGTCAATTGTCTTCCGTGGGCTGATCGTTGGCGGGGGCGGCATCGGGTTGGTTGACGGCTTCTTCCAGCTGCTGACGCAAGGCGTCCATCTGCTGCTGCATCAGCTGCGTCTCCTCGTCCGGTGGCTCGGCATAGGGTGGTTGATCCTGATAGGGCGCTTCGGTCATCTCCTCGGGAATGTAGCTAGGCGAGCGTACCTGAGGAAAATGCAGCACTTCGACGGCGCCGTTGCGCGCCAGCTCCACGCGATCAGGGTATACCTGATGCAAACTGACGCCACTGGCCAGCTCTTCGCCCTGCCAGTAGAGCCGTGACGGCTGCCCGTCGACTTGAACAATGGCGCTGGAGCGCTGCGGATCCATGTGCACGAAGCTGCCGCGCAGGGTAAAGCCGCTGGCAGCCGCGGTGGGCGCGTAGGAGTCAGAAGGGGCCGCCGAGCCGAACAGTATTTCCAGCCGCTGCATATCGGGCTGGCCCAGATTGCCGGCTTGTTGTTCATAGACGTCGGTGGGGGTAGGGGCGCGAGACAGGTTCATCCATTGCTCGATCTGCATCGCGAGGTAGAGCGCGAACACGCAGAGCAGCACGGTACTGATGATGAGTGGGACGTAGCGGCGGTAGTTGTCCAGTTTTCCCGGCAGTGGCAAGCGAAATACTCCGTGGCGCTTTTGTTGTTCGGTTCCCTAGTACGCGGGTTGCCTCTGTCAGGCGATACAGCACTTTTAGAACACTTTCGCGGACGCCGCAGCGAATTTACAGGTGCTCTTGGCGAATCGATGGTGCAGGGCCAAGGTTACAAAGTGACGCGGCAGCTCCTGTTGACCACGGTTCCATAAAAAAAATTCAATGTTATTGTTGACTTAGCGTAGGGGGCTGAGTAAATTGCGCGCCTCGCAAGGCGATCGGCTGATTAGCTCAGCTGGGAGAGCACCTGCATCACACGCAGGGGGTCGGCGGTTCGATCCCGTCATCAGCCACCAACCTTTGTGAGATTTCGGACGAAAGTCCGGCCGACGCGCAGCGGTAGTTCAGTCGGTTAGAATACCGGCCTGTCACGCCGGGGGTCGCGGGTTCGAGTCCCGTCCGCTGCGCCAAATTAAAAGCCCTTAACTGCTTGTCAGTTAAGGGCTTTTTTCATTTCTGCGTCCTGCTGAAGTGCTCGCCTGCGTGTGGTCGCTGGGTCTCTGTGACCAGAATGTGACCAAACGGTGACCAAACCCCTGATTTGGCCGGGGTTCAAATTTCGTCTTCTCTGTGGCTATGTGACCATCGTTCGCGGTGCCGCCAATCGTGCTGAAGATAGGCGAGTTCCCAGGTATGCCCTTTTTAGGCTTGCTGCCGCTTCGGTGGCCCGGCACCATTCGCAACGCGACCGGGCCATACGATTGCCGCTATCGAGCCAGGCCTCATGCGCCCTGTCGGATTGGGCGAATCGGTCACTGGTCTGCCGCACGGCAGGCGGCGATTTACCTGCCTAACAGTTGTTCAAGGAAGGAATTCAATGTTAAAGAAAATGGTATCGGAGCTCTCGTTCGTCAACAGCAAGTCGCCGTTGCCTACCGTTGAGGTCGATTCCCGGTCGATCGAGAAAGCCGGATTCAGTATCTACCGCACCGTAATGGAGGTACTTACTCGGTTGGCCGAAGAGGACGCTTCAATGCGCGCCACCATCTATATGTACGGCTCGGTCAGCGTCAATTTCCACGAGCCTTGCTGGTCTGAATTCTTGCTGGTTGCCGGCCCTAACAAAGTTCTGCTTGCGTTGGAACGCGGATTTGACCGGCTGCCAGCGGTGAGGTCGCGGCTCAGCGATTACGTACCATCGTCTGCCGCCGCGCGCACTTTCCATATCGAGAACGGGATGGTGTGGGAGCAGGAGGACGTCTGCACCTGGTATTCCTGTGGTAAGAGCTCGTCAGATTTGGACGCTGAGATTGAAGATGCCGGTCTGGCAGCAGAGCCGATCGACGAAGAGGACGAAGAGGATGATGTCTGGGAAGCCGACGAAGCGGACGCTGCAGATGAGCAGGACGAAGAGCAGGCACTGGTAGTCGCCGGCCGAAGGGCGGCGCGTTATCGGGCGGCACGTTCGGATGCGAAGGTCAGTAGCATTCGGACCGCCATAGAAGAAGTATTCGGTCTGCCAGAGGGGTCAGTCGCACTCTGCGGGCCAGATAGACGGGCGCTGCGGGGTGATGCCAGGATCAGGACGCTGCGCAAACGGTGGGAAGAGAGCTAAGACCTGAGCGAGACCACGGTGCGGGATAGCTGCTGCTCAGGTCCTCAGCCACCTGTCGCTGATTGTGCTGATGGTAAGTAATGGGCCGTTGCCGTTTGATAGCTATCTGGTCAGCCCCTGCTGGATAACGGTCGAGTTAGCTAACCCGACGTTGTCAGCGGCCCGATCATGCGCGACGCAGGTTGTCGCGCTTTGGCGTGAGAATGCCCGTTCTTGTCGAGCGGAGCATCAGCCATGGATCGTCTAATCAGGGAAAATCTCGAGTATCTTCTGCAAGAAACATCGAATAGCAAACGCTTAGGGCGGCGGATCATAAGCCTGGCCGGGTTTCTCGATTCAGCTCAGTCACCTGAAGCAGTGCAGAGCCAATTAAGCAGGCTGTCCCGTTTATTGATTCTGCAAGACACGTTTGACGCTCTGCTTGAATCCCTGACGCTGATGTCGCGTGCAAACCTGCCGCATGGGCTCGATGCGCAAGCCATGCAGTCGATGGCTAAAAGCGTCGAGGAAGCGCGCAAAGAGATAGCAGATTCAGAAGAGATCAACTACCCGTTGCTCGTGAGTTGGCTGGTCAGCGCCGCAGAATCACGCAAGATTATGCGTGCCAGAAAGGCAAGCTGAATCTGGTTGGTACAAGGCTGTATTGGTATTTGCGTGTTTCGGTATCCGCTTAAAGCCTCGCTGGCCGCGAGAACCAGTGCTCCGGGCAGGGTCACGCTGAGTGGTCGCTTTGGAAGTCCTGGTGCCTCGGTTGGCGAGAACGTCGGGGATCTTTTCCGCCTGGCGATTAGCTGTAGCGCACAAATTCAGAGTCTTAAAAAGGAAATCGACATGGCGAACTGCTCCCCATCAGGGCCACGCTTCGGCAGCATGAATTTTTTATCGCTCACAGAAACGCTACATGCGCCTATTTTGACGGATGAGGGTGCTGGTATCACGCAAAACTGCGACGTGTTCTTTGCCATCGGCGCACCAACCGTCTTTACCCAGATACCGCCCGAAGCTGCTGTGGTGCTCTTTCTTGAGCAGCCAAATCAAGAGACGAGAGAGCTTCCGGCTAATGGTTACTGGGTAACCTGTCCCGAACCACTCAGCACGCAACAATTCCTCGGCTGGGCAAGCAGGACCACGCAGATGATCCGCGACGGCATCATGCATCCGGGCTTGAATGGGCTGGATGTGGCGGACTTGCGTGACATGCTGCAAGCCTGTACCAGAAAGCATCTCGTGGCGCACATCATCGACTATGAAGATGTAAACAAGCCCCCGCTGGGCAAGCTCCAGGCATTGAATTTCCGGAATGTATTCGCGTGGCTATTTGCCGACAGCACGATGACCCTGGCTCATTTCTCTGAGCTGGGTTGCGCCCTCGAGGAAATAAACCCGCAAGCCGATTGCATCAGGTTGGGAGCCGGCTTTCACGCGGAGTCAGATGCGCGGCTGCTGCTCTTGGGAGAGCCGCTGGCTACTTTCGGGCCGGTCGCATAATAGCCACTACAGCTCGTAGCGGTTCAGGGCTTTCCGCAGCTTGTCGGCGATACGAAACCGCAGCTCATCAGGAGCTTCCACTGTTAGCGAGTCACCCAGCGACATGAGCCACCATTGCAACTGCCAACTGTCAGAAACCGTGGAATAAAGGCGATAGCCATCTTCCAGCGGCTCTAGTCGCATGTCGGTCGATAAAGGAGTCTCCGAAAGCACTCGAGCAAGTCCGTTATCAATCCAGGCGGTTAGTTGGATTCTCTCGATCGTTTGGCTGCTGCCGAACTGAAACGCATCGGTTGCCAGGTAATCATCTAGACGGAACGTATCAAGGTGCTCTGCCGGGGCTTGCAGCAGGTGAGCCTCTCGAAACCGATGCAAAGCATATTGGCGTGCATCGCTATAGGGAACGGCAGTGCCAATCAGGTACGACACCTGGCCGCGCTGGACGATAGCCAAGGGATTGAGCGTCAGTTCACGGACCCGGTCGTTATGGGCTGAGTAGTAGCTGCAGCGCACTTGCCTTTCGTTCAGCAGCGCTTCGTGTAGAACCTCAACCACCCTATCGTTTATTGCGGGGGGTATCAGGTTCAGGCTCGGGCTGATATTCGCCACCTTGTCCGCCCACCGAGCAGTGCAGTTTCCGGGCGCCTGGTTTTCAAGCTTCGCTCGCGCATGGCTAAAACGAGGAGCCAGCGCCTTGAGCATCGGGCTTGGTAACAAGGAGCGAAGGCTGTCTTCGATCAGCGCGAGATTCAGCGCTTCACTGATGCTCATGCCCGGTAGTTCAACGCTGGCTCCGGCTGCCCAATACCAACCATAGGGCTGGCCCTTGTCGTTGCACTGCAGTGGAAACTGCCTCGAGAGGTCAGCCAGGTCTCGCTCCACAGTTCGCTTGCTGACTAGATAGCCCATGCTGCTCAGGCGAGCGACGAGTTCGGCACAGGTAATGCCGGGCGGGTGGGATGGGAGCTGTTGGAGCAGCTCCCACTGCCGATTCAGAGCGCTGTGAGTCGAAGCCGATGGCAAGAGTGATCGTCCTATGAGCACCAAGGGCTGGCAGGATGGCTATTCGCCTTCAGCATGGCAATAACCTTTGCGCCTGGCTCCGTTCAGGCTATCGCCCACTGGCCGGCTATGGATCGCTCAATGCACGAATCCAATAGGCCGCTGTGTCTGGCGTTTCAGCCTGACCTCCTGGATCAGCGCGACCGCCATTTGCTGCGCAGTCGCAAACGGTTGGAATCGGGCTCGGCGCGCGACAAGGGCAAAATCGCCTGGCGTGAGCGCACCTTCACCGAGCAGTTGGTTGACTGCTGAGCCAGCTGGATCCTTTAGTTTCATCGCTTTCAAGTGACTGGTGAACAGGTCCCGGATCTGCTGCGGTTTCAGATAGTCAAAGTGGATTTTCAGGTCAAAGCGACGGATGGAAGCCTCGTCGAGGTCCTGCATGAGATTGGTCGAGGCGATGAAAAGGCCTTGGTAACTTTCCATCTGGGTGAGCATCTCGTTGACTGCGGTGATCTCCCAGCTCTGCCTGGCTTTCTTGCGGTCCTGCAGGAAGCTGTCGACTTCGTCGAACAGCAGCACGGCATCCTCCAGTTGAGCCGCGGCGAAGGCTCGGGCGAGGTTCTGTTCCGTTTCACCAACAAAAGGGGCGACCAGGTCGGACACTCTCTTCACCATCAGGGGTTTTTCAAGCTGCTGGGCAAGCCAGTGCCCAAACGCAGTCTTGCCTGTTCCTGGTGGACCGTAGAAGCACAGCCGCGCCTCGGGGTTCTGTCTCAATCCACCAAGCAGTCCTTCCAGAGGCAGGTCCGTATTGACGAGCCCCGGTGAGTAGAACTCCGGTAACGCCGGCTGAGCCGACTGATCTAGCGTCACGAATCCCTGGGCTTTCAGCGTTGCGCTGACCAGGGTTTCCACGGTTGCGTCAAGCGCTCTGCTGCTTCGCGGGTGGAGCCCACGTCCGATCTGTACGGCTCGGGTAACTACGGCCGGGGTCATCTCTTCATGCTCAACCAGTTTTTTTACCAGCGCCTGGCCGAGTCGATCGCCGCTAGCGTCGCGGATGATTCGCTCCCGTTGTTTTCGCGGTGGATTGGGCAGTTCGAGCACCAGGTCGAACCGGCGGATGTAGGCATTATCCAGCGCCTCGATGCTGTTGCTCAGCCAGAAACAAGGAACGGGGTTTTCTTCCAGCATTCGATTGATCCAGCCCTTGCGGGACTTGTTCATGCTGGCGAAGGGAAGTGGTTGGCTCTCGAAAATGTCCTCAATTTCGTCCAGGACAACCAGTGCTCGCTGATCATGCAGCACGCTCATGGCAGATCGTAATGCGCCCAATCGTTCATTGGCTCCTATGGGGTTGCCATCGCTATCTGTGCAGGCGATTTCGTACAAAGGCGTTTCCACGAGGCTAGCCAGTAGTCGGCTCAGCTGCGTTTTTCCTGTGCCGGGAGGGCCATAAACCAGGACGTTAACCCCGGTCGAGCGTGCCGCTACGGCCCTTTTCAGGTGGCCGGTGGCGATGCCCATATGACTGCCGAGATGTTCGTAGTCTCCGACCTGCAGTTCGCCCGGCGGAGCCAGCCGGAACGCATGGCGGAACAGGTCGATAGGGCGCTCTTGGCCAAAGCGCAGCATGCCGAGGAAATCCTGGCTGTCGATGGAAAGCCGGTGCGGCAGGGTCGCCATGATGGAGTTGGTAATAGTGACGCTTAGCAGGCCGGAGCGGACAAGGCGTCCCTCTCGCGAAAGAAGATCCGGGAGCGCCTGCTGCGGGATATCCAGCAGCACAGACAAGGCTCTCAGCGTGCGGTTGTAGCCCATCGAGCCGAGCATTTCGGCCGCATCGCTCAGCGTGGAGTCGGTATGCATCATCACGCAAAAGCCGAACAGCCTCTGTTCGTTATCATCGAGCCCCAGCAGGCGACCCAGGGTGGCCAGGTTCTGCGCAAGCCGGTCAGGGTAACCCACCATGGTTTGCGGCTGATCGAACGCCTTTCTGGCTCGCTTCAACTGGCGGAGAGCCAACGCAGCATCGAATTCATCTGCGTCAACTAGCTCGCCTAAGCCCAGTTCGGTCGCGACGCCGTCGTCATTGAAGCCGTGGCGCTGGATCAACTGACGGTGCCCGCCGAGGTCCAGCATGATGCTGAAGGCCCATCTCAGTGACAGCGGACAGCTATCGGTACCAAGTGGATTGGAGGCGTATGCATGGCGAGCTTGGACGAGACGACGTATAGGCATGGCGGTTTTCCTTTACCGGGAGAGGCCATGATCGTGTCGATGCGCGTCATCTTGTGTCGCTGAGGATCGGCTGGGTGATAAGGGTCGGCTCGCTGCTACCCGCGAAAGGCCAGAGGCAGTCAGTCCGCAAATCCCAGCCGCATGCGCATACGCAGTGTTTCAGCGGTTAGCCGTTGCAAGTATCCGCGGACCAGATGCGTCAAGACCAACAACCACATCGTAAGAGCGTGAGTAATTGACTCCGCCGAGCGGCTTGTCGACCTAGTAATGAACCGCCCCGTAGGGGCAGTTTAGCAAGCCTGCGACCAGTGGTAAGCGGCCTTGTTGGGTCAAGGTCGCAACGGACTGTGTTGCTATTCCAATGCCAGTTGGACGCTCGCTCGGTACAGATTTCACAAAAGTCGCCGAGAAGCTGTCCGCGTGATGGCAAATAGCCGTTATGATTGGCATGCTCCAGTATTGGGCGGCAGGACTGTCCATCGTCGATCAAGGAGAGCAGGCGTTGACTCGTTTACAGAAGAAGGCTCGAGAGGCGCAACAGCAAGTGCTCGGTAAGTACGGCGTCTTAGCAGACCTCTCTGGCTTGGACGAAGCACAGCTGGATCGTGCGCTCGAGATGAAGGTAGCTTTAGGATCAGCGCAGCACATGACGTTCGCAGGTTGGTGCGATCAACTGTTGGGTCCAGGTGTTCGCGTCCGTGTGGCAACTTTTGATGACGTAGCGGGCCAGACCAAAGTCAGCAGCCTCATTGCGGGAAGGGACCTGAGCACAACCCTTAAGGCTATGGAGAAAAAGCATCACGCTTCACTAAGGATCGAGCGCGATCAGGTCAAGCAGTTACGTGCCGAAGTACAGGCTCTTGAACAAGCCGCCACCACCTCCGCATCAGTCGAGAAAAGTGTTCCCGCCATGTCTACATTGGGCGGCTGGTATTACCTTACTGCCGCTTCGCTGATGCCATTTTTATATAACATAAACGAGGTGGATGGGCCAATATTTGAATATCAAGGAGCGGTTAACAGGGATTACCGTAGGGGCCTTGTAAAGATCATTCTGGATGCACTGCATTATTTGGATAATCTTGGTTTTCAAATTGAAGTGGTTTTACGAGAGACTACGAATCAGGGAAAGATAAGTCCGGTGATCCTGTATCGCAGCCTCGAATTTAGAGAGAATCTCTATTGTTATGGGTTTGATTTCTCTGTTGATGAAATACAGGCTGACATTATTGAAGCTGGTCGGGCGCACTTTTCGCTTGAGAATGAATACGCCGAAATGGACCAGGATATACGCTTTGATTGCCACGTGGCCGTAGTTCCCCGAGAAACAACCGACGATAAAGAACTTTATCACCTGTCCTGTTTTCTGCATAAGCTTTTTGAAGCCGTATCGCGCTCGGCTGATGGCAGACCTAGGGGTGCGCTGCTAGAAAAAATTATCCTAGCAATGTTGTTGTCCCGTACTGCGCCGTGTATGGCCGGACAGGTTGAAGGGCCGAGGGCTTGGCAGCTTCGGAGGGACTCCTACCATACATTCTATTTGTTACCTGAAGACGGCGCTGGGAATATGAAAAATGGCCCGAATGTGTCAGCAGGTAAAATTTTGGAAAATTTTTTCCAGGTAATGAGTCTCGCTTAGCCGCGTCATGAGCGCAGCTGCTTTGGCGCGATTTTGACAGGCTGCTCGATTGGGCGGGTGGGGCGGCTCCATATAGTCTGGGAAAATAGCCTCAGCCCGGCGTCAATACCCACCCGAGACTTTCAAGGCGTTCAGCAGGTTGAGGTGCCGTTTGAAATCGCGGCCGAGTATGTCCCGGCTGACAACACCAACAGCACTGACAAGCTTGTCCAGCTCGTCGGGCTAGCAGGCCGTTGAAAAAAGCCAGAGCCCGCGTGGCTCTGGCAAAATGGCGGCCATCCTCTTCTGCCGAAGCCAGCCCAAGCCGATGCGTGGACTCGACCTCAAACAAAACGAGCTGTTCAGTTATA
>NZ_JACXXG010000017.1 GCF_014764705.1 Stutzerimonas kunmingensis
CTTGGACTGGTCTCGATACTGGATACGATCAATCGGCTTAACCGCATGGCCTGAACCGCCGTGTACGGAACCGTACGCACGGTGGTGTGGGAGGACGGCGGCCGTGAGGCCGCCTCCTACCCGATCCCGATCCAGACGTTGTACTGCTTTTGCCGCATCTTCGCCGGTATTTCGGCTGCACAACGGGTAGCAAGAAGGCAAAATGCTAGCTTTTCTCGGCAGCATGCCGGAGTTGCCGTGTCGCGTGCCGTCCCGCCTCGCCTCAGCCATTTTCTCGCGCCATTGGCCCTGTTGCTCGGCGGAGAGGTCATCGCGCGTCAGGTTTCGCTGAGCGAGTTCTTCACGTCGCTCTATAACGTCCTGCCGACCGTACTGCTGTTGCTCGGCGGTGCGCTTTGCATGATGTACGGCCGCATCCGCGAGCTGTTTCTGCTGCTCTGCGTCTATCTTGCCTATTTCCTCCTCGATATCCACGCCGATCACTACCGGGCGCATGGCACTCTGCTGGACGATGCTGCACTGACCTTTCATCTCTGCAGCTTGCTGCTGCCGCTGCTTTACGGCCTGTATGGCGTGTGGCGAGAGCGCAGTCACCTGGCGCAGGACGGTCTGGCCCGTGCCGCCGTGCTGTTTGCCGTCGGTGTCGTCGCCGTGGCGCTGGCAAAGCGGTTTCCGGAAGCGTTACATGCCTGGCTGGTGGTGATTCGCTGGCCCGCGCTCAAGGCCGACTGGCTACCGCTCATCCAGCTGGCGTATCCGGTGTTCCTCGTGGCGCTGGTATTGCTGATCGTCCAGTACCTTCGCCAGCCGCGACCTTCCCATGCGGCGCAGATCATCGCGCTGCTCGGCATTCTGCTGATGCTGCCGCAGACGTTCAGCCGCTATGCCGCCCTCAACATTCTGAGCAGCCATGTGCTGCTGATGCTGGTGACGGCAATCGCTCATGAGGCTTATCTCATGGCCTTTCGTGACGAGCTGACCGGCTTGCCTGGGCGTCGCGCTCTGAATGAGCGACTGCAGCGCCTGGGGCGGCAGTACGTGCTGGCGATGGCTGATGTGGACCACTTCAAGCGCTTCAACGATACCTATGGTCACGACGTCGGTGATCAGGTGCTGAAGATGGTTGCCAGCCGGCTGCGCAAGATCGGCGGCGGTGGGCGCGCCTATCGTTATGGCGGTGAGGAATTCACTCTGGTATTTCCCGGGCACAGTATCGAGGAGTGCCTGCCGCACCTCGAGGCGGTACGCCAGTCGGTGGAGGCTTATGCCCTGCAGCTGCGTGACGCACACAATCGGCCGAAGGATGATCGTCGCGGCCGTATGGCCCGGGGAGCGGCGTCGGCGAACCAGGTCTCGGTGACCATCAGCATCGGAGTGGCGGAGCGACAAGGCGAGCAGCGCAGTCCGGAAGAGGTGATCAAGGCCGCCGACCAAGCGCTGTACAGTGCAAAAAAAGCAGGAAGAAACTGTTTGCGAGTGCATGGCGGTGGCCGCGGCGCGGTGCGCATGGCCGAGCATTCGCGTTAGGGTTGCATCGGTATTGATAGTGACTGGTCAAAACTATCTGGTCATAAAAAGACGCTTAATCCTGTCCTGGTTATTCGGTTAGACTCGCTGCAAACGGCCCATAGTGGTCGCAACCCAGTGTCTTGCGAGGAACCTTGCCATGGCTGACTACCAAGCGCCGCTGCGCGACATGCGTTTTGTCCTGAATGAAGTCTTCGACGCGCCGAAACTCTGGCAGTCGCTGCCAGCGCTGGCCGAAGTGGTCGATGCCGAGACGGCCGATGCAATTCTCGAGGAAGCTGGCAAGATCACCGCCAACAGCATCGCGCCGCTCAACCGCAGCGGTGACGAAGAAGGCTGCCGCTGGGACGCCGGGGCTGTTTCTACGCCCGCCGGCTACCGCGAGGCTTATCAGCTATATGCCGAAGGCGGCTGGGTCGGTGTCGGTGGCGATCCTGCGTTCGGCGGGATGGGTATGCCCAAGGTCATCTCGGCCCAAGTCGAAGAGATGATGAACTCCGCCAGCCTGGCCTTCGGCCTCTATCCGATGCTGACGTCCGGCGCCTGCCTGTCGATCTACGCCCACGCCAGTGAGGAGCTCAAGCAGAAGTACCTGCCGAACATGTATG
Source organism: Stutzerimonas kunmingensis (assembly GCF_014764705.1). Lineage (GTDB taxonomy): Bacteria > Pseudomonadota > Gammaproteobacteria > Pseudomonadales > Pseudomonadaceae > Stutzerimonas. The sequence goes on from NZ_JACXXG010000017.1 coordinate 2,136, forward strand.
CCGGTGTCTGGTCCGGCTCCATGTGTCTGACCGAACCTCATGCCGGTACCGACCTCGGCATTATCCGCACCAAGGCCGAGCCGCAGGCAGACGGCTCCTACAAGATCAGCGGCACCAAGATATTCATCACCGGTGGCGAGCATGACCTGACCGAGAACATCATCCACCTGGTGCTGGCCAAGCTGCCGGATGCGCCAGCTGGCTCCCGCGGCATCTCGTTGTTCCTGGTGCCGAAGGTGATGGTCAACGAGGACGGCACCCTGGGTGAGCGCAACTCGCTGTCCTGCGGTTCCATCGAGCACAAGATGGGTATCCAGGCCTCGGCGACCTGCGTGATGAACTTCGACGGTGCCACCGGCTGGATGGTCGGCGAGCCGAACAAGGGCCTCGCAGCGATGTTCACCATGATGAACTACGAGCGTCTGGGCGTCGGTATTCAGGGCCTGTCGACTGGCGAGCGCTCCTATCAGAGCGCCATCGAGTATGCCCGCGAGCGTATCCAGAGCCGCGCACCGACCGGACCGATTGCGCAGGACAAGGCAGCCGATCCGATCATCGTGCATCCGGATGTACGCCGCATGCTGCTGACCATGAAGGCGCTGAACGAGGGTGGTCGCGCGTTCTCCAGTTATGTCGCGCTGCAGCTCGATATCGCCAAGTTCAGCGACGACGACGAGGCGCGGCTGCGAGCCGAGGCGCAGGTGGCGCTGCTGACACCGGTAGCCAAGGCCTTCCTCACTGACATGGGGCTGGAAACCACGGTACATGGGCAGCAGATTTTCGGCGGCCATGGCTTCATCCGCGAGTGGGGCCAGGAGCAGCTGGTGCGTGACTGCCGCATTACTCAGATCTACGAGGGCACCAACGGCATTCAAGCGCTGGACCTGGTTGGGCGCAAGATTGTCGGCAGTGGTGGCACCATGTATCAGGCCTTCGTCGATGAAATTCGTACATTCATCGCTGATGCCGGTCCGGAGCTGGCGGAGTTCGCCGAGCCCCTCAAGGCTGCCATGGACAATCTGGATGAGCTGACCGCCTGGGTAATCGATCAGGCCAAGGTGAATCCGAACGAAATCGGCGCCGCCTCGGTGGAGTACCTGCACGTGTTCGGCTACACCGCTTATGCGTACATGTGGGCACGCATGGCGGTAGCGGCATTCGCCAAACAGGATGAAGGCGACTTCTACCAGAGCAAGCTGGGAACCGCGCGTTTCTACTTTGCTCGCCTGTTGCCGCGAATTCATTCGCTGAGCGCTTCGGTCAAGGCCGGAAGCGAGTCGCTGTACCTGCTCGACGCTGCTCAATTCTGAGAAGCCGCGGCTTAATCTAAAGGCAATATGAAATTATTTGGCCATGACGCGGAACGATTAAGCCGCCCTTCAGGTCATAAAAACCGCACCATGTAAGCCTGGACTTACAGCATTGCATCAAGGATGACGCGATGTAGGAAAAGGCTTACAAGGCGTGATGCACAATGGCTACTACAGGCTCACAAGGTCTGACGGTAATCTACTGCTTAAGGACGTGGCGCATGGAAAGCGCAAATCAATAAAACGGATCACACAGGGAGCGGCGCCAGGATGGCGCGCGATCATGGATGTCAGGATTCAGTCTGCAGAGCCCCGCTTCGGCGGGGTTTTTCTTTTCTGCTTAGTTCTTATGCCAGTAGTCAGCCATTCAAGCGGCCTTGCGACCGCTTAGGCTTAGGCCGATGTCCCGGCATCAACTCGGCAGGCACACACCAGTGCCGCCCAACCCGCAATATCCCCCAGGATTCTTTGCCAGATACTGCTGGTGGTAGGCCTCTGCGTAGAAGAAGGGCGGCGCGTCGTCGATCTCGGTGGTGATGGCCGGAAAGCCCGCTGCGCTCAGTTGCTGCTGGAAACGTTCACGACTCGTCTCCGCCTCGCTGCGCTGCTGTGCATCCATGCAGTAGATCGCCGAACGATACTGGCTGCCGACATCGTTACCCTGCCGCATTCCCTGAGTCGGGTTGTGAGCCTCCCAGAAAACGCGTAACAGCGTGCCGTAGTCGATCTGCTGAGGATCGAAGACCACCAGTACCGCCTCCGTATGCCCGGTAAGCCCGGAACAGACTTCATCGTACGTCGGGTTCGGGGTCAGGCCTCCGGCATAGCCGACAGCCGTCGTCCAGACTCCCGGCTGCTCCCAAAACCGGCGTTCCGCTCCCCAGAAGCAGCCCATGCCAAACACCGCCTGGCAAAGCCCTGCTGGAAAGGGCGGCTGCAGCGGGTTGCCATTGACGTAGTGGGCGGGGGGGACCGGTATGGGTGTCGAGCGGCCGGGCAAGGCCTGCTCGGCGGTGGGCAGTGCCTGTTTGTTGATCAGAATCTGCGAGCGTAGCGACATGCGAGCCTCGAGCGGGGAAGGTGGCTGACGAGCTAGGCTACAAAAGCCCGGGAGTCAGTGAAAGCGCCACGGCTACCACGCGTCGCAGAGTCCTGCGCAAACGACTGGCGCTTAGCACCATTGGGGATAGCGGCGCAGAGCCTCGGTCAGGATGTTGCCGGGGATCGGCTTGTCGAACAGGTAGCCCTGACCGATATCACAGCGATGACGACGCAGGAATTTCAGCTGCTCCGGTGTTTCGATTCCTTCAGCGACGACCTTCAGGTGCAGCTTGCGGGCCATGGCGATCACTGCCGAGGTGATCTCCACGTCGTCCTGGTTGCCCGGGATGTCCTTGATAAAGCTGCGATCGATCTTGATCACGTCGATGGGGAATTTCTTCAGGTAGCTCAGTGAGGAATACCCAGTGCCGAAGTCGTCCATGGCCAGCGTCAGGCCGAGCGCCTTGAGGCCGATCAGCTGCTGTCGGGTTTCCTCGGTGGCTTCGAGCAGGAGGCTTTCTGTCAGCTCCAGCTCCAGCTGCGCGGCGGGAAGTTGCTCTTCGAGCAGAATTGCGGCGATCGTGCCAAGCAGATCCGGATCCGAGAATTGCTTGGGTGAAAGGTTGATTGCGATCTGGGGCGTGCCAAGGCCTAGCGCGGAAAGGGTGACGCCCATCCGGCAAGCTTCCCGCGCGACCCACTTGCCGATCGGGATGATCAGCCCGGTTTCTTCCGCGACGCTGATGAACTGATCCGGGCGGATCATGCCCTTTTCCGGATGGTTCCAGCGCAGCAGCGCTTCCAGCCCCTGCAGCCGGCCGGTATGCAGGCATAGCTTGGGCTGGTAGAACACCTCCAACTCGTTCTGCAGCAGCGCACGGCGCAGGTTGTTCTCGACGAACAGCTTGTAGTTGGCTTCGGCATGCAGGGCTTCGGTAAATATCTGCACCTGGTTCTTGCCGTTCGCCTTGGCCTTGTGCAGCGCTTGCCCGGCATGCTTCATCAGCGTTTCCGGGTCACGCCCGTGCTGAGGCGAGCACGCCAGCCCCAGGGACCCGCTGACGCTGATCAGCTGCTTGTCGACGAATAGCGGCTTATCGAGGATGCGCAGCACCTGGTCTGCCAGGCGGACGCCTTCGTCCAGTCCCTTGTCATCGAACAGCAGGGCGAACTCGTTGCTGGCAAAGCGTGCCAGTACGGCCTGCTGGCTGAGTCCGTTGCGCAGTCGCCGGGCAAGGCTGGTGAGCAGCTTGTCGCCGGTCTGGTGGCCGAGGCTGTCGTTGATGCGCTTGAAGTTGTCGATGTCCACCAGCAACAGGCAGAGTCTGGGCTCGGCGCCGGCGGCAAAGCGCTCCTCGATGCTGCGAATGAAGTACGGGCGATTGCCCAGGTTGGTCAGGTTGTCGGTATAGGCCAGACGCTCGATATGCTGATGCGCCAGTTTGCTGCGGGTGATGTCCTCGTAGATACCGATGTAGTGGGTCAGCGCGCCTTCATCATTGAAGACCTTGGAGATGGAAAGCTGACCCCAGTACGGCTCGAGGTTCTTGCGTCGGGAGCGGAACTCGCCCTGCCAGCTGTTGCTGTGGGCAAGTACCGAAGAGGTGTCGAACAGTAGCTCGCCGAGGTTTTCCAGAGCCTTCAGATCGGCCAGACGCTGACCGCGTACCTCGGCTGAGGAAAACTGGCTGATGACGGTGAATGCCGGATTCACATATTCCACCCGGCCTTCTCGGTCGACCAGGATGAAAGCGCTGGCGCTCTGTTCCACGGCGCGCTGGAACAGGCCGAGCATATGGGTTGCGCTGAGCCGCTGCTGATTGGCCAGCACCTGCGCATACTGATCGGCCAGCTCGCCGGCGAAGGCGATCTCGTCGGCCTGCCATGCGCGCGGTTTGCCTGTGTGTTGCAGGCTGAGAACGCCGATTACCTCCCCACCGACTCGAATGCTGGCGTCCAGGATCGAGCGAACGCCCTGCGGGCGATAGATAAGCTGGTCAAGTTCGCAGGTGCGATGATCCTGGGACACGTCCTGCGCATCGACGGCGCGACCGCTCTGCAGCGCCTGCAAGTAGCGGGGAAAGGGTGCGAGTTCCAGGGCTGAGGGCGTTTCGTAATGGTCGCTGTCGAGTCGGTAGCACGACACCGGCTCCAGGCGCGTGCCGTCCAGATGCCAGATTGTCGCGCGGTTCAGCTCGTAGACTTCGCAGGCGGCCTGGGTGATCAGCTGTGCCGCTTCCAGTTCCGGATTGGCGGAGCCGTAGCGATGCCGAGCCAGCCTGACGATCAGGCTCTGCTGGGTGCGCGAGCGCAGCATGTGCTCGATGTGTTCGTCCTGGGCTTGCTGATGTTGCTGCAGCGCCGTGCGCAGTCGGGCGTTCTGCGCCCTGAGATCCTGATCCGATTCAGGCTGGCGTCCGGGCATCAGATAGCCCCTGAGCAGCTCGCGACCATACTGCTGGCAAACTTCGCCGAGTTCGGTGATGTCCTGCACGCCGTCAGGCGTGTGCAGTCGATAGCTGACTGAATAGTGGCTGCGGCCTGTCAGCTGTTGCTGAATCTCTTCGTGTAGCTGGTGACGGACGCTGGGCTCCATCAGGCTGGCGTAGGGGGCGTCTACCAGGGAGCAAAGGTCGCCGGCGGAAACACCGAGATAACGCTCGCAAGCAGGGTCGAGAAACAGCAGTGTCCAGCTGGACTCGTTCAAGCGCTCGAAACGCAGCATGCCGAGCCGTGAAGGCACTGGCAACTGCGTCACAACCTCGGTCGCCAGACGGCTGGCGGCATCGGTATGTATTTTCATCGAGCGGTTGGCTTCCAGTATGCTCCACGGAGTCGGGCTGGCCTGTGCTCCAGGCGCCGTTCCAGCGAAGGACGATGGCTAAATAATATTAATTTCGGCAAGGGTGCATCATGCGACAGGGACTGACAAGTCGGCTTGCAAAGTTAGTGATGGTCTCGGTTCTCTGCGTGATCGGAACACCTCTGATCGCGAGTGAAGTGGTGGAGTTCGGCTCGGATGAGTCGACTCGCTATCTCACTGAATTGAAAAAGCTTTATCTCACCAGCAGCGATCGCGAAGCGCTGCTCGCGCATAGTAACGGATTGCTCGATACCTACGCATTGCGAGCGGGTTATCAGGTTGGCCAGGCCAATCCGCAGGACTTTCTCTACGAGCTGAGCGTGGCCACTCCTGGCGAGTTGCGCATACGCGAGGAAGTCCGCAGCAGCAGCAGCGGTGTTGCCGTGCGCAACCGCAGTCTGTCGGTATTCGGGCTTGATCCCTACCTGCAATATCAGTGTCCTGCGCAAGGGTTCAGTTGTTCGATCAGCAGCCCCATCGACGGCCTGCCTTTGCTGGTCATTCTGCGCGACCCGCAGGGTGCCGAAGAGCTGGCCAAGGCGCTGTCTTTTCTGATTCGTAATCTGCAGAAGGGTTGACGCAGCAGTCGGTACGCGTGATCCCTGCACAATAGAAAACGCCGCATCTTCTTCAGAGGATGCGGCGTTTTCGTTTGGCTCAGCCGTTACAGCAGCAGGGTGCGGATATCCGCCAGCAGCTCCGACAGCCGTTTGGTGAAGCGTGCGGCGGCAGCCCCGTTGATCACACGGTGATCGTAGGACAGCGAGAGCGGCAACATCAGGCGCGGCTCGAATGCCTTGCCGTCCCAGACTGGCTGCATCGTCGCCTTGGATACCCCGAGAATCGCCACTTCCGGCGCGTTGACGATCGGCGTGAAGCCGGTGCCGCCAATGTGGCCAAGGCTGGAAATGGTGAAGCAGGCACCCTGCATGGCGTCAGGCGAGAGCTTCTTGCTGCGCGCTTTCTCCGCCAGCTCGGCCGCTTCGCCAGCCAACTGCAGCAAACTCTTCTGATCCACGTTCTTGATCACCGGGACCATCAGGCCATCCGGCGTATCCACGGCGAAGCCGATGTGCACATACTTCTTGCGGATCAGTGCCTTGCCGCTTGGCGCCAGCGAGCTGTTGAAGTCCGGCAGCTCCTTGAGCAGGTGCGCACACGCCTTGAGCAACAACGGCAGCACGGTGAGCTTGACGCCGGCCTTCTCGGCGGCAGCCTTCTGGGAGACGCGGAAAGCCTCCAGTTCGGTGATGTCGGCCGATTCGAACTGGGTCACGTGCGGTACGTTCAGCCAGCTGCGGTGCAGGTTGGCTGCGCCGATCTGCATCAGGCGCGACATCGCGACTTCTTCGACTTCGCCGAACTTGCTGAAGTCCACGGCCGGGATCGGCGGAATGCCGGCACCACCCGAGGCACCTTCGGCCGGAGCCTGCTTGGCCTTGTGCAGCATGTTCTTGACGTAGGCCTGGACATCTTCCTTGAGAATCCGGCCCTTGGGACCGGTGGCCGGAACATCGGCCAGGTCGACGCCGTACTCGCGCGCGGTCATGCGAACCGCCGGCCCGGCGTGAACCTTGGTGCCGGCCTTGCTCGGACCGCTGACGGCCGGAGCCGGCGTCGCCGCGGCCTTCGCCTCCGGTACGCCCTGCTTGTTCGGTGCGACGGCCTGCTGCTGGGAAACGGCCTTCTGCGGCCTGCTCTCGGCCTTTTTCGCTGGCGCCGAGCCCTGGACCTTGAGGGTCAGGATCAGGTCGCCGGTCTTGGCATCGTCACCCACCTTGATCGACAGCGACTCCACCACGCCCGCCTTGGGCGCCGGAATTTCCATGCTGGCCTTGTCGGATTCCAAGGTGATCAGCGACTGGTCCGCCTCGACGCTGTCGCCAGCCTTGATCATGACTTCGATGACCTTGGCGCTGCCGCTGGAACCGATGTCCGGAATACGAACCTCCTCCACGGACTCGCCTGCAGTTTCGGCCGGTGCTTCTGCGGCCTGCTCGGTCAGTTTCTCCTTGGCCGGGCTTTGTGCCTGGCTGGTCGGAGCACTGGCCGCTCCCGGCTTGCTCGAGGCGGTACCCTTGAGGATCAGGATCAGATCGCCGGTACCGACTTCGTCGCCCACCTTGACCGAAATGCTCTCGACTACGCCAGCGGCTGGAGAGGGGATCTCCATGCTGGCCTTGTCGGACTCGAGAGTGATCAGCGGTTGCTCGGCGGCGATGGTATCGCCGGCCTTCACTGATATCTCGATCACGCTGGCCTTGCCGGAGGAGCCGATGTCCGGAACCTTGATTTCCTGCGACTCGCCTTCCTCGGCGGAGGCCGAAGAATTGTCATCTCCCGGAGGCGTAGGTGCTTCGGCTTCATCAGTCGGGCCGCCAGTGCTGGCAGCGGCAGGCTCGGCCGCGGCTTGCGCCGGCGCTTCGCTGTCGGTTCCTGCTTCGCTTTCCAGCTCGAGCAGCTCGTCACCTTCTTTCAGGCGGTCGCCGAGCTTGACCTTCAAGGCTTTCACGACACCAGCCTTGGGCGCGGGGATTTCCATGCTGGCCTTATCGGACTCCAGCGTCAGGATGCTTTGGTCGGCTTCGATACGGTCGCCGGCCTTGACGAACAACTCGATTACTTCACCCTCACCGCTGCCGATGTCGGGTACGCGTATGGTTTCACTCACAATAGGTTCTCCTGTGCGCACGCAGCATCAGCAATCCAGCGGATTGCGCTTCTCGGGGTCGATACCGAACTCGGTGATGGCGTTGGCCACCACGGTGCGTTCGATGGCGCCGCGATCGGCGAGTGCCTGCAGTGCCGCGACGGCAACCCAGCGACGGTCGACTTCGAAGAAGTCGCGCAGCTTGGCGCGCGAGTCGCTGCGGCCAAAGCCGTCAGTGCCGAGCACCTGGTATTCGCGCGACGGAACCCACTGGCGAATCTGATCGGCGAACAGCTTCATGTAGTCGGTCGAGGCCACCACCGGACCTTCGCGGCCTTCCAGACACTGCTCGACGTAGCTCTTGCGAGGTTCTTCGGTCGGGTGCAAACGGTTCCAGCGGTCTACCGCCAGGCCATCGCGGCGCAGCTCATTGAAGCTGGTCACGCTCCAGACGTCGGCGCCGACGCCCATCTTGGCGAGGATGTCCACCGCGGCGCGCACTTCACGCAGGATGGTGCCCGAGCCCAGCAACTGCACGCGGTGCTTGAAGTCGCCCTTGGCTTCTTCGAGCAGGTACATGCCCTTGATGATGCCGTCCTCGACACCCTGCGGCATGGCCGGCTGCTGGTAGTTCTCGTTCATCACGGTGATGTAGTAGTAGACGCTCTTCTGCTGCTCCATCATTTCGTGCATGCCGTGATGCATGATCACTGCCAGCTCGTAGCCGTAGGTGGGGTCATAGCTACGGCAGTTGGGGATGGTGCTGGCGAGGATGTGGCTGTGGCCGTCCTCGTGCTGCAGGCCTTCGCCGTTCAGCGTGGTGCGTCCGGAGGTGCCCCCCAGCAGGAAGCCGCGGGTCTGCGCATCGCCCGCCGCCCAAGCCAGGTCGCCGATGCGCTGGAAGCCGAACATCGAGTAGAAGATGTACACCGGCAGCATCGGCTGGTTGTAGTTGCTGTAGGCGGTACCGGCAGCGATGAACGAGGAGAATGCACCCGCTTCGTTGAGGCCTTCCTGGAGGATCTGGCCATCCTTTTCCTCGCGGTAGTACATCACCTGGTCGCGGTCGACCGGCTCGTACAGCTGCCCCACCGGGGAGTAGATGCCCAGCTGGCGGAACATGCCTTCCATGCCGAAGGTACGTGCCTCGTCGGCGAGGATCGGCACGATGCGCTTGCCCAGATCCTTGTCCTTGACCAGCTGCGAGAGAATCCGACCGAACGCCATGGTGGTGGATATCTCGCGATCCCCGGAACCGTCGAGCACGGCCTTGAGCGTGTCGAGCGGCGGCGTCGGGATGCTGAAGCTCTTCGGCCGGCGCTGCGGGAGCGATCCGCCGAGCTTTTCGCGGCACTTGCGCAGGTAGCGCATTTCGGCGCTGTCTTCGGCCGGGCGGTAGAACGGCAGTTCTTCGAGCTGCGAATCGTTGACCGGAATGTCAAAGCGGTCGCGGAATTTCTTCAGGCTGTCGATATCGACTTTCTTGGTGTTGTGGGCGATGTTCTTCGCCTCGCCGGCACCGGTGCCGTAGCCCTTGATGGTCTTGGCCAGGATGACCGTTGGCTGACCCTTGTGGTTGACCGCCTGGTGATAGGCCGCATAGACCTTGTACGGATCGTGGCCGCCGCGGTTGAGCTTCCAGACTTCCTCGTCGGACATGCTCTCGACACGCTTGAGCAGCTCAGGGTCAGCACCAAAGAAGTGTTTGCGCACATAGGCGCCGTCTTTGGCCTTGTAGTTCTGGTATTCCCCGTCGATCGCCTCGTCCATGCGGCGCTGCATGCGGCCGTCTTCGTCGGCGGCGAACAGCGGATCCCACAGGCGACCCCAGACCACCTTGTTGACGTTCCAGTTGGCGCCTTTGAACACGCCTTCCAGTTCCTGAATGATCTTGCTGTTGCCGCGCACCGGGCCGTCCAGACGCTGCAGGTTGCAGTTGATTACGAACACCAGGTTGTCGAGGTTCTCACGGCCGGCGAGGGAAATGGCGCCGAGGGTTTCCGGCTCGTCGCACTCGCCGTCACCGATGAAGCACCAGACGCGCTGCTTGCCTTTCGGAATGAAGCCGCGGTTTTCCAGGTACTTCATGAAGCGTGCCTGGTAGATCGCAGTGATCGGGCCGAGGCCCATGGACACGGTCGGGAACTGCCAGAAGTCCGGCATCAGGTGCGGGTGCGGGTAGCTCGACAGACCCTTGCCATCGACTTCCTGGCGGAAGTTGAGCATCTGCTCTTCGCTCAGGCGGCCTTCGAGGAAGGCGCGGGCATAGATGCCGGGGGAAGCGTGGCCCTGATAGTAGATCAGGTCGCCGCCATGTTCTTCGGTTGGCGCCTGGAAGAAGTAGTTGAAGCCGATGTCGTAGAGGGTCGCGCTGGAAGCAAAGGTGGAGATGTGGCCACCCAGATCCGGATCCTTGAGATTGGCGCGCATCACCATGGCCAGTGCGTTCCAGCGGACCAGGGAGCGAATGCGCCGCTCCATGAACAGGTCGCCTGGCATTTTGGCTTCGCGGGTGACGGGGATGGTATTGCGGTACGGCGTGGTGATGCCGTAGGGCAGGGGGGTGCCGCTACGTGTGGCCAGTTCACCCATCCGGGTCATCAGGTAGTGAGCGCGGTCTTCACCCTCGCGGTCGAGGACGGACTCGAGGGCGTCCAGCCATTCCTGGGTTTCGACGGGATCGAGATCTTGCATGGCTTGCTCCATGGCGGAAAGGCTTCCAGAATCGGTTGCCTGTTCGCGACCGGCTTTGTGGGCCGGTGCGTGTAATGTTCTTGGACGAGTGCCGGGGGTAGGACCGGGCGTCTGTAGTTTTACTACAAAATGACGTCGGGATCAGCCCCCTGAAATACTCTTTAGTAGTAAAACTACAGATCAGCGGCGCTGGCATTTTCCTGAGAAAGGCATCTGCGAGGCTCTGAATCGAGCGGTTTCACTGTGTTGCTGTGAAGGAAACCTCAATGAGTCTGCCATCGCTGGTTGCATTGCCGCCCTCGCTTCTGCCTTTTGTCAGTCGTGCCGAAGAGTCGTTCCTCGCTGCTGCCGGCAGCCTGTCGGATGCCATTGCGGCACGTTGCCGCGCCTGGCTGGTGGAGCAGCGCGAGGCGTTCGGCCGGGTCTGTGCGGCGAGCGACTTTGTCAGCGAACAGGTTAGTCGAGATCCGCAGATGCTGCTGCAGCTGGCCGAGCTGGGCTGGCTGGACAGATCGCTCGCGCCGGTCGAGATGCGTGACGCACTGAGCGAGCAGGTCGCCGCGTGCGACAGCGAGGATGCCCTGGCGCTGACCCTGCGCCGCTTCCGGACCCGCCAGCAGGTGCGGATCATCTGGCGCGACCTGACCCGTCAGGCCGAGCTTGCCGAAACCTGTCGCGACCTTTCCGATCTCGCCGACGCTTCGGTCGATCTGGCGTATCACTGGCTGTACACACGCCATTGCGAGCAGTTCGGCGTACCCACCGGGCGTCGCAGCGGCAACCCGCAACACATGGTCATCCTTGGCATGGGCAAGCTGGGCGCCCATGAGCTGAATCTGTCCTCGGACATCGACCTGATCTTCGGATACCCCGAAGGTGGCGAAACCGTGGGTGCCAAGCGCTCGCTGGACAATCAGGAGTTCTTCGTCCGGCTCGGTCAGCGGCTGATCAAGTCGCTGGACGCCATCACCGTCGATGGCTTCGTCTTCCGCGTCGATATGCGCCTACGCCCGTACGGTTCGTCCGGTCCGCTGGTCTACAGCTTCAACGCGCTGGAACAGTACTACCAGGACCAGGGGCGTGACTGGGAGCGCTACGCGATGATCAAGGCGCGTGTCATCGGTGGCGACCAGCAGGCCGGCAAGGAGCTGTTGGAAATGCTGCGGCCGTTCGTCTATCGGCGCTACCTTGATTTCTCCGCCATCGAAGCGCTGCGCACCATGAAGCAGCTGATCCAGCAGGAAGTGCGGCGCAAGGGCATGGCTTCGAATATCAAGCTGGGTGCCGGCGGCATCCGCGAGGTGGAGTTCATCGCCCAGGCGTTTCAGCTGATTCACGGCGGGCGCGATCTCAGCCTGCAACAGCGGCCGTTGCTCAAGGTGCTGGCTACCCTGGAAGGTCAGGGCTATCTGCCGGGTGCGGCGGTGAAGGAGCTGCGCGAAGGCTACGAGTTTCTGCGCTATACCGAGCATGCGCTGCAGGCCATCGCCGATCGCCAGACGCAGATGCTGCCGGAGACTGAAGTTGACTGCGCGCGGGTCGCCTTCATGCTCGGTTTCGACAGCTGGCAGGCCTTCCACGAGCAGCTGTTGCACTGGCGTGGGCGTATCGACTGGCATTTTCACCAGGTTATCGCCGACCCGGACGAGGACGAGAATGCCGAAGGCGAGGCGCTGGTCGGCGGCGAGTGGCTGCCGCTGTGGGAGCAGGACTGGGACGAGGAGTTCGCCTGCCGCCAGCTGTCCGAGGCGGGTTTCCGTGATGGCCAGGGCGCCTGTCAGCGTCTTGCTGCACTGCGCAATGCCAGTCAGGTCAGGACCATGCAGCGTCTCGGCCGTGAGCGACTGGACGCCTTCATTCCTCGTCTGCTGGCGCAGGCCGTCGAGCAGGACGACCCGGATCTGGTGCTCGAACGTGTACTGCCGCTGGTGGAAGCGGTCGCCCGGCGTTCGGCCTATCTCGTACTGCTGACCGAAAATCCCGGGGCGCTGCAGCGGCTGCTGGAACTCTGCGCGGCCAGCCCGTGGATCGCCGAGCAGATCGCTCGCTTCCCGTTGCTGCTCGACGAATTGCTCAACGCCGGTCGTTTGTATAGCCCGCCGCTGGCGCCGGAGCTGGCCGCAGAATTGCGCGAGCGGCTGATGCGTATTCCCGAGGATGACCTCGAGCAGCAGATGGAGGCGCTGCGTCATTTCAAGCTGGCGCATCGCCTGCGCGTCGCAGCCTCGGAGATCGCCGGGACGCTGCCGTTGATGAAGGTCAGCGACTACCTGACCTGGCTGGCGGAGGCCATTCTGCAGGAAGTGCTGACCCTGGCCTGGCGCCACACTGTCGCGCGTCATGGTCAGCCGCAGCGCAGCGACGGCACGCTGTGCGATCCGGCCTTCGTCATCGTCGGTTACGGCAAGGTCGGCGGGATCGAGCTCGGTCACGGTTCCGACCTGGATTTGGTGTTCATCCATGACGGGGACCCTGCCGCCGAGACCAATGGCGCCAAGCCCATCGACACCGCGCAGTTCTTTACCCGTCTCGGTCAGCGCATCATTCATCTGCTGGCCACCCAGACCACCTCCGGCCAGCTGTACGAGGTCGACATGCGCCTGCGTCCGTCCGGCGCTTCCGGGCTGCTGGTCAGCTCCCTCGGCGCCTTCGAGCGCTACCAGGGTCAGGAAGCCTGGACCTGGGAGCACCAGGCGCTGGTGCGTGCGCGGGTGCTGGTTGGCTGCCCGCAGCTGACCGCCGACTTCGAACGGGTGCGCGCCGGTGTGCTCGGTCGTGAGCGTGATCTGGATGCGCTGCGTCGCGAAGTCAGCGACATGCGCGCGAAGATGCGCGACAACCTCGGGACCCGCGCGACACATGCGGGGACTGCCGAGCAAGCCTTCGACGCCGCTGCCGAGTTCAATCTCAAGCAGGACGCCGGTGGTATCGTGGATATCGAATTTATGGTGCAATACGCGGCTTTGGCGTGGTCGCACCAGCATCCCGAACTGCTGCGCTATACCGATAACATCCGCATTCTCGATGGGTTGGAGCAGGCCGGGTTGATGACCGGCGATGAGGTTCGGCTGCTGCAGGATGCCTACAAGGCCTACCGCGCCGCAGCGCACCGGCAATCACTGCAGAAGCAGCCCGGAGTGGTGAGTGGGGATCAATTCCACGACGAGCGCCGCGCTGTCATGCGTATCTGGCGTGAGTTGGGCCTAAGCTGAGCCCCTCGTCGGGCTACTGGCAAATTCGAATTCTGAGGAGCTGGCAACGATGTCGATGGCCGATCGTGATGGCGTCATCTGGTATGACGGCGAACTGGTGCAGTGGCGTGATGCGACCACCCATGTGCTGACCCATACCCTGCACTACGGCATGGGCGTATTCGAAGGCGTACGCGCCTACAACACCCCGGACGGCACGGCGATCTTCCGCCTGCAGGCGCACACCGACCGCCTGTTCGATTCGGCACACATCATGAACATGCCGATGCCGTACTCGAAGGAAGAGATCAACGAAGCGACCCGCGCCGCAGTGCGCGAGAACAACCTGGAAAGCGCCTACATCCGCCCGATGGTGTTCTACGGAAGCGAAGGCATGGGCCTGCGCGCCAGCGGCCTGAAAGTGCACGTGATCGTCGCCGCCTGGCACTGGGGCGCCTACATGGGCGACGAGGCGCTGGAACTGGGCATCAAGGTGCGCACCAGCTCCTTCACCCGTCACCACGTCAACATCACCATGACCCGCGCCAAGTCCAACGGTGCCTACATCAACTCGATGCTGGCCCTGCAGGAAGCCATTTCCGGTGGCGCTGACGAAGCGTTGATGCTGGATCCTGAAGGCTACGTGGCCGAAGGTTCGGGCGAGAACATCTTCATCATCAAGGATGGCGTGATCTACACCCCGGAAGTGACCGCCTGCCTGAATGGCATCACTCGTGGCACCGTGCTGACCCTGGCCGCCGAGCACGGCCTGAAGGTGGTCGAGAAGCGCATCACCCGCGACGAGGTGTACATCGCCGACGAAGCCTTCTTCACCGGAACTGCCGCAGAGGTGACGCCGATTCGCGAAGTCGACGGTCGCGCCATCGGCATCGGCCGTCGTGGACCGATCACCGAAAAGCTGCAGAAGGCGTACTTCGATCTGGTCTCCGGCAAGACCGCGGCGCATGCCGAATGGCGGACACTGGTCAAGTAAGCCTGGCGCTGGGAGCCGGCACGCATGAATCGCTTGCCGGCCACGCTTCCAGCCCCTCAGCTTATGGCTTAGAGCTTATGAACATACTGATTGTGGGACCCAGCTGGGTTGGCGACATGGTGATGGCGCAGACGTTGTTCGGCTGCCTGAAACAGCGCCATCCCGACTGCCAGATCGACGTGCTGGCGCCCGAGTGGAGCCGGCCGATTCTCGAGCGCATGCCCGAGGTACGCCAGGCGCTGAGCTTTCCGGTCGGGCACGGCGTGCTCGACATGGCGACCCGGCGCAAGGTGGCGCAGAGCCTGCGTGGTCAGTATGAGCAGGCGATCCTTTTGCCCAATTCGTTGAAGTCGGCGCTGGTGCCGTTCTTCGCCGGTATTCCCAAGCGCACCGGCTGGCGCGGCGAAATGCGCTTCGGCCTGCTCAACGACATGCGCAAGCTCGACAAACAACGCTATCCGCTGATGGTCGAACGCTTCATGGCGCTAGCGTTCGAGCCGGGCGCCGAGTTGCCCAGACCGTATCCGAACCCTTCGCTGCGTATCGACCCCGTGACTCGCGATGTGGCATTGGCACGTTTCAGTCTGAGCCTGGATCGTCCGGTACTGGCGCTCTGTCCAGGTGCCGAATTTGGCGAGTCCAAGCGCTGGCCGGCCGAGCACTTCGCCAAAGTCGCCGAGCTGAAGATTCGCGAGGGCTGGCAGGTCTGGCTGTTCGGCTCGAAAAGCGACCACCCGGTGGGCGAGGAAATCCTCGCGCGATTGATTCCTGGGTTGCGCGAAGAGGCGGTGAACCTGGCCGGCGAGACCAGCCTGGCCGAGGCCATCGATCTGCTCTCCTGCGCTGACGCAGTGGTGTCCAACGACTCCGGGCTGATGCACGTCTCCGCCGCGCTGGGCCGGCCTCTGGCTGCAGTCTATGGCTCGACGTCACCGGCCTTCACCCCGCCGCTTTCCGAGCAGGTCAAGGTGGTGCGGCTGGGTCTCGACTGCAGCCCCTGTTTTGAACGCACCTGCCGCTTCGGCCACAACAACTGCATGCGCGAGCTGAAGCCGCGCGCGGTGATCGAGGCGCTGGATCGCCTGGCCCCGCAGTCAGTTGAGGTGCGCTGATTGAAGGTCCTGCTGGTCAAGACCTCGTCGTTGGGCGATGTCGTGCATACCCTGCCAGCGCTGACCGATGCGCAGCGGGCGCTGCCTGGCATCCAGTTCGACTGGGTCGTGGAGGAGAGCTTCGCCGAGATCCCGGCCTGGCATCCAGCGGTGGCGCAGGTGATTCCGGTGGCGATTCGTCGCTGGCGCAAACATCCGATCAATACCCTACGCAGCGGCGAGTGGCGACGCTTCAAGGCGCGCCTGCGCGAAAGTCGTTATGACCTGGTGATTGATGCCCAGGGCTTGCTCAAGAGCGCCTGGCTGACCCGCTACGTCAAGGCGCCGGTCGCCGGGTTGGACCACGATTCGGCCCGCGAGCCGCTGGCGACACGCTTCTATGATCGGTGCTATGCCGTGCCGCGTGAGCAGCATGCGCTGGAGCGGGTGCGTCAGCTGTTCGCTCAGGCGCTCGGTTACCCGCTGCCGCAGGATGTTGCCGACTACGGCCTGAATCGCGAGCAGATGGCCGCGCCCAGCGATCAGCCGTATCTGCTGTTTCTGCACGGCACCAGTTGGCCGAGCAAGCACTGGCCGGAAACCTACTGGCGCGAACTGGCCGAACGCATGAGCGATTTCGGCTGGGCTATCCGCCTGCCATGGGGCAATGCCGAAGAGAAGGCGCGCGCCGAGCGTATCGTCAGCGGCGTGGCCAACGCAGCGGTGCTGCCCAAGCTGAATCTGGCCGGCGTTGCACGGGTCATCGCTGGTGCGCGGGCTTGCGTCGCAGTGGATACCGGCCTCGGCCATCTGGCCGCGGCGCTGGATGTGCCGAGCATTTCGCTTTATGGTCCGACCCTGCCCGGGCGGGTCGGCGCCTATGGGCGCTCGCAGGTGCACCTGTGCGCCGGCGGGCCGAACGCCGGTCGCGGTGATCGCCACAAGCCCTGTTTCGACGATCTGCGCCCTGAGCGCGTCGTCACCGAACTGAAAGCCCTGCTGCGGGCCCCGGAGTCCGTCTGATGCAACTGGCCTTCATTCTCTACAAGTATTTTCCCTTCGGCGGGCTGCAGCGCGACTTCATGCGCATTGCCCTCGAATGCCAGCGTCGCGGCCACGCGATCCGCGTCTACGCGATGATCTGGGAAGGTGATGTGCCCGAAGGTTTCGAGGTGCTAATCGCGCCGGTCAAGGCGCTGTTCAACCACACCCGCAACGAGCGCTTCACCGCCTGGGTCGAGGCCGATCTGGCGCGGCGGTCGGTGGACCGGGTGATCGGCTTCAACAAGATGCCGGGACTCGACGTGTATTACGCCGCCGACCCCTGCTTCGAGGACAAGGCGCAGACCCTGCGCAATCCTATCTACCGCCGCTGGGGTCGCTACAAGCACTTCGCCGAGTACGAGCGCGCGGTGTTTGCGCCCGAGGCGAAGACCGAAATCCTGATGATCTCCGAGGTGCAGCAGCCGCTGTTCGTCAAACACTACGGCACGCCCGCCGAACGCTTTCACCTCTTGCCGCCGGGCATCGCCCAGGATCGCCGCGCGCCGGCCAATGCCGCGCAGATCCGTGCCGAGTTTCGCGAGGAATTCGAGGTGCGGCCCGAGGAGCTGCTGCTGGTGCAGATCGGTTCCGGTTTCAAGACCAAGGGTCTGGACCGCAGCCTCAAGGCGCTTGCCGCATTGCCGCGCGAACTGAGTCAGCGCACCCGGCTGCTGGTGATCGGCCAGGACGATCCCAAGCCGTTCAAGCTGCAGGCCAAGACGCTGGGCGTTTCCGGCATGGTCGAATTCCTCAAGGGGCGCAGCGATATCCCGCGTTTCCTGCTGGGCGCCGATCTGCTGATCCACCCAGCCTACAACGAGAACACCGGTACCGTACTGCTGGAAGCTCTGGTCGCCGGGCTGCCGGTGCTGGTCACCGATGTATGTGGCTATGCGCACTACATTACCGACGCCGACTGCGGTCGCGTGGTGCCCAGCCCCTTCGAGCAGCAGGTGCTCGACCAGATGCTGGCGCAGATGCTCGCCGATGACGCGCAGCGCTCGGCCTGGAGTCGCAACGCGCTGGCCTTTGCCGAGACGGCCGATCTCTACTCGATGCCGCAGAAGGCCGCCGACGTGATTCTCGGGGAAGGCGCATGAACGTCGTGTGTCTCCTGCGGGCGCCGTTGGGGGCTCCATGCGTCTGATGCTGACCGAGCCGTTCGAAAGCCTGTGGCAGGGCAAGGACCCCTTCGAAGAGGTCGAGCGTCTGCAGGGCCAGGTCTACCGGGAACTGGAAGGTCGCCGCACGCTGCGTACCGAGGTTGCCGGGCGCGGTTACTTCGCCAAGATTCATCGCGGCATCGGCTGGGGCGAGATTGCCAAGAACCTGCTCACGGCCAAGGCGCCGGTGCTTGGCGCCGGCCAGGAATGGCGAGCCATACAGCGCCTCAAGGAAGTCGGCGTGCCGACCATGACCGCGGTGGCCTATGGCGAGCGCGGTGGCAATCCGGCAAGCCAGCACTCGTTCATCATCACGGAAGAACTGGCGCCGACTGTCAGCCTCGAGGATTTCTCGGCGAACTGGCGCGACCAGCCGCCACCGCCAGCACTCAAGCGCGCCCTGATCGCCGAAGTTGCCCGCATGGCCGGCACCATGCACCGCGCCGGGGTCAATCACCGCGACTTCTACATCTGCCACTTCCTGCTGCACACCGACCGGCCGGTGACGGTCAGCGATCTGCGCCTGTCCTTGATCGACCTGCACCGCGCCCAGACTCGCAGTCACACACCTGTTCGCTGGCGCAACAAGGATCTGGCCGGGCTGTACTTCTCGGCCCTTGAGATTGGCCTGACCGGCCGCGACAAGCTGCGCTTTCTGCGCGATTACTTCCAGCGGCCGCTGCGTGAAGTCCTGCGCGACGAGGCTGCCTTGCTGGCGTGGCTGCAGCGCAGGGCGGAAAAGCTACTGGATCGTAAGCGGCGCTACGGGGATGCGCTTTGATGGCCGGCTGGACGCTGGACCCTGCGTACGCCGACCTGCATGACGATTTCGGCAGTCTCGCAAGCGTGTTCGCGCTGGAAGGTGAGCGGCTTACCCAGGACCCACTTTCAGAAGTCATTCGTGTCGAGCGCAACGGGGTGCGCTATTACGTGAAACGCTACTCCGGTGCGGGCAAAGGCCTGCGGCGTTACCTCGGGCGACCGCGGGTCAAGGCGGAGTGGCAGAACCTGATGCTTTTTCGCCGTTGGGGCATCCCCACGGCGCCGATCGTGGCTTATGGCATGGAACGGCGCGGCGGTGCTTTTCTCCGCGGCGCCCTGATTACGCGTGAATTGGAGCAAACCGATGATCTGGCTTTGCTGGCGACTACTCATGATGCCCGTCTTCGCGATCCGCGTTGGGTGCAGGAGGTCAGCCTGCAACTGGCGCGCTCGACACGAGCGATGCACGACCGGAGCTTCGCCCACAATGACCTCAAGTGGCGCAACCTGCTCGTCGATCCGCAGCGTCGTCTGTATCTGATTGACTGCCCTACCGGCGCCTTCTGGCATGGTCCGTTTCTGCAGCGGCGTATCGTCAAGGACCTGGCATGTCTGGACAAGGTGGCCAAGTACCAGCTCAGCCGAACCCAGCGCCTGAGGTTCTATCTGCAGTATTGCCAGCGAAAGCGACTGGTTGACAAGGACAAGCCGCGCATCCGGCAGATTCTGAATTATTTCCAGGGGCGGGAATGAACGATTTCATTGCGCAGGCCGATCGTCCAACGCTCGAGCGCCATGGCTTGGCGAGCTTCGATGCGCTCTGGTCGGTCCAGTTGACGGCGGTGGATGAGCCCAATGTCGAACGCGGCGGCTGGAGCAGTGTTTTCAGGCTGGAGCTCGATGATTCGGCGTTCTACCTCAAGCGGCAGAGCAATCACCTGACCCGTACCCTGGCACACCCGTTCGGTGAGCCGACCTTTGCCCGGGAGTTTCGCAATATCCGTCGTTATGCGCGGCTTGGCGTGCCGGCGCTTCAGGCCAGCTTTTTCGGGCAGCGCAAGATTGATGGCGAAAGGCGTGCAATTCTCCTGACGCGTGCACTGGATGGCTGGACGGATTTGGGCAGCTGGCTGAAACGATGGCCCGAGCTGAATGAATCTGGACGCCAGGCCATCATCGGTGCGGTCGGTGTGCTGGCGCGCACGCTGCATCAGGCCGGTCAGATGCATGGCTGCTTCTATCCCAAGCACATCTTTCTCCGTGAGCAGGACGGACATTGGCAGACTTGCCTGATCGACCTGGAGAAAACCCGTCCTCTGTTGTTGGGGTGGCGCGACCGGATCAAGGATCTGGAGCCGCTCGTGCGGCGTGCAAGCTGCATCGGTGAGCATGGCGTGCGGCACTTGCTGAGTGTCTATCTGGACGATCCTCGCCTGGTCGAGCCATGGCTGCTGCAGTTGCAGCGCCGGCGCGAAGCCAAGGAGGCGCACTGATGAGGCTGGCTGATCTGGCGGTCGCCGGGCGCGAGCCAGCCTGCCCTGCGCTCGTCGAGTTGTCCGGTGAGGCGAGTCTGCATGTCGACCTGTGGCTGCGCATCCTGCCCGGCCAGCGCTATGTCGGTCGCGCGCGCTGGAACGGTCGCCAGGTCCTGGCCAAGCTGATGGTGGGTGGTAAGGCGCAGCGTCATTATCGACGCGAGCTGGCTGGTGCGAAGCTGCTGATCGACCAGCATTTGCCAACACCTGAGCTGGTGGGGCAGGGCTGGCACGAGGGTGAGGGTGGCTGGCTGCTGTTCGACTGGCTCGATTCCGCCGAAAGTCTGTGGGAGAGCTGGCGCTCCGTCGAGGCGGAGCCTGTGCTGACGGACGGGCAGCGTAGCGTGCTCGGTGAGGCGCTTGAGCTGATCGCCAGGATGCATGCGCAAGGCCTTTGGCAGGCGGATCTGCATCTTGACAACTTCCTCAAGGCCGACGGTCAGCTCTACGTGGTAGACGGCGGCGGTGTAAAGGCGGAGACGCCCGGGCGCCCTCTGTCGCGCGAGCGGGTGTTGGAGAATCTTGGCGTCTTCTTCGCTCAGCTACCGGCAGAGATCGAGCCGTTCATCGAAGAGCTGCTGGTGCCCTATCTGCTGACCAACAGCGAGCACGCCCTGCCGCTGGAGGCGTTGCTCAAGCAGGTTCACAAAGTCCGTGACTGGCGTCTAACTGACTATTTGAAGAAGGTCGTGCGGGACTGCAGCCTGTTCAGTGCGAGCATCGGGGCGTTCAGGGCGCAAGTGGTTCGGCGTGACGAGCAGGCAGCGCTGCAGGCGGTGATCGATGGCCCCAATGAATTCATCGCTCGAGGCAAGTTGTTAAAGGGCGGTGGTAGCGCGACGGTAGCCAGTATCGAGCTGGACGGCCGGGCCCTGCTTATCAAGCGCTACAACATCAAGAGTCCGCTGCATTGGTTGAAGCGCTTCTGGCGGCCGAGCCGCGCCTGGCACAGCTGGGTCGAGGGTAATCGGCTCGATTTTCTCGGGATCGCCACTCCTCGTTTGCTGGCCGTGATCGAGCGCCGCTGGCTGTGGATGCGCGGTCCGGCGTGGCTGATTACCGAATTGCTGCGCGGAGAAGATATAATTGCGCGTTTTCAGCCGTATCTGGATGGCTGTCCTCCAGAGCAGGAATTGGTTGCCCTAGACCGGCTGTTCGCGGCACTGATCCGCGAGCGAATCAGTCATGGTGATCTCAAAGGGCACAACCTGTTCTGGGAGCATGATCGCTGGTCGTTAATCGACCTGGATGCCGTGCAGCAGCATGGCAGCGATGCCAGCTTCGCCCGGGCCTATGCCAAGGATCGTGCGCGATTTCTGCGCAACTGGCCGGCCGACTGCGCCCTGCATCGACTGCTTGACCAACGTTTACCCGCGGTGCCCGGCACCAGCATCGAAGATTAAGAGGCAATACCCGTGGCATTGACGATTCTCGGCCTTTCCGGCGCCCTCAGTCATGATCCTTCCGCCGCCCTGTATATCGACGGCAAGCTGATCGCCGCCGTCGAAGAAGAGCGCTTCGTGCGCGACAAGCATGCCAAGAACCGCATGCCCTACGAGTCGGCCAAGTTCTGCCTGGAGCAGGCCGGCATCAAACCGTGCGACGTCGATGTGGTGGCGATCCCGTTCGCACCCATCAGCATCTTCGAAAAGGCGCGCTGGCACTATGCCAAGCGTTACTGGTACGCACCGGATCGCGCGCTGGATGCCATTCTCATGGGCAACCGCCGCTATTACCGCTACAAGAAACGCATCGAATGGTGTCTCCAGCAGCTGGGCTTCGACCTGAAGAAGGTCAAGATCCAACCGGTCGAGCATCACCTGGCTCATGCCTCCAGCGCCTATCACTGCTCCGGCTTCACCGAGAAAACCGCGATTCTCGGCATCGATGGCAAGGGCGAGTACGCCACCACCTTCTTCGGCTGGGGTGAGAACGGCAAGATCCACAAGATCAAGGAATTCTACGACCCGGACTCCTTGGGCGGACTGTATGGCGCGATCACCGAATACCTCGGCTTCGAGATGCTCGATGGCGAGTTCAAGGTCATGGGCATGGCGCCGTACGGTGACGCGGCCAAGTACGATTTCTCGCGCCTGGCGACCTTCGAGAACGGCGAGCTGACCATCAATACCGAATACGCCAACGTCATCGGCTTCCGTCGCTACAAGGAGAAGGGCAAGGGCTACTACTTCTCGCCCAAGCTGATCGAGTGGCTGGGACCCAAGCGCGAAGGCGATATCGCCGACGACCCGTACATTCATTACGCGGCCAGCATGCAGGCGCTGTTCGAGAAGCTTGCGCTGGAGATGATGGACTACTATCTCGGTGACATCATCCGCGAGACCGGCAAAATCGCCTTTGCCGGCGGTTGCGCGCTCAACGTCAAACTCAACCAGAAGATCATCGCCCGCGAGGAGGTCAAGGAACTGTTCGTCCAGCCGGCCTCCGGTGATGCTGGAACGGCTGTCGGTGCGGCGGCCTATGTGTCGGTGCAGCGCGGCGTTCCGGTAGAGAAGATGGAGCACGTCTACCTCGGCCCGTCTTATTCAAACGAAGATGTCATCGCTGCCTGTGCCCGGCATCCGAACAAGCCAGTGTTCAAGCAGATCGCCAACACCCCCGAGCGCATCGCCAGGATCATGGTCGACGGCAACCCGGTGGCCTGGTTCCAGGGGCGCATGGAATTCGGTCCGCGTGCGCTGGGCGGTCGCTCGATCATTGGTTGCCCGAGCGTGCCGGGCGTCGCCGACCGCATCAACGAGCAGATCAAGTTCCGCGAGCGTTGGAGACCCTTCTGCCCGTCGATGCTCGATACCGTGGCGCCGCAGATGCTCAAGGTCGACCATCCGAGCCCGTTCATGACATTCACCTTCGAAGTCAACGAAGGCTGGAAGGAGCGTGTCGGCGAGGTGGTCCATGAAGACGGTACCTCCCGCGCCCAGGTTCTCGAGCGCCGGCACAACCCGCGCTGGTACGACCTGATGCTGGAACTGGAGAAGCTCACCGGCAACGGCGTGTCGCTGAACACCTCGCTCAACCGCCGCGGCGAACCGATGATCTGCTCGCCGACCGATGCGCTGAACATGTTCTACGGCTCGGACCTGCAGTACCTGATCATGGAGGACATCCTCGTGGTCAAGGACGGCAAGGATTGGTATGACGGCGTCTGAACAGTGGGTGCTGCAGTTTTGCCACAGCTATGACGGGCCCTTTCTCGATTGCGCGCGGCAATACGCCGCGCTTTTCAAGGGCACCCCCTATAAGGTCTGCACCGTCTACCTGACTGGAACTCCCTGCGAGAAGGTCGTGCGAGGTTCGGCGTCGGACGAAGTGCTGTTTCTCGACTACAGTAGCCGCGCCGTGCGTGGGCTGAAGTTGGGGGCGATCCGAGACATTCGCCGTATTGCCGCAACGCGCTCCTTCGAGTTCTGCATCGCCCATCGCTTCAAACCGGTTTATGTGGCGTTGCTCGGAACCAACCTTCCGGTCATTGGTGTCCACCACGCCTTTGGCGATTATCAGCGACGGCCACGTCAGCTGTTTGCCAATTTATATCGAAAGCGTTTAGCGCTACTCGGTGTGTCCAATGCCGTGCGCGATGATATTCGCGCCTGCCTCCCGAACTGGCCATCCGAGCGCATCGAGACGCTGTACAACCGCATCGATATCGAAGCGGTTCAGGCTGAGCAGGTATCCCGTGAAGTGGCTCGGGAGTACTTGGGATTGCCGCAAGGGGCATGGGTTGTCGGCAACGTAGGTAGGCTGCACCCGGACAAGGACCAGGCGACATTGATTCGAGGCTTCGCACTCGCCTTGCCGGACCTGCCAGTTGGTAGCCTGTTGGCGATCATGGGTAGCGGAAGGCTGGAAGCGTCACTGAAGTCGCTTGCGGTCGAGCTGGGTATAGCCGAGCGGGTACGCTTTCTTGGCCAGGTATCGAACGGGCGTAGTTACTTCAAAGCGTTCGACGTGTTTGCTCTGACCTCCGATCATGAGCCGTTCGGGATGGTGCTGCTGGAGGCAATGGCGGCGGGGGTGCCTGTTATTTGCAGCGAATGCGGGGGTGGGCAAGAGGTGGTTGGCAGGGGAGGGTGGCTTTTTGAGTTGGGCAATGTCGATGCACTAGCCTTACAGCTCAAAGCAGCGTCCCGTGAACGGCCGAAAGTCTGTCCCAAGCAATTATCGAAGTTTAGTGACGAAGTCGCTCGGCAAGTTTTTTTTAGGATGAAGTTTCACGGGGAATAACTATGCCTTTCTTTTTTCCTTGGTCTCGTCGCTTTCATTTAACGCGGGAGAAGGGCTGCAGTTTTTATTTTTTGCAGGATGCGGAAAAATGTTTGAGTCTGACTCATGATTATATTTTTACAGGTAAAGTCTATCCTGCATTGGACGTGGTTGAAGACGGGCGAGCGGTTTACCTATTGGGTCCAGAGCGAGCCGTACTTAAGTATAATTGTATTCGCCATTGGAAGTCTCGTCTGCGTAAGAGTCTCGCTTTTTTACCCCTCAAAAAATAAATACTGTCTTTTGGATGAGTTTAGTAACTTGTCGAAACTTTCTAAAAGCAAGCTGGTCCCTCAGGTTTATGGGTACGGGTTCCGGCGAGAAATGGGGTTGCTCAAGCACGAGTATCTGGTTATAGAGTACTTTGACGGATCCGTAAGCGTCGATCAGGCGTTGAGGAATAATCAGGTGGCCCCCGAAGTAATTTTGCCCAAGATTTTCGAGCTTTTTGAAAATATGCTGGGTCAGGGTTTTGTACATATGGATCCACACCCTAAAAATATTCTGCTTGCCAAAGATGGAGCTCTTAAGCTCATTGACTTTGAGTGTTGCGCATTCGATGTGTCTGATCGCTCGTTTTGTCTGGCGTTCTGCATGGGGTATTTTTATCACTTCTGGTTTTATCAGTTTATGCGAGAGCAGGAGTATGATCAATTAGCTCGTGAGTTTGCTGGTGCTTCAGTGGTTCCTTTAAATAAAGATTTTTGGACTTATTATAACCATTTTAAGCGATGCAAAGTTTCTCGTTCGTTGCGGTATAAAGTCTTCCTCTCATTAAGCGCTAGGCGGGAGTTTTTGGCTCACTGTATAAAAGTTGCCCGAGATGAGCCTTAGGGATACTAGGTACGTGGTGCTATGAAGATTCTTTTCCTTGTTCAATCTGAGCAGCGCGCCATTTTGGATCGTCTCTATGAGGGTATCCAAAGGAGCTGCGAATGCGACATTCGTTGGTTGGGGCGTGACGATCAGGCCAACCTCCGCCGCTATTTTCGTGACCATGTGGACGTGGCCAGATACGAGCGCATCCTGTTCTTCCTGCGCTTTAAGCAGGAAATTCGCCAAGTGGACTTTATCCGCAGTGTGCCGAATCTGGTGATTCTCGAACATGACGCCTACCAGAACTACATACGCTGCAAGTACACCGGCAAGTTCAGCGCGCACTACCACAAGCTGCCTTGGGCGCGGGTTATCAGCTCTGGATATGTGGTAAGTAAGCGTCTGCGTCAGGAAGGTGTCGATGCCGTGTTCGTGCCCAAAGGCTACGACCAAGCCCTGTTGCGCGACCTTGGATACGAGCGCGATATCGAACTGGGCTTCGTTGGCAGCACGAAAAGCGTCGCCTACAGCGGACGCAAGGCGCTGCTGGACGAGCTCGCAAAGGTCGAGAATCTGGTGGTGACGCGCACCAATTCCGGAGAGGAGTATCTCAACACCCTCAACCGCATCCGTTTTTTCGTCAGCGCTGACGTGGGTATGGGCGAGTATATGATCAAGAACTTCGAGGCCATGGCCTGTGGCTGCGTGCTGCTGGCCTACGATCAGGGCGAGGAGGAAAACCGCGCGCTGGGCTTCGTCGACATGGAAAATTTGGTGCTCTACCGGACGGTCGTCGAGCTGCGTGACAAGCTGGCGCAACTGCGTGCCGATCCGGCTTGGGCAGCGAGGATTGCCGTCAACGGCCGGATGCTGGCCGAATCGCGTTATAGCTTCGCGCGCATCGGCGCCGGAGTCGTGCAGGCCATGCAGGCTCCCTTGCGGTCCGCTCCGACTCCCGGCTGGTTTTGCCGGCTGCGTAATCGTCTGGGCGTCTGAGCATGACCACACCGCGTCTGCTATTTCTTATCCCCTATTTCGGCCGCTGGCCATTCTGGCTGCCGTTTTTCCTGCAGAGCTGCCGTTTCAATCCGGACGTGCAGTGGCTGTTCTTCACTGATTGCGGCACGCCGCCTAATGCGCCCGACAACGTGCGCTTTCGGGCAATGAGTTTTGACGACTATTGCACCACGGTCTCCGCTCGGCTGCGCATCGATTTTCGGCCGCAAAGCCCTTACAAACTTTGCGATTTGAAGCCGGCGCTGGGATATGTGCATGCCGACGAGTTGGTGGGCTTCGACTTCTGGGGGTTCAGCGATATCGACTTGGTGTATGGCGACCTGCGAAGCTATTTCAGCGCCGAGCGGCTGCAGCGTGTCGATTTACTCTCTACCCATGAGCGGCGCATCTCTGGCCATCTGTGCCTGCTGCGCAACAATATTCGGATGTGCGAAGCCTTCATGCAGGTGCCTGGCTGGCAGGCAAAGCTGGCGTCCAGCGAACACAACGCTTTCGACGAAGGGGCGTTTAGTCGGCTGTTCATCCGTCACAAGAGTTGGCCGAAGCCGCTGCGACAGCTGGCTGATGCGTGCAATCCTTGGCGGCGTTGCAGCGAGTTCATCGAAGCCTTCAGTACGCCCAATGGTCGGATTGCCTGGCACGATGGTAGTTTCGATTTTCCACGACGCTGGGTTTGGCAGCATGGGAGACTGCTCAACGACCGAGACGGCGAGCGGGAGTTTCCCTACTTCCACTTCATTGGCTGGAAGTGTGATGCCTGGCCAGCCTATAGCGAAAGTGAGCTGCTCGGCGATGCGACGCTGGCGGTACAGGATGCCTGGAGCATCACTCCTCAGGGTTTTCGAGAGGTTTGAATATTGATCTTTTCCAAGGACAGTAACGTCACTTTGGTGGTGACCAGTTGCGGGCGCTTCGACCTGCTTACTCGGACGTTAGCGAGCTTCGATGCCTTCAATACAACGCCAATCCGCGAGGTGTTCATCACCGAGGATTCGGGTGATAGGGCGGTGGAAGCCTGCATCCCCCACCACTGGCGCGAGCACACCACGTTCTTTGTCAATGTGCCGCGGCTGGGACAGCTGCGATCCATCGATTTGGCATATTCGCACGTAGAGACGCCGTGGGTATTTCACTGCGAAGACGATTGGGCATTCTACCGGCCGGGCTTTATCGAGGAGTCGAGGGTGTTGCTGGAGGCCGATCCGCAGGCTCTGCAGGTCTGGTTGCGCAGTTTTGCTCACGATTTGGCGATTCACAGCCCATACGTCTACCTGGGCGAGCGTCAGGTGATCCAGGGCATTCCTTGCTACCGGGTCGGTTCGCACAAGGAGGATTGGCAGGGGTTCTCCTTCAATCCTGGATTGCGTCGCCTAAACGATTACCAGCAGCATGCTCCCTATGCCCAGCACGCCGGAGAGAAGGACTTGTCGCGGCTTTACGCCGACGAGCAGCGCCATGCGCTGATCCTAGAGAACGACGCCGTGCTGCATACGGGCTTCGGTGAGCATGTCAGCGTGCCGGAGGAGCGGGCCAAGAAGGCTCGGCGCAAGAAGCATGAGCGCATGCGTCTGGCTGTAGCGTTCATCGTGGGGCTTTTGTTTGGAGTTGCGCTGTGAATTTCGTCCAGCATCTGAAGGGGCTACATGAACGGTGCGGCTACTTCACGCTGGCATTGTTGATCTTCATGTCCAGCTTCCTGTTGCTCCCGACCAGCAAGATGGTCAATAACGTCTATTACGTTTTGCTGGCGTTGCCCGCCATGGGGGTCTTGCTGTTACACAAAGGGCGCGATGTGCGGTCGTCACCCGCGCTGTGGCTGTGGGGGGCGCTGTGCGCTTGGTACGTAATGGTGGGCGCTCTCTCGGTCGACGAACAGTATTTCAAACATGTGCTCTATGTTGGCCTATTCGTGCTGTTGGTCAGCCAGTTGGTCGATCCGCAGCTATTGCGTACGCCGCTGTTCTCACGCGGTTTGTTCTGGGTGCTGAGTGTCTACGTGCTGGGCTCGGCAATCATCTACTGGATTACCGGCCGCTACGCGCCGGGCGAGCGGGTGCTTTGGCTGCCGGGGCGGATGACCGGGCCAATCTATACCAGCATGTGGCTGGCCTGCTGTTTCGCCTTGGCGCTGCCGGCCTGGCTCGCTCAGCGTCGCTGGCTGGAGCTGTCCGCTGCTGCGCTGCTGTCAGTATTCTGCATGGCCTATGTGCTGCAGAGTCGTTCCGGGCTGGTGGGCATGCTGGTGCTGGCCGGGCTGTTTGCTTTCTGGCTGTCGTTGAGCCGGGCGCGTTATCTATTGTTGTTGGGTGCCGCCGCGGCATTGTTCGTCGGCTTGACTCTGTTCCTCATGCTTGAAGTGCCCGAAGTGGCTAGCCTGTTCGCCCGTGCCGACTCCGGTCGCTTCGAGCTGTGGCGCATCCTGGTCGGGGAGTGGCGGGAGTGCGGCCTTTGGCTGGGGTGCGGTATGCAATTCGTGACCGAAGCGACTATTCTAGGTGGTTCGCCAATCCAGCATCCGCACAATATCTTTCTAGCACTTGGTCTTTATAGCGGCTTGGGCTCCCTGTTGCTCTTCCTTGCGCTGATGGTGGTGGTGCTTCAGCGCGCCTGGCGGCAACGCGATCCCTGGGGGTTGTACCTTCTGATCGCATTGATCGTGCTGAATTTTGATGGCAGCAAACTGGTTGGCAATCCCGATGAGCTCTGGCTACTGGTCTTGCTACCGATGGCGTTGATCATCAATAGACGTTCAGTCATCGCCTAGCCGCTGCCGCTGCCGGGCGCTTCAATGGCGCGCTAGTCGAGCTGCCTCGCAACTGCTCCACAGCAGTGCGCTATCGAAAGCCAGGTCTTCCTTGCGAAGGTACTTGTCGAAGTGCTCCCGGTTGCGATGAATCAGGCGCTGGCTGAGAGGTTGCCTGCGAAGTTGGAGGTCGGCGATGTCAATCAGGCCGAGCGCACCCTCCGGCGTGCGGACGATGTTTCCCAAGTGTAGGGAGCGGAAGTATACGCCGCTGGCATGCAGATGATTGATGAAGGCCGCCAGCGCCGGCAGTAAGGATTGCCAGAGATTTTCATCATCGCGTAGCAGCTGGGACAGCGTTTCGCCGGGCAGGGGGTTATAGAGCACGGCTGTCCAAGCTGGATTGTCCAGCCGATACAGCACCAACGGTTGCAGCGTCGGTATGCCAAGCGCCTGCAAGGCTGTTGCGTTGATGCAGAAGCGTTGTGAGTGGGGGCGCAACAGCGCTGAGGAAAATAGGCGCTTGCGACGGAAAAGTTTGAGAAGGTTGCCATCGCGCAACTGATAGACCTTGGGGCCGAAACTGTCCCGCTCCAAGATCTGGGCGCCATCGAGCATCTCGGCCAGCCGAGCCGCCGGCAGTGGGGTGAAGGTCAGCACGTGGTGAGATCCTCATCGATTGCATGGCGGCATATCATGCCTGAACTTGACGGGGTGAGGGAAAGGTGCACTCGAGTACGATGGACTAGTGCGTGGCAGGCGGCGGCCGGTCTGGGAATGTTAAGATAACTAATTCAGTTTAGGGCGAGGGCCGCCATGATAGATACACCCAAGCAGGAACAGGCCTCCAGCCTCAATATCTACTTGCGCTTGTTGACTTATGTGAAGCCCTACATCGGCTATTTCTCAATCAGTCTCTTAGGCTTCCTGATCTTCGCCTCTACCCAGCCGATGCTGGGCTATATCCTCAAATTCTTCGTTGATGGCTTGAGCAATCCTGATGTCGGGCTGTTTGCCGGCGTGCCTTGGGTGGTGGAGCATGCGCCATGGTTAGCCGGGCTGAAACTGTTGCAAGCAGTACCATTGCTGATCGTGCTGATCGCCCTCCTGCAAGGCATCGGTTCGTTTCTTGGTAATTTCTTCCTCGCCAAGGTCTCGCTGGGTTTGGTACACGATCTGCGTGTTGCGTTGTTCAACAACCTGCTGACGCTGCCCAATCGCTACTTTGACCGTCACAACTCAGGCCACCTGATCTCGCGAATCACCTACAACGTGACCATGGTCACGGGTGCGGCTACGGACGCGATCAAGGTTGTGGTGCGTGAGGGCATGACGGTGATCTTCCTGTTCGCCACTTTGCTATGGATGAACTGGAAACTCACGCTGGTGATGGTGGCGATCCTGCCGATGATCGGCCTGATGGTGTCGAGTGCCAGCAAAAAATTCCGCAAGCAGAGCAAGAAGATTCAGGTGGCGATGGGGGACGTGACCCATGTGGCCTCCGAGACGATTCAGGGTTACCGGGTCGTGCGAAGCTTTGGGGGGGAGCGCTACGAGCAGGCTCGCTTTCTGGCGTCGAGCCGGGATAACACAGCTAAGCAGCTGCGTATGGTAAAGACCAACGCGGTCTATACGCCCTCTCTGCAATTAGTAATCTACAGCGCCATGGCGTTGCTGATGTTCTTGGTGCTGCTGCTGCGTGGTGATGCGTCCGCAGGTGATCTGGTGGCCTATATCACCCTGGCTGGCCTTCTGCCCAAGCCAATCCGACAGCTGTCTGAAGTCAGCTCGACGATCCAGAAGGGCGTGGCCGGTGCCGAGAGCATTTTTGAACAGTTGGACGAGGTTACCGAACAGGATCACGGTACGGTCGAGCGTGACCGGGTCAGTGGTCGAATCGATGTCAACGAACTGAATTTCGTTTATCCCGGTACTGGCAAACAGGTGTTGCACGACATTAGTTTTTCCGTCGAGCCGGGCCAGATGGTGGCGTTGGTCGGACGTTCGGGCAGTGGGAAGTCTACGTTGGCGAATCTTTTTCCACGTTTCTATCAACACGATCGGGGGCAAATCTTGCTTGATGGCGTCGAGGTGGCAGATTATCGCTTGCGCAACCTGCGCCGTCATATCGCCTTGGTGACGCAGCAAGTGACCCTGTTCAACGATACCGTGGCGAACAATATCGCCTACGGCGATCTAGCCGGCGCGCCGCTGGATGACATCCGCCGTGCCGCGCGCGATGCCTACGCCGACGAGTTCATCGAGCAAATGCCCGATGGCTATCAGACCCAGGTCGGGGAAAACGGCGTGCTGCTGTCAGGTGGACAGCGGCAGCGCCTGGCGATTGCGCGTGCGCTGCTCAAGAATGCCCCGGTACTGATTCTTGACGAAGCGACTTCGGCGCTGGATACCGAGTCCGAGCGGCATATCCAGGGGGCTCTGGACCATGTGATGCAGGGCCGCACCACGCTGGTCATCGCTCACCGCCTGAGCACAATCGAGAAGGCCGATCTGATCCTGGTGATGGAGCAGGGCCGCATCGTCGAGCGTGGCACCCATGCCGAGCTGCTGGCGGCGAACGGTGCCTATGCGAGGCTTCATGCGACGCAGTTCCAGGACGATGTATCGGACGAGCAGGGCGCCTGATGCTGCAGCTTCTGAAAAGCTGGCGTGAGCGCGGCTGGTGCGAGATCGATGCCGACACCTATGCGCAGATCTGGCAGCGCTATGGCGGCAGCGTTGCCACTCACCCAGCCGTCGTCGAGCGCCTGGCCGGTCTTGCGGTTATTCCGGTGCGCTATCTGGCCTGGGAGCGGCAGGGCGAATTGATCGCCGCTATTCCCTGCTGGGGACGCCATCTGGCGCTGTCCAAGGACGTATTGAAAAAGACCGGCAAGCGCGGGCTGTTCGATCTGGGTAATGCCGAGATCATCCTGCCCGTCGCCGAGCAGGCGGCGATTCCGGTCCGCCAGCGCATGCGCTACGTGTCCGAGCTCAATGCTGGCGCGATCAGCACCTTGCGCGAGCAACCGGAGGGGCTGGCGCTAGCGCGCGAACCGGAGGCGTACTCGAAGAAGTTTCGTTACAACCAGCGCCGCGAACAGCGTTTGCTGGAAGAGGCGGGCGGTGCGCTGCGCCCCATGCTCGATTTTTCTGCGGCGGAGCAGGCGGCGATATACGCCGAGTTGTTTCAACGGCGCTGGAATTTCGAGGCGCCGGGCAAGGCGCACCTGCATGAGGTGTTCGAGTTGCTGCGCGAGTTCATGACCGGCTCGGTGGTGTTTCTCGACGAGCAGCCGATCGCCATCCAGGTTCTCTATCGGGTCGAGTCGCCGAAGTGGGTGTCCGTCGAGTACATCAATGGCGGTGTCGACCCGGTGCAGCGGGACTTCAGCCCAGGCAGCGTGCTCAGCTTCGTCAATACCCAGGCAGCCTGGGCCGAGGCGCGGGCGTTGGGCAAACCGCTGCGTTACTCCTTTGGCCGGGCGGATCGTGAGTACAAGGATCGCTGGTGCAACCGAGTGCCGGTCTATCAGGTGTAAGGATGAGTACACGCAAGCAGCAACTGCTCCGTCAGCATCGTCGTAGCAAGCGTATTGTAATGATCGCCGCGTTCGCCGCCCTTCTCGTGGTGGGCATAGTGTTCAGCTTCTGGTGGATACCCATTTTGCTGGTGTTGGGTTGGGTGGCTCACGAGGCCTGGTTCGCCGATCACCTGTTTTACTATCCGGATGAAGACTATCGTTACGATTTCCCTGCCGATGCCCAGCGACTGGTGGGACGTATCGAGAATGGCTGTCTGCAGTTTCCAGGTGAGCTGCCTGATGCAGATACCTTGATTCTCGAAGTGATGCTGCGTGCCACTTGCCTCGGCCGGTTACGTGACCCGCGCGTATATGTCGACAATGATCGCCAGGATTTCGAGCGGGGTGTGCATGGCCGCCGTTACGTGAATCTGTCGGGACAGCTAGATGCACTGCGTGCCGGGACGCTTCGCCTGGATTGCCGCTATTTCCGGCTAGATGCAGATGTTGTGCTGCACGTGATGCGCAATCCTGACTATACGCAACGGCGAATTCTGATTATCGCGCCCCATGCGGACGATGCTGAGCTAGCCGCCTTCGGCGTGTATAGCCGGGCCCGTGAAGTCGCCATCGTTACGTTGACTCAGGGAGAAATCGAGGCGGACAACTATCGTCGACTCGGTCTGGATAGCGCTGCCGCAGCAAGGCTGAAGGGACGACTGCGCTCTTGGGGCAGCCTGGCGGTACCGCTCTGGGGAGGTGTCGCACAGCAATCGTGCATACAGTTGGGCTATTACTGCCTTCAGTTACCGCTTATGGCTGCAGACCCGGAACGAGCCTACGGCTCGCGAGAGTCGGGAGAGTCAGACATCCGTAGTGTGCGCAATCGCAACCACGTGCCTTTGCCTGGGGATGCGAATGGCCAACCCACTTGGGTAAATCTGCAAGCCGATCTGCGTGCGCTGCTGATGCACTTCCGCCCTGATGTAGTGGTGACACCCCACCCGGAGCTCGACCCTCATGCCGACCATGTTGCCGCCACTCAGGCTGTACGGCAGGCGATCGAGGAGGGCGAGTGGAAACCGGAGACGCTGCTGCTTTATGCCAATCACCTGCACGACAATGATCGGTGGCCGATGGGGCCGGCGGAGAATGGGGTCGCTCTGCCACCCGCGATCGAGCCGCTGCCGGCCGATCGCCTATGGAGCCCGACGCTGGATTCCGAGGCTCGGCTGAACAAGGCCATGGCGCTGGCGATGCAGCACGATTTGCAGGTGCCGCTACCCTTGAAAAAACGGCTGCGTCGGCATATCCAGCGGTTGCTCGCCGGTCGCCGCTGGCCGTCCACCGGCGACGACGAGTTTTTCCGCAAGGCCGTTCGCAGGCACGAGCTATTCTGGGTGCGCAAGCTCTAGCAGCGTTGACACGCTGGCCGGACCAGCGCGGGCCGCATGCTATGATCGCCGCCGTTTTCTGTCAGTCATCGGAGCCCCAATGAAGCTGTCCATGCCCCGTTTCGACCAAGCCGCCGTTCTGGTGGTCGGTGACGTCATGCTCGATCGTTACTGGCATGGCGGCACGTCGCGGATCTCGCCTGAGGCGCCGGTACCGGTGGTCAAGGTCGAGCAGATCGAGGATCGGCCCGGTGGGGCGGCCAATGTGGCGCTGAACATCGCGGCACTGGGTGCGCCTGCTGCGCTGGTGGGTGTGACCGGTGAAGATGAAGCGCGCCAGAGCCTGGCCGACAGCCTTGCTGCGGCGGGCGTGCAGGCGCACTTCCAGCGCATCGAGGACCAGCCGACGATCGTCAAGCTGCGGGTGATGAGTCGCCATCAGCAGCTGTTGCGCATGGATTTCGAGGAGCCGTTCAACACCGATCCGGCCGCGTTGCTGGCCGAGGTGGAAGGGCTGCTGGCCGGGGTCAAGGTGCTGGTGCTGTCGGACTATGGCAAGGGCGCGCTGAAGAACCATCAGGCGCTGATCCAGGCGGCGCGGCACCGTGGCATTCCGGTGCTGGCCGACCCCAAGGGCAAGGATTTTGAAATCTACTGCGGCGCTTCGTTGATTACGCCGAACCTGGGCGAGTTCGAGGCGATCGTCGGACATTGTGCCGATGAGGCCGAGTTGGTGAGCAAGGGCGCCGAGCTGATGGCGTCTCTCGACCTTGAGGCTCTGCTGGTCACCCGCGGCGAGCACGGCATGACCCTGCTGCGTCCCGATCAGGCGCCGCTGCACCTGCCGGCTCGTGCCCGTGAAGTGTTCGACGTGACCGGCGCCGGGGATACCGTCATTTCAACTCTGGCGGCAGCCATCGCTGCCGGCGAACAGCTGCCGCAGGCCGTGGCACTGGCCAACCTGGCCGCCGGTATCGTGGTCGGCAAGCTGGGTACCGCCTGTATCAGCGCACCCGAGTTGCGCCGAGCCGTGCAGCGCGAAGAGGGCTCCGAGCGCGGTGTAATGACCGTCGAACAATTGCTCACTGCGGTCGAGGATGCACGGGCAGAGGGCGAGAAAATCGTCTTCACCAATGGCTGTTTCGACATCCTGCACGCTGGCCATGTGACCTATCTGGAACAGGCCCGGACGCAAGGTGACCGTCTGGTCGTGGCAGTCAACGACGACGGCTCGGTCAGCCGCCTGAAGGGGCCGGGGCGGCCGATCAACTCGGTGGATCGCCGCATGGCGGTGCTCGCCGGTCTGGAAGCGGTGGATTGGGTGGTGTGCTTTTCGGAGGACACGCCGGAAAACCTGCTGGCCCAGGTCCGCCCCGATGTGCTGGTCAAGGGCGGCGACTACGGCGTCGCTCAGGTGGTCGGTGCCGAGTTGGTCAAGGCGTACGGTGGCGTGGTGAAGGTGCTGGGGCTGGTGGAAAACAGCTCGACCACAGCCATCGTCGAGAAGATCCGCAGCCGCTGAGTCTATTGGATACGCCTACCGCGTATCGTCAGTAGCTGGATAGCCGCTTTTCGCGGCTACCCACTACGCGTTAACGGGCGGCCGCCATCGGCCGTGCCGCCCACCAATCCCGCCAGCGAACGCGCTCGTCGCGCACCACCCAGCCTTCCTGCGGCGCAAAGCTTTCCGATAGCCACAGGCCGCGAGTGTTCACCGGGCTGAACTGGCCATTGCGCAGTTGCAGCAGCTGATCCTGCGGCTGGCCCTGATGCAGCGGTATCAGGTAGATGTCGGGCCGGCTGCGCTCCAGACGCGCAACAAGTTGACCGTCTTCCAGGCGTTCGTCGACATGAAACAGGCTCAGCTGACGCGCTTCCTTCGGCAGTTCCATGCGCATGTCATAGACCAGCTGCAACGATGCCGTAGGCAGGTGAACATAGGCGCGAGGACGCTCCATCAGCACCATGTTGCCGCACTGCACCGGTCGCGTGGCGCCGGATTGCGAGGCGAGCTTGAAGTGCACCGCCTCGCGGTAGTGCAGGCTGGCCTGGTACGGAGTGGGCAGCCAGGTATCGCCGAAACGCCCGGCTAGCCAGCCTTCAGGAGTTTCCAGCAGGCATTCTTCGGCGA
Organism: Stutzerimonas kunmingensis; assembly: GCF_014764705.1. GTDB lineage: Bacteria > Pseudomonadota > Gammaproteobacteria > Pseudomonadales > Pseudomonadaceae > Stutzerimonas. Next base: position 38,383 of record NZ_JACXXG010000017.1, read on the forward strand.
TTTCCTGGATGGCGGTGAGTAGCGGAAGGTTCAGCTCATGGGCCGGGATGTAGCCGGAAATCAGCTTGAGGACCACGTCACCACGGTCCGGCCGCTGCTGACGGACCAGTACCCAGTATTCGCGGCCCTGCCAGCTCATGGTCAGACGCACCGAAACGCCGAGATTGGCCAGTTCGATGGCAAAACGGCCCGGATCGGACACCTCCACCGGGCGGCGGCGTTCGATCACTTCGCTGAAGTTCAACGGCCGGCCCAGACTCTGGTAGCTCAGGTGGTCCTGGCTGGCCTCGACGTAGAGCGGCAGGGTCTTGAATGCGGCAGGGCTCTTGCGCACCAGAACTCTTGGCATTCGGTTTCTCCTTGCGGCGAAGAAAGTAACTGCGCGGCATCAGCGTAATGCGCGCCCGCGCAGCGGATGAACGTTGCCGCCAGGACCGCTTCAGTTGCCGGTCAGAACGGCAGCAGCAGTCCGTACGTTAGCCGTCAAATGCTGCGGATTGATAGTGCCGATGATCGCGCCACTGACCCCAGGGTGGCCGAACAGCAACTCGAAGCTGCGGTGCACCGGGTCTTCACCTGGCTTGAGGCAGGCGTGGCCGCTGGCCAGGGCTTTCTTGATCAGGATGCCCTTGCCGTGCGCAGCAGCGTAGTCGAGGACCGGCCGTTCGGCCTGCTCGTTGAGGTTGTAGGTCACCATCGCGCAGTCGCCTTGCTGCAGCGCCAGCAGTCCGCCGTCCACAGTCTTGCCGGAAAGGCCGTAGCCGAGGATCTTGCCCTCGCGCTTGAGCTCGGCGAGGGTCTGGTAGACCTCGGCGTGCTGCAGGATGTCCAGATCGTTGCCGTCGGAATGCACCAGTACCAGCTCGATGCGGTCGGTGCGCAGACGCTTGAGGCTGCGTTCGACCGAAAAGCGCGTATGGGCGGCGGAAAAGTCGAAGCGCGACTGTCCGTTCTCGAACTCCTCTCCGACCTTGCTGACGATCACCCACTCATCGCGCTGGCCGGCGAGCAGAGGGCCCAGCCGCTCTTCGCTGACGCCGTAGGCCGGGGCGGTATCGATCAGGTTGATGCCCAGCCCGCGGGCCAGATTCAGCAGTTGGCGCGCCTGGGCATCGTCGGGAATGGCGAAGCCGCTGGGGTATTTCACGCCTTGGTCGCGGCCCAGCTTCACCGTACCCAGACCCAACGGAGAAATGCGCAGGCCGGTGCTGCCCAGTGGGCGGTGCAGGTCATGCAGCGTCGCGTTCATGGCAGCAGCCCTTCCCAGAACGGCCCGGTCAGCGGCGGACGTGGCAGTTCAGGTAGCGCGGGATGGTTGGCCGGGCGAATGCCGTCGCGGGCGAGGGCGGCTTCGACGCGGTCGGAAAAGTCCGGTGACAGCGCCAGCTTGGTCGGCCAGCCGACCAGCAGGCGGCCCTGCTCGGCGAGAAAGGCGTTGTCCGGACGGGCGAGGGCCGATTGCGCCGGCTCGGCGCGGTCGATGCGTAGCGTGGCCCAGTGCGCTGCGGACAGGTCGATCCAGGGTACCAGCTCGGCCAGTTCCTTCTTCGCCGCGGCGATCTGGCTGGCTTCGTCGCGCGCCACGCCATCGGCTTCGGCCAGATCGCCGCCCAGGTACCAGACCCATTCGCCGTCTGCCGCCGGATGGCTGGTCACGGTGATTCGCGGTTTGGTGCCGCCGCCCAGGCAGTGGGCGTAGAGCGGCTTGAGCGTCGGCGCCTTGACGATGACCATGTGCAGCGGACGGCGCTGCATGGCCGGTTGTTGCAGGCCGAGCGATGCGAGCAGCTCGGCAGTCCCGCCCCCGGCGCTGAATACGATGCGCTGAGCGCGAATTTCGCGACCATCGACGCGCAACCCGACCAGCTCGTTGCCGTCGAGCAGCGGTTCAATCTGCTGGCAGGCCAGCAGGCTGTCGCCAGCCAGCTCGGCCAGGCGGGCGATCAGGCTGGGCACGTCCAGCACCAGCTCGCTGAGCCGATAGACCTTGCCCTTGAACCGTGGATGCTGCAGCGCAGGCGGCAGCTCATCGCCCTTGACCTGGCCGACCCGCGAGCGCACCGCCTTGCTGGCGAAGAAGCTGGTGAGGTTGCCGGCCAGGGTGCCTGGCGACCACAGGTAGTGCGCATCGGACAACAGACGCACGCCGCTGAGATCCAGCTCGCCCTTGCCTGCAAGAGCCTCGCGCCAGCGCCGTGGCATGTCGGCGATGGCTTCGGATGCGCCGGTGAGGGCGCCGCTCAAGGCGTATTTGGTACCGCCATGAATGATGCCTTGGGACTTCACGCTCTGCCCGCCGCCCAGCGTTCCCTTGTCCACCAGCAACGTGGCAAAACCTTGTCGGCGCAGGCGCGCGTTTAGCCACAGGCCGGCGACGCCGCCGCCAACGATCAGGACGTCGGTGCTGAGGGATTCAGGCATGTGCAGACCTTATACGGGGAAACGGACGCGCAGTATAACTGCATGCAGTTCGCGGGGCGCTCAGTGGCCGGTGCTGCCGGAGAAGAGCTGAATGACCGCCACGCCAGCGATGATCAGCGCCATGCCGAGCACCGCCGGCAGGTCCAGGTGCTGGCCATAGATCAGCGCCGCAGCGATGCTGACCAGCACGATGCCCAGGCCCGCCCAGATTGCATAGGCAATCCCCACCGGAATGGTCTTCACCACCAGCGCCAGCATCCAGAACGACAGGCTGTAGCCGCAGATCACCAGCAACAGTGGCAGCGGGCGGCTGAAGCCGGCCAGGGCTTTCATCGAGGTGGTGGCGACCACTTCGGCGCAGATGGCGATGGCCAGGTAAACGTAACCGGACATGGGAAATCCTGATCGTGGACTGGAAGGGTCAACTCCGTTCGGTCGCGTCCTCGCCAACTAGTTCGCCAGCCGTGGCGGTTGTGGCTCGCCGGCAGGCGGCTTGCTAAGCTCCGCGCCCATGAATCGCACCCTCTATACCCTGCTGTTCCATCTCGGCCTGCCGCTGGTATTTCTGCGCCTGCTCTGGCGCGCCTGGCGCGCGCCGGCCTACTCCCGTCGTATCGGCGAACGTTTCGCCTTTGGTTTGCCGCCGCTTCGTCCGGGTGGCATCTGGGTGCATGCGGTGTCGGTCGGCGAGAGCATCGCCGCGGCGCCGATGATCCGCGAACTGATGGCGCGCTATCCGCATCTGCCGATCACCGTCACCTGCATGACCCCGACCGGCTCGGAGCGCATCCAGGCACTGTTCGGCGACAGCGTGCAGCACTGCTATCTGCCCTATGACCTGCCCTGGGCGGCGGCGCGCTTTCTTGAGCGCGCGCGGCCGAAGCTGGCGGTGGTGATGGAGACCGAACTCTGGCCCAACCATATCCATCAGTGTGCACGCCGCGGCATTCCGGTAGCGCTGGCCAATGCGCGCTTGTCCGCGCGATCGGCCCGCGGCTACGCGCGCTTCGCCCGTCTGACTGCGCCGATGCTGGCTAAGCTGAGCCTGATTGCCGTGCAGACCGAAACTGAAGCCGAACGTTTTCGCCAGCTCGGTGCGCGCGATGAGTGCGTCGAGGTGACTGGATCGATCAAGTTCGACCTTACCATCGATCCGGCACTGCTGGAGCGTGCCAGTAAATTGCGCCAGCAGTGGGCGGCGCTGGAACGGCCATTGTGGATCGCCGCCAGTACACACGCCGGAGAGGACGAGATAATTCTGGCTGCGCATCGCCAGCTGCTCGGTGAACACCCGCAGGCGCTGCTGATCCTGGTGCCCAGGCACCCGGAGCGCTTCGCCTCGGTGTACGAGTCGGCGGTCAGGGATGGGTTTGTCGCCGTGCGGCGCTCGACGGGGGAGGTAGTCGACGCCGGCACCCAGGTACTGGTCGGCGACACTATGGGCGAGCTGCTGTTTCTCTACGCACTGGCGGATATCGCCTTCGTTGGCGGCAGTCTGGTGCCCAACGGCGGGCACAACCTCCTCGAGCCCGCAGCGCTGGGCAAGCCGGTGCTCAGCGGCCCGCACCTGTTCAACTTTCTCGAGATATCGGCACAGTTACGCGCTGCTGGCGCCCTGCGTGAAGTGCAGGATGCCGCGCAACTGGCGCAGGTGGTCAGCGAACTCTGGGGCGATCCAGCCGGGGCCCAGGCGATGCGCGATGCCGGTCTCGGCGTGCTCAAGGCCAATCAGGGTGCTCTGGAGCGGTTGCTGGCGGGGTTGGGGCGGCTGCTCGGGTAATTTGGCCGGGCGGATTCGGCGTCAGGCCGCGATGTTCGGCGCGGGATGCTTTTGATGGTTTTCCCGCCCCGGGCAGCTCAACGCTAGAGTTTTAGCCGTTGGGCTCTCGCACAGGTGCATGAAGGTATCGCTACGCTACCCGGCCGATCATGCACCTGTTTCTCCTCCGTCGCTCAGTAATCGATCCGCACCGGCTGGCCGATGGTTTGCGGCAGGTCCGGTGGCAGGAAGTCGGTGTCCGGGTTGTAGTCGGGCTTCAGGTACGCCGCCAGCTGCTGCAGATCGTCCGGATTGAGCGTGCCCGCGGCCTGTTTCAGGCGCAGGTTGTCGAGGATGTAGTCGTAGCGGGCGTTGTTGTAGTCCCGCACGGCGCCATACAGGCGGCGCTGGGTGTCGAGCACGTCGACGATGTTGCGCGTGCCGACCTGATAGCCGATCTCCGTCGCCTCCAGCGCGCTCTGATTGGAGATGATCGATTGCCGGCGAGCCTCGACCTGCTCGATATCGGTGTTAACCGCTCGGTGCAGATTGCGTGTGGATTCGACCACCTGGCGGCGCAGGCTCTCGCGCTGCTGCTCGCTCTGGCTGAGCTGGTAATAGGCCTCGCGACTCTGCGACGTGGTCAGGCCGCCGCTGTAGAGCGGAATGTTCAGCTGCAGGCCGATGCTGCGCTGCTCGACGTCACCGGTATAGCGCGGCATGTCGAAGCCCGGGATGCTCTGGCTGTTGCTGAAGCCCAGCGCATCGTTGTCGCCCTTGCGATAGGACGCTACCGCATCGAGCGTCGGTGCATGGCCGGAGCGGCGCTGGCGCAGGGTTTCTTCCGCTGCGGTCACCGCGTAATTGACCGCCAGCAGGTTGAGGTTCTGCCGCGTTGCGGTATCGACCCACGCCTTGGCCTCGTTCGGCACCGGGGCCAGCACCGGCAGGGTGTGGTGGATGCCTTCGAGGGCGATGTATTCGCGGTTGGTCAGTGTGTACAACGCCTGGAAGGCGTCCTCGACCTGGCGCTGTGCGATGGAGCGGTTGGCCCGGGCGGTATCGAAGCCGGCCTGGGCTTCGAGCACGTCGGTCTTGTCCGACAGGCCGACTTCGAAGCGCTCGTTGGCCTGGTCGAGTTGGCGCTTGAATGCAGCCTCCTCGGCCTTCACTGCCGCCAGGTTGTCCTGCGCGCGCAGTACGGCGAAGTAGGCCTGGGCGCTCTGCAGAATCAGGTCCTGTTCAGCGATGGAGTATTCGATTGCCGCCTGCTCGCTCACGGCTTCCGCAGCCTTGAGCTGGAACCAGCGGTCGGCGCGGAAAATTGGCTGGCTCAGCGTCGCCTGATAGGCGGTGCCGCTGCGCGACAGCGAGGTGGAGCCCATGCTGGTGTCGACGTCCGTTTCGGTGTCGCTCAGCTCGGCGCCGGCACTGAGGTTGGGCAGCAGGCCGGCCCGCGCCTGCGGCACGATTTCCTGGCGGGCGCGAAACAGCGCGCGCGCCGCGGCCAGGTCGGCGTTGTTGTTGACGGCTTGCTGATAGACGCTGACCAGATCGGTCTTGCTGGCGAGGGGGATGGTCTCCTGCGCCCAGGCTGCTCCGGCGGTGAGGGAGGCCACGGCGAGAGCCAGGGGGAGTCTGCGCAGCATGTTGGGTCCATCCTGAATAGAGCTGATGGGCAAGGCTAAGCGGCGGCTGACGGGGGGTCAAGGCGCGTGTGCGAGGCAATGTCAGATGCCGGTTGCGGCCGGCCGGAATGACCGAACGGTCGACTACTTTCGCCCTTGGCATGGCGTTCGTACTGGGTCTTGATTAGACTCGATGGCGTTCTTGTCGGGGTGCCTTGAAGCGAAGGCTGAGATCGGAAAGTTCCGGATCCCGTTGAACCTGATCAGGTTAAGGCCTGCGTAGGGAACAAGATGTGCTCGCCAGTCGTTCGGCCAGCTCTCTCAGCGCCAGTTGCGGCGCACCCGATGCCCTTGCCATCCGTGTTTTCAGGTTCGCTCCGACAATTCTCTAGGAGCCAGCCTGATGCGTGTAGAACAACAGAACCTGAGTGAATCCGCCCAGGTCGACCAGCAGTCGATCCAACCCTTCCCGCGTTCGCAGAAAATCTATGTGCAGGGTTCGCGCCCGGATATCCGCGTACCGATGCGCGAGATCAGCCTGGACGTGACGCCCACGGACTTCGGCGGCGAGATCAACGCCCCGGTTACCGTCTACGACACCTCCGGCCCCTATACCGATCCGAACGTGCAGATCGACGTACGCAAGGGCCTGGCCGATTTGCGCAGTGCCTGGCTCGAGGAGCGCGGCGATACCGAGAAGCTGCCGGGCTTGACCTCCGAGTTTGGCCAGCGTCGCCTGAACGACGCCGAGCTGACCGCCATGCGCTTTGCCCATGTACGTCATCCGCGGCGGGCCAAGCCGGGGCATAACGTCAGCCAGATGCACTATGCGCGCAAGGGCATCATCACGCCCGAGATGGAATACGTTGCCATCCGCGAGAACATGAAGCTGACCGAAGCTCGCGAGGCCGGGCTGCTGAAGGATCAGCACGCCGGGCATAGCTTCGGTGCCTCGATCCCCAAGGAGATCACGCCGGAATTCGTGCGTGACGAAGTGGCCCGCGGTCGCGCCATCATCCCGGCCAACATCAACCACACCGAGCTCGAGCCGATGATCATCGGCCGCAATTTCCTGGTGAAGATCAACGGCAATATCGGCAACTCGGCGCTGGGCTCCTCGATCGAAGAGGAAGTGGCCAAGCTGACCTGGGGCATCCGCTGGGGCTCGGACACCGTGATGGACCTGTCCACCGGCAAGCACATCCACGAAACCCGCGAGTGGATCATCCGCAACTCGCCGGTGCCGATCGGCACGGTGCCGATCTACCAGGCGCTGGAGAAGGTTGGCGGCGTGGCCGAAGACCTGACTTGGGAGCTGTTCCGCGACACCTTGATCGAGCAGGCCGAGCAGGGCGTTGACTACTTCACCATCCACGCCGGCGTGCTGCTGCGCTATGTACCGCTGACGGCGAAGCGCGTGACTGGCATCGTCTCGCGCGGCGGCTCGATCATGGCCAAGTGGTGCCTGGCGCATCACCAGGAAAACTTCCTCTACACCCACTTCGAAGACATCTGCGAAATCATGAAGGCCTACGACGTCAGCTTCTCGCTGGGCGACGGCCTACGTCCGGGCTCGATCGCCGATGCCAACGACGCCGCGCAGTTCGGCGAGCTGGAAACCCTCGGCGAGCTGACCAAGATCGCCTGGAAGCACGACGTGCAGTGCATGATCGAAGGCCCCGGCCACGTGCCGATGCACCTGATCAAGGAGAACATGGACAAGCAGCTGGAATGCTGCGACGAGGCGCCGTTCTACACCCTGGGCCCGCTGACCACCGACATCGCCCCTGGCTACGACCACATCACCAGCGGCATCGGTGCGGCGATGATCGGCTGGTTCGGCTGCGCCATGCTCTGCTACGTCACGCCGAAGGAACACCTCGGCCTGCCGAACAAGGATGACGTCAAGACCGGCATCATCACCTACAAGATCGCCGCGCACGCCGCCGACCTCGCCAAGGGTCATCCGGGCGCACAGATCCGTGACAACGCCCTGTCCAAGGCGCGCTTCGAGTTCCGCTGGGAAGACCAGTTCAACCTCGGCCTCGACCCGGACACCGCGCGTGCCTTCCACGACGAGACGCTGCCGAAGGAATCGGCCAAGGTGGCGCACTTCTGCTCCATGTGCGGACCGAAGTTCTGTTCGATGAAGATTACCCAGGAAGTGCGCGAATACGCCGCTGAGCACGGCCTGACCGACGAGCAGAAGGCCATCGAGGCGGGCTTCGCCGAGCAGTCCTCGCGTTTCAAGGATGAAGGGTCGGTGATCTACAAACAGGTGTGATGATGATTCCGTAGGAGCGGGCCATGCCCGCGAGTGCAGCCCGGGATATTCCGGGGCCAACCGGTTCGCGGCCATGGGCCGCTCCTACGCATCCGTCGATATGCCGCCGTTCGATTATCAGCAGAGTGTGATTCCCCTGCATGGCTACAACCAGGCGTCAGGATACTTCCGTCGGAGCGGGCCATGCCCGCGAGCGCAGCCCAGGATATTCCGGGCCAACCGGTTCGCGGCCATGGGCCGCTCCTACGCATCCACTGATACGCCGCCATTCGGTGATCAGCAGAGCGTGATTCCCCTGCATGGCTACAACCAGGCGTCAGGATACTTCCGTAGGAGCGGGCCATGCCCGCGAGCGCAGCCCAGGGTATTCCGGGCCAAACGGTTCGCGGCCATTGGCCGCTCCTACGCAACCGCCGGTACGCCGCCGTCCGGCGGTCAGCGGAGCTTGATTAGCCTGCATGGCTACAACCAGGCGTCAGGATGCTTCCGTAGGAGCGGGCCATGCCCGCGAACACAACCCTGGCTGTGCCAGGTTTTCAAATAACTCTTCGAGAAAACACGTGAAGACTCCAGGTCTGTATTCCCCCCATCAAAGCATCGCCGCCGAACATCGTGTATTCGGCGGACGCGATCTGTTTTCCCTGTGGTTTTCCCTCGGCGTCGGCCTGATGGTATTGCAACTCGGCGCCTTGCTGGCGCCGGGCCTCGGCATGAGCGGCGCCTTGCTGGCGATCGTCAGCGGTACCGCCGTCGGCGTGATATTGCTCGGGGCGGTCGCAGTGATCGGCAGCGACACCGGCTTGTCTTCAATGGCCAATCTGAAGCGCACCCTGGGTGACCGCGGCGCTGTGCTACCGGCCTTGCTGAATCTGGTGCAGCTGATCGGTTGGGGCGCGTTCGAAATCATCGTCATGCGCGACGCGGCGAGCCTGCTGGCAACCCGTGCATTCGGCGAGCAGAGTGGGCTGGTCAGTCCTGCGCTCTGGACGTTGTTCTTCGGTGCGTTGGCCACCCTACTGGCGATCACCGGCCCGTTGACCTTCGTTCGCCGAATACTGCGCAAGTGGGGTATCTGGCTGCTACTCGGGGCCTGCGTTTGGCTGACTTGGAACCTGCTGGACAAGGCCGATCTCAATGCACTGTGGGCACGTAAAGGCGACGGCTCGCTGCCTTTTGCGCTGGGCTTCGATATCGCCATCGCTATGCCTCTTTCCTGGCTTCCACTGATTGCCGATTATTCGCGCTTCGGCAAGGCAGCGGGTCGGGTGTTCGGCGGCACGGTGCTGGGCTTCTTCGTCGGCAACGTCTGGCTGATGAGCCTCGGCGTCGCCTACACCCTGGCCTTTGCCGATAGCGGTGAGGTCAATGCTTTGCTGCTGGCTTTGGCCGGCGCCGGACTGGGGATACCGCTGCTGTTGATCCTGTTGGATGAGTCGGAAAATGCCTTTGCCGACATCCATTCGGCGGCGGTGTCAGTGGGCATTCTGCTGCCGTTCAAGGTCGAACGGCTGGCGTTAGTCATTGGCGCGCTGTGCACCTTGATTGCCTGGTTCGCGCCGCTGGCGGAATACCAGAACTTCCTTCTGCTGATCGGCTCGGTATTCGCGCCGTTGTTCGGCGTGGTGCTGGTGGATCACTACGTCCTGCGGCGCCGCGGCAGGCTGCAAATGACCAATTCGGTGTTGCGCTGGGAGACGTTGCTGGCCTGGGGCTGTGGTGCGGCTGCCTACCACGTGCTGGCAAACACCTGGCCGGAAATCGGGGCCAGCCTGCCGGCATTGTTCCTATCTGGCGGGTTGCTGCTGGTGTTGAGTCGTTTTGGCGGGGCTACGGCAGGCACGCCGGTTACACAATAAGCGGCGTTGGAGCGACCAGCTCAGCAGGCCCGCTGTCAGCGGGCCATGCGCCGGGTTCGCGGGCATGGCCCGCTCCTACGGTAGGCCAATCTGTGGGCGTGGCCGTGGTCGCGAACCGAAACCATCCATGCGAATTATCACCGCACGACTGCTGCAAGACGCCGGAGCTCAGTGGTTGCTGCCTGGGCATGCGCCGGGTTCGCGGGCATGGCCCGCTCCTACGGTAGGCCAATCTGTGGGCGTGGCCATGGCGGCGAACCGAAACCATCCATGCGAATTATCAGGCACCGCACGACTGCTGCAAGACGCCGGAGCTCAGTGGTTGCTGCCTGGCCATGCGCCGGGTTCGCGGGCATGGCCCGCTCCTACGGTAGGCCAACCTGTGGGCGTGGCCATGGCGGCGAACCGAAACCATCCATGCGAATTATCAGGCACCGCACGACCGCTGCAAGATGCCGGAGCTTAGTGGTTCCTGTTTGGGCGTGCGCCGGGTTCGCGGGCATGGCCCGCTCCTACGGTAGGCCAACCTGTGGGCGTGGCCATGGGCGGCGAACCAGAACCGGCCATGCGGGCTATCAGGCTCCGCACGGCGCTTATGTGACCTGCCTGATTTCTATCGCCGTTCGCTGGGGTATTGTTCGGTGTCCAATCACAGCTAAGGGAATAGCGCATGGAAATCCTCCACCATGGAGCTCGCGATGGTGTCACTGGGTCGTGCCATCAGTTGCGGATGAACACCGACACCAGCGTGCTGGTCGACTGCGGCCTTTTTCAGGGCGCCGAGGCGTCTGCGTCCGGCGCGGCTGGCGGTGACAGGCTAGACATCGACTTTGACCTCTCCGGCATCCGTGCGCTGGTCGTCACGCATGTTCACATTGACCATGTTGGCCGCATTCCGAATTTGCTCGCGGCCGGGTTTAAGGGGCCGATTCTCTGCAGTGAAGCATCCGCCAGACTCCTGCCGATCGTGCTCGAGGATGTCTTCAAGCTTGGCATCAGCCGTGACCAGGCGAAGGTTGAGCGGTACCTCGCGGTCATCGAGGCACGAATCATCGCCTTGCCCTACAAAACCTGGTTCACGCTGCATGATGATGCCTCGCTGCATGCGCGGATCCGTCTGCAGCGCGCCGGCCATATTCTCGGCTCGGCCTACGTCGAGGTGGATGTACACGACCGGCGTACGGATGAGAAGAAACGCATCGTCTTCTCCGGAGATCTGGGCGCGCCCCACGCGCCATTATTGTCAGCGCCCAAGCCCGCTCATCGCGCAGACATCGTGGTGCTGGAAAGTACATACGGCGATCGCAAACACCAGAGCCGTGCCGATCGGCGCCAGCGGTTACAGGCGGTCATCGAAGACGCATTGCGCGATATGGGTACGGTGCTGATCCCGGCATTCAGTATTGGCCGGACCCAAGAGCTGCTCTACGAACTGGAAGACATCATCCATCGCTGCGTCAATGGCGATCACTCGTCGGCGATGCCCGACGCGGATCTCTGGCCCAGACTGCCGATAATCCTCGATTCACCGCTTGCCAGCCGTTTCACCGAAGCCTATCGCCAGCTGCAGCCCTTTTGGGACGAAGAGGCCACCAAGCGAGTTCGCAACGGCCGACGCCCGCTGGCGTTCGACCAGCTGATCACCGTCGACAGCCACGCCGACCATCAGCGCACGGTCAACCATCTGGCACAGACCGGACGGCCCTCCGTGGTCATCGCTGGTGGCGGTATGTGCAGCGGGGGTCGCATCGTCAATTACCTCAAGGCGATGCTTGGCGATAAGCGTCACAACGTCGTGTTTGTCGGCTATCAGGCGCGGGGCACGCCAGGCGCGGAAATACAACAATTTGGTCCGCGCGGTGGTTATGTTGAACTCGACGGCGAGCGCTACGAGATCACGGCGAAAATTCATTCGCTCGGAGGCTATTCGGCACATGCCGACCAGAATGGACTGGTGCGCTTCATCACCGGCATGCGCGAATGGCCAGGCGAGGTTCGCCTGGTACACGGCGAGGCCCAGGCGAAGGAGCAACTGCGTCAGGTGTTGGAGCGCGAATACCAACGCAAAGGCGTTAACGCCAGCATCCATATCCCCTGACCGCGCCAGGTTTACGTAGGTGCGGCCTATGGCCGCGAACAGAAGCCGGCTCGATGATTCGGGATCGGTTCGCGGGCACGGCCCGCTCCTACAGCGGGTACAGGTATTTGTAGGCGCGGTCCATGGCCGCGAATGGGGCGCCTCGATGATTTGGATGTGGTTCGCGGGCATGGCCCGCTCCTACGGTGGGGTACAAGCATTTGTAGGAGCGGCCCATGGCCGCGAATAGGGCCGGCTTGATGAATCGGGATCGGTTCGCGGACATGGCCCGCTCCTACGGCGGGGTACCGGCATTTGTAGGCGCGGCCCATGGCCGCGAACCGAAGCCGGCTCGATGATTCAGGACCGATTCGCGGGCACGGCTCGCTCTTACGGCGGGGTACGGGCATTTGTAGGAGCGGCCCATGGCCGCGAACCGAAGCGGGCTCGATGATTTGGGACCGATTCGCGGGCATCGCACGCTCCTACGGCGGGGTGCCGGCATTTGTAGGCGCGGTCCATGGCCGCGAATAGGGCCGGCTCGATGATTCAGGATCGATTCGCGGGCACGGCCCGCTCCTACGGCGGGGTACGGGCATTTGTAGGAGCGGTCCACGACCGTAAACAACAGATAAAAGGAAGCAAGGGATGCCTCCACGAATAGCGCATGGATGTGATCTGAGAAAAGGAAGGGTTTCGGAGACAGGTCGGGCTTATCTCCTGACCGCTATAACAAACCAAAGGCGCCCGGTTTTCACCAACTTCAATGCCGGCCGGATACTGATTGCTGCCATGAAGCAAGCTGAGGACGCGGGTCGCATAGAGTCGTTCGCCTGGGTGATCATGCCGGATCACCTGCATTGGTTGGTCTGCTTGAACAGAGGTTCGCTGGGCGCGCTGATGCGCGATGTGAAATCCCAGAGCGGAAGGCTGATCAAACGGGCGGCCGGTTCAAATCAACCGATATGGCAGGCGGGCTATCACGACCGCGCTATCCGGGGTGATGAAGAGCTGCTAGCGACTGCTCGGTACGTTGTGGCCAATCCTTTGCGCGCAGGCCTTGTAACGCGGATTGCCGACTATCCCTTGTGGGATGCGAAATGGCTTTGAGCGTCGTGGCCAGATCGGGTGCGTGGTTCGCGGGCATGGCCCGCTCCTACGGTGGGGTACGGGCATTTGTAGGAGCGGCCCATGGCCGCGAACAGAAGCCGGCTCGATGGTTCAGGGCCGATTCGCGCGCATGGCCCGCTCCTAGTGGCTGTGTTGCTTGATCACCTCCCGATACACGCGTGCGGTTTCGGCGCACATGCGTTCGGCGGTGAACAATTGTTCGAAGCGTGTTGCGGCATTCGCGCCGAACTGGCTTGCGTCTTCATGGCTGCCCCAAAGACGCGTCATCGCCTCGCGCAATGCGGGAGGGTTGGCCGGCGGTACGGCCAGGCCCGTCGTTTCGTGAAGATTGACGAACGTCGTTCCGGTACCGATTTCGCAGGAAATCATCGGCTTTCCATACATCGAGGCCTCCAGCAACGATATGCCGAAAGCCTCCGAACGCAGATGGGATGGAAACACCATCGCATGGCACAACTGAAGCAGGCACGCCTTGTCTTCATCGTCCAACCGACCGAGGAACTGCACCTGTCGCAGCTGAAGTCGCTCTGCCTGGGCGCGGAGTTCCGCTTCCTGCGGGCCGGAGCCGATGATCACCAATGGAAACTCGGTGCCATGCAGCGCGTCGAGCAGGCTTCCCAGCCCCTTGTAATAACGCAGCACACCCACGAACAGAAAGAACTTCGGCCCGACCCGCTGGCGCCAGTATTCAAGCTTCGCCGGCGAACAAGGCGGATAAGCCGCCCGATCCAGGCCATAGGGGATGACCTCGACCTTGCTTGCGTACTGCTGTAGCACCGGACTGCTGCGCTGGTAATTCGGTGAAGCGACGAGAATCCTGTCGACACTGCTCAGGAACCGCTTCATCAAGGGGCGATAGAGGGTCAGCAATGTGCGTTGCTTGACGATATCCGAGTGATAGCTCACGACTGTAGGACATCTATGGCGGGTCACGAAGTGCACCACATCCATCACCGGCCAAGGGAAGTGAAAATGCACAACGTCGGCTTCGGCGGCCATCTCGGAAAACATACCGAACACCTCGCGGGAGAAACCGGTCGAGGCTATGAATAGATCCTGGCGTGCGCGTCTCACCTCATGGCCGGCCACCTGAACCCGCTCCGGCTGAGGTGTCGCACTCAACGCCAGCACCTCTCCTTGCACACCGTGCGTGCGGCCGCCTTCACAGAGTTGAAAAATAACCTGTTCGATACCGCCAGTTGTGTCGGGCAGGTAGGTCTTGAAAAAGTGAAGGACGCGCATTGCTTTCCTGTAATGGTCTGGTGATTGCTTGGCCCGACTAGACGCTTGAATTGGGGCTGACACTCCGATGCCGGGTAGCCGTCTCATGATGCGTTCGCCTGACGGGCGGTTTGTCGAAAGCATCGAGCCAACGCAGCCAAACAAAGCAATACGAAGTCGAACAGACGGAGTTCTATCGTGGTTCAGCTGGAGCGGCTCAGGCTGCGCCAAGCAGATGATCTGCAGACATCTTCTCCGTGCCTTCTAATGCACCAAGGTCTTCATGAGTCGTTGTTTGGCTATTCGCGAAGGCGCGCCGACTTTACCGGCGAGGGTGACCAGCGGCAAGAACGGCTATTCGTCGCGTGCAGCCTGGGCACATTCAATGTTGATCGCTTCGGTGATACACTCCGCCGCTTTTCAGCACCCGGCAGTTTGGAATTATGCGTAACGCGCAGGAAAACGCCCTCAGGGTCGCGCTCAAGGCGTGCAAGGGGAGTTTCGTTTCGGTAGGGTTCTTCAGCTTCTTTGTTAACGCCCTGATGCTGGTGCCGTCGTTCTACATGCTGCAGGTCTATGGTCGGGTCGTAACCAGCGGCAGCATTTCGACGCTGGTCATGCTTACGATCATCATGACCGTCCTGATGATAACGATGGGTGCGCTCGAATGGGTTCGCTCACGGATCATGGTTCGGGTCAGCACCAAGCTCGATGTGTTACTTAGCCGCGACGTCTATCGTGCGAGCTTCAAGCGAGCCCTGGATAGCGGTGGCATGGACGCATCGGCGCAGCCCCTTAATGACCTCACCGGTTTGCGTCAGTTCCTTACTGGAAACGGTCTTTTCGCATTTTTCGATGCGCCGTGGCTGCCAATCTACATTGGCGTGATGTTTCTCTTTCATCCCTGGTTCGGCTGGATCGCCATCGCAAGCGCAATCGTCCTGCTGTGCCTGGCTGTTGCCAATGAGCGCTTGACCGGTAAGTCGATCGCTGAAGCCAACAAGCAGAATATCGCGGCGAATCTGCATACCAATAAGACGTTGCGTAATGCCGAAGTCATCGAGTCCATGGGCATGCTGCAGACCCTCATGGGGCGCTGGGGTCAGCGTCAGCGCAAAGTGCTGGTGCTGCAATCAGAGGCCAGTGATAACGGCGGACTGATCACGTCATTATCGAAATCATTCCGGATGCTTATCCAATCGCTGATTCTTGGTGTTGGTGCCTATCTGGCGGTGCAGCATGAGATCACTCCTGGCCTGATGATCGCCGGCTCCATTCTGCTGGGGCGGGCGCTGGCGCCAATCGACCTTATAATCGGCAGCTGGAAAGGATTCATTGCGGCCCGCTCGCAATATTCTCGGCTTAACGAGATGCTTGATTTGCAGCAGGCAGAGCCGCAGCGCATGTCGCTCCCTGCGCCAGATGGCAACGTCCAGGTCGAAAACCTGATAGTCGCCGCGCCTGGCTCAAAGACCCCCATTCTTAAGAACATCACGTTCGCGGCTCCAGCCGGGGCGGTGGTTGGCATCATCGGGCCCAGCGCTTCCGGTAAGTCGACGTTGGCCCGTGCGCTGCTCGGCGTCTGGACACCTCAGCATGGCGTGGTGCGGCTCGACGGTGCTGATATCAACAATTGGGACAAGCAGGAGCTGGGTCCGTATGTCGGTTATCTGCCTCAGGACATCGAACTGTTTGAAGGAAGCATTAGCGATAACATTGCACGTTTCGGTGACATCGACTCCGAAAAGATAATCGCGGCGGCTAAAACAGCCGGTGTTCACGAAATGGTTCTGCAGCTGCCGGAGGGCTACGACACGGTAATCGGTACTGCCGGGGTCAATCTGTCCGGAGGGCAGCGGCAGCGCATCGGACTGGCTCGTGCGATTTACGGCACCCCCAGGTTGATCATCCTGGATGAGCCGAACTCAAACCTTGACGATGTGGGTGAGCGCGCCTTGGCGGGCGCTATCCAGCAGTTGAAGGCGACCGGGGCGACGATCTTCGTCATTACGCATCGCACAAGCATTCTCAGCCAACTGGACCGGCTCATGGTCATGACTGGCGGAACGATCAATATGTATGGCCCGCGCGATCAGGTCATGGCGGAACTCAATAAGCAACAATCGGCCGCGCAAGCTCAAGCGTCGCAGCCTGCCGTTGCGTCGGCTCGCTTTTGAGCAGGGACTATCGATGACCAGCATGAACACTCAGATTAACGATAGCCTTGCGGATCTCCCTACCTCGGATAGCCGTTCTCGCCTCATTGGCTTTCTTATCGTCTTCGTTACCTTCGGTATCTTCGGCACCTGGGCCACCTTTGCGCCGCTGGAGAGTGCCGCACTAGCGCCGGGCGTCGTTACGGTCCAGTCGTACCGCAAGACGGTCCAGCATCTTGAGGGCGGTATCGTTAAAGAACTGTTGGCGCGTGACGGGGATATGGTTGCTGCGGGAGACCCGTTGATCGTCCTCGACGACACGCAGTTGCGTGCCGAATATGGCATGACGCGTAGCCAGCTGGTCGCAGCGCAAGCGATGGAGGCTCGTTTGGCAGCCGAGCGAGACGGGCTGGAAACGATCGATTTCAGTCGCATGCTGGAGGCCGACAGCGAGCGGGCAACTGAAGCGCGACAAAGTGAAACGCAAATATTCAATGCCCGACGTGGTTCGCGGTTGGGTGAGATTTCGGTACTGCAAAAGCGCATTGGTCAGCTGAACGAGCAAATCAGCGGCCTGCAGTCGATGATTGCGACCAAGCGCAGCCTGGAGAAGTCCTACAGTGGCGAAATTGGTGAGCTGACCGAGCTGCTGTCCGAGGGGTACGTCGACAAACAACGTTTGCTGGAGCAGGAGCGCAAGCTCGGCATGCTCCGCGCGGAAATAGCCGACCACCAGTCCGACATCACCCGGACGAAGCTCCAGATCAGCGAAACTGAGCTGCAAATTCTCCAACTCAACAAAGATTTCAGCTCTGAGGTAGTCGGTCAGTTAGCCGAAGTGCAAACGCGGGTATTTGACCTGCAGGAGCGAGTTTCAGCGCTCGAAGATCGCATCAGCCGCATCGTAATCCGAGCACCTGAGGACGGCATGATCCTTGGCATGAAAATTCATACCGTGGGCGGGGTGGTCAGTCCTGGCACGCCGCTACTGGATATCGTGCCTTCCGTATCCGACCTGATTGTCGAAGCTCAGGTTTCACCGATTGATATTGATCGAGTCAGCGTCGGCAAAAAGGCGGACATTCGTTTCAGCGCGTTCAAAAATGCGACCACGCCTGAGATCGAAGGCAAGGTCGTGCAGATTTCGGCGGACCGGTTGATGAACGAGCAGACCGGGATGCCCTACTACCTCGCGCGGGTGAGTCTCACTGAAGAAGGTGTCCGTTCGCTCGGTTCGCTCAAGCTGCAGCCCGGCATGCCTGCAGAGGTGCTGATCAACACCGGCGACCGCACCATGCTCCAATACCTGATGCAACCGGCGACGGATGCCTTCGCCCGATCGATGATCGAGGACTGACCCGTGCGCATCCTTGTTTGCATCCTGCTAGCGTCGATGGCTGCGTCATTGCGAGCCGAGCCTGAGAGGGATGCCATTCCGGTTCCAACCAGCGTGAGCGCATCCTCTTATGCCACCGACCTCATGTCGCTCTACCGCGAGGCGCGGCTGGAAGACCCGCGCGTGCTTGCCGCGTACGCGCGCGCCGTAGGAGGGCAGGCCCGCCAGCGCGAAGCCCTTGGTGGTCTGCTCCCACAGCTTAACGCCAGCGGTTCGCTCAACCGCACCAAATACGACAACCGCACCACCGAGCAGGTGTACAACAACGAGCGCTACCTGGTCAGCCTGACTCAGCACCTCTATAACAAGGCCGCCTGGGAAAACTATCAAAAGTTCAAAAGCCTGGCGCGCCAGGGCGAGTTCCAGGCGGTCGACGCCCAAGCCGAGGCTACGGTCGATCTCGCGCAGCGCTATTTCGTAGCGCTGGCATCCGACGATGAGCTGGAGCTGGTCATGGCCGAGCGCCGTGCAACTCAGAAAAACCTCGACCGTGTCAACGCGATGTATGAAAGAAAGCTGGCGATGATCACCGACGTGCTCGATCTCCGGGCCCGGGTCGATGCACTTGCCGCCCAGGAGGTCGAGGCGCGTAATCAGGTTCGGCTCAGCCGCGAGGACCTCTCCGAGCTAGTCGGGCGCACGGTTGCCGAAAAGCTCAGCCGCATCCGCGAAGACGTCGCGTTGCAGGTGCCAGGCGAGAGCCTCGATGTTTGGATCGATCGGGCTGTCGCGGCAAACCCGGCGCTCAAGGCGCGGGAAAGCGCGCTTGCCGCGGCCGAGGCAGCTGTGCGTGAGGGCAAAGGGGGGCATTATCCCCAGTTGAGCCTGAATCTCACCGCTCAACGCAGCGATGTCGGTTATGACAATACCTTGGCGCCACTCTCCGACAGTTACGTCGCAAGCGTTGGTGTGCAGATTCCCTTGTATAGCGGCGGATCGACCTCCGCACGGGTCCGGGCACTGTATAACGATCGTCTTGCAACCGAGCAGGAGCTAGAAGCCATACGTCGGCAGGTAGTCAAGGAAACCACCAGTGCCTATCTGACGGCCCAGTCCAGCGTCGAACGAATACGTGCCTCGCGCAATGCTCTGGAGTCAGCCGAGAAGTCCAGTGTTGCCGCTGAAAAAGGTTTTCAGTACGGCGTGGTCAACTCTGTCGATGTCCTGACAAGCGTACAGAACGAATATACGGCACGCCGTGATCTGCTCAAGGCCCAGTACGATTTCATCATCAATCTGCTGGTATTGAATCGTTGGGCCGGCAGGTTGTCCGAGCAGAGCGTCGAAAACGTCAACGTGTGGCTGGCTCGCAGCGAAGAAGCCCGAGCCCTGGAACGGAAAACAACGGAATGAGCAGGAACAGCAAGACCGCAATCGTCACTGGCATCACCGGTCAGGACGGTGCGTATCTCACCCAGCTGCTGCTGGAAAAAGGCTACAAGGTATTCGGCACCTACCGCCGGACCAGTTCGGTGAACTTTTGGCGTCTCGAGGAAGTGGGCGCCATCGGGCATCCTAACCTGGAGCTGGTCGAGCACGATCTTACCGACCTGGGCGCAAGCATCCGCCTGATGGAAGAAGCCCAGCCGCACGAGGTTTACAACCTTGCCGCACAAAGCTTTGTCGGTGTGTCGTTCAACCAGCCGATTACTACCGCTGAGATCACCGGGCTTGGCGCTGTCAACCTGCTCGAAGCGATTCGTATCGTCGATCCCAAGATCCGCTTTTACCAAGCCTCGACTTCCGAAATGTTCGGCGAGGTCCAGCAGATTCCGCAGACCGAAGTAACGCCTTTTTATCCGCGCAGCCCCTATGGCGTTGCCAAGCTCTATGCCCACTGGATGACGATCAACTATCGCGAGTCCTACGGCATATTCGGCACCAGCGGCATCCTCTTCAACCATGAGTCTCCGTTACGTGGCAAAGAGTTCGTCACGCGCAAGATCACCGACGCGGCGGCTCGCATCTCCCTGGGGATGCAGCCTGTGCTTGAACTGGGCAACCTCGACGCCAAGCGCGACTGGGGTTTTGCCAAGGAGTACGTCGAGGGCATGTGGCGCATGTTACAGGTTGATACCCCTGACACCTTCGTGCTGGCTACCAATCGTACCGAGACCGTTCGCGATTTCGTCTCCCTGGCGTTCAAGGCCGTGGATATCCAGCTTGATTGGCAGGGCAACGCTGAAACCGAGCACGGTATCGACAGCCGGACCGGCAAGACGCTCGTGCAGGTCAATCCTCGCTTCTATCGGCCGGCGGAAGTCGATTTGCTGATCGGCAATCCGGAGAAAGCGACTCAGGTTCTTGGTTGGAAACCTCAGACCACGCTTGAACAGCTCTGTCAGTTGATGGTCGAGGCTGACTTGCAGCGAGTCCAGACGGGTAAGTCCTTCTAACCTATTGTGAATTTGCCCTGAGCCGTTGGCACGCTGCCCCTGTTGATCTGGTTTCGGCGGGAACTGCAGGGCTGGCGCAGCGTGTAAATCAGGATTGGTTGGTTTGGCAAATTTCAGCCCACCACAGGTCGATTGTTGCCCCAATTGCCCCCACCAGAAGGATCGCAAGTGCGGTTACTATTCGACGTCACTCGTCTGCTTGAATCCGGCCTTCATACGGGTATTCAGCGAGTGGTTCGGTGTCTTCTCCGGGCTGGGCAAAAGGCGTCAGGCCCTATGGACGTCCGCGTTGCCCCGGTTCGTTTCGAGGGCGAACGCTGGTACCTCCTGCCCGGTTTGGCCCCCCATCCGCTCGAAGGTGCCGTGACCACACGGCAGGAGCAGGGCATCGAGTTCCTGCCAGGAGAAGGCGATCATTTGCTCATGTTCGACGCCTCGTGGTACCTCGAGCCGTGGCCAGCCATCGACCGCGCATTGGAGCAGGGCGCCCAAGTGCATGCGATGG
The DNA here is from genome assembly GCF_014764705.1 of Stutzerimonas kunmingensis. Taxonomy (GTDB): domain Bacteria; phylum Pseudomonadota; class Gammaproteobacteria; order Pseudomonadales; family Pseudomonadaceae; genus Stutzerimonas. Next base: position 59,213 of record NZ_JACXXG010000017.1, read on the forward strand.
TGCATGATCTTCTCCCCATTGAGCAGCCTGTCTGGTTCCGGCCCGGCTTGCAGCAGCGTTTCGGATGCCATCTCGATGCCTTGCTTGGCAGGGTCGGTGTGCTTTTCGCGCCGAGCGTCCACGTCCAGCAGCGCCTGGCTGAATACGTCAATCGCAAAGGTCTTAGCGTCGAGCTCAAGCTTTTGCCTCATGGTGGTGACTTCTTTGCTGGCGAGCCGTTGCGCTCGCCGCATGGGTTGCCCACCAGCCTGCAAACCGGGCAAGGGCCGATATTTCTAGTCACCGGTACGCTTGAGCCTCGCAAGCAGCACGCACTCATTCTTGATGCCTTCGATGAGCTATGGAACAGCCTGCATCCGGCCAAGCTGCTGTTTGTGGGCAGGTCTGGATGGAAGGTAGATGCGCTGATTGAGCGGATCGACCACCACCCTCGCTTGCACGACCGGCTATTTCACCTCCAGCAAATCGACGATGCCATGCTTGACTGGCTGTACCGCAATGTTGACGGGCTGATTTATCTGTCTCGTGCCGAAGGCTTCGGCCTGCCGGTTCTCGAGGCCAGCATGCGTGGCTGTCCCGTCATAGCGACCGATCTGCCCGTATTGCGGGAAGCCGGCGGTAACTGGCCGCTCTACATTCAGCCTCGTCAGGAGACATTGACGCAGGCGCTTATGCATCCTGCGCCTCGCAAACCCGCTTCGGCGGGTCGAACCTGGGCCAGCACGCTGGCCCGCCTTGTCGCAACTCTGGAAAATGCCTATGCCTAGGTTGTATTCAGCCTTGACTAAACTGCCCCTTGTGGGTGACGTGTTCCGGTTCCGTGGGCTGGTCTATGCCATTACGCTCCGGGATATCAGAAGCCGCTATGTCGGGTCGGCGTTCGGCCCCTTGTGGTTGGTGCTGCCTCCGGTGTTCATGGTCTTCATCTACACGGTAATCTTTTCGCAGATCATGCGAGCGCGGTTGCCTGGAGTAGAGCACCAGTTCGCCTACAGCATGTATCTCTGCGCGGGGCTGCTGTCCTGGAATCTCTTGTTGGAACTCGTTCAGCGCAGCAAGGGCCTGTTTCTTGAGCACGCTAACCTTATCAAGAAGTCGAACTTCTCCAAGTTCATCCTCTTCATACCGGTGGTCGTGGTTGCCTTGCTCAACAGCATGATTTTGCTGGTACTGATCCTGGGCTTCATGCTGCTGTCCGGTTACCCAATGCCATCGTCACTGGCCTATATTCTTCCGGTGCTGGCCGTTGTTCTGCTGATGGGGCTTGCCTTAGGTGCATTGCTGGCTACGTTGAACGTGTTTTTTCGCGATGTGGGCCAGTTTGTCGACGTGTTCTTCCAAGGTATCTTCTGGGCGACGCCGATCGTCTATCCGGTTTCGATTCTGTCCCCGGCAGTGCAACAGGCGTTGTCCTGGAACCCACTGTTCCCGCTTGTTCGGGCAGCGCAAAGCAGCTTTTTGGGTGATGTGCCAGATATCGCCTCGCTGGGATATCCGCTAGCGGTTGCCATTGTATTTTTCGCACTTGCCCTGCTGTTGTACCGCAGAAGCTATGCCGATCTGCTGGACCAAATCTAGACATGACGATAATTGTTGAAAATATTGGCAAGGCTTATCCGAGGATCAAGGGACGCTGGCAGGCGATCGGCGTCTGGCTCGGGCTCGTAGCCCGCGAACAGAACTGGATCATTCGCGGTGTCGACTTCCGGGTGGGTGAGGGCGAGGCCGTTGGCATCATTGGCGTAAACGGCGCCGGCAAAAGCACTCTGCTGAAGATGATCAGCGGCACATGCGTGCCCACCGAAGGCAGCGTGCGCACCGGCGGGCGAATTGCCGCACTGTTAGAACTGGGGATGGGCTTCCACCCCGAGTTTACCGGACGCCAGAACGTGTTGTTGGCCGCGCGTATGCAGGGGCTCGAACGCGAGCAGGCGACCAGCCTGATACCGGCCATCGAGCAGTTTGCCGAAATCGGCGAATACTTCGATCAGCCTGTGCGCACCTATTCTTCGGGTATGTTTGTCCGCTTGGCGTTCAGCGTTGCTACCGCGGTGCGTCCGGAAGTGCTGATCGTTGACGAGGCGCTTGCTGTCGGCGACGTCTACTTCCAGCACAAGTCCTTTGCGCGCATCCGTGAGTTCCGTGAGCAGGGCACCACGCTGCTGTTCGTATCCCATGATCCAGGTGCCATAAAAAGCCTATGCGACCGGGCGATCCTGTTGGGCGAGGGCAAGATGCTGCTCGATGGCAAGCCGGACGATGTGCTTGATTATTACAATTCGCTGATTGCGCGCAAGGAGGTCGTGGCTGGGCTCGATGGCGAGGCTTACCTCGGCCGCTCCGGCAATGGCAAGGCGCGCATTGTTAGCCTGGATGTGTCCTCGCGCGGCTACCCGGCTAACCTTTTGCTGGTAGGCGCGCCGTTGACCATCCGCCTGGGCATCCTTGCTAATGAACCTATTGCTGACCTGTCGCTGGGATTCATGCTCAAGGACCGCACCGGTTACGATATCTACGGCACAAACACCTGGCTGCGCGGCGAATTCCGCGATCTCGGCAAGCAGCCAGGCGAGGTGCGCGAAGTCTGTGTCGAGATCCCGTCGTTGCTGGTCGGGCCCGGCAGCTACAGTCTGACGCTCGCCCTCCACAGCGGCGCCGATCACCTCGACGACAACTATGACTGGTGGGACAAGGCGGTTGTTTTCCAGGTGGTCAGCAACCACGAACTGCCACATTTCGTCGGTGCTTGTGCGTTGCAGTCGCGCTTCGAGGTCAGAGAGCTTCTCGCAGCACCCTCGGCAGAATAAGTACTCATGCTTTCCGGTCTCGGCCGGATTACGTCCCACCGGCCGACAGGCCGCTCATTTTTCAGATGCCCTCATGGATACCGATCTAAAAGCACTACAGAACATCATTGCGGCTGAAGTGGCTCGCCGAGAGTATGAACGCGTTACTGAGGTTGAAGAGGCCGCAGGCGGGCCGGCTGCGGGTACACCTAATTTGCCCAATGATCTTGTGCGCGCTTACGAGCTTCTCGAGCTGGAAAGCTACCTGCCTTCCGCGCCTTGGGCGGAGCCAACCGTCGCGCCTGCTGCGCAAGCAGCGGGTGCCGATGCGCAGCAGCGTGCCCGCGGACTCTATACGCGCCTGACCGGCACGCCACTCCGCCGGGTACTCAATCACCCTCGGGTCACGGGCCTGCTGCGCCGTGCGCAACAGCGACCGGGCGGCGCCACCTTAGGTAACCTCCTGCGCGTTGTGATCTCCGGCATCGTACGCCGGGTGCCGGGTGCACACAGGCTGCTGCATCTGCTTGTTGTGCTGCGCTACCTGCCGGAGCGCCTGCGCGACCTGGAATATCATGCGGCCGACGGCAATACGCGTTTGCGAAATCTTGGTTTGCAAATCCAGGACCAGGCGAACCAGAGCCTCTACAGTCAGGGGCTGGCCATACAGGAAAATCAGGCCTACCTGCTGGAACGCATCAAGCGCCTCGAGCAGCAGGTGCGACAGCACCGTACAAGCCAGCCGACGGTCGCTGCTGAGCCGGTGATCGCAGCAGACATGCCGGCCGAAATGTACGTGGCCTTCGAAGACCGGTTCCGCGGCAGCTCTGAGCAGATTCGCGAACGCCTTCAGGCCAATGTCCCGCTGCTGCAAGCGGTGGTGCTCGGTCAAGACCGGCCGGTGTTGGACCTTGGGTGCGGACGCGGCGAATGGCTGCGGTTGCTAGTCGACAATAACGTCCAGGCGCTCGGAATAGACACCAACCCCAGCATGGTCGAGCACTGCCGCAGCGGCGGACTGCAGGCTGAGGTGGCCGACGCGTTGGTCTACCTGAGACAGCAGCCGGAAAAGAGCCTACCAGCCGTAACCGCATTTCACGTCATCGAGCATGTGCCGTTGAGTGTGCTTGTCGAACTGATAGACGAGGCCCTGCGGGTGATCAGACCGGGCGGGCTGGTCCTGTTCGAGACGCCAAACCCAGAAAACCTCATCGTCGGAGCGTGCAACTTCTACACCGATCCGACCCATCGCAATCCGCTGCCGCCGGCGCTCATGGCTTTCATGCTGGAGTCGCGTGGTTTCGTGAACGTTCGGATCGACCGCCGCCACCCGGCTGACCCAGCGCTTTTGCTGCAGGGAGAGGATCAGGCCCTGACCCAGACGCTCAATCGCCTGCTGTTCGGCGCGCAGGATTACGCTGTCATCGGCTACGCACCCTGAGGCTTGCATGCACCTGATCATCTGTAACGAACGACTGCTGTTCCGCTTTGGCGTCGACCGCGTGCTGCTATTGCTGGCCCAGGGCCTGAAGGCTCGCGGCTGGCAAGTCACCTTCATTGCACAGCGCCTTGACCGCCAGGTCCTCGAACGCATCGGCGGCAACATTCTCCAGCCCGACTCCCATACCGGTCCCTATCTGGATCTTGATACGGCTACCGCTGAATGGCTGGCGGGCCAGCGCAAGGCATTCGCGCCGGACCGGCATCCGCCACAAGGCACCGTGGCGCTGATCGGTGGCTGGCCGTTCTACGGTTCCATCCCGCTGTTCCGCCAATGGGGTATCCCAGTCGTGGCGCTCGATTGCGGCGGCGTGCCCTTCGATAACCTCCAGGGCCCGGCCCGCGAGGTGCAGGAGCGCCTGCGCAGCCTGCGCCGCGAGTATCTGCCCGAAGCGCAGGTGGTCACCCCGATCAGTGACTTCATCGCGCGCACTCAAAGCCAGCCGGACGCCGGGGCGCAAGCACGGATCTGCACTATTCATCTGGGCGCCGACCACCTGGATCAGAGCGCCGATGCGATTCTCTGGAGCAGTGACGCCAACCGTGAGGACTCAAGCACCTCGCAGGGGCCGTTCATCCTCAACCTCGGGCGTTGGGAAACCGGCAATTACAAGAACAGCGAATCGCTGTTTCCGTTGGCCCGTCACATCCTTCAGGCGCATCCAGAGGCCCGTATCGGCGTACTCGCCAGCGCCGAAGAGTTGCAGTTGCCCGATGACCTGCAGGCCTGTTTCGTTCCCCTCGGCCACCCGGACGACGCTGCTCTGGCACGCCTCATGGCGCGCGCCGATCTCGGCCTGAGCGTATCGCTGTGGGAAGGCTTCAATCTACCGCTTGCTGAAATGCAGCGGCTGTACCGGCCGGTGCTGGCCTATCGGCTCGGCGCCCATCCCGAAGTGGCCGCGCATCCCGACCAGCTCTGTGATACCGCCGAGCAGATGGCCGAGCGCGCGCTTGCCGTGCTCGACGGTCAGCTGCTTCAGGGCGACGATTGGCGTCAGGCCGTTGACCGCTTCCGCGAGCGCTTCACCTGGTCCCGAACCGTCGAGGCCTATGTCGAGTTGCTCGGCAGTCTCGGCCCGATTCGCGACCTGCCTGCGCCGCGGCTGGTTGTCGATGCCAGCGCCTGTCTGCGAGATCCGGCCAACACCGGTGTAGCCAGGGTGGTACGCAGCCTGTCACGCAAGCTTCAGGCGCTCGGTCAGCCACTGTTCGTTGCCTGGGACGAGCAGGCTGCCTGCTACGTGCTGCCGACCGAAGACGAGTACCGCAACCTGGGCGCCTACGGCGGCCCAGAGTCTAACCCTAAGCACTATCGCCTGCCGCGCTCCTTGCCGGGGCGGCGTCTGGCTCTGGCGGCCATCGGCCAGTCACTGCAAGATGCCTGGCTGCTACAAGGCGAAATCGTCTTCGAGCGCCAGGGCCCCGAGCGCCGCAAACAGGCGCGCGCGCTCGGCATGAAGGTCGCAGCCATCTTTTATGACGCGATACCCGTGACCCATCCGCAATACGTCGCGGATCTCGCGATTCGGGACAACCACGCCGCGTATATGAGCGGCCTGGCGCAATGCGATCGGGTACTGCCCATCTCGCCGGATGCGGGGCGCAACCTGCTTGCCCATTGGAGCCGGGAAGGCATAACGCCGCACGCCGTCGTCGAGCCCTGCTGGATACCCGGCGAGCTGACCGGCGCCCCGCGTGCCGGCAACCCCCCAGCCGTACCGGCTCCTGGTCAGGCCTTACGCCTGCTCTGCGTCTCGACCCTCGAGCCACGCAAGAATCACCGTACGTTGCTCGCGGCCCTGCGCCTGCTCGATGAGCGTTACCCCCAGCTCGACTGGCAGCTGGATCTGGTCGGCAATCGTTACGCCGGTGCCCAGTGGATTGCCGATGAGGTCAGCCAGGCCAGTGCTGATGACAGTCGCATCGTCTGGCACGGTGTGGTTGATGATGGGCGCCTCAATCAGCTGTACGCCAATGCGCACCTGACCATCTATCCCTCGCTTGTTGAGGGCTACGGCATGCCCATCGTCGAAAGCTTGTGGCATGCGCGACCCTGCCTTTGCCACAGCGAGGGCGTGATGGCCGAGCTGGCGGCAGACGGCGGTTGCCATACGCTCGACATGAACGACCCTGCAGCCCTGGCCGGTGCCATAGCCGCCGTCGCCAGCGATGCGCTTTATTACACGAGGCTAGCCGAGCAGGCAGTCAGCCGGCCAATTCTTACCTGGCGCAGCTACGCCCGCGCCTTGCTTGGCCAGCTCGCGGGCCACGCCCGCGCACCGGCGCAGTTGCCTGAGCACTGGCAGCATCTACTGGTCCCCGAAGGGCTGGAGCTAGCTGATAGCCCCGCTCAGGTTGCGTTCGCGGCACTGCTTATTCGGCATGCACCGGTCAGTGCCGTGCTGCTCGCTGATCAGCCGGACTGGCTCAAGGCACTGGTGGTGCGGCGCGTGTCGCAGGCCTGGTGGCTCGAAACTTCCGCCACGCTTACCCCAGGCTCGGTCGAGGTGCGTGATGGCCTTAGCTGTCTGGCGCTGCCGACCGATACCGGATTCAGCCTGCTCGCTGCCGAATTGGCACGAACTGGCCGTGCACCGGGGTTGATCGTACTGGGCGAAGGGCTGCCGGACCTGGCCGCTACCCTGGACGTTGTGCGACGCGCGCGTGCCAGTCTGGATGAAGGTGTGCTGGTGTGTGCGCCAGCAGACGCCCCGGCGGAGGCGTTCAGCGTTGTCGGCCTGGAGCGCTGCATACGGCTACCGGAGATGACCGGCTACCGCTTCGAGGTCACGCGATGAAAATCCTGCTGATCTCCAATTTCTTTCCGCCGCACTTCATTGGTGGCGCCGAGATCATCGCCCACCGACAGGCGCTCGCGCTGCAGGCGCGCGGGCATGAGGTGCGGGTACTGGCCGGCGACAACAGTCGACCGCAACCCGGCTACCCGGTGCTGCACGAAACGTTCGATGACATGCCGGTCACGCGGGTCGCACTGCAGCCGGCCGACTTCGCGCCTACTGGCAACAACGTGGCGCACCCCGAAGTCGACGACATTTTCGATGCGCTGGTAGATGAATGGCTTCCAGACGTTGTCCATGCCCATCACCTGGTCGGCCTGTCCCTCGGGATCATCCAGCGCGCCAGGGCGCGCGGCATTCGAGTAGTGCTCACCCTGCACGACCACTGGGGCTTTTGCATCAAGAGCATCCGCATGACCGATGAGCGCAGCCTGTGCGTCGATTCAACCGGCTGTTCCAGCTGCCACGCCAGCATCCATGTCGGCAGCCAGCCGCTGCCCCAGCGCATGCGCCAGGACTACCTGCGTTGGCAATTCAGCGGCGTTGATCGTTTCATCTCGCCCAGTGACTACCTGGCCGATGCCTACGTCGCGACCGGCTTCGATCCCGCGCGCATGCAGGTGGTAGCTAACGGCATCGAGCTCGACACTTACGCCAATGTCCCGCGGCCGGCCTTCGAGGGCCGCCTGCGCGTGCTGTTCATTGGCTACATGGGCGAGCACAAAGGTGTACCGACGCTGCTGCGCGCGCTGGCGCGGCTGCCCGCTGATCGCCTTCAGGTGGATTTCGTCGGTGATGGGCATCTTCGTATCCGTTATCAGGACGAACTGCGCCGCCTCGCGCCGGACCTGCCTCAGCGATTCTGGGGGCGCTTGCCCAACGACATGATCGCCGAGCGCATGGCCGCCACCCACGTCTTCGTGCTGCCCTCGGTCTGCCCGGAAAACCAGCCGGTCACCATCACCGAGGCCATGGCCAGCGGCGTGCCGGTAGTGGCATCGCGTATTGGCGGCATCCCCGAATTGGTGGTTGATGGCGTCAACGGTTGGCTGTTCGAGCCGGGTAACGACGAAGACCTGGCCCGTCAGCTAATGACCTATCTCGACCAGCCCGCCTTGCTCGACGCCCACGCTGAAGCCGGACGCACGCGCATTCGTGATTACGCCTTCAACCGGCAGATCGATCGCCTCGAACAGATTCTTGGCGGGCAAAGACCACTGCCGCCGCCGCCGGCCTTTCCACGCATCGCGTGTTTTGGCGTGCCCACACCAAGCACCTGGCAGCGCATCCTCCAGCAGGTTGCGTCAGTCCTGCCCGGCCAGCCTCAGCCAGAACATCAGCCCTGCATCGTTCCGGCGGGCTGGATTCAGCCGCACGATGCCAGCATGCTCTGGGTCGCGGGCAGCACCGCCGGTCGGCAGGATGAAGCCGTCGCGATGATTCAGGCTTACCTCTTGGCAGGCCGTCCGGTGCTGCTCGATGAGCGCTGTCAGGCCCTGGCGCGGCGCTTTGAGGGCCAGGTGCTGCTCGCACGAGGAGCTCAAGGTCTGTCGCTCTCGGTGCCGGAGCTGCTACGCCGCCAAGGTTAAGTACATATCTTTTTGACGTCATTCTGCTGGCCAAATGCCGTTTACCAAGGCAAAATGCCGCCTCGTGTCGAGGAGCGTCAGCAATACGACCCGTATTTGCGTGTTTTGTGCAGTGCAAAGCGCACCTCTGGTTGAATTCAGGCGCAAGTCGCCCGATTTAAGCCAGGGGTAGGTCAGCGGGATTGAGTCCTGGTTTCTGCACATTTGGTTAAAAGAGGCCAAACGGTACTTTTCGCCGCTTGCAAGCTACGGTTTAATCGCGCTGGCGACGGGGTAACGGTTCGTTGACCGCCTTAAACCTCCGTTCTATGCTCCACACGCCTACTTAACCCAATAGGATTACATTGCAATGGCTGCTTCTACTCAAACGATTCAAAAGATGTACATCGCCTACTTCGGTCGTCCGGCGGACACCATCGGCCTGCAGTATTGGGCTGACAAGACCGAGGCCCAGATCATCGCTGGCTTCTCCGCTTCGAGCGAGTCGCAGGCGCTGTTCGGCAACCAGGGCTCCGCTGCCAAGGTCAACGCCATCTACAACAACCTGTTTGCTCGTGATGCCGAGCCGGCAGGCCTGCAGTACTGGGTCCAGAAGCTGAACAGCGGCGAAGTCTCCCAGGCTGAAGCCATGTACACCATCCTGAACAACGCTGGCGCCGGTGACGCCACTGCTGTGGCCAACAAGCTGGCCGCTGCCGAAGCCTTCACCGCACAGATCGACACCACGCCTGAAATCCTCGGCTACACCGGCGCCAATGCTGCACAGTCCGCCCGCGAGTGGCTGGGCAAGGTCAACGCCAACGCTGCCAGCCTGGATGCCGCCAAGGCGTCGGCTCCGGCTGCTCTGGCTGCAGCTGCAGGTGCTTCGGCTGGTGATAGCGGCAAGACTTTCACGCTCACTACTGGTGTGGATAGCATCGTCGGTACCGCTGGTGGCGATACCATCAATGCTACCGTGACTGCTACCAGCGCTGTGCTGGGTGGCCTGGACAAGGTCGATGGCGGCGCTGGCGTGGATACGCTGAACATCGCTGATACCGTAGTCGCTCCTGGTGATGCTTTCGCGCTTCCCGCTGGCTTCGCGATGACCAATGTTGAAAAGCTGAACATCACCACCAATGGCAACATTGGCGCTACCGCTACGGCATTTGACGTGTCTACCGTTGCCGGTTTGACTGATTTTAACGGTGTGGCCGCAGGGACCGCTGGTAGCAAAGTCAAAGCTGCTGACACCACCAACGTTTCGTTGACTGTTGCTGGCAACGCAGCTGCAGCAGTTGACGGCGGTAAGGCTGTTAACATTGTGTCTGGTGCTGCCGGAACTGGCGCAACAGACGTTATTGGTAAGGCGCTGACCTCTGTAACCGTTAAGGGCGGTGGCATTGCTACTGTAGATAACGTTGCAAACACTGCCGCTGCCACCACCGCGGTAGGCACCACTCTGACATCCGTAACTCTTGACGGTATCGCCGGCGCGACGGCTGGTGTTAAAGGCGCTGCGCTGGCTACTGTTAGCCTGCAGAACCAGAAGTCGGCACTGGCAGTAACTGTAACTAACGATACTTCTACTGCCCTGACCGTAAATGCAAACGGCGTAGGCTACGCAGCAGACGGTACTACCCCCGCAGCGGTGAGCGTTGCAGCTGGCTCGAAGGCTGAAACGATCACTGTTAATGCCACCGGTACAAAGAGCAATCTGACAGTAACTGGCGCTGCTGCTAAGACTGTTAACATCACTGGCTCGGCTGATCTGGTACTGGCGCCGGTAACAACAGCTACTAAGCTGGACGGCTCCGCAGCAACCGGTAACCTGACTCTGGGCGACCTGGCTGCTGGCACTGTCGCGGTCACCACTGGCGCAGGCAACGACAGCCTGGCGATCCAGGCCATCGCGAAAACTACTGTCGCTACAGGTGCCGGTAACGATACCGTAACCCTGAAGTCGGCCGTCGCTGCTGGCTCGACAATCAACCTGGGTGCAGGCAACGACAAGCTGCTGGTCAATGGTGGTTCGGTGGCAGCTTCTACAGCTACCGCTGTAACTGTTATCGATGCTGGTGACGGCGTTGATACCGTAGCTGCTGCGCTGATCAATGCTGGTAACGCTGCTCAGTTCAAGAACTTCGAAGCTCTTGATATTTCCGCAGCTGCTAACCTCGACGTTGCGCTGATGACTGGTTCTACCATCACTGGTCTGACTCTGACTGGTGGTGCTAATGGCGCTACATTGAATAACGTTGCAGCTGGCGTTGGCCTTAGTGTTTCCGGTAACAACACCGGTACCTCCACTATCAACGTCAAAGACGCTGCTACCGGCACCGCCGATAGCTTCGCTGTGAAGTTTGACGGTGCCGCTGTTACTGGTGCTACCGCTACTGCCGCCAACGTTAAGGCTGGTACCGTAGTGCTTGAGGGCGTCGAAACTGTCAGCATCGCTTCTACCGGTGCGGCCAACACCTGGAACAGCATTGCCCTGACTGACGCCAAGCTTCAGACTGTGACTGTTACTGGCGATAAGAACCTGGACCTGACGTTCGTCGGTGTCAACGGCACCAACGTGGGTACTCCTACTGCTGGCGGTGCTGTGAAGCTGATCGACGGTTCCGCAGCTACCGGTAAGCTGAGCATCAACACTGCTAACGTTGTGGCTGATGACAAGGCTGGCGTAGGTCTGACTGTCAACGGCGGCTCTGCCAACGACATTATCACTCTCGCTCAGAAGGCTACCGTAGTTGCTGGCGCTGGCGACGACACCATCGTCTCCGCTGCTGCTGGCGGTACTTTCACTGGCGGCGCAGGCAAAGACGTGTTCAACGTCAAGGCTGCACTCGGTAACGTCACTACTATCACTGATTTTGTGGTCGGTACTGACAAGCTGGTGTTTGCTGATCGTGGCAATGAGACTTTCACTGCAACCAAGGTGAATATTTCGGCAGCCACCAACCTGACTGATGCTCTGAATCTGGCTGCCGCCGGCGATGGCTCTACCAACACTGCGATCACTTGGTTCCAGTATGGCGCTGACACCTATGTGGTTGCAGACGCAACTGGTGCCAGCACGTACACCGCTGCTACTGACGTTGTCGTAAAGCTGACTGGTCTGGTCGATCTGTCCACTCAGACTGTAGCTGACTTTGCCTTCGCCTAATCTCCCCTAGAGACAAGCACCCGCCCTCGGGTAGGTGCTTGAGGTGAAAGCCATTGAAACCCTGTCCTTCGAAAGAGGGGCGGGGTTTTTTCCATAAGGGCCTTGCGGGTGTGCAGGGTCTTTACGGAAGAAACAACAAGGGAGCCGTTGCCATCGCCACGCCAGATCCCGCCCTGATCGCCGTGCTCATCCACCGCGAGCACAGCCGCCTGTCGAACCAGGTCAAGACGCTGGCGAGAGTGCTGCGTGCGCCGTTCTCCGACAAGGAGCATCAGCGCCTAGTCCAGCTGGCGGCCAACTGGCGTTCGCTGCTGGCCTTTGACGACGGCACACCGAAGCTCGCCGATGCGCTGGAGGCGTTCATCGCCGCGTACCAGCAGCAGCCCCCCGACCAGGAGAGCCTCCACGACGAAGTGGTCCTCCAAGCGGGCATCTACCGCATGGGTCACTGGGCACTGGTCAAGCACTTCATCCCGGGTGTCACCGATTGCCTGGACAACTTCGGCAGCGTCCTGCCCAAGTACCGCGAGGCCTTCAAACGCCGATACGAAGCAGACGGCAACCTGTCCGTCGAAGCGCAATCGCAAGTGCTCAAAGCCCAGTATGCCTTGATACAGAACCGTCGAGACCCGTACCGGCACGAGGAGATGAGACGCCGAGGGCTGGTCACTGCCGACGGCATCGTGCCCATGGGCGTGAAAGAAGCGCTGGCGTTGATCGAGCGCGAGGAGGCGCAGGCAACACAACCGGCCAAGCGCGGTGTGGTGGCTTGGGTAGCGGATCGGTTTCGGCGGCAGTGACACCCACCTGAGCAGGGAGCGGCTACGGGAGGAGGTGGAGGTGGTTGGGGTTGATTGATCGTTAACGAAACAGTTGACGGCAAACCTTCACCTTCTCTACAATCATCGTTAACGAATCACGCAACGGTTAACGATCATGGGCTTCGGCACCTTCATCCGAGAAAAACGCGAGCAGGCCAATGTGCCGATGAACGAGTTCGCCCGCAGTCTGGGTATCTCGCCGGCCTACTGGTCGCGCATCGAGCGCGAGCTGGAGAAGGCACCCAAGGATGAGCTGATCGTCAAGGCTGCCGAGCAGCTAGGCATTAACCCCGACGAAGCCTTTATCGAGGCCAGCCGGCTTCCCCCTGACATGCAGAAGGACGTCAGCACCGTCGTTCGCCTGTATCGCAAATCCCTGGGTTAAGGCGGTGACGGATGCCAGCGCTTTCCCTGCGGTATGACCACTGCGCCCTTCACAAACCACGCTACCTGAAAAAGTCCGCCATCGAGACTGTCGCCAGTGAGGCCAGAGCACAGCTTTTGTCGCCTGGCGCGGATGCGCTGACGCTGGAGCAACTGGCGGCCATCTCCGATCTGACCATCAACGGTCTACCGTACCAGCTGTGGGTCAGCCTGGAACACCCGGTCACCGATGAAGATGGCCTGCCCGTATTGGGCCTGTGCGAGTTCGACCCAGACTGCGGCGAAGACGCTGTCTCCGTGCTGATCTCGCCTGTCGGCGAGCAACTTACGCCCGAGCTGGCGCTCTCCACTTTCGCCCACGAACTGGGCCACGCCATCTTCGACGCCCCGGCCTGGTTGGTCGCCGCAAAGCAAGGACCGGGGCTGTTCGACGAGCCAGATAACAGCCAGCGACGTGCTTACCGCACCGCCACGCCGGATGCCGAACATTTGGGTGCTATGGCGTTGCCGCAGAACACCGCTCTCGAAAAAGAGATCCGTATCGCCGAGTTCCGTGCGAATGAGTTCATGGGCTCGCTTCTGGTGCCGCACGACCGCCTGGTCGAACTTGCCGTGGCTCGCGCGCCGGACTTCGATGTCGGCATCAAGCGCGACGGCGGCCTCTCCGACGAGCTGCACGCCTCGACCCCTCGCTTGGTCGAGCAAGGCACCTTCGGTTTTGTCGGTATGGAAAACCTTCAGCGCGCATTGGCCGCCACCTTCGGCGTGAACCCGAAGTTCATCCGGGTGCGGATGGAACGCTACGGGCTGCTGCCCGGCAAAGGGCAAGGTTGAGCTGCTGAAGTGCCTGACACGCCGGCCTGGCGCCGGCATTTTTTGAGCTCTATGATTAACAAAACGCGCAACCGCATAACAAGCCGTCACTCGTAAAGGAGCAGAAGAATGGCAGAAGTCGATGTGATGGATAACCACGAGTCAAATCTGACAGTCCTCGTCGCAGAGGCGACTGTTACGGGTGGCGGCAAACCTCGCAAGCCTCGGGCAACCGATGGCGGGCCAGAGATCCTGCCCGATATGGGGCACTGCGTGACCCTGGTGCGCAAGATCAAGCATCGCGCGCTGGTAGAGCAATGGCTGCAGCACCTGCACCCTGAGGAGCTCCCCGGCATCGAGTGGGAGCACAAGGTCTGCGCCAGCTACAAGCAAAGCCTGTTCACCGTGGTGGCGAGCCTGTCCGGTGCCATCCGTCAGCGGCTGGAGGAGGCCGCTCAGCGTATCCTGCTGCTGTCGGATGACTACGGGTGCGAGGCCGTCAAATCTCTGCTTAGCGAGGACGACGAAGCCGAGCAACAGGCAGTGGCGGATGCCGGTGACAAGTACGGCCGCGCGCTCTACCTGTACCTGTGTCGGCTGGTGGACGACCGTGACCGTCGGTTCGAACAGGCCGAGACAGCTCGCCAGCAAAACAAGCAGTGGAAATCCGAAGCCTACGCCAGCCACTTCCGGGGGCCGAAGGCGGTGGATATCACACTGGATGACTCGCTGCAGGGCAAGCTCAAGACGGCAATTGCCGCCATCTACCCGCAGGCGCCGCTGCAGGATGTAGTGATCGAACATTTCCAGCGCCGTGACCTGACCCAGGCCGAGGACCGTGCCGGTCAGGGCGATGCAGCACCGGTCTGGCTGCACACCATCGTGGTCGGCTTCAACGGCAAGGAAGCCCACTGGGACAAGATCGTCGACGGCGAAGTAACCACGAGGCACGATCAGGCCCTGCAGCGCATCACCTTCTCGTATGAGCCGAGCAGCGGCGCGCTTTCGGTGTTTTGCGACGACCGCAATGCGCGTCGAGATCTGGCCAAGGCGCTGCGCGACGTGGTGCTGGCCAGCGACACCGAGATCGACGAGATGCCCCTGCGGGAATTCAGTCTGGAGGCCTTCGGTACGGCCGAGGTGTTCAATCTCCTGAAACCCGAGTCGGGCGACGGCATCGAGCGCATCAGCATTAATCTCATCAAGGTGGCCAAGCCCTTCGAGCAGGAAGACGAAAACGGTACTCATCATCTCGCCAGCGAACTCACGGTGCGCCGCGACCGGCGTGATCGCCGTAACGTGTACACCGTGGCCTACGAGGACTACGGCCTTGACGACCTGAGGCAGTGGACGCTTTGCCAGGTCAAGCTGGTGCTGCGCATGGCCAAGCAAAAAGACCGTCGCGCCCACAACATCACGGTGCAGATCACCGCTCCCAACGGCCTGAACGATAACGCCAAGACCGAGGATGAGCGCCAACTGGTGATGCGTCTGTTGAAACGCTGGAACATCGTCACCGAGTTCTGAGGAGGCGGGCGATGCTGAACGAGACACTGCAACGGCTGGAGCGGTTGGACGGGATGGACAGCACGCTGTTCGGAAGAGACTTGGGTAGCTTTGGCCGTGTGCTCCTGGATCGGGGCTGGATCGCCGCCATTGGCTACTTCAGCCACATCGATGTCGAAGTGATAGAAGGCATCCGTGAGGAGGTGGAGGTCACGGTCGACGAAGCCGCTGGTCGCTACACCTACCCACATCCGCACCGACGCAAGGTGATCCTCACCGGCCCTCTGGCTGAAATCACCCGCTACCGCTTCCAGCGTAAGCCCTTCTTTGACTGTCTGTCAGCGCTGCTGGGCATCGAACCCCGGTTTGCAGAGCGTAGGCGGTGCCTGATCGATCGTCATCTCTGGTATCTGGGTGAGATCCGTGTCGGTAAAAGCCACGTCTTCGCGCCGGTGTTTTTCGGGCGACGGCTCAAGGAGCTGCCGGGCGAGCAAATCACCCCAGCCTTGTCCGACCCGGCGTTCGGTACCGGGGGTGTGGTGTTGGCGCTGACCGATCCGAAGCTGGCTTTGCCCAACGGTCACCAAGTGCGCGCTGTCAAGGATCTGCTGATCGAGGAGGGCGGCGAGGAGCAGTTCGATTTGCGGGTGCTGGAGCGGGTTCTGGTCGGGCTGCCCGCAGACCCGGCCGACGAGCTTGAGGAATGGTTCGATGCCAAGACGGGCCGACTGCAGCTCAAACATCTGGATGCACCGGTGATGTTCGAGGGCATCCAGGCCAAGATCATCGAGCTCTTCTGGAAGGCGCGCGATGGTGCTCCGCTATCGTGGACCGCTGAGGTCAAAGGGCGCTCCGGCTCCGTGGCCCCAACGCTCGACAAAGCGATGGGCGGTAAGGAGCGGCGCGAGCTTTTCATCGAGATCGTCACGCGAGGGAAATATCGGCTGCGGCGGTCATAGGTCAATCGGCATCTTTGCCAAATCATCTGCCAAACCATGGGCTAAACGTCTGCCAAGCCGTGCGAAGAATAGGTGACTCCTTAACCTCCAAGGAGTTGCGAAATGCAAACCCATTCTTCGGCCCTCCCGGCCACGGCTTCGGCCACCCCACAACCGACTGTCCCCGTCCTCGACATCGGCAGCCTTCCCCTCCAACTCGAAGACCTTACCCGCGAGCGTATCAAGGCGCTGCCGAAGCCGGCATTGCAGGAACTCTCCGTGCTGCTCGCCGAAATGGACTCATGCTTGCGCCACGCCCGCGAGCAACTGACCGCCGCACTCGATGACCTCTACGGCGACGCTGCTCGTGCGCAGCTGCTCGACGCGGGCAAGGACACCGGCACCACGCATCTGACCGATGGCGAGCTGGCCGTCACGGTCGAGATCAAGAAATCGGTGTCCTGGGATCAGGATGAGCTGGCCGCTATCGCGCAGCGCATCGCCAGCAATGGCGACGATCCGGCCGAATACATCGACGTGAAGTATTCGGTGTCCGAGCGCAAGTTCGCCGCCTGGCCGGAAACCCTGCGCCGTCCCTTCGAGGCTGCCCGCACCCTAAAACCCGCCAAGCCGGCCTTCCGCCTGGCACTCGTTGGGGAGGGCAAGTGATGGCACTCCCAATCATCAGTGCTGACCAGCGCTTGTCAGAAAAACGCTGCGCCAAGGTCGCCCTCGTGGGCGTGCCGGGTGCCGGTAAAACCTCACAGATCCGCACGCTCGATGCCGAGCGCACCTTGCTGGTGGATACCGAGGCCGGCGATCTGTCGATCCTCGACTGGGCGGGGGACACCCTTCGTCCGCGCACCTGGCCGGAGCTCAAGGACCTGGTGGTGTTCCTGGCCGGGCCGAGTCCGAGTGCCTCGCCCGAGCAGGCCTTCTCGCAAGCCCATTTCGATCACGTCTGCCAGAAGTACGGCGATCCGGGGCAGCTGGCCAAGTACGACACCTACTTCGTCGACAGCCTGACCGTGCTCTCGCGGATGTGCCTGGCCTGGTGCAAGACCCAGCCGGCGGCCTTCTCCGAGAAGACCGGCAAGCCCGACACCCGGGGTGCCTATGGCCTCTTGGGCACCGAGATGATCGGCGCGCTCACGCACCTGCAGCACGTGCGCGACAAGCACGTCATCTACGTCTGCATCCTCGAAGAGAAGCTGGACGACTTCAACCGCCGCATCTACCAGTTGCAACTCGAAGGCGCCAAGACCTCGGCCGAGCTGCCGGGCGTGCTCGATGAAGTCATCACGCTGGCCATCTTGAAGGCCGATGACGGCACGCCGTATCGCGCCTTTGTCACCGGCGCGGACAACGCCTGGGGCTTCCCGAGCAAGGACCGCAGCGGCCGGCTCGACCCCCTCGAGGAACCCCACCTCGGAAAGCTCATCGCCAAATGCCTCGGCCGCACTGCGGCCGCCACTGATTTCCCGAACGCCCGCGCGTCCCAGGAGTAACCCGCCATGTCCAACTGGAACGATTTCAACGACGCTGAACAACAGCAGTCCTTCGACCTCATCCCGCGCAACACGGCTGCCAAGCTGCGCATGAGCATTAAGCCGGGTGGTTTCGATGACCCAAGCCAAGGCTGGACTGGCGGCTGGGCCAGCCAGAGCTTCGAGACGGGTGCGGTCTACCTCGCCTGCGAAGGCGTAGTGTTGGAAGGCCCGTTTGCCAAACGCAAGATCTGGTGGAACGTGGGCCTGCACTCTCCCAAGGGACCGACCTGAGGGAACATGGGGCGTACCTTCATCCGGGCTGCGCTCAACTCCGCGCGCAACGTCCATCCGGGGGACAACAGCCCCCAGGCGCAGGCGGCCCGTCGCATCAGCGGCTTTGCCGACCTCGATGGCCTCGAGTTCGCCGCACGCATCGACATTGAGAAGGATGGCCGGGGCGATGATCGCAACACCATCAAGGCCGCCATCGAGCCGGACCACAAGGACTACGCCCTGATCATGGGTGTTGTGCCCAAGGGAAATCCCGGCGGTAACTCCGGTGCGCCGGCAGCGCTCGCATCACCCAGCTATACGCCACCGGCAGCTGGAGCACGTCCAGCGTCCTCGAACGTCCCCAGCGGCAAACCCGCTTGGGCGCAGTAAGGAAGGGCGTGGCGATGATGAGCACACCTATTCTCACGACCAGCCACTACGGCGTGGTGCGCTTCGGTGACCTGGCGGTGGAGGCCGTGGTGCTGGAAGACGGCACCCGGGGCTATGTACAGCGGCAACTGGCCACCGCCATTGGCCTGCACGAATCACGGCGCGGCAGTCAACTCAAAACCTTGCTATCCGATGTCGCCCCGGGTGCAGCGGAGGTCTTGCAGGAAAACGCCTGCAGCATCCGCCTGCCTTCAGGCCAGACCACGGCCTTCTTCCCGGCTGGGGTCATCAGCGAGGTCGCCTCCGGCGTGATCGATGCCGCTCTCGAAGGTCGTCTGCACCGCAAGCGCCAGCACCTGGTACCCAACTGCCAGCGCATCCTGAAGGCCTTGGCGAAGGCCGGAGAGGTCGCGCTGATCGATGAGGCCACCGGCTACCAGTACCACCGCGCGCCCGATGCGCTGCAGGCCTTGATCTCGCGCCTGCTGCGCGAGCGCGTGGCCAGTTGGGAGCGGCGTTTCAGCCCCGACTACTACCGGGCGCTGTTCAGCCTCTTCGGCTGGCACTACCAGGGCCACCAGCAGAATCCGCCTGCGGTGATCGGTCAGATCACCCTGCGCTGGGTGTACGACGTGATCATGCCTCGCGAGATTATCGAGCAGATCCGCAACCGCAAGCGCCTCTCCGACAAGGCGCACCAGTGGCTCTCCGACGGAGGCCTTGCCTTGCTGGAGAAGCAGATCCACGCGGTGACCATGATCGCGCGCTCGTCGATGACCTACCGGGACTTCGACACCCGCTGCGCCACCGCCTTCGGCAGCCAGCCACTGCAGATGACCCTTCTGATCGGCGCGCTGGAGGGAGGGCAATGAATGGCCGGCCAATGCTGGGTCTGCAAGCGACAGGCCCGGGGCATCAAGCACAGCGACAACCGTTTCAAGGCGGGCGAACCCCGTCGGTACCCGATGGAGTGGGTGTTCTGCAGTCGCCGATGCCAGGACGCGTTTCACGCGCTCTACGGCTGCTGGCTCAAAACCGGCCCGAGGCAGGGGGATGTGCTGATGGTTGATCCGACTGAATTTGAGCGCTCGGCGATGCGCGCTTGCCTGAAGTTTTTCGGCGAAGCGGCCGGTGAGATCGGCTTCGATAAGCCCCTTGGCCAGTACAGCGAAGCTGAAGCCCTGCGAGTGATCGAGGCGATTGTCGCCGGCTGGACGGAGGCGATGGCGGCGCACCACCAACAGGCGAAGTATCCGCCGGTGCGGGGGATTGCGCCCTATGAAACGCAGGCACCGCAGCCGGTGGCCACGTTGGAGCCGGCACCGGCAACGAGCGCCTTCGATCCGGCCAATCCGTTCGCAGATCTGGAAGACGACCTGCCGTGGGAAACCGTGGAGTCGGCTCCGGCCAAGCCAGGCAAGCGTAGGAGGGCGAAGTGATGTTGGACTTCAATTCCACCTCGACCTTCCCTGAACGCTTCGAGGCCTTGATCGATGCCGGGCTGCAGGCGCGCGAGCAGCAGCAGGCACGCCGGCAGTATCTCGGGGCCTCGCGCCTCGGGGTGAGTTGCGAGCGCCAGCTGCAATACGAGTACGCCCAGGCGCCAGTCGATCCGGACAAGGGGTTTTCGGGCCGCATCCTGCGCATCTTCGAGCGCGGCCATCGCATGGAAGACGCCATGGTCAGCTGGCTGCGCGCAGCTGGGTTCGTGCTCAAGACCGAAGGTAAGGACGGGCAGCAGTTCGGCTTCTCGGTGGCCGATGGCAAGTTGCAAGGGCATTGCGACGGCGTGTTCGTCGGTGGCCCTGAGGGCTTTGCCTACCCGGCACTGTGGGAGTGCAAAGCGCTCAATCACAAATCCTGGACCGATCTGGCCAAGAAGGGGCTAGCGGTTTCTAAGCCGATCTATCACGCCCAGGTGGTGACCTATCAGGCCTATCTCGGACTGCACGAGCACCCGGCGATTTTCACGGCGGTGAATGCCGACTCGATGGAGATCTACACCGAGCTGGTGCCCTTCCATGCGGCGCTGGCCCAGAAGATGTCTGACCGCGCGGTGCGGGTGATTCAGGCGACCGAGGCGGGTGAACTGCTGCCACGCGGCTTTGCCGAGGCCAGCCACTTCGAATGCAAGTTCTGCTCTTACACGCAGCGCTGCTGGGGAGGTGTGTGATGAGCACCGCCTCTTCCAAGCAGCGTAAGACCTACCGCACCGAGTGGGTGGATCGCTGGTCCCCGCCCAAGCCCCTGTTCGGCCTGCAGGCCATCGAGAAGCTGCTCAATCGCCACACCTTTTTGGTGACTCCGGAGTCCCGGCTGGTAGTAGCAGTGATCGCCCGAGCCATTCACGACTGCCTGAGCACGACGAACCGTCGGCAGCGGCGCGAGGCGCGACGCTTTCTCCTTGGAGATCGCCTCACGCGCTGGTGCGACTTGGTTGGGTTGCATCCGGACTTCGTGCGCTGCATCGCCAGGAAGGCCGGCTACCTCGCCGACGAGAAGGCGCACTGGCAGAAGGTGCCGATCAAGGTGCCGGTGCCTTCAGTGCCAACCGATCCGGTGGTCGGCGCCTGCAGCGCGCCCGTGCATTCCATCACCTGCCATGCCCACAACCATCCGCCACAGGGAGGACTGATCCATGCTTGATTTCAATTCGGTGCCGCCGCAGGCCTTCCCCGCTGGTGGTGATCTCAACGCACAACGCGACGCCATCCGTGCCGATCTGCTGGCGCGGCTGGAATCGGTGCTGATGACGCTGCTGCCAGCCGGCAAGAAGCGTGGCCAGAAGTACCTGGTCGGCGATGTCCTGGGCAGTCCCGGTGACAGCCTCGAGGTCTCGCTCAAGGGCGAAACGGCTGGCCTGTGGCACGACCACGCCACGGGTGAAGGCGGTGACATCTTCGATCTGATCGCCGCCCACCATGGGCTCGACACCCAGGCAGACTTTGCCCGGGTGCTGGAGATCGCCGGGCAACTGGTCGGTCGGGCCACCAGCCATCCTCCGAAACGCAAGAAGGCGGAAGCCCCGGTCGACGAGCTGGGTCCGGCCACGGCCAAGTGGGACTACCTGGATGCGGCTGGCAACCTGATCGCCTGTGTCTATCGCTACGACCCGGCACCGGGTCGCAAGGAGTTCCGCCCTTGGGATGCCAAGCGCCGCAAGATGGCGCCACCCGAGCCGCGCCCGCTCTACAACCAGCCGGGCATCGGTGCTGCCGAGCAGGTGATCCTGGTCGAGGGCGAGAAGTGCGCTCAGGCCTTGATCGAGGCAGGCATCGTGGCGACCACGGCGATGCACGGGGCCAACGCGCCGGTCGACAAGACGGATTGGTCACCGCTCTCCGGTAAAGCCGTGCTCATCTGGCCGGACCGGGACAAACCCGGATTCGGCTATGCCGAGGCCGCCTCGCAAGCAGTGCTGATGGCCGGCGCCACTTCCTGCGCCATTCTGCTGCCACCTGATGCCAAGCCGGAAGGCTGGGATGCGGCGGACGCCTTGGCTGAGGGCTTCGACGTTGCGGGCTTAATTGCCACCGGGCCACGCATCACGGTGCGGCCCTTCGATGACGACCAAGCACCTTGCGGTTATTTGAGTGCCACGGACCATGACGATGCTCACGATAGCGATGTTACGGTCTGGGGCACCGAGGACGCGCTGGCGGTGAGTTTTACCCGGCGCTACCAGCGCGACTGGCGCTACATCGCGGCCTGGGGCAAGTGGCTCATGTGGGATGGCCAGCGCTGGCGGGCCGAGGAGACCTTGGCGGCCACCGATCTGATCCGCCACGTCTGTCGCCACGCCGCTGTGCGTGCAGACAGCAGCAAGGTCGCAGCCAAGCTCGCGGCCAGCAGCACCGTGGGCGGGGTGGAGCGCTTGGCCCGCTCGGATCGGCACCAGCCGCTGGCTCGTGCAGCAACTGCTGCGCCGTGGATTCCAGCGTGGGCGTACCTCATCCGGCGCGAAGGCGATCTTGGGTTTGTCGCTCAAACCCAAGGACTACGGCGCCCGTTTGCCCTACCGCGATGACTGAAAACAGAGATTTGCAACTTATTGATTTTGAACAGATTTGACCGAATCTGTCCGAGCCATGGATTTACCCCTACACGCGCGCGCGTACACGCCTATAGGGAGTTATCCGGGAGCCGGTCAGGTTCGGTCAAAAAGGAGATTTGACGATGACGACAACGATTTTGGCCCTTGATCTGGGCACGACCGCCGGCTGGGCACTGGTCGGTCGCGACGGACTCATCAACGGCGGCAGCGAATCCTTCAAGCCGCAGCGGTTTGAAGGCGGCGGCATGCGCTACTTGCGCTTCAAGCGCTGGCTCACCGACATCAAGCAGTGCGCCGACGGGCTCGACTGGGTGGTATTCGAGGAGGTGCGTAAACACGCCGGCGTCGATGCGGCCCATGCCTACGGTGGCTTCATGGCCCATCTGACGGCATGGTGCGAGCACCACCAGATCCCTTACCAGGGCGTATCCGTGGGCACGATCAAGAAGCACGCGACGGGCAAGGGCAATGCTGGCAAGGCCGAGATGATCGCAGCGGCCAAGGCGGGTGGCTTCGATCCGGTCGATGACAACCACGCCGATGCGCTGGCGCTGCTGGGCTGGGCTATGGCCCAAGGGGGTGTCGCATGCGTATGAGCACACCTTCGATTCCCTGCGCTTTGGGCCGGATAGCGCCGCCATCACCAGCCCATGCGGATGAGCTGCGGGCAATGCGCGCGGCCGCTTGGCACAAGCAAGGCGTCGTGGTCGTGCCGCTGGACGAGATCTTCGACGATTGGGACAGGGCGTTTCTGACCGGTATCGCCACCAAGCTCTACGGTGCACGCACCAGCGCTTCCCGCAAGAGCACACCTTGGGCCGAGGGGGAAGTTATCGACCGGGGCGATGGCGAGACCTGGACGGTGGTGGCGACCACGGGCAAGTCCGTAACGGTACAGCGCGACCGCGATGGCGCGCTGGCCACCCTCGGACAACTCGGGGAGGGGCGGCCATGACCAAGAAAACCCAACGGGCCAAGGCGCGAGCCGAACGCAAACCTCGTCTGGGCGAGGAGCACATCCGCCCTGATGGCAGCGTGATCCGCTACGTGCGCGAGGAGGACGATGATCAGAAGCCCGTCGACCACTACCGCACCGTGGACACGTTGGCGCTGATGCTCCGAAACGGCAGTATCACTGGCGCCATGCACGACGCCGGGCAGCAGTTCTCGCAGGACTTCGCCCGGGCGTTTGCCAGTGGCGTGGCCAGCAGCCGACTCGATGGCCTGCCGTGTGGAACAGCACCCGGAGAGATGTTGATCGAGCGTAACGCCAGCGCCGCCCGTGCGGTTCGGGATGCACTGGACGCTGTGGGAGGCAGTGGCGGTCCGGCCGGATCGGCGCTGTGGTACGTGGCTGGGCTGCAGATGTCGATCCGTGATTGGGCTCAGCGTGAAGGCTGGAACGGTCGGCGGCAGGATCGGGATGAGGCCAAGGGCTATCTGGTGGCAGCCCTTGGGATGCTGGCTCGGTACTACGGCTATGAGCGTTCCGGCAGCAGAAAGCCATTTGCACAGGTGTCCGCTTCTAGCGGATAATGTGACCATGGTTTTTGTTGAACTCCCGATCTTCGTCCGCTGTGCAGCCGAACTGTTCTCGGATGAGGATATGGCCGAGTTGCAGAACACCTTGCTGGAAAACCCTGCCGCCGGTGACTTGATCCCCGGTGGTCGGGGTTTGCGCAAGCTGCGTGTTCCGCTGCCTGGTCGAGGCAAGCGTGGCGGTGCCCGGGTGATCTACTACCACTGGGTCAGCAAGGAGCAGTGCTATCTGGTCTACGCCTACGCGAAGAATGTCAGTGCGAACCTGACGCCGGATCAGCTGCGGCGGTTGGCGGAAGTGATGCAAGCGGAGATACGAGATGAATGACAAACAGTTCGATGAGTTGCTGAGCAGCGTGCGTGACATGGGCCGCCATATGCGTGGAGAGGCCGTGGCCGGTGTGCGTGTGCAGGAGTTTCCCGAGCCTGACGTCAAGGCAATCCGCGAGCGCACGGGGCTGTCGCAGAGTCGGTTTGCCTACCTGATTGGGGTTAAGCCCAAGACGCTTCAGAACTGGGAGCAGCGCCGAGTGCGTCCTGCCGGACCAGCGCGCGCCTTGCTCAAGATCGTCGAAGCCAACCCCGACGCGCTCTCGGCCATTCACGCGTGAAAATTTTGCGGGTCGACAACAAACCTACTTGAATGCTGGCCCCCCACAAAGTACATTAATCCCGTACTGCTGATACCTGCGCCCGCCCGATTCGTTCCGGTGGGCGTTGTGCTTTCTGGGCCTGGCCAATGCCACGCGCCCCACCTGCTCCACCTCTGGAGACTCCCCATGAAACTCCTCATCACCCGCCCGGTTGTCCTCACCGGCGACGGAGGCGTGCGCTCGTTCGTCCCTGGCCTGACGGTCGAGATTGATGCCGCCACTGCTGAACAGATCCTGGCACAGCAGGCTGGCATCGTTGCCGAGCCGACCACCAACGCCGACACCCCAACCGCCCCACGCCGCCGGAAGTCCGCCGATGCTGAAACTTGATGTCACCGCCGATGTGGCCAAGGCGACAGAGCACCTGTCGGATCTGGCCCGGCAGCACGTTCCGAACGCCGCCGCCCGCGCACTGACCCGCACGGCCTTCGATGCCCGTGATGCGGTGCGTGACGGCTTGCCCGAGCGCTTCAACCTGCGCCGGCCGTGGATCAGCCGGGGTATCGGTGTGACGCCGGCCAAGCCGCGCACGCTGATGGCCGAGGTCTGGTCGCGAGATCGGTTCATGGCACTACAGGAGAGTGGCGGCACCAAGACCGGCAAGTTGGCGATCCCCGTCGGCCCGATGGCCCAGACCGCGCAGACCCGCGTCATCCCCAAGAGCCAGTGGCCGGGTCCGATGCTGGCGAAGAAGAACGTGTTCTACCGGGCTGGTGCCGTGTTCGAGCGCCGCGACGAGAAGCGTATCCTGGCCTTGTACCTGCTGCGCCGGCAGCAGAAGGTCGAGCCGCGCTTTGGCATGGCCGACACCGTGCGCAGCGTCGCGCTGCGTGAGTACCAGCGGCAGATGGAACGGGCACTGCGGGAAGAGCTCACCCGTGCGACCTGACGCATCTGACACATCTGATGGGTCCTCCCGGGCCATCTAAAAAGCGGGGGCCGCGCGCAGCGCGACGCTTGCCTAGCGACAGACTCAAAAAATAGGTGGTCAGGTGGTCGGTGGTCACCCGGTTTGCCATCGACCAGTTGGAGATTTCCATGAGCATGAGCTTGCGCGCCTACGCCCGGCATCGCGGCGTGGCGCTGTCCGCCGTCCAGAAGGCGATTGCCACGGGCCGCATTCACCCTGAGCTCGATGGCCGCATCGATCCGGCCAAGGCTGATGCCCAGTGGGATCGGCACACCCGGACGGCACAGCCGACCACCCCGAGGGTGACCACCGCCCGACCACAGCCGGTGTCCCAGCCTGCTGCACCGCCGCCGCTGCCCCAGGCCAGCGACGATGCCCGGGGCGTCGATTACCACAAGGCCCGGGCGGTGCGCGAAACCTACTCGGCCCGCCTGGCCAAGCTCGAATTCGAAGAGCGCACGGGCAAGCTCATCAGCAAGGACGAGGTCGACATCAAGTATTTCCAGCTGGCCCGCCAGCTGCGGGATCGGATGCAGCAGATCCCGCGCAAGGTCGCGCCCGAGATCGTCGCCCTGGTGGTGGCTGACCCGGATGTGCGCGGCGTCACCGACATCCTCGATGTCGCCATTCGTGAAGCCCTGGAGGATTTGGCCCGATGAAGAACCACCCGATGTGGAACCCCAACGAGCCGAACTACGCCGATGTGAGCGATGTGGTCGGCAAAGCCTTCGCAGCGGGCCTGCGCCCCGATCCCGTCGAGGAGCCGGTGTCGGCAGAGCGGCCACCCGAGCTTCTCGAAGCCTTGGTGCGCGACGCTCTGCGCCAGCACCTTGATGCGCTGATTCCTATCGTCGCCCGCGAGATCACGCAGCGCCTGCGTTGATTTCTTCGTCAGATCCCCCTGACGAATGTTTCAACACTTTCGTCGAGGGTCATCCATGACGACTCCCTTCACCCCTGCCATGGCCAGCCGTATCGAGCTGTGGCCGCTGGACCGGCTCAAGCCCTACGCCAAAAATGCGCGCACCCACTCCGATGCACAGGTGGCGCAGATCGCCAGCAGCATCGTCGAGTACGGTTTCACCGCGCCGCTACTAGTCTCGGGTGACGGCGGCATTCTGGCTGGACATGGTCGCTTGGCGGCTGCGCAGAAACTCGCGCTCGATGTCGTGCCGGTGGTCGTGCTCGATCATCTGACACCTACTCAGCGCCGCGCGTACATCCTGGCGGACAACCAACTGGCGCTGCAGGCCGGATGGAATGAAGAGTTGCTGGCTGCCGAACTGGCCGATCTGTCCGCCGCCGGTTTCGACCTGGCGCTGACCGGTTTCAGCGACAAGGAGATCGACGATCTGCTCGGCGATGCCGATCCGGGCGACGAAACAAATCCGCCAATTCAGACTGTGTGAAAACCTAGCAGTCTGAGAGCAAGCTGAAGACAATGCCTCCATCAGTTGATGGGGGCATTGTCGTTTATGGGCTACATCCAGGGCGAAGGTCGTCAGCAAAGCAGCCTGTTTCCTC
>NZ_JACXXG010000018.1 GCF_014764705.1 Stutzerimonas kunmingensis
CAGGCTGAACCCTTGGGCACGGCTGATTTGAATGGTGGCGCGTTCTTCAACGCTGAGTTCGGAATAAGACATAGGGGCAGCACCGTACCGGAAAGGTCAGGTGTTGCACTCAGTTTTTGCCGCCGCCAGGTTTAAGCAATTACGTGGCAGGCGGCAGATTCGAGCAGTAGTTCAAAAAAACCAGGTTATCTGCGGCATTGACACTACGTTTGCGGCAAGGCGCTACACGGATTTCCGCAAGTATGCGCTTTCAGGTACGCACAGAGCCAGAAATCGAGCAAAGAAAAACCCGCCGAAGCGGGCTTTCCTCTCGTTACTTGGCGAACATTAACGGGCAACTTTGGCTTCGTTGCTCTGTTCGGCGCGGCCGTAAACGTCATCAAAGCGCTCGATGTCGTCTTCACCCAGATAGCTGCCGGACTGGACTTCGATGATCTCCAGCGGAATTTTCCCGGGGTTGGCCAGGCGATGCACTGACGTGATCGGGATATAAGTCGACTGATTTTCGGTGAGCAGGAAAGTCTTGTCGTTGCAGGTGACCTGAGCGGTACCGGAAACAACGATCCAATGCTCGGCGCGATGGTGGTGCATCTGCAGGGAGAGGCTGGCCCCTGGGTTCACGCAGATACGCTTGACCTGGAAGCGGCCACCCATGTCCACCGAGTCATACCAGCCCCAAGGGCGGTACACGGCGCAGTGGTTCTTGGTTTCGCTGCGGTCCTGAGCGTCGAGCTTGCTGACCAGCTTCTTGACGTCCTGCACCTTGTCCTTGTGGGCAACCATCATGGCGTCCTTGGTCTCCACCACCACGATGTTTTCCAGGCCGAGCACGGTGACCAGTTTGCCGTTGCCGTGTACCAGGCAGTTGCGAGAGTCTTCGGCGATCACGTCGCCCTTGAGGACGTTGCCGTTCTCGTCCTTCTCGTGCACATCCCAGATCGAAGACCAGGAGCCGACATCGCTCCAGCCAGCCGACATGGGCACTACGCAAGCCAGTTGAGTCTTTTCCATCACTGCATAGTCGATGGAATTGTCCGGGCAGCAGGCGAAGGTGGCGGGGTCGATCAGCACTTCTTCGCCGTTCTTCACGCTGCGCTCCAGAGCGAGCGAGCAGGTATCGTAGATGTCCGGATCGTGCTTCTTCAGTTCTTCCAAGAACACGCTGGCGCGGAACAGGAACATGCCGCTGTTCCAGAAATAGTCACCTGACTCCAGATAGCTCTGGGCGCGAGCCTCGTCCGGCTTCTCGACGAACTGCGCCACGCGCTTGATGCCATCGGGCAAGCCATGATTGGCGTCCTGGCTGGCCTTGATATAACCGAAACCGGTTTCAGGACGGGTTGGGGGGACACCGAAAAGGACCATCTCGCCGTTTTCCGCGGCATTGGTCGCCAGTGCCAGGGAGCGCTGGAAGGCCTTCTGGTCTTCGATGACGTGGTCGGCCGGCAGGACCAGCAGCAGCTCGTCGCGTCCCTCTTCAACCAGCTTCATCGCCGCGATCCCAATGGCCGGTGCGGTGTTACGACCGAAAGGCTCGAGCAGAAGGCCTTGAACGCCGAGTTTGCGCGCGGCCAGCTGCTCCTTGACGATGAAACGGTGGTCCTTGTTGCAGACCAGCAGCGGTTGCTGCATGCCATCGAATGCCAGGCGTTCGACGGTCTGCTGGAACAACGTCTGCTCGCCGGTCAGGGCAAGAAACTGCTTGGGGAACGACTTGCGGGAAAGGGGCCACAGTCGGGAGCCGCTACCGCCTGAAAGAATAACCGGGATCATATTGCTTCTCCTGAATCGTTTCGAAGGTCGTTCTACTTGTCCGGTGACGCCGGCCTCTTGGCCGCGCCTGGGTTGTTGCTGTTCTTTGTCGGGGGAATCGCCAGTTGGCTGGACGAAATCCGCTGTCCCGAGGCATGCCTCGAGATTGAAATCTGCTGTCTGGTTAATCGCCTGGATGGCGCACCGTGGCCGTTCAGGCCGCATGTGTCTCGGGCGAGATGTCGATCATGGTCATCTGCACCGGGCGCTCGTGGTCGGCGTTTGGCGCACCACTGAGGAGCGCCATCGTCGCGCGCGGTGCGTGGCACCTGCCGGTCGAACGGGAGTGATGCGCTTGCATGGCCGTAACCCTCTGTTCGTGCCTTGCTCGGCGTTTGCCGTGTCAGATGCCGCGTAGGCTCTGCTCGACGCCGCGGCTGTCGGCTGGATAATCAGCCGTATCGCCGTCTGAAGTTGCGTTACCGCCAAGATCGACTGACGATCTCGAACGGAGCGATCTGCGAAATCGATGACCCAATGCACGTTCATGTGCGACTTCCCTTTCCACCTGGAATTGTCGGTACGCGCTTATGATTGCTAGCCACGCTGGATAGTTCCCGCCTCGGCAACCGTTGATCGGCGAGTTTTTGCGAACGGATTCAAGGTGCGCTCACCGGCCCGGCGGAATGCGGAGGGTTGATCGGGCGGTGTTGGTAGAGGCTGTGGGGCGTGCTGGGCGGACCCGCTAATGGGGTCGGTGAGGGCGGCGGCAGCGCCCTTGCAGGGCCCTCCGCCGGCATTGAGTTGTTACTGGTCGGCGGCGTCGCGCAGGAATACCAAGCGGTCGCTGGTCGAATCATCCCGACTGTAGCGGTAGCCCTGGTAGTCGAATTCCGGCAGCTGATCAGGGTTGCCGATACGCTCCTTGATCACCCAGCGTGCCATGAGGCCCCGAGCCTTCTTGGCGTAGAACGAGATGATCTTGTACTGGCCGTTCTTCATGTCCTTGAAGTCGACGTTGATGACCCGTGCGTTCAACGCCTTGGGTTTGACCGCGCTGAAGTACTCGTTGGAGGCCAGATTCAGCAGGACATCGTCACCCTGCTCGACAAGCGCCTCGTTCAGCCAGCCAGTGATGCGCTCGCCCCAGAATGCGTACAGATCCTTGCCTCGCGGATTGGCCAGTTTGGTGCCCATTTCCAGCCGATACGGCTGCATCAGGTCCAGCGGGCGCAACAGGCCGTAGAGCCCCGACAGCATGCGCAGATGCTCCTGTGCGAACAGCAGGTCGCTCTCGGTGAAATCCTCGACGCTCAGACCGGTGTAGACATCGCCCTTGAAGGCGAGCAGTGCCTGCTTGGCATTCTCCGGCGTGAAGTCAGCCGACCAACTGCCGTAGCGCGCGACGTTCAGGGCGGCCAGCTTGTCGGAAAGGTGCATGAGTTCGCTGATCTGCGCTGGCGAGTAATCGCGCAACAGGTCGATCAGCAGTTGCGAGTGCTCCAGGTACTGAGGCTGAGTGAAGCGTTCGGTTATCGGGGGTGTTTCATAGTCGAGCGTCTTGGCGGGGGAAATCACCATCAGCATGTACGGGTCTCCTGTCTGATGGCGCGATTGTAGGGGTACGAGCGGAGCGGCTCCAGCTATGGCGGCCATAGGCAACGGTTGACCTTCCCCGCGTGGCAAGGCACAAGCTGGAAGGCGTCAATCAAGGAGTTCGTATGTCTGGCTGCAATCATGCGCAATGGCAACCACCTCACGACTACCGTCCGCTGGAGCGCAACTCCGAGCGTCAGACCTGGGCGGTGGTCATTCTGACCGGCTTGACCATGTTGGTGGAGATCATCGCCGGTTACTGGTTCAACTCCATGGCGTTGCTGGCGGACGGCTGGCATATGGCCTCGCACATGGTCGCCATCGGCCTGGCGGCGTTGGCGTATCTGCTGGCTCGGCGCTACGCGGCGGACCAGCGTTTCGCGTTCGGAACCTGGAAGATCGAGGTGCTGGCCGGTTTCACCAGCGCCTTGCTGCTGGTCGTCGTGGCGCTGTTCATGATCGGCGAATCGCTGTCGCGGCTCTGGTCGCCGGTCGCGATTGGTTTCGATGCAGCGTTGATGGTCGCCGTGATCGGCTTGCTGGTGAATCTGCTGTCCGCCTGGTTGCTGCGGGATCAGCATGACCACGGTCACGGTCACGGTCACGACGAGCATGCGCATGCGCATGCTCATGAGCATGAACACGCTTCGGGTGGCAAGGACCTGAATCGGCACGCCGCCTTCATCCATGTGCTGACCGATGCGCTGACGTCGGTGGCTGCGATCATCGCGCTGCTGGGCGGCAAGTTCTTCGGCTGGAGCTGGCTGGACCCGGTGATGGGTATCGTCGGCGCGATGGTGATCCTTGTATGGGCGCGCGGCCTGTTGCGCGATACCGCCAAGGCGCTGCTCGATCGGGAGATGGATGATCCGCTGGTGCACAGGGTTCGGGAAGCGCTGCAGGAGGTGCCGGATACCGAGGTCGCCGATCTGCATCTGTGGCGGGTAGGGCGGTCGCAATACAGCTGCATCCTGAGCCTGGTGACGCATCAGGCGCACACCGCCGACCACTACAAGGCTGCGTTGCAGGGCTTCCCACAGCTGGTGCACATCACCGTGGAAGTGAATCGCTGCGACGAAATCGCGCACCTTGATCATCGACAATAGCGCGCCTGAAATACGCGCGCCAAGGCCGTTTGGTCGATTCGTGAAAAAAAGTCGGAGTTCAACGGAAAAGTCTTTTGTCTGTCATAACTTTTACGGTATTACCGAATTCAGACCGCCGAACCCTGCGCCACAGGTGGCGGCTCCTGGGCAGCCCCGAATCCACCGGCTACCCTCGTCCGCTCACCTGAATCGCATGGCGGTTACTGTGCAGCGAAGCGCTTTTGGCTCTTCGTTTCTGGCCCCAGAAGAAGGTGATCGGTATGGATGACTACGGCAGACCTCGCGCGACCCAGCCCACGCTCTACGTCCTCGACACGAATGTACTGATCCACGATCCCAACGCTTTGCTGAACTTCCAGGAACATCAGGTCGCCATCCCGATGACCGTGCTGGAGGAACTCGACCAACTCAAGGCCGGCAAGCACAGCGTCGCAGCCGAGTGTCGTCAGGCAATCCGCTTGATCGACAAGCTGCTCGGTGACGCCACGCCGGAAGAGGTCGAGCTCGGCGTGCCGATCCAGCGCGGCAAGAGCGGGCCTTCCGGCAGTCTTTCGATCCTCATGAGCAAGCGTGGCGAGTCCAACGCGTTGCCGGAGGATCTGAACGACAACAAGATCATCAATCAGGTAGTCGAGCTGAGCCGGCAGCGTCCCGGCTTGCCTGTGGTGCTGGTGACCAAGGACATCAACATGCGCCTGAAGGCGCGTGCCTGTGGCGTAGCGGCGGAGGATTACCATACCGATCAGCTGGTCGATGACGTCGGCCAGCTTTCCCCCGGCTATCACAGCGTCAGCGGCTCGTTCTGGGATCGCGTGAGCAAGGTCGAGACCCATCAGGGGCATGGGCGCACCTGGCACCGCGTACAGCTGACCGACAACCTCCCCGCGGTACACATCAACGAGTTCATCATCGACGAACAGGGCTTTGTCGGCTGGATCAAGGGCATCAAGGCCGATGAGCTGCTGCTCCTCGACCTGCATCAGGAGCCGCTGCTGCATCAGGAGGCCTGGGGCCTGCGCCCGCGGGACATCCATCAGGCATTGGCGCTGTTCGCCTTGCTCGACCCGGATATCCATCTGGTCAACCTGTCCGGCGCCGCCGGTTCGGGCAAGACCATTCTCGCGCTGGCTGCGGCCATCGAGCAGACCGTGGTCAGCAAGCGCTACCGGCGCATCATTGCCACCCGCAGCGTGCAGGGGCTGGACGAGGACATCGGCTTTCTGCCCGGCACCGAGGCCGAGAAGATGGAGCCGTGGCTGGGTGCAATCACCGATAACCTCGAAGCGCTGCACATGGAGGACGAGAACACCCACGGCAGCATCGACTACATCCTGCAAAAGGTGCCGCTGCAGTTCAAATCGCTGAACTACATCCGCGGTCGCAGCTTCCAGCAGAGCCTGATCCTGATCGACGAATGCCAGAACCTCACGCCGCACCAGATGAAGACCATCATCACCCGTGCGGGCAACGGTTCGAAGGTGGTCTGTCTGGGCAATCTGGCACAGATCGACACTCCGTATCTGTCGGCGACCAGTTCGGGGCTTACTTACCTGACCGAGCGCTTCAAGGATTTCTCCCACGGCGTGCACATCACCTTGCAGGGTGTACCGCGTTCGGTGCTGGCCGAATACGCCGAAGCGCACATGTAGCGGAGGCGCGTGCGGCGATGCCCGGTAGTACCTCTTATGGGGGCGGGTTCATCGCCGGCGGCTGCGGTAGACTCGTGATTTTCCGATCAGGAGCGCCGAATGCTCACCCATCTCGATTCCCAAGGCCGGGCCAGCATGGTCGACGTCACCGACAAGGCCGTGACCGCGCGTGAAGCCGTGGCCGAGGCCCGCGTGCGCATGCTGCCGCAGACCCTGCAGATGATCCAGCAGGGCGGTCATCCCAAGGGCGATGTCTTCGCCGTGGCGCGCATCGCCGGCATCCAGGCGGCAAAGAAGACCTACGAACTGATTCCGCTGTGTCATCCGCTGCTGCTCACCAGCATCAAGGTCGAGCTGCAGGCGGATGGTGAAGACTGCGTACTGATTCGTGCTGCCTGCAAGCTGGCCGGGCAGACTGGTGTCGAGATGGAAGCGTTGACCGCTGCCAGCGTCGCTGCGCTGACCATCTACGACATGTGCAAGGCCGTGGATCGCGGCATGGTCATCGAAGGCGTGCGCCTGCTGGAAAAACTCGGCGGCAAGAGCGGTCACTGGCAGGTGCCGGCATGATTACCGTCCAGTTCTTTGCCCGTTATCGCGAAACCCTCGGCACTGATGGCGAGCGCCTGCAGTGGGATGCTTCGCTCGCCAACGTGGATGACGTGCGCCAGCAGCTGCTTGCGCGGGGCGGTGTCTGGGAGGTGCTTGCCGAGCAGAACCTGATGTGTGCCCGAAATCAGGAACTCTGTGGTCTCGATGAGCCGATCACCGATGGCGATGAAGTCGCTTTCTTTCCTACCGTGACCGGAGGCTGAGCATGGCGGTTCGTGTACAGACGGCAGCGTTCGATCCGGGGGCCGAACTCAATGCGCTGCATGCGGCCAACCTGGGGATTGGCGCGGTCGCCGGGTTCGTCGGTTACGTAAGGGATTTCAATGATGGGCAGGATGTCGCCGGAATGTTCCTCGAACATGCGCCGGGGATGACCGAAAAGGCGCTGGAGAAAATCATTATCGAGGCGGAGCAGCGCTGGCCATTATTGCGGCTCGACGTGCTGCATCGCGTCGGGCCCCTGGAGCCAGGTGAGCCCATCGTCTTCGTCGGCGCGGCGAGCGCCCATCGCGACGCTGCCTTCGATGCCTGTCGCTTCGTGATGGATTATCTGAAGACGCGGGCGCCGTTCTGGAAGAAGGAAACCACGCCGTCCGGGCCACGCTGGGTTGAGGGCCGCGCGAGTGATCAGGTCGCGGCTGGGCGTTGGCGCGAGAACGGCTGAGCCGTCAATAGAAGGTGATGTACATCTTGAAGGCCAGCGTCGAGAACATGGTGAGCACGCCCAGGCCAAGAAGGCCCACGCCCCAGTCCCGGTCCCGGTAGTTGAAACCTACGCAGAGCAGGATGAAGCCGATGATGATTAGCGACAGTAGCCAGTGCATGCTGTCCATCGATGTCTCCTCGAGTTCCGATCTAGCTATCACTCTAGCCGCTTGACCTCTGTTGAGGCCTGATTCAGGTCATTGATGGAGGAGGTGATTGACGGTCGCAGGGGCGCGGCGAATACCGCGCCCAATAGGCTCAGCGCGAGTGAGGGACCGGGGCGAGCAGTTCCGCCGGCGGCATTTCGCACTGAATCTTGCGGCCAATCAGCGCTTCGATCGGCGGCAGGGCGAAGGAGTCGTCCTCGCCCGCGAAGCTGATCGACGTGCCGCTGGTGCCGGCACGGCCGGTGCGGCCGATGCGGTGCACGTAGTCATCCGGATCTTCCGGCAGCGTAAAGTTGATCACGTGGCTGATGCCGTCGACATGGATGCCTCGACCGGCGACATCGGTCGCCACCAGTACCCGAATCTTGCCCTCGCGGAAACCTTCCAGCGTGCGGATGCGCTTGTGCTGCGGCACGTCGCCGGACATCTGCGCGGCGCTGATGCCGTCCCGGGTCAGGCGTTCCTCGATGCGCCGCACTTCATCCTTGCGGTTGGCGAAGACCATCACCCGAGTCCAGTCATTCTGGGTGATCAGGTTGTACAGTAGCTTGTACTTGTCGCTGCCAGCCACGGCGAATACGTGTTGCTCGACGGTGTCGCTGGCGACGTTTTCCGGCTCGATCTCGACCACGGCGGGGTTGGTCGTCCACTGCTGCGCCAGGTTCATCACGTCATCGGTGAACGTGGCTGAGAACAGTAGGGTCTGGCGTTCGCTCTTGGGCGGCGTCTGCCGGATGATCTGGCGGACCTGCGGAATGAAGCCCATGTCGAGCATGCGATCGGCTTCATCCAGCACCATCACCTCGACCATGTCCAGATGCACCTCGCCGCGCTGGTTGAAATCCAGCAAGCGCCCGGGCGTGGCAACCAGGATGTCGCAGAATTTCGATTCCAGCAGCTTGAGCTGCTTGTCGAAGTCCATGCCGCCGACGAAGCTCATCACGTTCAGGTTGGTGTACTTGGTCAGGTCCAGCGCGTCATTGGCGATCTGCACCACGAGTTCACGGGTCGGTGCGATGATCAGTGCGCGCGGTTCGCCCATATAGCGGTCCCGCGGCGGTGGAGTGTCGAGCAGCTGTGTGATGGTGGAGATGAGAAACGCAGCCGTCTTGCCGGTGCCGGTCTGGGCGCGGCCAATGGCGTCTCTGCCGGCGAGGGTATAGCCGAGTACCTGGGCCTGGATCGGCGTGCAGTAGGGAAAACCCAGGTCATGAATTGCGTGCATCAGCTCGGGTGCGAGCTTGAAGTCGTGGAAGCGGGTCTTGCCTTCGGCCGCTTCGACCTCGAAGTCCTCCAGCTTCCAGGCCGGAGCGGCGGGTTTTGGCGGCTTGCTGCTGCGTTGACGGCGCGGCTTTTCGGCGGCGCGCTCAGCGGGCTGCGGCTTGGGTTGAGTCTCAGGCGTCGTTGCTTGCTGCGGGGCGCTGTGTTGACCCTCGTGGTCGGCGGCGCGCACGTCATCGGCTGCGCTGGCCCGTACATCCGGGGCATTGCCAAAGATTTTCTTGAGTGCTTTGAGCACGGTCTTCTCGTCATTTATTAGGAAAGTGTCGCGCGCCAGTGTAATGCAAGACGCATGCATGGCGAAGCCTCGCGCACGGGAAGGCTTGACTTCCAGCGGGCGCACTCGCGCCTGGAGTATTGTTGTGCGATACCGCGCGGGCCCGGTCAGGGCCTTGGGGCATGGCCGTGCCTGATGCCAGGTTCAAGCGTGGCAGGATGCTGGCCGCGCTTGAGCCTGCCAGGTGGCGGACGGTCAAGCGCGCCGCCCATCCTTCCTTTGATGAACAGGCAACCGGAGCTGGTGCTCAGGAGGCGGCATCTTCGCCAAGCAAAGGTGCGAGCCAGTTGCCGATGTCGCGGATTTCCTCCGGGAGCACCTCGTGGCTCATCGGGTACTCGCGCCAAGTGACATTGACGCCGGCGTCGTGCAGGCACTGAAAGGCGGCACGGCCCATCGCAGGCGGCACTACATCATCGCGGCTGCCATGCAGGCATAGCGCCGGATAGCGCCGGACATCATCGGAAAGCTCGAGGCGCTCGGCAAATGTCGGGGCATAGGTGGACAGTGCGATGACGCCGCCCAGCGGGCCCTGCCAGCGCAGAAATGCCGTATGCAGCACCACCGCGCCGCCTTGGGAGAAGCCGGCGAGAAAGATGCGTGCCGGATCGATGCCCGCGTCACGCTGTGCTTCGATCAGACCGATGACCTGTTGCGCTGATGCCTCGAGTTGCTCGCGATCGATCGCGCGGGCTGGGCTCATGGCCAGGATGTTGTACCAGCTGGGCATGCTCCAGCCACCGTTGATGGTTACCGGACGCGTCGGTGCCTGCGGCAGAACGAAGCGAGTGCTATGAAGCTTCTGCTGCAGCGCTTCGGCCACAGGTAGGAAGTCATAGCGATCAGCGCCCAGGCCATGCAGCCAGATGATGCACGCATCGGCAATGCCATTGGGTTCGAGGATCAATGGTTCGCTCATAGATCGGCTCCAGTTGGGGGCAAGTTGCCTCGTCTTGGGGCATTACGTGCCACCGGCGAGGGAGTGGCGCGAGGTTACCCGCTCGCGCACTTCGATAGAACCCGCAACCTGGCGTATCCAGCTCATTGCCGGATGAGCTGGTACGCGCCTTGCTAAGTTCAGTTCGACTCAGAAGGGAACGGCTCGCATGAGCGAGTCGAGGTAATGGCACAAAGAACATTGCCGATCATCCACGGACGACTAGACTCAGGTCAGGCTGCGCCGCTTCGCTGCTGCCGGTTATGCATCGAGGGGCAACAGGCCCGAACCCGAGAATAAGAAAGCAAACTGGAGGTTTCGATGATTAGGGTGAAATCCACACTGGCTGCGCTGGGTGCAGCGTCACTGCTGGGAATCAGCGGGCTGGCGCAAGCGGGGGCGACCCTCGATGCAGTGCAGAAGAAAGGATTCGTGCAGTGCGGCATCAGTGATGGCCTTCCGGGCTTTTCCTACGCCGATGCAAAGGGGCAATACCTGGGGATCGACGTGGATGTCTGTCGCGCGGTGGCCGCGGCCGTGTTCGGTGACGCCAGTAAGGTCAAGTACAGTCCGTTGACCGCCAAGGAGCGCTTCACCGCGCTGCAATCCGGTGAAGTGGACATGCTGTCGCGCAACACCACCTGGACCAGCTCGCGTGATGCGGCGATGGGCCTGAATTTCACCGGCGTGACCTATTACGACGGTCAAGGCTTTCTGGTGAACAAGGAGCTGGGTGTCAAGAGTGCCAAGGAGCTGGATGGCGCGACTGTCTGCATTCAGGCAGGCACCACTACCGAACTCAATCTCTCCGACTATTTCCGCGCCAACAACCTGAAGTACACCCCCATCACCTACGACACCTCGGACGAAAGCGCCAAGTCACTGGAGTCGGGCCGTTGCGACGTGCTCACTTCCGACCAGTCGCAGCTCTACGCCCAGCGCATCAAGCTGGCAAAGCCTGATGACTACGTAGTGCTACCCGAAGTGATATCCAAGGAGCCCCTCGGCCCGGCGGTCCGCCAAGGCGATGAGGAATGGTTCGATATCGTGCGTTGGACCTTGTTCGCCATGCTCAACGCCGAGGAATTGGGCATCACTTCGGCAAACGTCGAAGAAAAGGCCAAGAGCACCAAGAACCCTGACGTCGCCCGGCTTTTGGGTGTCGAAGGGGAGTATGGCAAGGACCTGAAGCTGCCGAAGGACTGGGCGGTGCAGATCGTCAAGCAGGTCGGTAACTATGGCGAGATCTTCGATCGAAACGTCGGCGCCGGCAGCGAGCTGAAGATCGAACGTGGCCTCAATGCCCTGTGGAACAACGGCGGCGTGCAGTACGCCCCGCCGGTACGTTGACCAAGCGGGGCCGGCTACACCGGCCCCGTTTTCCAAAGGGAGAAGTGCCGCCGGCGCGCACAACGCGCCGGCGGTGCGGTATGAGGACATTCGATGCGAACCATCGACAATCCTAGGCCGGCTGGCGGGTCGCTATTGACCGACCCACGGGCACGCGCCTGGCTGTTTCAGATTCTGGCTGTAATCACCGTCGTAGCATTCGGCTGGTACCTTTTTCACAATACCCAGACCAACCTTGCCCATCGCGGCATTACCTCCGGCTTCGGTTTCCTTGAGAACGCCGCCGGCTTCGGCATATCCCAACACCTGATCGATTACAGCGAGAGCGACACCTACGGTCGCGTCTTCTGGGTCGGGCTGCTCAATACGCTGTTGGTCAGCGTCATCGGGATATTTCTCGCAACGGTGATGGGGTTCATCCTCGGCGTGGGACGCCTCTCGAGCAACTGGCTGATCCGTCAATTGGCGACGCTCTACATCGAGATATTCCGCAATATCCCGCCGTTGTTGCTGATCTTCTTCGTCTACTTCGCTGTGATCAGCCCGTTGCCTGGGCCGCGCAACAGCCTGAGCCTATGGGATGCGGTGTTCGTCAACAACCGTGGCGTGCAGATGCCGGCACCCAGCGCCGCCGATGGCTTCTGGTCATTCTGGCTGGCGTTGCTCGTGGCGCTGGTCGCGGTAGTCCTGCTCAACCGCTGGGCTCGGGCGCGGCGGCATGCCACCGGGCAGATGTTTCCGGTGTTCTGGACCAGTCTAGGGTTGTTTCTTGCCATCCCCTGGCTGATGACCTTCATTGCAGGCGTACCTTTCACCTGGGAAGTGCCGGAGTTGCAGCGCTTCAACATTCGCGGTGGTTGGGTGGTGATCCCGGAGCTGGTTTCGATCGTGGTGGCGTTGTCGGTGTATACCGCGGCGTTCATCGGCGAAACCGTGCGTTCAGGCATTCAGTCAGTCAGCCATGGCCAGACCGAGGCCGCCGCTTCGCTTGGGTTGCGCCCAGGCCAGGTATTGCGGCTGGTGATCGTGCCGCAAGCGTTGCGGGTGATCGTGCCGCCGCTGACCAGCCAATACCTGAACCTGGCAAAGAACTCGTCGCTCGCTGCTGCTATCGGTTATCCGGACATGGTGTCGCTATTCGCCGGCACGGTGCTCAATCAGACCGGGCAGGCCATCGAAACCATGGCCATCACCATGAGTGTCTATTTGGCCATCAGCATCAGCATCTCGCTGCTGATGAACTGGTACAACAAGCGCATTGCGCTGATCGAGCGGTGAGCGCATGACCATCCATACCTTCAAGCCCGACCTGCCGCCACCGACGATCAGCATCGGTGCGCTCGGCTGGCTACGGGCCAATCTGTTTTCCAGCTGGATCAATACCCTGCTGACGCTGGTAGGGCTATACCTGCTCTGGCTGATTGTGCCGCCGGTACTCGAATGGGCCATCTTCAAGGCCGACTGGACCGGTGAAACCCGCGCCGACTGCAGCCGCGAAGGCGCCTGCTGGGTGTTCATTCAGACCCGGTTCGGCCAGTTCATGTACGGCTTCTATCCGACGGAGCTGCGCTGGCGAGTCGATGCGGCAGCCTGGCTGGCGATCATCGGTGCGGCGCCGCTGTTCCTGCGGCAGATGCCACACAAGTTGCGCTACGGACTGGGCTATCTGCTGGTTTACCCGCTGCTAGCCTACTGGCTGCTGCATGGTGGCTTTCTCGGCCTGCAGACGGTGCCTACCAGTCAGTGGGGCGGGCTCATGCTGACCGTAGTGATCGCTGCCGTGGGCATTGCCGGTGCTTTGCCGCTGGGCATTCTGCTGGCATTGGGACGGCGCTCGGACATGCCGGCTATTCGCGTGCTCTGCGTGACCTTCATCGAGTTCTGGCGCGGCGTGCCGTTGATCACCGTGCTGTTCATGTCCTCGGTGATGCTGCCGCTGTTCCTGCCCGAAGGCATGAGCCTCGACAAGCTGCTGCGGGCAATGCTGATGGTGGTGTTCTTCGAGGCCGCCTACATCGCCGAGGTGGTACGTGGCGGTCTGCAGGCGATCCCCAAGGGGCAGTACGAGGCTGCGGCGGCCATGGGCCTGGGCTACTGGCGCAGCACGCTGCTGGTGATCCTGCCGCAG
Source organism: Stutzerimonas kunmingensis (assembly GCF_014764705.1). Lineage (GTDB taxonomy): Bacteria > Pseudomonadota > Gammaproteobacteria > Pseudomonadales > Pseudomonadaceae > Stutzerimonas. The sequence goes on from NZ_JACXXG010000018.1 coordinate 13,561, forward strand.
GCGCTGAAGCTGGTAATCCCAGGCATCGTCAACACCTTCATTGCCCTGTTCAAGGACACCAGCCTGGTGATCATCATCGGCCTGTTCGACTTCCTCAACAGCATCAAGCGCGCCACCGCGGACCCGGCCTGGCTAGGCATGTCCACCGAGGGTTACGTGTTCGCCGCGCTGGTGTACTGGATGTTCTGTTTCGGCATGTCCCGCTATTCGATGCGCCTGGAGCGCAAGCTGGACACCGGCCACAAGCATTAGGAGTGATATATGAGTGATTCAAACGCGCAGGCCGAGCAGAGCAGCGAGCCGGTCATCCGCATGCAGGGCGTGCACAAATGGTTCGGCCAGTTCCATGTACTCAAGGACATCAACCTCTCCGTGCGCCAGGGCGAGCGCATCGTGCTGTGCGGGCCTTCCGGCTCCGGCAAGTCCACCACCATTCGCTGCCTCAATCGCCTGGAGGAACACCAGCAGGGGCGCATCGTCATCAACGGCGTGGAGCTGACCAGCGACCTCAAGCAGATCGAGGCGATCCGCAGCGAAGTCGGCATGGTGTTCCAGCACTTCAACCTGTTCCCGCACCTGACCGTGTTGCAGAACTGCACCCTGGCGCCGATGTGGGTGCGCAAGCTGCCGCGACGGCAGGCCGAGGAAATCGCCATGCATTATCTGGAGCGCGTGCGCATCCCGGAGCAGGCCAACAAGTTTCCCGGCCAGCTCTCCGGCGGTCAGCAGCAGCGCGTGGCGATCGCCCGTGCGCTGTGCATGAAGCCGAAGATCATGCTGTTCGATGAGCCGACTTCGGCCCTCGACCCGGAAATGGTGAAGGAGGTGCTCGACACCATGGTCAGCCTCGCCGAAAGCGGCATGACCATGCTCTGCGTGACCCATGAGATGGGCTTCGCCCGCACCGTGGCGGATCGGGTGATCTTCATGGACAAGGGCGAGATCGTCGAACAGGCCGAGCCAGAGGTGTTCTTCACAAACCCGGTCAACGACAGGACCAAGCTGTTCCTCAGCCAGATCCTGCACTGATCCAAGCCGGGCCTGGCGTGCCGTCGGGAACACGCGGCGCCTGGCTGTGTTCAGCCTTAGCCTCGGCCGCCGTCATGGGCTAGAATACGCGCCCCGACTGCTCCCCCCTCCGAGGCTGTTCCGACGATGTTGATCCTGCGCGGCGCTCCCGCTCTTTCCGCCTTCCGTCATGGCAAGCTCCTGGCACAACTGACCGATAAGGTCCCCGCCGTCAGCGGGCTGTATGCCGAGTTCGCCCATTTCGCCGAAGTTTCCGGCACGCTCGGCGCGGATGAGCAGAACGTACTGACCCGCCTGCTGAAGTACGGCCCCAGTGTGCCGGTGCAGGAACCTGCCGGGCGGCTGTTCCTCGTGGTGCCTCGCTTCGGCACCATTTCGCCGTGGTCGAGCAAGGCCAGCGATATCGCCCACAACTGCGGGCTGGAGAAGGTCCAGCGGCTGGAGCGGGGTATCGCCTATTACGTGCAGGGCGAGTTTTCCGATAGCGATGCACAGCTGATTGCCGCAGCGCTTCACGACCGCATGACGCAAATGGTGCTCGATCGTTTCGAAGCAGCCGCCAACCTGTTCAGCCATGCCGAGCCCAAGTCGCTGACTGCCGTGGACATCCTCGGTGGCGGTCGCGCCGCGCTGGAAAAGGCCAACACCGACCTGGGCCTGGCCCTGGCCGAAGACGAGATCGATTATCTGGTCAGTGCCTTCCAGGGCCTCAAGCGAAACCCGCACGACATCGAACTGATGATGTTCGCGCAGGCCAACTCCGAGCACTGCCGCCACAAGATCTTCAACGCCAGCTGGGACATCGACGGCGAGAGCCAGGACAAGTCGCTGTTCGGCATGATCAAGAACACCTACCAGATGCACAGCGAGAACGTGCTGTCCGCTTACAAAGACAATGCGTCGGTCATCGTCGGCCACACGGCAGGGCGTTTCTTCCCCAATCCTGAAACCCGCCAATACGGCGCGGTGCAGGAGCCGGTGCACATCCTGATGAAGGTGGAAACCCACAACCACCCGACCGCGATCTCGCCGTTCTCGGGTGCTTCCACCGGTTCCGGTGGCGAGATTCGCGACGAGGGCGCCACCGGCCGCGGCGCCAAGCCAAAGGCCGGTCTGACCGGTTTCACCGTCTCCAACCTGAACATCCCCGGCTTCGAGCAGCCGTGGGAACAGGCCTACGGCAAGCCGGAACGCATCGTCACGCCGCTGGACATCATGATTGAAGGCCCTCTGGGCGGCGCCGCGTTCAACAACGAGTTCGGCCGCCCGGCGCTGACCGGTTACTTCCGTACCTTCGAGCAGTCGATCAACACGCCGCGCGGCGACGAGGTGCGTGGTTATCACAAGCCGATCATGCTCGCTGGCGGCATGGGCAATATCCGTGAAGATCACGTGCAGAAGGCCGAGATCACCGTTGGCGCCAAGCTGATCGTGCTCGGCGGGCCGGCCATGCTGATCGGCCTGGGCGGCGGCGCCGCCTCCTCGGTCGCGACCGGTGCCAGCTCGGCCGATCTTGATTTCGCCTCAGTACAGCGCGAGAACCCGGAAATGGAACGCCGCTGCCAGGAGGTCATCGACCGCTGCTGGCAGCTGGGCGACCAGAACCCCATCGCCTTCATCCATGACGTCGGTGCCGGTGGCATTTCCAATGCCTTCCCGGAGCTGGTCAACGACGGTGGCCGCGGTGGCCGCTTCGAACTTCGCAACGTGCCTAACGACGAGCCGGGCATGGCCCCGCACGAGATCTGGAGCAACGAGTCCCAGGAGCGTTACGTGCTGGCCGTCAGTGCCGCCGATTTCGAGCGTTTCCAGGCTATCTGCGAACGTGAACGCTGCCCGTTCGCGGTTGTCGGCGAGGCGATCGAAGAGCCACAACTGACCGTCACCGACAGCCATTTCGGCAACACCCCGGTGGACATGCCGCTCGAAGTGCTACTCGGTAAGCCGCCGCGCATGCACCGCAGCGCCAGCCGCGAAGCGGAGCTGGGCGATGACTTCGATGCGGCTACTGTCGATCTGAATGAGGCGGTCACCCGGGTGCTGCGCCACCCAGCGGTCGCCAGCAAGAGCTTCCTGATCACCATCGGCGACCGCAGCATCACCGGCCAGGTAGCGCGAGATCAGATGGTCGGCCCTTGGCAGGTGCCGGTCGCCGACTGCGCCGTCACGGCTACCAGCTACGACGTTTACACCGGCGAGGCCATGGCGATGGGCGAGCGTACGCCGCTGGCACTGCTGGATGCCCCGGCGTCGGGCCGCATGGCCATCGGCGAAACGCTGACCAACCTGGCAGCGGCACGCATCGAGAAGATCTCCGACATCAAGTTGTCCGCCAACTGGATGGCCGCCGCCGGCCACCCCGGCGAAGACGCGCGGCTGTACGACACCGTGCGAGCCGTCGGCATGGAGCTGTGCCCGCAGCTGGGCCTGACCATTCCGGTGGGCAAGGACTCGATGTCAATGAAGACCCGTTGGTCGGAGGAGGGCGCCGAGAAAAGCGTGACCTCGCCGATGTCGCTGATCGTTTCCGGCTTCGCCCCGGTCACTGATATCCGCCAGACCCTGACCCCGCAGTTGCGCTTGGACAAGGGCGCAACGGACCTGATCCTGATCGATCTGGGATGCGGCCAGAACCGCATGGGTGCTTCGATTCTTGCGCAGGTGTACGGTCAGCTTGGTCGCCAGGCACCCGACGTCGATGATGCCGAAGACCTGCAGGCGTTCTTCGCCGTGGTCCAGGGGCTGAACGCCGACGGTCTGCTACTGGCCTACCACGACCGTTCCGACGGTGGTCTGCTGACCACTGTGCTGGAAATGGCGTTTGCCGGTCACTGTGGCCTGAGTCTGAATCTCGATGGCCTGCTGGAGAGTGCCGCAGATGTCGCACCGATGCTCTTCAACGAGGAGCTTGGTGCGGTGATTCAGGTGCGTCAGGACGACACCGAGATCGTGCTGGCACAGTTCAGCGCAGCCGGTCTGGGTGACTGTGTCGCGGTCATCGGTCAGCCGGTCAACAATGGCCATGTGTCGATCAAGCACGGCGAAAACGAAGTCTTCGCCGGTGAGCGCCGCCTGCTGCAGCGCCAGTGGGCAGAAACCAGCTATCAGATCCAGCGTCTGCGCGATAACGCCGAGTGCGCCGATCAGGAGTTCGACGCGCTGCTCGAAGAGGACAACCTGGGTCTCAGTGCCAAGCTCAGCTTCGACGTGAACGAGGACATCGCTGCGCCCTACATCAAGCGTGGCATTCGTCCGCAGATTGCGGTGCTGCGCGAGCAGGGCGTCAACGGCCAAGTAGAGATGGCGGCGGCGTTCGACCGTGCCGGTTTTGCCGCGGTCGACGTGCACATGAGCGATATCCTTTCCGGTCGTGTCAGCCTTGAGGAGTTCAAGGGCCTGGTCGCCTGCGGTGGCTTCTCCTACGGCGACGTGCTCGGCGCCGGTGAAGGCTGGGCCAAGTCGATCCTGTTCAATGCGCGTGCACGGGATGGCTTCCAGGCCTTCTTCGAGCGCAAGGACAGCTTCGCTCTCGGCGTGTGCAATGGTTGCCAGATGATGAGCAACCTGCACGAGCTGATCCCGGGCACCGAGAACTGGCCTCACTTCGTGCGTAACCGCTCGGAGCAGTTTGAAGCGCGGGTGGCGATGGTTCAGATTCAGGATTCGCCATCGATCTTCCTGCAGGGCATGGCCGGCTCCCGCCTGCCGATCGCCATCGCCCACGGCGAAGGCCATGCGGAGTTCGAGAGCGAAGAGGCCATGCTGCAGGCAGATCTTTCCGGCACCGTGGCGCTGCGCTTCGTGGATAACCACGGCAAGGTCACCGAGCGTTACCCGGCCAACCCGAACGGCTCGCCGCGCGGTATCACCGGTCTCAGCAGTCGCGATGGCCGCGTGACCATCATGATGCCGCACCCGGAGCGGGTGTTCCGCGCTGTGACCAACTCCTGGCGCCCTGACGAGTGGCAGGAAGACGGCGGCTGGATGCGCATGTTCCGCAATGCGCGGGTCTGGGTCGACTGACCGACCGGGTCAATCTGGCCATTCCCGAGGAGCCCGTCGATAGCATATCGGCGGGCTTTTTCATTTGTGACAAAGGTCTATGAACCGGCAGCGCAAAGCGTCGTCTGAGCTATGACGCGCCGCACTATTCGGCGCGCACACGGATGGCATAATGCCAGTTCGCTCGGCCGGTGGAGGTCGGGCTCATCTGCACGGAGAGGTCGATGTACAAGCTGTGTTTCTATGTTCCAGACAGTCATCTGGAAGCGGTCAAGAAAGCAGTGTTCGCCGCCGGCGCTGGCCGCATAGGCGCATATGACAGTTGCTGCTGGCAGGTGCTGGGGCAGGGGCAGTACCGCCCGTTGGAGGGAAGCCAGCCTTTTATCGGGCAAACCGGGCAGGTGCAGCACATTCCCGAGTGGAAGGTCGAATTGGTTGTGGCGGACGAGCTGATTCACGACAGCGTGAAGGCAATGAAGAAGGCCCATCCGTATGAAACGCCTGCGTTCGACGTCTGGCGTTTGTCCGACATGCAGTTCTAGCCTAACGGGTCGGGGCAGTCCTGGCGATTGCGGCGCCCCGGCATTGATTCCTGGCGTTACGGGCGAATCTCGATCAGCGTGCCATCCTTCACCAGCGCCCAGATCTCGCGCATGTCGCTGTTGCTCAGCGCGATGCAGCCCTCGGTCCAGTCCAGGGTGTGGAAGAACCACTCCGGATACTCCTCATCCAGTGGCGTGCCGTGCAGCATGATCATGCTTCCAGGCGCTACGCCTTCCTGCTGTGCGCGGGCCAGGTCACGCGCGTTGGGGTAGGAGATGTGCATCGACAGGTTGTATTTGTCGCTGGTCTTGCGCCAGTCGATCCAGTAGAAGCCTTCCGGCGTGCGCTTGTCGCCTTCGCGCAGCTTTGCACCGTCGGGTTGTTTGCCCAGCGAAACGCGATAGCTCTTGAGTGTCTGGCCAGCGCTGACCAGATGGAGTTTGCGTTCCGACTTGATTACCAGCACTTTGTCGATGGGTGAACCGCCCAGGCTGGGCGTCGCATTGGCGTGGGAGAACGCGGTAAAGGTGAGGCAGAGCAGGGCGAGCAGCCAGCGCATCGAGGCTTTCCTTCGAACTTCATCAGACCTGTATGTGCCAGCCGGTCCGGCAGACACTTCAGTCTGCGCGGGCGTGGCCCTGCTGGCGGTTGCGATAGCTTGTCACGGCCTCGTTGCGCACCGGGAAGGTCTGCTGCACCCGGTCGGCGAAGAAGCATTCTAGGGTACGGCCGATGGTCGGAAAAGCCAGCTCGGACCAAGGGATGTCTTGCTGATGAAAGAGCTTCACTTCCAGGCTTTCGTCTCCGGCACAGAAGTCCAGATCGACGAGCTCAGCGCGGAAGAACATGTAGACCTGATTGATATGTGGCAGGTCGAACAGGGTATACAGCTGCAGGTCACGCACTCTGGCGCAGGCCTCTTCGAGTGTTTCGCGCTCTGCGGCCTGCTGCATGGTTTCGCCGTTCTCCATGAAGCCGGCCGGCAGGGTCCAATAGCCCCGGCGCGGTTCGATCGCACGCCGACAGAGCAGCACGCGATCATCCCAGACGGGTACGCAGCCGGCGACTATTCTCGGGTTCTGATAGTGCACCGTTTGGCAGCTGACGCAGACGAAGCGCGGCCGGTTGTCGCCGTCCGGTACGCGGACCAGCACCGGATCGCCGCACTGGTTGCAGTATTTCATTGGGGCCTTCCTGATTGCTCCGGGAAATATTGGGCTGTTCACACGGATTCGGCAAGGCAGCCTCTGCGCCGTTCGGGGTGGCTCTGACCCGCCTGGTTCGCAGTTGTAACATCGATATCGCTTCGAGGCGTTGGAGCTTCTCGTTTGGCGCTCTCCGGGCCTTGGGCGGCTCCGCCTTTCATGCCATGATGCCGATCAAAGACGAAACGAGAAAATACATGCTGGACACAATACTCCACCGGGTGCGCGCTCATTCCCCGCATCTTCTGGAGCCGGAAGGCCGCCTGCCCGAGGCGGCCGTGTTGATGCCAATCACCCGCAGCGAGTCGCCGGAGCTGGTGCTGACGCTTCGCGCCGCCGGTCTTTCCACCCATGGTGGAGAAGTGGCGTTCCCCGGCGGTCGACGCGATCCGGAAGACCGCGATCTACTGCACACCGCGCTGCGTGAGGCCGAGGAAGAGGTTGGCCTGGCGCCAGGCATGGTCGAGGTCGTCGGCCCGCTCAGCAGCCTGGTGTCGGTGCATGGCATCCACGTCACGCCTTATGTCGGTCTGGTTCCGGACTATGTCGAGTACCGCGCCAACGATGCCGAAATCGCCTCCGTGTTCTCTGTGCCGCTGGAATTCTTCTGCGAAGATCCGCGCGAGGTCACGCACCGCATCGATTACCAGGGACAGAGCTGGTACATCCCGTCCTACCGCTATGGCGAATACCAGATTTGGGGCCTGACCGCGATCATGATCGTCGAGCTGGTCAATGTCATATACGACGCCGGCATCGAAATGCGCCGCGCGCCTGCCGCATTCATCGATCTGTCCGGGCGGCGCGAGCCCTGAGCTGCACCGTCGCAGGGTCGAGCGGCATTCCTGTGGCCTGAGTACAACTGACAAGAAGAGGTGTGTCGTGAAATACCGTCTGGGAGAGTCGCGGGTCGAAGCGCATCCGCAAAGCTGGGTAGCCCCCAATGCCACGCTGGTCGGCAAGATCAGGCTGGATGCGGGTGCAAGCGTCTGGTTTGGCGCCGTTCTGCGTGGTGACAACGAGTTGATCCACATCGGTGAGAACAGCAACGTGCAAGACGGCAGCGTGATGCACACCGATATGGGGCATCCGTTGACCCTGGGTACCGGCGTCACGGTTGGCCACAACGCCATGTTGCACGGTTGCACGGTCGGTGATTACAGCCTGATCGGCATCAATGCGGTGGTGCTCAACGGCGCGAAGATCGGCAAGCACTGCATCATTGGCGCCAACACCCTGATTGCCGAGGGCAAGGAAATTCCCGATGGCTCACTGGTGGTCGGCTCGCCAGGCAAAGTGGTGCGTGAGCTGAGCGATGAGCAGAAGAAGATGCTCGAAGCCAGCGCCGCTCACTACGTGCATAACGCTCAGCGGTACGCGCGTGAGCTGGAGCGCGATGAGTGAACACGCAGGAAAAGCCGGTCGCCTCGCCCTGCGTCAGTCTCTGCGCTCTGGATGAGGATGACCTGTGCGTCGGTTGCCAGCGAAGCGCGGATGAGATCCGGCGCTGGGGGTTGATGAGCAACGAGGAGCGGCGCGAGGTGCTTCAACGCTGCAGCGAGCGACTTCGCCTCAGTGGCCAGCTGATGTAGGCGCGTGCCGGGTTCGTTTGTATTTCCAGAGTCGCGAGGATTCCATGCCAAGAATAGGTACACCATTGTCTTCCAGCGCTACGCGCGTCCTGCTCTGTGGCTGCGGCGAGCTTGGCAAGGAGCTGGTTATTGAGCTGCAGCGGCTTGGCGTGGAAGTCATAGCGGTCGACCGCTACGCCAATGCACCAGCCATGCAGGTTGCGCACCGCAGCCACGTGGTCGACATGCTCGACGGTGCTGCGCTGCGAGCGTTGATCGAGCAGGAGCGACCGCATTACATCGTGCCGGAGATCGAGGCCATCGCCACCGCTACCCTGGTCGAGCTGGAGGGCGAAGGCTACACCGTGATACCCACGGCCCGGGCCGCGCAGCTGACGATGAATCGCGAAGGCATTCGCCGACTGGCCGCAGAGGAGCTGGGCTTGCCGACTTCACCCTATCGCTTCGCGGATTCGCTGGAGGAGTGTCGCTCGGCGGCGATGACGCTGGGCTTTCCCTGTCTGGTCAAGCCGGTGATGAGCTCGTCCGGCAAGGGGCAGTCGGTGCTGCGCAGCGAAGCCGATATCAATGCCGCCTGGGGTTATGCGCAGGCCGGCGGTCGTGCAGGTCGCGGCCGGGTCATCGTCGAGGGCTTCATCGACTTTGATTATGAAATCACCTTGCTGACGGTGCGCCATGCGGGTGGCACGAGCTTCTGTGAGCCGGTCGGCCACCGCCAGGAGAAGGGCGACTATCAAGAGTCATGGCAGCCGCAGCCGATGGCGCCGGCGGCGATGGCCGAGGCGAAGCGCATTGCACTGGCGGTCACCGAGGCGTTGGGTGGGCGGGGCATCTTTGGCGTCGAGTTGTTCGTCAAAGGCGATCAGGTCTGGTTCTGCGAAATCTCCCCGCGTCCTCACGATACCGGCCTTGTGACACTGGTTTCGCAGGACCTTTCCGAGTTCGCGCTGCATGCGCGGGCCATTCTCGGCCTGCCGATTCCGAGCATCCGCCAGATGGGCTCGGCGGCTTCAGCGGTGATTCTGGTAGAAGGTGAATCCACCGAAGTGAGCTTCGGCAATCTCGCTGCTGCGCTTGCAGAACCGGATACCGCGCTGCGTCTGTTCGGCAAGCCCGGTGTAAGCGGCCAACGGCGCATGGGGGTCGCGCTGGCGCGGGACGTATCCATCGATGCGGCGAGAGAAAAGGCGTTGCGTGCAGCTGCCGCGGTGAAAGTGGAGCTGTGAGGCTGGCGGGCCGGCTTGCTGCCGCCCCGATTACTCGGGTTGCTGCTCGTCCGAGGATGTGTCGTCGATGGTCCAGGCGCGTACGCTTTTCACGCGGTTATCGGCCGCTTGCAGGATTTCCAGCCGGTAGTTGCCGATCTGCAAGCAGATGCCGCTATCCGGCATGTGCTCAAGGGCCTCGGTGATGAGGCCGTTGAGCGTCTTGGGGCCGTCGCAAGGCAACTTCCACCCGAGGGCCCGGTTTACCTCGCGAATGTAGGCGGCGCCATCGATCACCAGCGTGCCGTCGTCCTGCGGGTGAATATCCGGGCTGCGCAGTACGTCCTGATTGCTGAACTCGCCGACGATCTCTTCGAGGATGTCCTCAAGCGTGACGATGCCGCGGACGTCGCCGTATTCGTCGACCACGATGCCGATCCGTCGCTTCTGCTTCTGGAAGTTCAGCAGCTGGGTGGAAAGCGGAGTATTTTCCGGTACGAAATAGGGTTCGTTACAGGCTTCGAGCAGGCTTTCCTTGGTTAGCTGGTCATGACTGAGCAGGCGGGCAATCTGTCGCATATGGACGATGCCTTCGATCTGGTTGATGTCGTTGCGAAACACCGGCAGGCGAGTATGTGGCGTGGTGCGCAGCTGACCGATGATCGATTCCAGATCGTCATCGAGATCGATCCCGGTAACCTCGTTGCGCGGGATCATGATGTCGTCGACAGTGACCCGCTCCAGGTCGAGAATGCCGAGCAACATGCTCTGGCGATTCAGCGGCAGGTCGGTGCCGGATTCGCGTACGACGCTGCGTAGCTCCTCGGTGGACAGGCTGTCGTTGCCCTTGTTGGACAGGTCGACGCCAAGCAGCTTGAGCAGCCCGTTGCTTACCCAGCCGAGCATGGCAACCAGGGGATAAAGCACCTTCTGCAACAGCTTCAGCGGCAGGCTGACCGGGTAGGCGACAATCTCCGGGCGTAGTGCGGCCAGGGTTTTCGGCGTGATTTCGCCGAAGATCAGCAAGATGATGGTCAGGCCGATGGTGGCAATCGCGATCCCTGCTTCGCCCCATAGCTGCATCGCGAGCACGGTGGCGATGGATGAGGCCAGGATGTTGACGAAGTTGTTGCCAACCAGAATGGTGCCCAGCAGGCGGTCAGGATGGGCCAGCAGTTCGCTGGCGCGCTGCGCGCCTCGATGCCCTTCCTTGGCCTGATGCCTGAGGCGGTAGCGGTTGAGGCTGAGCATGCCGGTTTCGGAGCTGGAGAAGAATGCCGAGCACAGCAGCAGAAAGACCAGCAGTCCGACCAGAAAGCCGGGGTGTAGATTTTCCACGGGTTAGCCTGTTTGCGTCAGATGTGCAGGATGAATTCGCGGACGAGCTTGCTGCCGAAATACGCCAGCATCAGCAGGCAGAAACCGACCAGTGTCCAGCGGATGGCCTTGTAGCCGCGCCAGCCAAGCTGGTGGCGCCCCCACAGCAGCAGGCCGAAGACGATCCAGGCAACCACCGAAAGGAGTGTCTTGTGGACCAGGTGCTGCGCAAAAAGGTCATCAAGAAACAGCCAGCCGGAAAGCAGTGAGGCGGACAGAAGCAGCCAACCTGCCCAGAGAAAGCCGAACAACAGGCTTTCCATCGTCTGCAGAGGCGGGAAGTTGCGGATCAGGCCCGAGGGATGCTTGTGCTTGAGGTGGTGATCCTGCAGCAGCAGCAACAAGGCCTGGAAGACCGCAATGGTCAGCATGCCGTAGGCCAGGATCGACAGCAGGATATGCGCGAGTATGCCCGGCTCCTCAGCAATCGCAGGTGCAGTGCCGGATGGGGCGAACTGGGCGAAGAGTACCGTCAGGCAGCCCAGTGGAAAGAGCAGCAGCAGCAGGTTTTCCACTGGCATCCGATGCAGCGCCAGTAGTATCAGCAGGATGACAGCAGCGGCAATCAGGCTTGAGGCGGTGAAGAAGTCCAAGTGCAGGCCGCTTGGTGATATCAGCTGGATGAAAAGGCTGATCCCATGGGCAAGCAGAGCGAGCAGTCCGACTGTCAGCAGCAGACGTCTGTCCGGCACGGCGCGTTGTGCCAGACGCAAACTTTGATAACCCGTGGCGCCGGCATACAGAGCCGCGGCGGCAAGGCTGGGTAGCAGAGGGTGCATAAGTTCCGGTAACGGGCTCGAAAGGTCGTGAGTGTGGCACAAAGACCCGAGGCGCAAAAGCGGTGGCCGGGTTACGGATCGTCACGGCGTGCGATGCGCCGCATGCTGCGCCATCCATCCCTGGCTTTGGGTCGCGCGGCGGCTGGCGCGGCCAGGTAAATACGAAAAGCCGTGCAGTCGGGGTACCGGCCGGACGCCCGCACCTTCTATAATCTCGCCCTTCAGCACCACAGCGTGGAATGGCTCATGTTCGAAAACCTAACCGACCGCCTCTCACAAACGCTTCGCCACGTCACCGGCAAGGCGAAGCTGACCGAGGACAACATCAAGGACACGCTGCGTGAAGTGCGGATGGCGCTGCTCGAGGCCGACGTCGCACTGCCGGTGGTCAAGGAGTTCGTCAATCGGGTCAAGGAGCGCGCTGTTGGCACCGAGGTCTCGAAGAGCCTGACTCCGGGTCAGGCGTTCGTGAAGATCGTTCGCGCAGAGCTGGAAGAGTTGATGGGCGCGGCCAACGAGGACCTGGCGCTTCAGGTCACTCCGCCGGCCGTGGTGCTGATGGCCGGCCTGCAGGGGGCGGGCAAGACCACCACCGTGGGGAAGCTGGCGCGCTTCCTCAAGGAGCGCAAGAAGAAGAGCGTGCTGGTGGTTTCGGCTGACGTCTATCGTCCGGCTGCGATCAAGCAGCTCGAAACCCTGGCCGGCGAAGTGGGTGTGACCTTCTTCCCTTCCGATATCAGCCAGAAGCCGGTGGAGATCGCCCAGGCGGCCATCCGTGAAGCCAAGCTCAAGTTCATTGACGTGGTGCTGGTGGATACTGCCGGTCGTCTGGCCGTTGATGCCGAGATGATGGCCGAGATCCAGGCTGTACACGCCGCGATCAATCCTGCCGAAACGCTGTTCGTGGTCGATGCCATGACGGGCCAGGACGCGGCAAACACCGCCAAGGCGTTCGGCGAAGCACTGCCGCTGACCGGTGTGGTGTTGACCAAGGTGGATGGCGATGCGCGTGGTGGTGCCGCGCTTTCGGTGCGGCACGTGACCGGGAAGCCGATCAAGTTCCTCGGCATGGGCGAGAAGAGTGACGCCCTTGAACCTTTCCATCCGGATCGTATCGCCTCTCGCATCCTCGGCATGGGCGATGTGCTCAGCCTTATCGAGCAGGCCGAGCAGACCCTTGATCGCGAGAAGGCCGAGAAGCTCACCAAGAAGCTCAAGAAGGGCAAAGGGTTCGATCTCGAGGACTTCCGCGATCAGCTACAGCAGATGAAGAACATGGGCGGCCTCGGTGGCTTGATGGACAAGCTGCCATCGATCGGTGGCGTCAACCTGTCGCAGATGGGGCATGCTCAGGGCGCAGCGGAGAAGCAGTTCATGCAGATGGAGGCGATCATCAACTCGATGACGCCTGCCGAGCGACGCAATCCTGACATCATCAGTGGATCGCGCAAGCGCCGTATCGCCATGGGGTCAGGTACCCAGGTGCAGGATATCGGCCGGCTGATCAAGCAGCACAAGCAGATGCAGAAGATGATGAAAAAGGTCACCGGCAAGGGTGGCATGACCAAGATGATGCGCGGCATGGGCGGCATGTTCCCAGGCGGCGGCATGCCGAAGTTCTAGAGAGTGTCTTGTCGCGGCGCTGAGCCGCGACGTAATGCGGTCTGCAGCCTGATGCCGGGTATCACCTAGCTCCGGCTGAGACCTTTAGTAAAAGAGTTTGCAAAATCCCCGGCATTCCTTAAAATGTGCGGCCTTTCGGGCCTAGGCCCATTTTAAGTGTGTGCCTTAAGTAAGTTAGCACCGACTACAGGAACGATGTTCACATGGTAACTATTCGTCTCGCCCGTGGCGGCTCCAAGAAGCGCCCTTTCTACCACCTGACCGTGACCAACAGCCGCAACCCGCGTGATGGTCGCTTCGTCGAGCGCATCGGTTTCTTCAACCCGATCGCCACTGGTGCGGAAGTGAAGCTTTCTGTAAACCAGGAGCGCGCTACTTACTGGCTGAGCCAGGGCGCACAGCCGTCTGAGCGCGTTGCTCAGCTGCTGAAGGAAGCTGCTAAGGCCGCTGCCTGAATCTCATGAACGCAACGTCTGCTCCGGTCGATGACCTGGTTGTCATCGGCAAGATCGTTTCGGTGCATGGCGTACGCGGTGACGTAAAGGTCTATTCCTTTACTGATCCGATCGACAACCTGCTGGGCTATCGACGCTGGACGCTGAGGCGAGGCGACGAGGTGAAGCAGGTCGAGTTGGTCAAGGGGCGCCTCCAGGGGAAGATCCTGGTGGCAACGCTGAGTGGGTTGGATGATCGCGAAGTTGCGCGTACCTACGCCGATTTCGAGATATGCATCCCGCGTAGCGAACTGCCCGCCTTGGACGACGGTGAGTACTACTGGTATCAGCTTCAGGGCTTGAAGGTCATCAATCAGGCTGGGCAGTTGCTTGGTCAGATCGATCACCTGCTTGAAACCGGAGCCAACGACGTGATGGTCGTGAAGCCTTGTGCTGAAAGCCTGGACGATCGCGAGCGTCTGCTGCCTTACACCGATCAATGCGTGTTGAAGATCGATCTGGTAGCGGGCGAGATGCAGGTCGATTGGGACGCGGATTTCTGAACGGCATGTCCGCTTTGCGCGTCGAGGTCATCAGCCTTTTCCCGGATATGTTCGCAGCGATATGTGACTACGGGATTACCAGTCGTGCCGTGAAGCAGGGGTTGTTGCAGTTGAGCTGCTGGAACCCCAGAAGCTACACCGAAGACCGCCACCAAACAGTGGACGACCGCCCATTCGGCGGTGGCCCCGGCATGGTGATGAAGATCAAGCCGCTCGAGCTTGCCTTGGCTGACGCCAAACAGGCTGCGGGTGAGACGGCGAAGGTGATCTACCTCTCGCCGCAGGGGCGCCAGCTGAAACAGGCTGATGTCCGCGAGATGGCAAAAGAGGATGCGCTTATCCTGATTGCCGGTCGCTACGAAGGTATTGATGAGCGCTTCATCGAAGCGCATGTCGATGAGGAATGGTCGATTGGTGATTACGTGTTGTCCGGTGGCGAGTTGCCGGCAATGGTGCTGATCGACGCCGTGACGAGGCTGCTTCCGGGCGCCCTGGGTCATGCTGGTTCCGCCGAGGAGGATTCGTTCACCGACGGCCTGCTCGACTGTCCGCACTACACGCGTCCTGAGGTGTATGCGGGTAAATGTGTTCCTGATGTGCTGCTCAGCGGCAACCACGAACACATCCGACGCTGGCGCTTGCAGCAGTCCCTTGGAAGGACCTGGGAGCGACGCGCCGATCTTCTGGATAGCCGCTCGCTTTCTGGAGAAGAACAGAAGCTGCTGGCGGAATACATCCGCCAGCGGGACGATAGTTAACGTATCGATGGCAACCCACAGGGTTGACCTTAGGAGCACAGCATGACCAACAAGATCATTCAGCAGCTCGAAGCCGAGCAGATGAACAAAGAAATCCCGCCGTTCGCACCGGGCGACACCGTTATCGTTCAGGTGAAGGTGAAGGAAGGCGAGCGTCAGCGTCTGCAGGCCTTCGAAGGCGTCGTGATTGGCAAGCGCAACCGCGGTCTGAACAGTGCTTTCACCGTTCGCAAGATCTCCAACGGTGTAGGCGTCGAGCGTACTTTCCAGAGCTACAGCCCGATGGTCGACAGCATCAGCGTCAAGCGTCGCGGTGACGTGCGCAAGGCCAAGCTGTACTACCTCCGCGCGCTGTCCGGCAAGGCCGCCCGCATCAAGGAAAAGCTGGTCTAAGACCGCGGTTCCGCAAAAAAAGCAGCCCTCGGGCTGCTTTTTTCGTTTCTAGGGCCTGCTGATTCCGGCGGAGCGAGACTTGTGCCTGCGATTGGGGCAGCGATCGGATGAAGAGATTCCGATTCGTTTGCGCTCTGGCCGCATCGGGACGCCTGTGGAAAACTGTTGCCCCCCTTCTGATTGAAGCTGTCATGCCTGCACTCGACGACCCCGTCATCGACCGTTACCTCGATGCGCTCTGGCTGGAAAAAGGGCTGGCGGACAATAGCCGCGAGGCCTACCGCAGCGACCTCGCATTGTTCAACGGCTGGCTGGAGGAGCGAGGCGTTCGACTTGCCACCGCCGGGCGCGAGATCATTCTCGATTACCTCGCATGGCGTCTGAACAATGGTTACAAGGCGCGCTCCACGGCGCGCTTTCTGTCAGGCTTACGGGGCTTTTATCGCTACCTGTTACGCGAGGGCGAGATCGCCGTCGATCCGACCTTGCGCGTGGATCTGCCACGGCTTGGACGTCCCTTGCCGAAAGCGCTGTCCGAAGCCGATGTAGAGGCATTGCTGACGGCGCCAGATATTGGAGAGCCGTTAGGTCTGCGTGATCGCGCCATGCTCGAGGTGCTTTATGCCTGCGGGTTGCGGGTTACCGAGTTGATCAGCCTGACGCTCGAGCAGGTAAGCATGCGCCAGGGCGTCGTGCGAACGTTCGGTAAAGGTAATAAAGAGCGTCTTGTGCCGCTTGGCGATGAAGCTTTGCACTGGCTGGAGCGTTATCAGCGCGATGGTCGTGAACTCTTGCTCTCGGGCAAGGCCAGTGATGTGCTGTTTCCCAGTCAGCGCGGTGGCCAGATGACACGCCAGACCTTCTGGCACCGGATCAAGCTGCACGCGAAGGTCGCCGGTGTCGCCGCATCGATTTCACCGCATACCTTGCGCCACGCTTTCGCCACGCACTTGCTCAACCATGGCGCGGATCTGCGCACCGTGCAGATGTTGCTTGGTCACAGCGACCTGTCGACCACTCAGATCTACACCCACATTGCGCGAGCGCGGTTGCAGGAGTTGCATGCGGCGCACCATCCACGCGGCTAGGGCAGAGCGCCGGCGCTGGTAGGCCGTGGTCTCGGCGGCGGCCCAGAGAAGCAGCTAGCAGTTTGTACGGCATGGCTATGATAGGCTTTGCGCCTTTCCCCGATTGTCGCTGCCAGGAGTTTCCATGGGCGTGATTCGTATGTTCGCTGCCGCCGTTGCAGGTCTGGCCAGCGTTGTTGTAATGGCCGCCGATCCGGATCAGGCGATTCGCCAGTCTTTGCAGAAGATCCAGCCGGACATGCCCATCGAGGCTATTGCCGAGAGCCCGATGCCCGGGGTTTATCAGGTTCAGCTGGAGGGCGGGCGGCAGCTGTATGCCAGCGCTGATGGGCAGTTCGTCATCCAGGGCTATCTCTACCAGTTCAAGGATGGTCAGGCCGTCAACCTGACCGAGCAAGCTCAAAGCAAGTCGGTGGCCAAGCAGATCAACTCGATCCCGGCCAGCGAGATGGTGGTGTTCGCGCCCAAGGAACCCAAGACCCATATCACCGTATTTACCGATACTGACTGTGGCTACTGCCAGAAGCTGCACAGCGAGGTTTCGCAGTTGAACCGCCTCGGCGTTGAGGTTCGCTATGTCGCGTTTCCGCGGCAGGGGATGGGTAGCCATGGGGCCAATACCCTGACCAGCGTGTGGTGCGCCAAGGATCGCCAGGACGCCATGAACAAGGCCAAGGCGCGTGAAGATCTGCCCACAGCCAGCTGCGAGACGCCTATCGAAAAGCAGTATCAGCTTGGCCAGATGATCGGCGTACAGGGCACGCCTGCCATCATTCTCGCCAACGGTCAGATGATTCCCGGCTATCAGCCGGCGGCCCAATTAGCAGAAGTTGCGCTCGCTGCCGAGTAATGCGTTGAGGCCATTGGTCCGATTCATTCGGGCTGATTGCCGATAGTGGAACTGGCTGGCCTGATGCGTTCAAAACCCTAAGGGTCTGAATGAGGAGGGCGTGATGAAGCTCGAAGGTTCCTGTCACTGTCAGGCTGTGCGGTTCAGCCTAGAATCCGCGCAGCCGTATCCTTTCATGCGCTGCTACTGCTCGATCTGTCGCAAGACAGCGGGTGGCGGCGGCTACGCGATCAATCTTGGTGGTGACTATCGAAGCCTGCAGGTCGAGGGGCGGGAGCATCTTGGCGTCTACCAGGCGCATATCACCGATGCCGAGACTGGCGAGGTAAAGATCAGTGATGGTCGCCGCCACTTCTGTCGACACTGCGCCAGTGCGTTGTGGTTGTGGGATCCGAGCTGGCCCGAGCTGGTGCATCCCTTTGCATCGGCGATCGACACCGATCTGCCCATCCCGCTGGAGCACACGCATCTGATGCTCGACTCCAAGGCCAGTTGGGTAGAGCCGCAGGTACAGGGACATGATCGCTGTTTTGCCGAATACCCGGATGAGTCGCTCGCGCAATGGCATCAGCGGTTGAAACTTGACGATCGGGCGTGCCCGCAGCAAGGCGAGGCTGATTGACTAAAAGCTGCTCCCTTCGTAATGTGCGACTCTTTTGTCGACCGGCAGGTCCGGTCGTCTCGCTGTGAATGGGGAGTTCAGCTTGAAACCGGTGAAAGTTGGCATCTGTGGGCTGGGAACCGTCGGTGGCGGTACCTTCAATGTGCTCAAACGCAACGCCGAGGAGATTGCCCGCCGTGCCGGGCGCGGAATCGAGGTTGCGCAGATTGCCACCCGGCACCCGAATCCCAAGTGCGATACCGGTACGACAGCCATCACGGCGGACATCTTCGATGTCGTGAACAACCCCGAAATCGACATCGTTGTCGAGCTGATCGGCGGCTATACCCTGGCCAAGGAGCTCGTCCTCAAGGCCATCGAGAATGGCAAGCATGTGGTCACCGCCAACAAGGCGCTGATCGCCGTGCATGGCAACGAAATCTTCGCCAAGGCGTGCGAGAAGGGCGTAATCGTCGCCTTCGAAGCCTCGGTCGCGGGTGGTATTCCGGTCATCAAGGCGATTCGTGAAGGGTTGGCCGGTAACCGCATCAACTGGCTGGCGGGAATCATCAACGGCACCGGCAACTTCATCCTCACCGAGATGCGTGAAAAGGGGCGCACCTTCGAGGACGTTCTCAAGGAAGCCCAGGAGCTCGGCTACGCCGAGGCCGACCCGACCTTCGACGTCGAGGGCATTGATGCCGCGCACAAGCTTACGATCCTGGCGTCCATCGCTTTCGGGATCCCGCTGCAGTTCGACAAGGCTTACACCGAGGGCATCGCGCGCCTGACCACGGCTGATGTGAATTACGCCGAAGCGCTGGGCTATCGCATCAAGCACCTGGGCGTCGCCCGCCGCACCGATGCTGGCATCGAACTGCGCGTTCATCCGACACTGATTCCGGCCGACCGCCTGATCGCCAACGTCAATGGCGTGATGAATGCGGTCATGGTCAATGGCGACGCCGTCGGCAGCACGCTCTACTACGGCGCCGGTGCAGGCATGGAGCCGACCGCTTCGGCAGTCGTGGCCGACCTCGTGGATGTGACCCGGGCCCTGACCACCGATCCGAACAATCGCGTGCCGCATCTGGCGTTCCAGCCCGACTCGCTGTCCGATCATCCAATTCTGCCGATCAGTGCCTGCGAGAGCGCCTACTACCTGCGCATCCAGGCCAAGGACCATCCGGGCGTGCTGGCTCAGGTGGCAACCATTCTCTCCGAGCGTGGCATCAACATCGAGTCGATCATGCAGAAGGAGGCCGAAGTCCAGGACGGTCTGGTTCCTGTGATTCTGGTGACCCATCGAGTGGTCGAGCAGCGTATCGACGATGCTATCGCTGCGTTGGAAGCCCTCGATGATGTGGCGGACAAGGTCGTGCGCATTCGCGTCGAACAGCTCAACTAACCAAGCCGCAGGCCGCAGCTGCAGGCACGGAACAGCCTGATACCTGCAGCGCCAGCCTGCCGCTCGAACCGAAGGTTTGAACAAATGCGCTACATCAGCACTCGCGGCCAGGCGCCGGCCCTGAACTTCGAAGACGTCCTGCTGGCCGGCCTGGCCAGCGATGGCGGCCTGTACGTGCCGGAGAACCTGCCGCGGTTCACCGTGGAAGAAATTGCCTCTTGGGCCGGCCTGCCGTATCACGAGCTGGCCTTTCGGGTCATGCGCCCGTTCGTTGCCGGCAGCATTCCGGACGCCGACTTCAAGCGAATCCTCGAAGAAACCTATGGCGTCTTCGCCCATAGCGCCATCGCCCCGCTGCGTCAGCTGAACGGCAACGAGTGGGTGCTGGAGCTGTTTCACGGCCCAACCCTGGCGTTCAAGGATTTCGCCTTGCAGCTGCTCGGTCGTCTGCTCGATCACGTGCTGGCCAAGCGTGGCGAGCGCGTGGTGATCATGGGCGCCACCTCCGGTGATACCGGTTCGGCGGCCATCGAAGGCTGCAAGGCCTGCGACAACGTCGACATCTTCATCATGCACCCGCACAACCGCGTATCCGAGGTGCAGCGCCGGCAGATGACCACCATCCTCGGCGACAACATTCACAACATCGCCATCGAAGGCAACTTCGACGACTGCCAGGAGATGGTCAAGGCCAGCTTTGCCGACCAGGGTTTCCTCAAGGGCACCCGTCTGGTGGCAGTCAACTCGATCAACTGGGCGCGGATCATGGCCCAGATCGTCTACTACTTCCACGCTGCACTGCAGCTCGGCGGTCCGGCGCGCTCCGTGGCGTTCTCGGTGCCGACCGGCAATTTCGGCGACATCTTTGCCGGCTATCTGGCGCGTAACATGGGCCTGCCGATCAACCAGCTGATCGTTGCTACCAACCGCAACGACATCCTGCATCGCTTCATGTCCGGCAACCGCTACGACAAGGACACGCTGCACGCGTCGCTGTCGCCGTCGATGGACATCATGGTGTCGTCGAACTTCGAGCGTCTGCTGTTCGACCTGCATGGTCGCAATGGCAAGGCCGTGGCCGAATTGCTGGATGGTTTCCGTGCCAGCGGCAAGCTGTCGGTGGAAGAGGAACGCTGGGCCGAAGCGCGCAAGCTGTTCGATTCGCTGGCCGTGGATGACGAGCAGACCTGCGCCACCATCGCTCAGGTCTTCAAGGAAACCGGCGAGGTGCTCGATCCGCATACGGCTATCGGCGTGCATGCCGCACGCGAATGCCGTCGCAGCCTGAGCATCCCGATGGTGACACTGGGCACCGCGCACCCGGTGAAATTCCCGGATGCGGTGGAGAAGGCGGGTATTGGCCAGGCACTTGCCCTGCCGGCGCACCTGGCTGATCTGTTCGAACGCAGCGAGCGTTGCACGGTGCTGCCGAACGACCTGAAGGCCGTTCAGGCCTTCGTTGGCCAGCACGGCAACCGGGGCAAGCAGCTGTAAACGCTGCGGTAATACAAAAAAGGCCAGTCGCATGACTGGCCTTTTTTCGTTTACAGCCTCGATCTCGACTGCTGGCATTGCAAAGCGGGCCTTCGCCCCGATGCGCCGTATCCCGGACGTTACTCGTCGAACTCTTCCCAGCCGCCCATTTCCCGCCAACGATTGACGATGCCGCAGAACAGCTCGGCAGTCTTCTCGGTGTCGTACCGGGCCGAGTGCGCCTCGCGGCCGTCGAAGTCGATCCCGGCGGCCTGGCAGGCCTTGGCCAGCACGGTCTGACCGTAGGCAAGGCCAGCGAGGGTGGCGGTGTCGAAGCTGGAGAAGGGGTGGAACGGGTTGCCCTTGATCTCGCAACGAGCGATCGCTGCGTTGAGAAATCCCAGGTCGAAGCTGCTGTTATGACCGACCAGAATCGCGCGCTTGCAGCCGGCGGATTTCACCGCCTTGCGCACGCTGCGAAAGATATCGGTCAGGGCCTGCGATTCGGGCACGGCCATGCGCAGCGGATGGTCGAGCTTGATGCCGGTGAACTCCAGCGCGGCTGCCTCGATGTTGGCGCCAGCGAAAGGCTCCACGCGGTAGAACAAGGTGTCCTGCGGGTACAGCAGGCCTTGCTCGTCCATGCCGATGGTCACGGCCGCAATTTCCAGCAGCGCATCCGTTGCGCTGTTGAAGCCGCCGCACTCGACATCGATCACCACTGGCAGGAAACCACGGAAACGCCGCGCCATCGGCGAGCGGGGTTTGCCCGGCAGGTGCTCTTCGAGCTCGTCTTCGAAGTGTTCTTCGCTCATGCGTTCGTCTCCAGACGCCAGTGCAGTCGTTCCCCGGCACGCAGCGGCACGACGACCTGCTCACCGAATGGCAGATTGGCCGGCACGTTCCACTCCTCGCGCACCAGGGTGATCTGCGTGGTGTTGCGCGGCAGACCGTAGAAATCCGGACCGAAGTGACTGGCAAAGGGTTCCAGTTTGTCCAGCGCCTGCCGCTGCTCGAAGGCTTCGGCGTACAGCTCGATGGCCGCATGCGCGGTATAGCACCCAGCACAACCGCAGGCAGCTTCCTTGCCGTGCTGTGCGTGGGGGGCCGAGTCGGTG
The DNA here is from genome assembly GCF_014764705.1 of Stutzerimonas kunmingensis. GTDB lineage: Bacteria > Pseudomonadota > Gammaproteobacteria > Pseudomonadales > Pseudomonadaceae > Stutzerimonas. The sequence goes on from NZ_JACXXG010000018.1 coordinate 35,602, forward strand.
CCGAGGAAGAACTTCGGGTTGCCGCTGGTGGCGGCACCCAGCAGGGCTTCCTGGTGAACGTTGCGCTTGAGCACCGGCAGGCAGAAAAGGTGCGGACGAATGCCGCCGACCAGCATGTGGTTGCGGTTGTACAGCAGGTGGTGCGCGGTGATGGTGGCGCCGACGTTGGTGCCTGCCGCCTGGACGAACTGCACGGCGTCACGGGTGGTGATGTGCTCGAACACCACTTTCAGGGTTGGGAAGCGCGCGGTGACGCGACTCAACTGCTCGTCGATGAAGTGCTTCTCGCGATCGAAGATATCGATCTCGCTGCGCGTGACCTCGCCGTGGACCAGCAAAGGCAGGCCGACCTCGGCCATGGTTTCCAGCACACCGAAGATGTTGTCGATCGCGGTCACGCCGGAAGCGGAGTTGGTGGTCGCGCCTGCCGGATATAGCTTGGCGGCATGCACGAAGCCGCTGGCCTTGGCCTGGCGGATATCGTCAGAACTGGTGCTGTCGGTGAGATAGAGCACCATCAATGGCGTGAAATCACTGCCGGCCGGCCGAGCCGCCAGGATGCGCTGGCGATAGGCTTCGGCCTCGTCGGCATTGCGTACCGGTGGCACCAGGTTCGGCATGATGATGGCGCGGGCGAACTGGCGAGCAGCATCCGCGACGGTGTGAGGCAGGGCGGCGCCGTCGCGCAGGTGGATGTGCCAGTCGTCGGGGCGCAACAGGGTGAGTCGGTCGGACATGCAGGGGTTTCCAGGCGGGTGAAACGTGCGCGAATGCTACCGGAAAAGCCCGGAGACGGCATCTTGCCTTCGTCTGCCAGGCTTGGGCACTGACCGTGACACGCTCAAGTTTGCCGGTCGGGCACCGATACCTAGAAGGAATACGCATCCTCTCGGAGTTCATCGTGCGCCTGCGCCCCCTCGTACTGTTGTGCCTGCTCGCTTCACCGGCCAACGCCCTGACATTCCAGACGCGGCTGGAACGGGTGCAATGGCAGGTGGAGGGCGATCAGTTCGAGTGCCGACTGACCCAGCCCATCGCCGGTTTCGGCAGCGGCGAGTTCGTCAGGCGTGCCGGCGAACAGGCGGTCTTTCGTCTGCACTCGCCGGAGCGCTGGCTTCGCGCCGGCTCGGCGACACTGCTCGCCGCAGCGGCGCCTTGGCAACCGTCGCGCAGTGATATCAATCTCGGCGTGGTCACCGTGAGTGGTGGCGATATTCCGTTCAACAGCACCCAGCTACAGGCCGGGCGCCTGCTCAGCGGCCTGCTCGAAGGGCGTAGCCCGGTGGTTCGGCATCGCACCATGCACGGCGGCGATACCCTGGAGATTCGCCTGTTGCCGGCGCGCTTCGGCAAGGCTTATGAGGACTACCGCGCCTGTACGGCCAAGCTGCTGCCAGTCAATTTCGATCAGGTGCGCCAGTCGCAGATCGGTTTCCCGAGCAGCGATGTGGTGCTGGACGCTCAGGGGCGCGCCAGGCTCGATGTCGTTCTGCAGTACATGCGCGCCGATCCCAGTGTGAATCGCATCGAACTGGATGGCCACTCGGACAACAGCGGCAATCGCCTGCTCAATCGGGATCTGTCGCGCCGTCGCGCACTGGCGGTTCAGGAGTACCTGGTCGCCAGCGGCATAGCGCTGGAGCAGATCACCCTGCGCTTCCATGGCGAGCGCTATCCGCTGGTGGCCAACAGCAGCGAGGCCAATCGCGCGAAGAATCGGCGTGTCACCTTGCGCCTGGCGCGAGAAGCGGCGCCTCCTGCGCCCTCGGCTCCCGCCACCCCGTCGTCTTGATTGCCGCCGCAGCGGCGCGCCCCTGTAAAAGCCAGCCCATGACCGGTAGAATCGCAGGCTTTCCGTACAACCCGTGGAGCTGATGGCATGGCGGACGTTAAGAAGGTAGTTCTGGCCTATTCCGGTGGCCTGGACACCTCGGTGATTCTGAAGTGGCTGCAAGACACCTATAACTGTGAAGTGGTGACCTTCACCGCCGACCTCGGCCAGGGCGAAGAAGTCGAGCCAGCGCGCACCAAGGCGCAGGCTCTGGGCGTCAAGGAAATCTACATCGACGACCTGCGCGAAGAGTTCGTGCGCGACTTCGTCTTCCCCATGTTCCGTGCCAATACCGTTTACGAAGGCGAGTACCTGCTGGGTACCTCCATCGCCCGTCCGCTGATCGCCAAGCGCCTGATCGAGATCGCCAACGAGACTGGTGCCGATGCCATCTCCCACGGTGCCACCGGCAAGGGTAACGACCAGGTGCGCTTCGAGCTGGGCGCCTATGCGCTGAAGCCGGGCGTCAAGGTGATCGCTCCCTGGCGCGAGTGGGATCTGCTGTCGCGCGAGAAGCTGATGGACTACGCCGAGAAGCATGCCATCCCGATCGAGCGCCACGGCAAGAAGAAGTCGCCTTACTCCATGGATGCCAACCTGCTGCACATCTCCTACGAGGGCGGTGTGCTGGAAGACACCTGGACCGAGCACGAAGAAGACATGTGGCGCTGGACCAAGTCGCCGGAAGCGGCGCCGGACACCCCCACCTACATCGAACTGACCTACCGCAAGGGCGACATCGTCGCCATCGATGGCAAGGACATGACTCCAGCTCAGGTCCTGGCCGAGCTGAACCGCATCGGCGGCGAAAACGGCATCGGCCGCCTCGACATCGTCGAGAACCGCTATGTCGGCATGAAGTCCCGCGGCTGCTATGAGACGCCCGGCGGCACCATCATGCTCAAGGCCCACCGCGCCATCGAGTCGATCACCCTCGACCGCGAGGTCGCGCACCTGAAAGACGAGCTGATGCCCAAGTACGCCAGCCTGATCTACAACGGCTACTGGTGGAGTCCCGAGCGCAGCATGCTGCAGCAGATGATCGACGCTTCCCAGGTCAACGTGAACGGCGTCGTGCGCCTGAAGCTGTACAAGGGCAACGTCATCGTCGTCGGCCGCAAGTCCGACGATTCGCTGTTCGACGCCAACATTGCGACCTTCGAAGAGGATGGCGGCGCCTACAACCAGGCGGACGCCGGCGGCTTCATCAAGCTCAACGCCCTGCGCATGCGCATCGCTGCCGGCAAGGGCCGCACCCAGTTCTGATAAGCTGGCGCGCCTGAGCAAACCGACCCCGGCCATGTGCCGGGGTTGTACTTTCTGCACTGCCACAAGCGCTGCCGAACGAGGAGACCTGAATCATGAGACTGCTGCATACCATGCTGCGTGTCGGCGATATGGAAAAGTCCATCGCCTTCTATACCGAAGTGCTGGGCATGACCCTGCTGCGCCGCAAAGACTATCCGGACGGCAAATTCACGCTCGCCTTCGTCGGTTACGGCGACGAGGCGCACAACAGCGTCATCGAGCTGACCCACAACTGGGGTGTCGAGACCTACGAGCTGGGTAATGGCTACGGCCACATCGCCCTGGAAGTGGAAGATGTCTACAAGGCCTGCGAGGACATCCGTGCCCGTGGCGGCAAGATCACCCGGGAGCCGGGGCCGATGATGCACGGTTCGAGCATTCTGGCCTTCGTTGAAGACCCGGATGGCTACAAGATCGAACTCTTGTCGCCGAAGCGCGCTGACTGATCGGTAGATATGAAAAAGCCCCTTTCGGGGCTTTTTCTTTTTTTTATAGATCGAAGTCGAAGTCGTTCAACTGTTTCTGCAGGCGGCGTTCCTCCAGCAGGTTGTCGATGATTCGGCGCTTGGTCAGATTGGTCTTGGCGACCTCGACGGGAGCTTCGCTGCTCTCATCGTCATCTTCGGCGATGAAATCGTCTTCGATCTGAATGTCTTCTTTCTCGGCCACTTGTTCACTCCAAGGCTACGGGGCGCTCTTGGCGCACCTTATAGCCGCAAATCGGGAGCCGGTAAAAAAGTTTTTTTCAATCGCGATGCAAGCTTTTCGCTAGCGCACTCAATCGTCCGAAGTCTTGTGCCTGTATTCGCAGAGATCCTCGATCCGACAGCTGCCGCATAATGGTTTGCGCGCCTTGCAGACATAGCGGCCGTGCAGGATCAGCCAGTGGTGTGCATCGAGCAGATAATCCTTCGGTACGAAACGAATCAGCTTGCGTTCGACCTCCAGAACGTTGTTGCCTGGGGCGATGCCGGTGCGGTTGCTGACCCGGAAGATGTGCGTGTCCACCGCCATGGTGAATTGGCGGAATGCCGTGTTCAGTACCACGTTGGCGGTCTTGCGGCCCACCCCGGGGAGGGCTTCCAGATCCTCGCGATTGTCCGGCACCTGGCCGCCATGCTTCTCGATCAGGATGCGACAGGTCTCGATGACGTTCTTCGCCTTGCTCGGATACAACCCGATGGTGCGGATGTACTCGCACAGGCCGTCGTAGCCGAGGGCGTAAATCGCCTCCGGGGTGTTGGCCACGGGGTAGAGCCTGGCAGTGGCCTTGTTCACGCCGACATCGGTGGCCTGGGCCGAGAGGATCACGGCGATCAGCAGCTCGAAGGGCGTGCTGTAGGCCAGCTCGGTCTTCGGCTCGGGGTTGTCTTCATGCAAGCGCCGGAAGATCTCCCGACGTTTTTCGGCATTCATCGGAACGGGCTCACTCGATCACACCGGTTACGCGTACGCGGCGGCTGGTGGCCGGCGCAGCGGGCTGGGTGGCGCGGGCACGTTCGGCAAGCTGCTGGTCGATCCGGTTCTTCAGCGCAATCAGCAGGCCGAGCACGATGAAGGCGCCAGGCGGCAGAATCGCCAACAGGAAGCCCTTGTAGTCGCTGAACAGAGTGATCTGCCAGTCAGCGGCGATCGGGCCGAACAGCAGGTGCATGTTGGCGAACAGCGCACCGGTGCCGAACAGTTCGCGCAGGCCGCCGAGCACCACCAGAACCAGACAGAAGCCGATGCCCATGACCAGACCGTCGAAGCCTGCGATCAGTGGATTGTGTTTGGCGGCGAACCCGTCGGCGCGTCCAAGGATGACGCAGTTGGTGGTGATCAGCGGGATGAAGATGCCGAGGATCTGGTACAGCTCGTAGGTGAAGGCCTGCATCAGTAGCTCAATGCAGGTGGTCAGCGCGGCGATGATCATCACGAATGCCGGCAGACGCACCGCGGTGTTGACCACGCCGCGCACCAGCGATACGCCGATGTTCGAACAGGTCAGCACCAGCATCGTCGCCAGGCCGAGTCCGAGTGCGTTGACCGCCGAGTTGCTGACGCCGAGCAGCGGGCAGAGCCCGAGCAGCTGGACCAGCGCCGGGTTGTTCTTCCACAGTCCGTTGACGGTCAGTTCGCGATAGCTGGGTGCGCTCATGGCTGATCCCCTTGCGGCTCGGCTTCAGGCTCGTTGGTTTGCAGCTCGTCGCGGGTGGCGGCACTTCCGGCGCGTGAGTGGACGGTGGCTCCGGCGGGCTCGATGCGGCTTTCCAAGGCGTCGCCGACGGCCCCGGTCGTCTCGCCGCCGGTTGCCAGCAGCTCGGCCTTGTGCGCATCGAAGTACTGCAAGGCGCGGTGCACGGCGCCGACCACGGCGCGGGGGGTGATGGTGGCGCCGGCGAACTGGTCGAACTCGCCGCGATCCTTCTTCACCGCCCAGCCGTCGGCCTCGGGGCTGCTCAGCGACTTGCCTTCGAAGCTGCGAATCCAACGACTTTTCGCCAGTTCGATCTTGTCGCCCAGTCCTGGCGTTTCACGATGGCCGATGACGCGGACACCGGCGACCCGGCCGTCGGCGTGGATGCCCACCAGCAGGTGAATCGCGCCGCTGTAGCCATCCGGCGCGATGGCCTGGAGGATCACGGCGCTTGGCCGGCCATCCTTGATTGCGACATAAGCGGGCAGAGGGCTCTTGTTGCCGAGCAAGCGGTCCTGGATCGGCACGCTGTCGTCGAGCAGGTGATTGTCATAACTGCCTGCGGGCAAAATTTCACCCAGTGCGCGAACCTGTGCGGCGCGTTCGGCGGCCTGAATGCGTTCGGCGGTTCCCTGCTGAAGCAGCGTCACCGCGCCTACGGTGACAATTGCGAACAGGCCCAGCACCGCGGCGTTCTTCAGCATGGAACGGCTGATTTCCGGAAGCATCATGTCATTCGCCCAGCTTGAAGCCGCGCTCGGCCTTGCGGTGGCCGTAGGTGCGCGGGCGGGTGTAGTAATCGATAGTGGGTGCCGCCAGGTTCATCAGCAGCACGCCGAAGGCCACGCCATCCGGATAGCCGCCCCAGGCGCGGATGACGTAGACCAGAATGCCGACGCCAACACCGAAGATGAGACGCCCGAGCGGGCTGGTGGCGCTGCTGACCGGATCGGTGACGATGAAGAACGCGCCTAGCATGGTGGCGCCGCTGAGCAGATGGAACAGCGGCGAGCCGTTGCTATCAGAGCCCGAGCCATTCCAGAACACCAGGCTCATCACCACCAGCGCGGCGAGCATGCCCACTGGCGCATGCCAGCTGAACAGCCTTTTGTGCAGTAGGAACAGGCCGCCGGCCAGGAAAGCCAGGTTCACCACCTCCGAACCGATGCCGCCAAAGTGGCCGAACGCCGGATTGCTCCACAGCTCGTCGATGGTCAGGCTTTTGTTCACCTTCAGTACGTCGAGGGCCGTGGCCTGGGTCCAGCCATCGGGCAGCGAGGCGATGCCGAGGATGTGCTGCAGGCCGGCACCTAGCCCGACGCTGTGCGGCACAGGCCAGGTTGTCATTTCGACCGGGAAGGAAATCAGCACCACCACGTAGCCGATCATCGCCGGGTTGAAGGGGTTCTGGCCAAGACCGCCATACAGCTGTTTGCCGAAGACCACCGCGCAACCAGTGGCAATCAGTGTCAGCCACCAGGGTGAGTAGGGCGGCAGCGCGAGGGCCAGCAACACAGCGGTAACCAGCACGCTGCCATCGCGGAGAAAGAAGCCTACCGGACGCTGGCGCAGCTTCAGAATCGCTGCTTCGAAACCAAGAGCGGCCGCGCAGGCCCAGGCCATGTTGATCAACGTACCGGCGCCGTAAAGCCAGGTCAGCACGATCACGCCGGGCAGAGTAGCCGCGAGCACCAGCAGCATGACGCGCTGGGTACGGCTGGGGCCCTTGGCATGGGGCGAAGTGATGCGGGGCAGGGCCATTGGCTCTCCGGTTCTAGCGCGTTGACTGGGTGCAGGCCGGGGAGCCTACGCCTTGTGTCCGTTCTATGTGTTGGTGTTTCACCCAGGCGACGAAGGTTGCTGTTGTCTCGAGCCGTGGGTTCATGAGTCCTGATATTCCGCCATCTGGCGTTCCGCCTCGCTCAACCGTGCGCGGGCAGCGTCTATTGCAGCGGACTCTGCGTTCTCGTCGCGCTCAAGCTTGCGCAGATCGGCTCGGGCAAAGGCGAGCTCGGTCTTGAGCTCCCGCTGGCGATCATCGACTCCCGGCTTGCTGGTCCGCACCAGCTCGGGCGCGGGTTTTTGCGAAGCATCCTCGGCAGCGTGCAGCGCTTGCTCCGCTGCGCTCAGCGCATCACGCAGACGGCTGAGCTCCGGTTCTTCGACGCCGGCTTTCTCGGCTTTCTTGAGTTCGGCGCGCTTCATCGCCAGTTCGATCTTGGCTTTCTTCAGTGCATCGTCAGCAGCTGGCTTCGCATCCGGTGTTGGCGCCGAATTCTGCGCGGCACTGAGGTCCTGCTCTGCTTCATGCAGCTGCTGGCGCAGGCGGGCGAGTTCGGCTTGTTGGTCGTCGTCCGGTGTTTCGATCTTCTCCAGCTTGCGGATCTGCGCCTTGAGCATGGCAGCTTCGATCTTGGCTTTTTTCAGTGCTTCGTCATCGGCCGGCTTGGCGGCGGGAGCGGGCGCTGCACTCTGCGCGGCGGTCAGCGCCTGTTCGGCGTCGTGCAGCTGCTGGCGCAGGCGGGCGAGTTCGGCTTGTTGGTCGTCGTCCGGTGCTTCGACCTTCTCCAGCTTGCGGATCTGCGCCTTGAGCATGGCAGCTTCGATCTTGGCTTTTTTCAGTGCTTCGTCATCGGACGGCTTGGCGGCGGGAGCGGGCGCTGCACTCTGCGCGGCGGTCAGCGCCTGTTCGGCGCCGTTCAGCTGCTGACGTAGACGGGCGAGCTCGGTCTGCTGATCGTCGTCCGGTGCTTCGATCTTCTCCAGCTTGCGAATCTGCGCCTTGAGCATGGCGGCTTCGATCTTCGCCTTCTTCAGTGCTTCGTCATCGGCCGACTTGGCGGCGGGAGCGGGTGCTGCGCCCTGCGCGGTACTAAGGGCCTGCTCTGCTTCGTGCAGTTGCTGGCGCAGGCGGGCGAGTTCGGCTTGCTGATCGTCATCCGGTGCTTCGATCTTCTCCAGCTTGCGAATCTGTGCCTTGAGCATGGCGGCTTCGATCTTGGCTTTTTTCGCAACGGCATCGTCTGGCCCTGGCGCAGTGGCGGGCGGAGCGGAGTCCGCCTGCATGGCGGCATCCAACGCACGCTGCGCGGCCTCGGCGGCGTTGCGCAGATCGGCAACCTGGGCTTCCAGCTCGGCAGTGGCATGGGTGGCCAGCTGCTTCTCGGCTTTCTTCAGGGCGACCTGGGCCATGCTGGCCTCGATCTTAAGTTTCTTCTGCGTTTCGGAAAGGCTGGTCTTCTGTGCCGGGGCCGCCGTCTCGGCTGTGGTCGCGGTCGGGCCGCTCTCGCTTTGCGCCGCCTTGGCGCGTGCCGCACGTCCGGCACGGGCCTTGCGTTCGGCTTCCTTCTGTTCTTCGGCGCGCCGTAGACGTTCCTGGCGAAGCTCGAAGCGCTGTTTGGAGTGCTCGGCCTTCTGCTGCTTCTGCTCCAGCTCGCGGATCTCACCCTTGGCAGCGCGGTAATACTGCACCAGGGGGATGTTGGAGGGGCAGACGTAGGCGCAGGCGCCGCACTCGATGCAGTCGAACAGGTTATGGGCCTTGAGCTGCTCATGCTCCTGGCCGAGGGCAAAGAAGTGCAGCTGCTGCGGCAGCAGGCTGACCGGGCAGGCCTCGGCGCAATCTCCGCAGCGGATGCAGGGCAGTGCGGGCGGCGGTGGCGGCAGTTCTTCGAGCGTGCTCGCCAGCAGGCAGTTGGTGGTCTTGACCACCGGCACTTCGAGGGACGGCAGGCTGAAGCCCATCATCGGACCGCCCATGATCAGCCGATTGAGCCTGTTCGGTTCCAGTCCGGCAAAGGCCAGCAGTTCATCCACCGGGGTGCCGATCAGCACCTCGACGTTCATCGGCTTTGCCAGCGCCTCGCCGGTCAGGGTGGTGATGCGCGAGATCAGAGGTTTGCCGAGGAGCACGGCGTCGTGGATGGCGACGCAGGTTCCGACGTTCTGGCAGAGCATGCCGATATCCGCCGGCAGGCCACCACTGGGCACCTCTTCGCCGGTGAGAATCTGGATCAGCTGCTTTTCACCGCCGGACGGATACTTGGTCGGGAAGACCTTCAAGGTGAAGGGGCGCTCACCGATGGCAGCGCGCACCGCGGCGATCGCTTCGGGCTTGTTGTCCTCGATGCCGATCAGTATTTCCTGAGGTTGGATCAGGTGCGCGAGGATCTCGATTCCCGCGATCAGCTCGGCCGCCTTTTCACGCATCAGCAGGTCGTCGGCGGTGATGTAGGGCTCGCACTCGGTGCCATTGATGATCAGCGTGCGGATCGTCTGGGTCGGCGGGGGGCTGAGCTTCACTGCGGTGGGAAAGCCGGCGCCGCCGAGGCCGCTGATGCCCGCCTGGCGAATCAGTTCGAGCAGGGCGGGGCGCTCGAGTTGACGGTAATCCGGCCGCGGCTGCAGCTCGATCCATTTGTCCTCGCCATCGCTGTCTATGACGATTGCGTTGGCGAGCATGCCTGATACATGGGGGTAGGGCTGCGGACCGATGAAGCTGACCACCCCGGAGGTGGGCGCATGCAGCGGCGCGCTGACGAACCCGCTGGCGACGGCGATCTGCTGGCCTTTGAGGACCTGTTCGCCAAGGGTGACGCAGGGTTCGGCTGGTGCACCGAGATGCTGCGCCAGCGGCAGGACCAGCCGCCTGGGCAACGGCGCCGGCTGGATCGGCGTGCGGTTGGACAGGTCCTTTTGCTCCGGCGGATGGATGCCGCCGTGGATGTCCCAGATCTTCAGTACGGTCATGCGGCCTGCTCCCGATCCGTTGCGATCAGCTGGCCGGGCGCCAGCGGCCGGTTCCATTTCCAGCTCTGCAGGTTGCTTCCGACTTCGATCATGTCGATGCAGTCCACCGGGCAGGGTTCGACGCACAGATCGCAGCCGGTGCACTCGGAAATGATCACGGTGTGCATCTGCCGCGCGGCGCCGACGATGGCGTCCACCGGGCAGGCCTGAATGCACTTGGTGCAGCCGATGCACTCGGCTTCGCGGATGTAGGCGACCATCTGCGGCTTTTCGCCACCTTCGGCGTCCAGCGGCTCCGCCTCGACGTCGAGCAGGTCAGCCAGCGCCTGGATGGTCGCTTCGCCGCCCGGTGGGCACTTGTTGATCTTGTCGCCGCCGGCAATGGCTTCGGCGTAGGGTTTGCAGCCCGGATAGCCGCACTGGCCACATTGGGTCTGGGGTAGCAGGGAATTGATCTGCTCGGCGATCGGATCGCCTTCGACACGAAAACGCACAGCGGCGAAACCGAGGATGGCGCCGCCGAGCAGGCACAGGGCGAACAGGGCGAGGATCGCGATGACGACTGCGCTCATAGCTTGATCAGCCCGGTGAAGCCCATGAATGCCAGCGACATCAGGCCGGCGGTGACCATGCCGATCGCCGCGCCCTGGAACGACTTCGGCACGTCGGCAATGGCGATGCGCTCGCGCATGGCGGCGAACAGTACGAGCACCAGGGAAAAGCCCAGCCCCGCGGCGAAGCCGTTAACGGTGGCGGTGAGAAAGGTGAATTCGGCCTTGTTTGCATTGAGCAGCGCCACGCCGAGCACGATGCAATTGGTGGTGATCAGTGGCAGAAAGATGCCGAGTACGCGGTACAGCAGCGGACTGGTCTTGTTCACCACCATCTCGGTGAACTGAACGGTCACCGCGATCACCAGAATGAAACTGATGGTGCGTAGAAACTCGAGGTCCAGCGGCTTGAGCACATACTGCTGGACGAGGTAGCTGCACATGGCGGCAAGCGTCAGCACGAAGGTGGTGGCCAGCGACAGGCCGATGGCGGTCTCGATCTTCTTCGAGACGCCCATGAACGGGCACAGACCGAGGAACTGCACCAGCACGAAATTGTTGACCAGGATGGCGCTAACCATGATCAGGGCGAGTTCGGTCATCTAGGGTCTATTCCCGTTCCGTCCGCTCTGCGAGAGCCGTGGGTGCTAAAGGGCCGCTATTATCGGGAAGCAGCGGCAGCCATACAAGGTGCGGCGGCCCGTCGCGGTCCTCGCGCGACGCATGACGTCGTGTCAGAGCTGCCGGTTGTCCGCTGTTTCTGCAGCTGTCTCACGGTTGTGGTCTGATGAATCGAAGCCTGTGACGCCATCGGAGGTGGTTTCCATGAGCATTCGTTCTTCACTGCTTATTCTGCTCTGTGTCGGCCTGGGCATGAGCCTGCAGGCCCATGCGGAGCGGCGAGACGGCGTCTGGGTCTTCCAGGCGGAGAGTCCGCGCTACTACAACCCGGGGCCGCGACACTATGACCGGGACTATCGTCAGCACAACCGTCCGCATCAATACGACCCGCGAAGCCCTTATTCCCACTATCCGCAGTACCCGCGCAACCTGCCGCCGCGTTATCAGAGTCAGCTTCCGCCGCAATACTACGACCGCCATCGAGGCTTCGAGCGACGTGGCTACTGGCGTCAGGAACATCGCCAGCAGCGTCCGCCGCTGATCAGGGATGGGCGCGATCATCGGCTACGGCCGCATTACGATAGGGGCGGCCGTCAGCACTACTATCGGTGATGAGAGGGCATTCAGGCCAGGCCGGTCAGTGGATGATCCCCTTCCCAGGTCGGCTCGAAGTGCGCCTCGACCACCGCTGGCGGAACGTGGAGGGCGTCCGGCCAATGCCAGCCTGGCCTATTGTCCTTGTCGATCAGGCGGGCACGGACGCCTTCGGCGAACTCTGGGTGGCGACAGCAATTCAGGCTTAGCGCGTACTCCATCTGCAATGCCTGGCCCAGCGACAGCTTCCGGCCTTTCTCCTGCTGTCGCCAGGCGAGATGGGCGCTCAGTGGGCATCCGTCGCGCAGGCCGCGAGCGGCCTGCGCGATTACCTCGTCAGAATCATCCTGCAACGCGGCCAAGGCCTGCCATGCATGCGCGAGCTCAGCCACGTCCAGCAGTTCATCGATCCGTTCTCGTCGTGGCAGCAACCTGGGTGCGGGCAGCTGTGCAGTGGCGTGCCTGGACAAGGCCCGCAACAGACTGTGCAGCTGGCTGTGCGCCTGGTCCTGCCAGTTGATCTGGACCAGTCCCTCGATGAGTTCGGGCTGTTGCTCGTCCATCAGGCAGCGGTCGGCAAGGCCGATGTCCAGTGCATCGCGGGCATTCACCCGCGTGCCGGTGAGGCCCAGAAACAGACCCAGCTTGCCAGCCAGGCGAGGAAGGAACCAGCTCGCGCCGACATCCGTATGCAGGCCAATGGCGACTTCCGGCATCGCCAGCCAACTATCCGGCGTAACGATGCGGATCGTCGCGCTCTGCAGGAGCCCCATACCGCCGCCCATCACGTAGCCATGGCCCCAGCAGATCAGCGGCTTCGGGTAATGGTGCAGCAGGTGGACGAGGCGGTACTCGTCGGCAAAGAAACGCTCGGCCAAGGCCGGCACCGTTCCGGGGTCGCCTCGGCAGGCCTCTGCAAGGCGGCGTACGTCGCCACCGGCGCAGAACGCCTTGGCACCGTTCCCGCGTAACAGCACGCAGGCGACTGCCGGCTCGTTGGCCCAGCGGCCAAGCTGGTCAAGCAGTGCGTCGATCATCGGCAGGCTCAGGGCGTTGAGTTGCTGCGCGGCGTCCAGGGTGACAATGGCTATTCGCCTGCCATGCAGGGCGGGGCGTTCTTCGAAGGTGACGTGCATGTAATCCTCGGCGCCGGATTGGTGGGCAGATCCTGTACGGCTGCGTTTGGTACGGCGGTCATCGGTTGCGCCAGCGAGGGTCGCGCTTCTCGAGGAACGCATTGACACCCTCCAGGGTGTCGTCGGCCTCGAACAGCTCGACGAAGGCCTCGCGCTCGGCGGCGGCAAGCGTATTGGGCACCCGTTTACGGGCCGCGTCGATCAACGGCTTGATGGCACGCACCGCAACAGGGCTTTGCCGCGCGACCCGGGATGCGAGCATCAATGCGTGGCCACGCGACTGGCCGGGCTCGACCACCTGCTCCACCAGTCCGATGCGCAGCGCAGTTTCTGCCGTGATGCGCTCGCCACAGAGGATCATGCGTTTGGCCCAGCCTTCGCCCACCAGCCAGGCCAGTGCCTGGGTGCCGCCCGCACAGGGCAGCAGGCCCACCGATGCCTCCGGCAAGCCCATTTGCGCCTGCTGCTCGGCGATGCGCAGGTCGCAGGCCAGTGCGCATTCCAGGCCCCCGCCAAGGGCGAATCCGTTGATTGCAGCGATGGAGACACCGCGGAAATCGCGCAGCGCCTCAAAGGCTTCGCCAAAGCGGCGGGCCATTTCCCGGGCTCGGTTGCGATCGCCATCAGCGAAGAGTTTCAGGTCCGCCCCCGCGCTGAAGAACTTCTCGCCCTGACCGCAGATCACCAGTGCGTAGATTTCGTCATCGTGGTTCAGATGGTCGATGATCTGCTTGAGCCCGATGAGTGACTCGCGGTCCCAGGCGTTGGCAGGCGGATGGTTGATCGTGATGAGGGCGGTGTGACCATGCTTTTCCACGGTCAGCTTGTGGGTCAGGTCGAAGACACCGGCTTGGTAGGGCTCTACTGCAGTGCTCATGGTCGAAATCCTCGTGCGTTTCAGGGCTCCGCTGACGAGCGACCGGTAACGTCGCTCCTCTTGAGAGTCCTTCAATGCAGCGAGGTTGCAGCGTTCCGGTCGGTCAGACGACCCGATGGAGCGCCCGGCTACTGTCCCAGTTGCTCCATCGTTCTGTCACTGTAGCCTAGCCGGCTGCCCGCCCGCGCGACGCTCTTCCTGCCATTCGGCCAGCGACGGCGCAGCCTGCTCGCCGGATAAACGGTGGACGATCTCGAAATAGTCCTGCTTGAAGCGATCCTTGAGCACTTCTTCGCGTGGCTTTACCTGAATGGCGTAGACGGTCTGCACGTTCTGGTGGTCGAACTCGCGCCACTGCTGCTGATCCTTGAGCAGGCTGTAGCTGTGGTTTTCCAGGGCCGCGATGACTTGCTCACTGCCGATGCTCTTGGCGCGAGTGGCGGCATCTGCCCACTGATAGACGATGCTGTAGGCCGAGGCCGCGGAGCTTGATGGGTGCGTCTGGTAACGCTCACCGAAGTCGCGCACGAATGCCTTGCCGCGTTCGGAACCTTCGAGTTCGGGTACGCGCCAGGTCCAGGGCTCGGTGCCGAGCACGCCGCGCATGATGTCCGGGCCGGCGAGTTCGACCATGGACTGCGTCAGGTTGGGAACCGCAATCTGCATCTTCTTGTTCAAGTCGAGTTCGTCGGCGATACGCATGGCTCGCACCATGTCTTCGCCAAACAGGACCAGTACCAGGACCTCGGCACCGCTGTTGGCCGCCTTTTCCAGTGCCGCGCGGTAGTCGGACAGGCGCGCGCCGGGGAAGGCCGTCTTGACCCCCTGGTGCTTGTTCTGGTCGCCGGTGCCGGTCGCCTGGCGCAGCGAGCTCTCGCTGGTGTGGCCCCAGGTATAGTCGGAGGTGATGTAGAAGTAGGTCTTGCCGGGCATTTTGTCGTTCAGATACTGCCCCAGCACCCGCGCGCTCATCCATGCGTTATTGCACTCGCGGAACATGTAACGGTGGCCATCCTTGCCAGTTGTGTCGTTGGAGTAGGTCAGGGTGCCGAAGTAGAGCAGCCCCCGCTCCTTGGCGCGCTTGCTCGCGGCAATGGCCACCGCGCTGGATACGCCGCCGAACAGCATGGCGACGCCTTCATCCGCCATCTTGTCGACGTTGGCAACGGCCTTTTCGGGGCGGGATGCGGTATTGCGGCTGATCAGGCGTAGCGGGCGGCCCAGAACACCGCCCGCCTCGTTGATCTCGTCGATTGCCAACAAGGCTCCGCGCATTTGTGCAAGGCCTTCTTCCTTGTAGCTGCCGGTACGGGGGTAATTGAGGCCGAGCGTGATGGGGTCAGCAGCCTGAGCCGTAAGACAGAACCCCAGCCCTAGCGCCAGAAGGGTGATCCGGTTCATAGCATGTTCCTTGTTATAGCTTTTGTTATTGGTTTATTGGCAGTTAGCTTTTTTACCCTGCCGCCGGTGCGTGCGTCACTCTTTATGTGCTGCTCGAAGGCGGCGCCGGCGTCAGTACGTGAGCCAGGTGCGATTATGACTAAAGGAGGGAGGGTGGATCTTGCGGTGACGCCGTGATTTCGCCGGTTTGCGGTTGACAACCATGATGGCGTTTTTTAGGGTTCGGCGGCTACGCCATCCGGAAACAGCTCATGACTCAAGACGATCGCATCAGGCTGGAGGCTGGCTGGAAAGAAGCGCTGCGCGAGGAGTTCGACAAGCCATACATGCTTGAGCTTGGCGCTTTCCTTCGGCGAGAGAAGGCTGCGGGCAAGGTGATATTTCCGCCGGGGCCGATGATCTTCAACGCGCTCAATTCCACGCCGCTCGATCAGGTCAAGGTAGTGATCCTTGGGCAGGACCCCTACCACGGTGCCGGTCAGGCCCATGGGCTTTGCTTTTCGGTACAGCCGGGCGTGGCACCACCGCCGTCACTGCAGAACATCTTCAAGGAACTCAAGCGCGACTTGAATCATGATATCCCTCGGCATGGCTATCTTCAGCACTGGGCAGAACAGGGCGTGCTATTGCTCAATACTTCGCTCACCGTGGAACAGGGTGTCGCCGGTTCGCATGCCAAAGCGGGGTGGCAGCTATTCACCGATCGAATCATTGAGGTGGTCAGCGAGCGGCGTCCGCACCTGGTATTCATGCTTTGGGGCGCCCATGCGCAATCCAAATCGAAACTGATAGATGCCACGCGGCATCTGATGCTGAAGTCGGTGCATCCTTCGCCTCTCTCGGCGCACCGCGGATTCATCGGTAACGGTCACTTCAGTCGCGCCAACCAGTTTCTCAGGCAGCAGGGGATGCAGGTGATCGACTGGCAGCTTCCGGCTGAGGTTTAGCCCGACACCCAGGCGGTATCGGGCTAGGTTTTGGTCAGTCTTTGGCGCCGTGCTTGGCCTGAAGGTCCTTGGCCTGCTTGAGATGCTCTTCCAGCTTCGGCAGCGTTTTTTGAGCGAACTGCTTCAGGTCGGCGTTCTCGCCACCCTCCACGTAGTCCTGATACATCTCGATGGTTTGCTCGTGAGCGACGACCTGATTGTTGGCGTAGGCTTCGTCGAAATTCTCGCCATCACGCAGCTTCAGGATCATGGCTTTGGCCTTGTCCATCAGCGTGGCCTCGTCGGACATTTCCAGGTCTTTGGCCTGGGCCAGTTGCGCAAGCTCCTGATTGGCCTTGGTGTGGTCGTCGATCATCATCTTGGCGAATTGCTTCACATCCTCCGACGTACCCTTGTCCAGGGCCATCTTCGCCGTTTCGATTTCTGCAATACCTTTGGCCGAAGCCTCGTCGACGAAGTTTTCGCCTTCGGCGGCAAGCGCCAGGTTAGCCGCTACTCCGAACAGCAAGGCGAATGCGCCCGAGAAAATTGTTTTGGTTGCTCTGGTCATTGCGTTCTCCTTTCTTCACCTGACTTGTGTTGGCCGGGAGGCAGACACAAGGCGCGATGCGGCGAGATTGCCGTCCCTTTTTGTGACTAGGTGCCATAGGGACGGTTCCTCGCTTTCGGGCGAACGGTGTCCGGTGCTTACTGAAGCATGCTCATGGCTGCGTCCATGGCGGCAGACAGGTCCTCGTCCTCCTGCATCAGTTCGCTCGGATCGAGCCCCAGCTTGGCGAAGGCGGGAACCTCGCTCCAGTCCAGCTGCGCGTAAGGGTGCTGGGTGCCCATATAGCTCTGCAGGGTGGCGACTTGCACCACGTCTACATAATCGACTGCGGCCGAATTGCGCTGGAAATCGGTGTACTGACCAGCCACCGACACGATTGCCTCCGGGAAATCCCAGGTGCGCAGGATTTTCTCACCCACCATCGGGTGAATCTTGTCGATGACGTGATTGAGGCTGAACGAGTCCGATAGCAGGGCGCTGTGCTCTTCTGCGTAGGTCAGGATCGGCAATATGCCGATCTGATGGACCAGTCCGGCGAGGGTCGCCTGATCAGGCATCAGTCGTGTGTAGTGACGGCAGAGCACATGACTGATGGCGGCGACCTCGGTGCTCTTGTTCCAGACCTCGCGCATCTTGCGATCGACGACATCGGTGGTCGCCTGGAACATCTGCTCCATCGCCAGGCCTGTGGCCAGGTTGCAGGTGTAATTGATGCCGAGACGGCTGACCGCCATCTGCAGATCGTCGATCTCGCGACTGGTACGCAGCAGCGGGCTGTTGACCACCTTGATGATGCGTGCGGCGAGGGCTGCGTCGGCGCCTATCACCTTGCTCAGTGCCGGAATGCTGATGTCCGGGTCCTCGGCCGCCTCGCGGACGCGCAATGCCACCTCCGGCAGGGTAGGCAGAACCAATTCATCGTTCTCGATCGCGAGCGTCAGATCGCGCTGGACTTTCTCGGCAAGGGTGCTCATGTCATTCCTTTATGTGTCGGTCAGTGTCGCTAGGGCGCTTCAGGTCAGGGTGCTTTGCCCGTGGTCCATGGTGCGCCTCTCAGGTATTTGCTTTCTGGCTCCGGTTCGCACTAGCGCTGAATTTCCAGGTCCGCATTCAGGCTGTAGGGAAGCTCGAGCAGACTCATCGGCAATCCGTCCGGGGAGCCCAGATACAGGCGGCCGTCAGCGGTGGCGTCCTCCTGCAGTACGGCCAGCAGCTCGATTCGGTCGGTGTCACTGGCGGCTAGCACGACCTCACCGACGCTGGAGCCATGCACCGGCGAGAAAATCTCAACGCCCGGAGCGGGCAGCTCGTCCTGTCTGCCTTCGATCAACAGCCGCTGCAGGCGGCGCTTGAGTTTGCCCAGATACTGCATGCGCGCGACGATTTCCTGGCCGGTATAGCAGCCCTTTTTGAAACTCACGCCGCCCAGTGCCTGCAAATTGATCATCTGCGGGATGAACAGCTCGCGAGTGCTGCCGAATACCTGGCCGATGCCGGCGCGAACCTGGTCCAGCAGCCAGCGATTGACCGGCACTTCCTGAAGCTGCGCGGCCAGGCGCGTGCGAACCTGCTCGGCGTCGGCGCCTGGGGTCCAGAGCTCAACGCGGCCATCCTGCAGACGGATCGCGATCATGCCGTGGCTCCGCACCACACTGTCGGCGCTCAGCGGAAGATCCAGGCCCAGGCTGACCAGCGAGCCGTCTCCGCCCGCAAGACCGAATCGGCACCAGTCGGCGCTCTCGTCGTTCAGGCGGGACTTGGAAAATACGGCGTACTTGTTCAGATCGGCTTGTTGCAGTTGCAGCAGCTCACTGGCCATCGCCAACAGGTAACCGTCGCCATCCAGCACGATGCGGAAACTCGACTGCATGCGCCCCTTGGGCGTGCAGCGTGCGCCCAGACTGGATGTCTCGGCGGTGAGGTAGCTGAGGTTGCAGGTCAGCTGACCCTGGAGAAACCTGCTGGCATCCGGGCCGCGTACGGCAAGGACGCCTTCATGCGACAGAACGCAAAAATAAGCAGTGTCGGTCATGATTGGTCGTCGTCAGAATCCGGGTGGGCATCATAGCAGCCCGGCGGAAACGGTTGCGTGATGAAGGGTTTGCAGCTCGACGAAAAAAGCGACTGATGAGTTCGGTGCAGCCGCTATAATGCGCGCCTTCTCAAAAGGAGCCGATGTATGGCTGAGCAATCCGAACTCAATCGTCTGTTTTGGCAAAGCCGTCGCGGCATGTTGGAGCTAGATGTGTTGCTGGTGCCTTTCGTCAAGGAGGTCTATCCAGGTCTCGATGAGGAAGATCAGCACCGCTATCGCAAGCTGCTGAGTTGCGAGGATCAGGACATGTTCGGCTGGTTCATGCAGCGCGGTGAGCCCGAGGATGAGGACCTGCGGCGCATGGTTCGCATGATCCTCGATCGTGTCCAGCCCAAGTAATCAATCATTCGAGTGTCGCTTGCAGCCGTCCAGCTGGTTGTTGACGCTCTATCTCGGGGCTCAGGCGCTCGCCCTGGCCGCCATCGTGCTGTCGGCTGCGCCGCTCTGGTTGCAGTTGATAGCGCTTCTGTTTTGTCTGGTCCACGCGCTGTGGGTGTTGCCGCGCGGGATTCTACTGTCCAGTCGGGATGCCTGGTCTGGCCTGCGCCACGATGCTGCGGGCTGGCACCTGTGGAGCGACCGGCAAGGTTGGCAGGCAGTTCAGTTGCTGCCTGACAGCTTGGCGCTGCCACTGATAGTCGTGCTGCGTTTTCGCGTGCCGGGCCGGCGGTTAGCTGGCAGCATCTGCGTGCCCCGCGACGCACTACCGCGAGAGCAGCATCGTCGACTGCGGGTGCGGCTCAAGTTCAGTCGACGTAGGTGGGCGGCGCCAGAATAGTGTCGACCGCTTGCGGCAGCAGCTCCGGGTAGTCGAGGGTGTAGTGCAGTCCTCGGCTCTCCTTGCGCAGCATGGCCGAGCGAATCATCAGGTCTGCAACCAGCGCCAGATTGCGTAGTTCGAGCAAGTCACGACTGACCTTGTAGTTGCTGTAGAACTCGTCGATCTCGCTCAGCAGTAGGCGCACTCGGTGCTGCGCGCGCATCAGCCGTTTGTTGGTGCGGACGATGCCGACGTAGTCCCACATGAAACGCCGCAGCTCGTCCCAGTTGTGCGCGATGATCACGTCTTCGTCGGAGTCGGTCACCTGGCTGGCGTCCCATGCAGGTAACGTTGCTGCGTTGGTGACTTGGGGCAGTTCGCGCAGGATGTCCTGAGCGGCCGCCCGGCCGTAGACGAAGCATTCGAGCAGCGAGTTGCTGGCCATGCGGTTCGCGCCGTGCAGGCCTGTGAAACTGGTCTCGCCGATGGCGTAGAGGCCGGGGATGTCGGTGCGTCCAGCCTGATCCACGACTACGCCGCCGCAGGTGTAGTGCGCTGCGGGTACCACCGGAATCGGCTGGCTGGTGATGTCGATGCCGTATTCCAGGCAGCGCTCGTAGACGGTGGGGAAGTGGCTTTTGATGAACTCGGCAGGCTTGTGGCTGATATCGAGGTAGACGCAGTCGATGCCTAGTCGCTTCATTTCGTGGTCGATTGCGCGTGCGACGATATCGCGCGGGGCGAGTTCCTCCCTGGCATCGAAACGCGGCATGAAACGCTCGCCGTTAGGCAGCTTGAGCAAGGCACCTTCCCCGCGCAGGGCTTCGGTCACCAGAAAGCTCTTCGCTTGCGGGTGATAGAGGCAGGTAGGGTGGAACTGGTTGAATTCCAGATTGCCGACGCGGCAGCCCGCTCGCCATGCCATGGCAATGCCGTCGCCGCACGCGCTGTCCGGGTTGCTGGTGTACAGGTAAACCTTGGCCGCGCCGCCGGTAGCCAATACGACGAATCGTGACTGGAAGGTTTCGACCTCGCCGGTGCTGCGATTGAGCACATAGGCGCCCAGGCAGCGTCTGCCCGGCAGCCCGAGTTTGTGTTCGGTGATCAGGTCGACTGCAACGCGCTGCTGTAGAAGCTCGATATTGCTCTGCTTTCTGGCCTGGCCAAGCAGCGTGTTGAAAATGGCTGCGCCAGTGGCGTCGGCTGCGTGAATGATGCGCCGATGGCTATGGCCGCCCTCGCGAGTCAGGTGAAATTCGAAACTGCCGTCTTCGCGATCCGGGGCATTGTCCCGCGTGAAGGGCACCCCTTGCTCGATCAGCCACTGGATGGCCTCGTTGCTGTGCTCGACCGTGAAACGGACGGCGTCTTCGCGGCACAGCCCTCCTCCGGCGATGAGGGTGTCGGCGACATGTGACTCTACGGTGTCGGTCGTATCCAGTACTGCGGCGACGCCACCTTGGGCCCAGTAGGTGGAGCCGTTGGAGAGATCGCCCTTGCTGAGAACGGCGATGCGAAGATCGGTCGGCAGGTTGAGTGCCAAGGTCAAGCCGGCGGCACCGCTGCCGATGACCAGCACGTCGTATCGTAGAACCTGGTTCATGTCCAATTCCGGCGGGAAAAACGAGCCCTAGTATATAGACGGGATGTAGCGCCAAAATAGGCGACTGTGTGTTTGTCTTCTAACGAAGGGAACTTTTCCTTCGCGGGGTGGCTCAATAGGCAGTTATGAATGCAAACCAGCTGGCCATCGTGAATGGGCGGTGCGAGTTTGCTATGGACACCAGGACGGCGTCGTCAGCAATGGCGCAACGCTGTGGTGCAATCGCCGTCAGGTATTGCAGGATAGCTTGCTAGGAGGGGGGAGAACTTTTGCGTAAAGCCCGGGTCTATTCTGGCAGGTCGGTTCGCTGGTGTGAGCGACGCTACTCCGCTACCGAGGAGGAGCGTTCATGTTGACCCAGGAGCAGGACCAGCAGCTGGTTGAACGAGTGCAGCGTGGTGACAAGCGGGCGTTTGATCTGCTGGTAATGAAATACCAGCACAAGATCCTTGGGTTGATCGTGCGGTTCGTGCATGACTCTCATGAAGCTCAGGATGTTGCCCAAGAGGCTTTTATCAAAGCCTACCGCGCACTCGCGAATTTTCGCGGTGACAGCGCTTTCTACACCTGGCTGTACCGCATCGCCATCAATACGGCGAAGAATCATCTGGTGGCGCGCGGCAGACGCCCGCCAGATAGTGATGTGAGTTCCGAGGATGCCGAGTTTTATGAGGGCGATCATGCTCTCAAGGACATCGAGTCACCGGAACGCTCGCTGCTCAGGGATGAGATTGAAGATACCGTTCATCGAACCATTCAACTTTTGCCAGAAGATTTGCGTACGGCTCTAACACTGCGTGAATTTGATGGTCTTAGTTATGAAGACATTGCGAGCGTCATGCAGTGTCCGGTGGGCACAGTGCGTTCCCGGATCTTCCGGGCACGTGAAGCCATAGATAAAGCATTGCAACCCTTGTTGCATGAATCCTGAGACAGCGGCGACAGCCAAGAGAGGAACCGCCATGAGTCGTGAAGCCCTGCATGAATCGCTGTCCGCGGTGATGGATAACGAAGCGGACGAGTTGGAATTACGTCGCATGCTCGCAGGCGACAACCTGGAGCTACGTGCTACCTGGTCGCGTTATCAACTCGCCCGTGCCGCCATGCACAAGGAGTTGATCGAGCCGCGCTTGGATATCGCTTCTGCGGTATCGGCTGCGTTGGCTGATGAGGCCGCGCCGGTCAAGGCGCAACGTAACGGATGGAAAGGCCTCGGCCGGCTGGCAGTGGCTGCTTCGGTTACAGTCGCTGTTCTGGCCGGTGTACGTCTGTACAATCAGAATGAGGTTGCTGGTCCGCAGCTAGCGCAGCAGGCTCCGCAGCCAAGTATTTCGGTTCCGCAGACCAGTCAAGGGCCGGCGGTTCTGGCTGGTTACAGTGAGCAAACCGAAGCGCCTGTACAGGCAGCGGCAGATGGCGCTCCGGTAGAGCGCTGGCACGAAGAGCGTCTGCCTTCATATGTTCGCCAGCATGCCCAGCAAGCTGCCTTTGGTAATGGATCGGAGAGCGCGCTGCCTTACGCTCGCGCGGCCAGCATGGAAGAACGTTAGGGAGAAACATGCGCGTATTACCGCTGTATGTGGTGATGGGGGGCTGGCTATCGATGCCGGCCCTTGCTGCTGATGCCGAGTCCTGGATGGAGCGACTTGCGGCGGCAGAGCAGAAACAGAGTTATACCGGTACGTTCGTCTACGAACGCAATGGCAGCTTTTCCAGTCATGCCGTTTGGCAGCAGGTCGAAGAAGGTCAAGTGCAGGAGCGATTGCTTCAGCTTGACGGAGCTCCGGCTGAAGTTCTGCTGGTAGATGGTCAGATGCAATGCGCTACCGATGACCTCGCGGCGCAAGTGCGTGAAGCGCAAGCTTGGCACGGGCAGCGTCTCGATCCGAAAGCACTCTCCGAGTGGTACGAATTCCGTGAGATCGGAGATTCAAGAGTTGCTGGCCGCCCTGCCGTGGCGCTGGCTGTCGTGCCGAAGGACCAGCACCGTTACGGCTTCGAACTGCATCTCGACCAAGATACCGCATTGCCCCTCAAGTCGCTGATGCTGAACGAGAAAGGGCAGCTGCTCGAGCGTTTCCAATTCACCCAGTTCACGGCTGGCAGTGTATCTGCCGAGCAACTGAAGCCCGGCGCTGATTGCAATCCAGTGACCGTGAACCGGCGCGAGGCGAATCCAACATCACCCTGGCGCTCCGACTGGTTGCCTTCCGGCTTCACGCTTCTGGATGCCAACGAACGACCTAGTCCCGCCTCTTCCGAAACTGTTTCCTGGTTGTCCTACGGTGATGGCCTGGCGAAGTTTTCCGTGTTTCTCGAGCCGCTGCGCGGCGCCTTGGTTGAGGACGCGCGAAGCCAGATGGGGCCTACCGTCGCGGTCTCTAAGCGCATCAGTACTGCGGATGGCGATGTCATGGTGACCGTGGTGGGCGAGATTCCACTTGGTACGGCTGAGCGGGTTGCCCTGTCCATGCGAGCCAATTCGGAACAGGCACAACGATGATCGAAGAGCCTGGGCGGGTAGTCGCGCTGGATGTCGGCGCTGTATGGGTCGAGACTCGGCGCAAAACTACCTGCTCTGGCTGTTCCGCGAAGAGTGGCTGTGGCCAAGGCTTGATGGATACCCTCGGTGTTCGCGAACAGCGTGGCCTCATCAGGGCGCTCTGCGATCTCCACCTGCAAGTCGGTGACGGTGTCGTTGTGGGCATCCGCGAGGACGTGTTGCTGCGCGGTGCCGTCCTTGTCTATCTTCTCCCTCTTATCGTACTGATGGCGGCCGCTTCGCTGGCCGCTCAGCTGTCGACGCGTGAGCCGATCGTTATTCTGGCAGGTCTCGGGGGCTTCTTCATTTCCTGGCTATTCGTGCGTATGCGAAGCCGCCGTACCGCAGCTGACCCGAATCTGCAGCCGGTGGTTTTGCGCGCCATGCTCACGGGGCCTGCGAGTCCCTGAGCTTCCTTGTTTTGTCAGTGGGGAGACTTGTAGTCATGTTCAATCGAAACAGCTGCTTCGCCTTCGTGGCGGGCCTGGCATTACTGGGCCATGCTGTCGTTGCACAGGCGGAATTGCCTGATTTCACGCCGCTGGTCGAAAGTGCCTCGCCAGCGGTAGTCAATATCAGCACCAAGCAGAAGGTGCAGAGCCGCGGTGCGACTGCGCAGATGCCGGAGCTCGAAGGGCTACCGCCGATTTTTCGCGAGTTCTTCGAACACAGCATCCCACAGATGCCTGGCGCCCCGGGTCGCGGCCAGCAGCGTGAGGCGCAGTCGCTCGGTTCGGGTTTCATCATTTCCGAAGACGGTTATGTCCTGACCAACAATCACGTGGTCGCCGATGCCGACGAAATCATCGTTCGTCTGCCAGATCGAAGCGAGCTGGAAGCCAAGCTTATCGGTGCCGATCCGCGCTCCGACGTGGCGGTGCTGAAGGTCGAGGGCAAGGGACTACCGACCGTCAAGATTGGCCGTTCTGATGAGTTGAAAGCAGGGGAGTGGGTGCTCGCCATTGGCTCGCCGTTTGGTTTCGATCATACGGTGACCGCCGGTATTGTCAGTGCGACTGGCCGCAGCTTGCCCAATGAGAGCTACGTGCCGTTCATTCAGACCGACGTGGCAATCAACCCGGGCAATTCCGGTGGTCCGCTGTTTAACCTCGACGGTGAGGTGATTGGCATCAACTCGCAGATATTCACGCGCTCCGGTGGCTTCATGGGGCTGTCCTTCGCCATTCCGATCGATGTGGCAATGGATGTTGCCAATCAGCTGCGAACCGAAGGCAAGGTGAGTCGGGGCTGGCTTGGCGTGGTCATCCAGGAAGTCAACAAGGATCTGGCTGAGTCCTTTGGTCTTGAGCGTCCAGCGGGCGCCCTGGTGGCTCAGGTTATGGATGGCGGTCCGGCAGCGCGCGGTGGTCTGCGTGTCGGTGATGTGATTCTGAGCCTCAACGACAAGCCGATTGTCATGTCTGCTGATCTGCCTCATCTGGTCGGAGCACTCAAGCCTGGCAGCACCGCACGAATGGAAGTGGTGCGCGACGGTGATCGCAAGATGCTCGACGTCAAGATCGGCGCCATGCCGGAAGAGGGCGAAGCCGTGGCAGCCTCTGGTGGCGGCCAGGAACGCAGCGATAACCGCCTGGGTGTTAAAGTCACTGAGCTGACCGATGAGCAGAAGAAGAGCCTGGATTTACCGGGCGGTGTGGTGATCACTGAGATTCTCAACGGGCCGGCTGCGATGATTGGGCTGCGCCCGGGCGATGTCATCACCCATCTGAATAATCAGGCGATCAATTCGGCGGCAACATTTGCCCAAGTGGCTGAGCAATTGCCGAAGAATCGATCCGTTTCGATGCGAGTTCTGCGTCAGGGGCGTGCGAGTTTCATTACTTTCAAGCTCGCTGAATAAGACGCTGGCTGGTGAATGTGGAAGGGCGGTTATTACCGCCCTTTTTCATTTTCAAGACGTAACAGCACGTCCGTTGCGTTGCTCATCAGCTGCGGATGGCTTGTGCGTGGCACTGCAAGGGTTGATCAGTTACACTTCGCGGCTATTTTCGGCGGGCAATCGGCCCGCGACTATTCCGAGTGTTGAGCTGTGAGTGACCTGAGTCATATCCGCAATTTTTCCATCATCGCCCATATCGATCACGGCAAGTCGACCCTGGCAGACCGTTTTATCCAGATGTGTGGTGGTCTGACCGAGCGTGAAATGGAAGCCCAGGTGCTGGATTCGATGGATCTCGAGCGCGAGCGCGGCATCACCATCAAAGCCCACAGCGTCACGCTTTATTACACCGCGCGCGATGGCAAGACCTACCAGCTGAATTTCATCGATACGCCCGGCCACGTCGACTTCACCTATGAAGTCAGTCGCTCGCTGGCCGCGTGCGAGGGTGCGCTGCTGGTAGTCGATGCTGGCCAGGGCGTCGAGGCGCAATCGGTAGCCAACTGCTACACGGCGATCGAACAGGGCCTGGAAGTGATGCCGGTGTTGAACAAGATGGACCTGCCACAGGCCGATCCGGACAAGGTCAAGGAAGAGATCGAGCACATCATCGGCATCGATGCGACCGACGCGGTGGCCTGCAGCGCCAAGAGCGGCATGGGCGTGGACGAGGTGCTCGAGCGCCTGGTCGCCGTGATCCCGCCGCCGACCGGCGATGTCGAGGCGCCGTTGCAGGCGTTGATCATCGACTCATGGTTCGACAACTATCTGGGCGTCGTATCGCTGGTACGGGTTCGCCACGGTCGTATCAAGAAGGGCGACAAGGTGCTGGTGAAATCCACCGGCAAGGTCCACCAGGTGGACAGTGTCGGCGTGTTCAACCCCAAGCACACCGCCACGGCAGACCTCAAGGCTGGCGAGGTGGGCTTCATCATCGCCGGCATCAAGGACATTCTCGGCGCTCCAGTGGGCGACACGCTGACACTGTCGAGCACGCCGGACGTGGAGATGTTGCCCGGTTTCAAACGCGTCAAGCCGCAGGTCTATGCCGGTCTGTTCCCGGTCAGTTCGGACGACTTCGAGGATTTTCGCGAAGCGCTGCAGAAGCTGACCCTCAACGATGCCGCGTTGCAATACGAACCGGAAAGCTCCGACGCGTTGGGCTTCGGCTTCCGTATCGGCTTCCTCGGCATGCTGCATATGGAGATCATTCAGGAGCGCCTCGAGCGCGAGTACGACCTGGATCTGATCACCACCGCGCCGACGGTTGTTTACGAGTTGCTGTTGAAGAACGGCGACACCATCTACGTCGACAGCCCTTCGAAGCTGCCCGACATGTCCTCCGTCGAGGACATGCGCGAGCCGATCGTGCGCGCCAACATCCTCGTGCCCCAGGAACACCTGGGCAACGTCATCACGCTGTGCATCGAGAAGCGCGGCGTGCAGCGCGACCTGCAGTTCCTCGGCAGTCAGGTGCAGGTGCGTTACGACCTGCCGATGAGCGAGGTGGTGCTGGACTTCTTCGATCGCTTGAAATCGTGCAGCCGCGGTTACGCCTCGCTGGACTACAGCTTCGAATGTTTCCAGTCGGCCAACCTGACGCGCCTGGACATCCTCATCAACGGCGACAAGGTGGATGCGTTGGCACTGATTGTCCACCGCGACAATGCCCACTACAAGGGCCGCATCCTAGTCGAGAAGATGAAGGAGCTTATCCCGCGTCAGATGTTCGATGTGGCGATTCAGGCGGCCATCGGCGGCCAGATCGTTGCCCGCAGTACGGTCAAGGCGTTGCGCAAGAACGTTCTGGCCAAATGCTACGGCGGCGATGTGAGCCGTAAGCGCAAGCTGCTGGAAAAGCAGAAAGCCGGTAAGAAGCGCATGAAGCAGGTAGGCAACGTCGAAATCCCGCAGGAGGCGTTCCTCGCCGTGCTGAAGGTGGACAGCTGATATGTCGATCAATTTCCCGTTGTTGCTGGTTATCGCCGTGGCTGTCTGCGGCCTGTTGGCGCTGAGCGACCTGTTGTTCTTCGCCCCCCGCCGCCGGGCTGCGATCGCCAACTACGAAGGGCGCACCGGGGAAATCGATCCATCGACCCTTGAGGCGTTGAACAAGGAGCCGGTGCTGATCGAGTACGGCAAGTCGTTCTTCCCGGTGCTGGCCATCGTGCTGGTGCTGCGCTCGTTCCTGGTCGAGCCGTTCCAGATTCCCTCCGGCTCGATGATCCCCACGTTGGAGGTTGGCGATTTCATTCTGGTGAACAAGTTCGCCTATGGCATCCGCCTGCCGGTAGTGGATACCAAGGTGATCGAAGTCAGCGACCCGAAGCGTGGCGACGTCATGGTGTTCCGCTATCCGAATCAACCGAGCATCAACTACATCAAACGGGTCGTCGGCCTGCCTGGCGACACCGTGCGCTACAGCAGCGATCGTCGGCTGTTCATCAACGATCAGCCGGTTGCCGAGACACTGGTCGGCGAGGAGCCGGGCAGCTTGGGCAGCGCCGTGCTGTATCGGGAAAAGCTGGGCGAGATGGAGCACCTGATTCGCAAGGAAATGGGCCGCTATCGCATCGAGCCGAGCCGCCAGTGGACCGTGCCGGCTGAGCACTATTTCATGATGGGCGATAATCGCGATAACTCGAATGACAGCCGCTATTGGCAGGACGAGTCGATTCCCGCGGAGCTGGCTGGCATGGTCCCGGACCGTAACATCGTCGGCAAGGCGTTCGCCGTCTGGATGAGCTGGCCTGATCCGAAGCTCAGCAATCTGCCGAATTTCTCCCGCGTGGGCCTGATTCACTGAAAGCTGTGAATTGCGGCCGTCGCTGAGCGAACCGGGCTCGCTATATTTGTCCTGCCCCGATCGGTGGGTATCGTAACGACATAGAGGTCGACATGAGTTTTGCGCGTTCGCAAAAAGGGCTGTCCATGCTGAGCTGGATCATGGTCCTGGCAATCGTGGCGTTTGTGGCCAGCACGGGATTTAAAATGTTCCCGCATTACTTCGATTACATGTCCATGGACAAGATCATCCAGTCCGTGGAAACCGACGAAGCGCTTGAGATTCAGAGCGTCGGGGAGTTCTATAGTCATGTCAGCAAGGGGATGCAGGTAAACGGCATCCAGAACATCGACCTGAAGGAAGCGCTGAAGGTCGAGATCCAGAACAACGAATTCAGGGCGCACCTGAAATACGAAAAACGCGAGCCGCTGATCCGCAATCTCGATCTGGTGGCGAACTTCGATAAAGAATATCGCCTAAGGATGCCGTGAGCACTTCGTTAGCCCGTCTCGAGCGCAGGCTCGGTTATCAATTCAAGGATCAGGAGCTGATGCTCCTGGCCCTGACCCATCGTAGCTATGCCGGACGCAACAACGAGCGTCTGGAGTTTCTCGGCGACGCCATTCTCAATTTCGTTGCCGGTGAGGCGCTGTTCAATCATTTTCCGCAAGCTCGTGAGGGGCAGCTGTCGCGTCTGCGCGCGCGTCTGGTCAAGGGCGAGACGCTGGCGGTGCTGGCGCGTGGATTCGAGCTCGGCGAATATTTGCGCCTGGGCTCCGGTGAGCTCAAGAGCGGCGGTTACCGCCGCGAATCTATCCTAGCCGACACCCTCGAAGCGCTGATCGGTGCCATTTATCTGGACGCGGGCATGGACGTTGCTCGCGAGCGGGTCGTCGCCTGGTTGGCTAACGAGCTGCAAGGCCTGACACTGGTCGATACCAACAAGGACCCGAAGACCCGGCTGCAGGAATTTCTGCAATCGCGTGCCTGTGAACTGCCGCGTTACGAGGTGGTGGATATTCAAGGCGAACCGCATTGCCGCACCTTCTTCGTCGAATGTCAGGTCGCTTTGCTGAACGAGAAAACCCACGGGCAGGGCGCTAGCCGCCGAATTGCCGAACAGGTTGCCGCGGCAGCCGCATTGATCGCCTTGGGCGTGGAGAACGGACATGACTGACGAACAGCTGCAATCCGAAGACGTCAGCCGTTGCGGTTACGTGGCGATCGTCGGCCGGCCGAACGTCGGCAAGTCGACGCTGCTCAACCACATCCTTGGCCAGAAGCTGGCGATCACCTCGCGCAAGCCGCAGACGACGCGGCATAACATGCTCGGCATCAAGACCGAGGGCAGCGTTCAGGCCGTCTATGTGGACACGCCGGGGCTGCACAAGAATGGCGAGACGGCGCTCAACCGCTACATGAACCGCACTGCTGCCTCGGCATTGAAGGATGTCGACGTGGTGATCTTCGTCGTCGACCGCACCCGCTGGACCGACGAAGACCAGGCCGTGCTCGAGCGTGTGCAGTACGTTACCGGACCGTTGATCGTTGCGGTCAACAAGACCGACCGTGTCGAGGACAAGGCCGAGCTGTTGCCGCACCTGCGCTGGCTGGTCGAGCAGCTGCCGAACGCGGAGATCGTGCCGATTTCGGCGCAGCACGGACAGAACCTGGAAACGCTGGAAAAACTGGTCGCCGATCGTCTGCCCGAGAGTGAGCACTTCTTCCCGGAGGACCAGATCACCGATCGCAGCAGTCGTTTCCTCGCCGCCGAGCTGGTGCGCGAGAAGATCATGCGACAGCTTGGCGCCGAGGTGCCTTACCAGATCACCGTGGAGATCGAGGATTTCAAGCAGGAAGGCCGCGTGTTGCACATCCATGCGCTGATTCTGGTCGAGCGTGACGGGCAGAAGAAGATCATCATCGGCGACAAGGGCGAGCGCATCAAACGTATCGGCCAGGAAGCGCGCAAGGATATGGAAGTGCTGTTCGATTCCAAGGTCATGCTGCACCTGTGGGTCAAGGTGAAGGGTGGCTGGTCCGACGATGAGCGTGCGCTGCATTCGCTGGGCTACCAGTAAGCGCCGACCCGCAATCAATGGTGCGCATCGCGCACCTTCTGGGCTGCCATGCACCAACCTGCGTTCGTTCTGCACAGTCGCCCGTACAAGGAAAGCAGCGCGCTGGTCGACCTGTTCACCCCGCAGGGCCGGCTGCGTGCTGTCATGCGTGCCGCGCGTGGTAAGGCCGGCAGTCTGATCCGCCCCTTCGTATCGCTGGAGGTCGAGCTGCGCGGCAAGTCCGAGCTGAAGACCGTTGCCCGTCTCGAAAGCGCCGGCCCTGCGCACTGGCTCGATGGCCAGGCGCTGTTCAGCGGCATGTACCTCAACGAATTGCTGATTCGCCTGCTGCCTGCCGAAGACGCGCACCCCGCGCTATTCGATCATTACGTCGCGACACTGCCGGCCCTGGCCGCACATCGGCCGCTGGAGCCGCTGCTGCGTGCCTTCGAATGGCGGCTGCTCAGCGAGTTGGGCTATGGTTTTGCCCTCGATGTGGACATCGCCGGCCAGCCGATTGACCCGCAGCGGCTCTATCACCTACTGCCCGACGCCGGCCTGGAGCCGGTCGCGGGATTTCAGCCGGGGCTGTTCAACGGCGCGGAACTATTGGCCATGGCCGAGGCCGATTGGCAGGTTCCGGGGGCGCTGGCCGCGGCCAAGCGGCTGATGCGCCAGGCCCTGGCTCCCCATCTGGGCGGTCGACCGCTGGTCAGCCGCGAATTGTTCATGAATCTGAAGGAGGCCCCGCGTGACTGAAGCCAATCGAATTCTGCTCGGCGTCAACGTCGACCACGTCGCCACACTGCGTCAGGCCCGCGGCACCCGCTATCCGGACCCGGTCAAGGCTGCTCTGGATGCGGAAGAGGCCGGCGCCGATGGCATCACCGTGCACCTGCGCGAGGATCGCCGGCATATCCAGGAACGCGATGTGCTGATGATGAAGGACGCGCTGCAGACGAGGATGAACTTCGAGATGGGGGTCACCGAGGCGATGCTCGCATTCGCCGAGCAGCTGTGTCCGGAGCACGTGTGCCTGGTCCCGGAAACGCGTCAGGAGCTGACTACCGAGGGTGGGCTGGACGTGCTCGGGCAGGAAGCACGCATTCGTGAGGCCGTCGAGCGTCTACGTGGCTGCGGTGCGGAAGTCTCGCTGTTCATCGATGCCGACCCGCGGCAGATCGAGGCGGCCGCACGTGTCGGCGCACCGGCTATCGAGTTGCACACCGGGCGCTACGCCGACGCCGACGGCGTTGCCGAGCGGGCCTGCGAGCTCGCGCGCATTCGCGACGGTGTCGAGGCCGGTCTGAGCCACGGCCTGATCGTCAACGCCGGCCATGGCCTGCATTACCACAACGCCGAAGCCATCGCGGCGATCCGAGGCGTCAACGAGCTGAATATCGGCCATGCCATCGTTGCCCATGCGCTGTTCGTCGGCTTCAAGCAGGCGGTCAAGGAAATGAAGCATCTGATCCTGAGTGCGGCGGCGCGGGGCTGAAAGAATCGGGAGTGTTTCAGCCGCGATGACACGCGGCGGGCAGACTCCGATTGGTGAGGTAGCGCCGGGTGTCATCTGCTGGCAAGCCCGCTCCCACGCTAGTGCGGGGGGCGCCGTACTCCACCTGCAGAGCCCTCAGCGGCGCAGCAGGTTGATCAGTACGGTCAACACCACGCTGAGGATCACCATCGAGGTGATCGGGATGAACACCTGGCTGCGTTCGGACTCGATGCGGATGTCGCCGGGCAATCGACCGAACCAGTTCAGCAGCCATGGGAAGTAGTGCCAAGCGATGCCGAGCAGTAGCAGCGCAGCGCCCGCCACGATCAACCAGCGTGCCATTTGATCTCCTCGTTTCGCTCCATTCGCTTCGCCGGTCGTGTGCGGTATTCGACAAAGGCGGCGATCACCTGTGCGGCCAGCACCTCAACGGCTTCGCTGCGATTGCTGCCACGGAGCAGCTTGATCTGATACTCGCCCAGTTGTGGCAACCCATACTGCCCATCGAGACGCTGCAGGGGCGGGCGAATCAGGCTTGATGGATAGGGCGCGATGGCGAGATCGGCAATCATCGCGGCCTCCTGTCCCGAAGTCTGTTCGCTGGAGTAGGCCACTCGGTAGCTGCGGCCGATGCGGTCGAGTGCATCCAGTGCCTGTCGCCGCCAGGCGCAATCAGGGCTGGCCAGCGCCAGCGGCAGCGGCGTGCGCAGCGCGGCGACACCACCGGTGCGACCGGCCCAGACCAGCGGTTCGCTATGAATCGGCTCGCCTCGCGAATCGTCCTGGCCAAGATTGCCGACGGTGACCAGGGCGAGGTCCAGTTCGCCTGCGTCAATGCGCTCAATCATATCGATGCTGCGCGCGACCGACACATCCACTTCGACGCCGGGATGGCTGCGGGCGAACAACGCCAGCAGGCCGGGCAGAATGCGCGTCCCGACATCCGCCGGCGTTCCGAAGCGCACGCGACCCTGCAGCGCTGGCTGGAGGAAGTGCGCAATGGCTTCTTCGTTGAGCTTGAGCAGGCGTCGGGCATAGCCGAGCAGCGTCTCGCCGGCCGGTGTCAGGCGCACCTGCCGCGCCTCGCGGATGAACAGGGAGCGCCCGAGGGTCTCTTCCAGCCGCTTGATCTGCATGCTGACCGCCGGGGTGCTGCGATAGATCTGTCCGGCGGCGCGGGTAAAGCTGCCGCTCTCGGCAATGGCGACAAAGGTGCGCAGGACATCGCTTTCCAACAGCGGCGTCGAAGAAAGCGTGGATTGCTCAAGCGGCTCGGACATAAGAAAGCCTTCAGTTTTTCTGAACACAGGCTTTCATATTAGTCGTTTGTTTGAACGACTGATGCCCGCTCATCCTGTTTGCAACCGGTGGCGCCACAAGCCCGTGGCTACCGAGAGCGAAGCGGAGGTGAGCATGACTGGTGAACGGCGCAATACCCCTGTACGGCAACAATCCGAGCCGCAGTTGCCGGACTTCTACATGCCGGCCATGTGGCCGCTGGATCTGCAGCGCAACCTGCATGACTGGTTTCGCGCCTGGCGGCAGCGACGCCTGTATCGGCAATTGTTGAAGCTGGATGATCGGCAGCTGGCGTCGCGCGACCTGGATCGGCGCCGGCTCGGTGAAATGGCCCAGACGCCGTTGCGTCAGTTGGTGGCGCAGCGACGCAAGCGCCACTGCGCTGCCCGGGCCGCCCGTTGAACCTGAGGTCAGGGCTTGCGGGCGAGGAGTACGGCGCGCATGGGGGCCGGCAGGCCCTCGACCGTTCTGCCGTGGTCTTGCGGGTCGAGGAAGTCGGGCAACGACTGGTAGCGCATCCACTCGGTGCTGCGCTGTTCCTCGACGCTGGTTACGCTGACGTCCACGCAGCGCACGTCAACGAAACCGGCGCGGCGCAGCCAGCATTCCAGCGCTTTCACCGAGGGCAGGAACCAGACGTTGCGCATCTGAGCGTAGCGGTCTTCCGGTACCAGTGCGGTGTTCTCGTCGCCCTCGACCACCAGTGTTTCCAGTACCAGCTCGCCGCCGCGTACCAGGCAGTCCTTGAGGTCGAGCAGATGGTCGACCGGCGAGCGGCGATGGTAGAGCACGCCCATGGAAAACACCGTTTCGAAGCCTTCGAGCTTGCTCGGCAGCTCTTCCAGGGCGAACGGCAGATGCCACACCGGCAGCTCCTGCAGGTAGCGCTTCATTGCATGGAATTGGCAGAAGAACAGCCAGTTCGGGTCGACCCCGACCACGCTGTCGGCGCCGGCACCTAGCATGCGCCACATGTAGTAGCCGTTGCCGCAACCGACATCGAGGATGCGTTTGCCGGCCAGATTCAGATGCGGTGCGACCCGGTTCCACTTCCAGTCCGAGCGCCACTCGGTATCGACATGCACGCCGAACACATCGAACGGGCCCTTGCGCCATGGCGAGAGCCCCATCAGCGCATCGTGGGTGGCCTGGCGCGTGGCGTCGTCACAGGTCGCGTCGAGGCGGAAGCCGTCACGCAGTTCGACCTGCACGGGCGCCAGCGCAGGCAGCGCATCGACGGCACGCCGCCAGCGCGGCAGATCACCGTGACCAACCGCGAGTTTGGCGTCCAGCTGCTGCTGAACGCCGTTGGCCCAGGCGGCCAGCGGGGTGCCGGCCAGGCGCCAGGCGAGGGGAGTCAGGTCGAGGTTCATGGCAGGGCGATCAGCGAGGCGAAATTCAGGCACTGGAACCAGGGCACGACTTTAGAGAAGCCGGCATCCAGTAGACGTTGGCGATGGGTTTCCAGGCTGTCGGGCTTCATCACGTTCTCGATGGCGCTGCGTTTCTGGGCGATTTCCAGTTCGCTATAGCCATTGGCGCGCTTGAAGGCGATGTGCAGGTCGGTCAGCAATTGTTGCTCGTCTTCATCTTCGAAGCGCAGCTTTTCCGACAGGATCAGCGCGCCACCGGGTACCAGTGCCTGGCGAATGCGGCTGAGCAGCGCCGGGCGCTGTTCCGGTGCGATGAACTGCAGGGTGAAGTTTAGCGCCACCAGCGAGCTGGGCTGGAACTGCAGAGCCAGGATGTCGCCCTCGATGACGTCGACCGGCAACAGCTCCTGGAACATAGAGTCCTGCCCGTGGAGGTATTCGCGGCAGCGCTCGACCATTGCCGCGGAGTTGTCCACGGCGACGACCTGGCAGTTTTCGGCCGTCACGTGGCGCCGCAATGCCTGGGTCACAGCGCCCAGCGAGCAGCCCAGGTCATACAGATGAGTATGCGGCTGTGCGAACTGAGCGGCGATCACGCCGATGTTCTCGACGATGGTCGGGTAACCGGGCACAGAGCGCTTGATCATGTCGGGAAACACCCGCACCACGTCCTCGTTGAAGACGAAGTCCTGAATGCGGGGTAGGGGTTGGGCGAACAGACGGTCGAGATCGTGGCTCACGGTGTCGGGCGGCGTGTGTGAAAACGGGGCGGCATTGTAGCCGAAACCACGCTCGCCGCGGGCTCCGCCCGACTCAGCGTACCTCGATACGGCAATCGAACATGCCCGCTGGCTCGGCGTCGGCCTCCCACGGACGTTGATAGGTAAGGTACAGCCTGCCGCTGCCGGACTCCTGTGCCTCGAAGCGCCAGGTCGACAGGCCATCCCCGCCGATCATGTCGGCCTTCGGATTGCTGAACACCTCGGGGCCGAGGCTGCGCAATTGCTCCGCGGCTGCTTCGTGCAGAATCCAGCGATAGCCGGTGGTCGGGTTGCTCGGCAGGCTGACGATGAGTTGCTGGCCGCTCTGCAGCGTTTGCGGGCAGCGGTTGTCGTCGCTGAGCACGACGCTGGAGGGCGCCTTGTCGTTGCTTGCGCAGGCGGCGAGCAGGGCGACGCTGGCGGGCAGCAACAGACGAGGGATGTCGAAAGGCATGATCGGCACCGGTCGGAAAATGAGTTGGGAAGGATAGCCCAAAAGAGCCTGGTCGCAGGCGGGTACTCCGTCTGCGCCGGTCCGGGGGTGGAAGTGCAGCGCGACTTCCACCCTTCGACTCAGCTGGTCTGCAGCTCCTCCCGCGTCAGAACAGCACCTTGGCCACATCAGCGAAGCGCTTGGCGAAATGCACGGTCATACCTTCCTTGAGGTAGTCAGGCAACTCTTCGAAGTCGCCGCGGTTGGCTTCCGGCAGGATCAGCTCGAAGATCTTCTGCCGCCGCGCCGCGATCACCTTCTCGCGCACTCCGCCGATCGGCAATACGTGACCGGTCAGCGTCAGCTCGCCGGTCATGGCCACGCCTTTCTTCGGCGGCTGGTTGCGCGCCAGCGAGAGCAGCGCGCTGGCCATGGTGATGCCGGCGCTGGGGCCGTCCTTGGGCGTCGCGCCTTCCGGTACGTGCAGGTGCACGAAGGCCTGGTCGAAGAACTCCGGGTCGCCCTTGAAGGTTTTCAGGTTCGAGCTGATGTAGCTGTAGGCGATCTCCGCCGATTCCTTCATCACGTCACCGAGCTTGCCGGTGAGCTTGAAGCCGCGGTTCAGCGTGTGGATGCGCGTGGCCTCGATCGGCAGGGTGGCGCCGCCCATGCTGGTCCAGGCGAGGCCTGTGATCACGCCGACGCCGGATAGCACCTGTTCGCTGCGAAACACCGGTTTGCCGAGGTAGCTTTCCAGATCCTTCGGCGTGATCTTCAGCACCGCTTGGGGGTCTTCCAGCAACTGCACCACTGCCTTGCGCACCAGCTTGCC
Organism: Stutzerimonas kunmingensis; assembly: GCF_014764705.1. GTDB lineage: Bacteria > Pseudomonadota > Gammaproteobacteria > Pseudomonadales > Pseudomonadaceae > Stutzerimonas. The sequence continues at coordinate 72,287 of NZ_JACXXG010000018.1, forward strand.
CAGCTGCTTCTCCAGCTGACGCACACCAGCTTCACGGGCATAGCCTTCGATCACCGCTTTCATGGCGCTGTCGCTGATGGCGAGGCGCTGCTTGGGCACGCCAGTCTTGTTCAGCAGCTTGGGCCACAGGTGACGTTTGGCGATGGCCAGCTTCTCCTCGGCGATGTAGCCGGACAGGCGGATCACCTCCATGCGGTCGAGCAGCGGGCCGGGAATCGAGTCCAGGGTGTTTGCCGTGCAGACGAACAGCACCTTGGACAGGTCCAGGCGCAGGTCCAGGTAATGATCGAGGAATTCGACGTTCTGTTCCGGGTCCAGCGTCTCCAGCAGCGCGGAGGCCGGATCGCCCTGGTAGCTGCTGCTGAGCTTGTCGATCTCGTCGAGCATGATCACCGGGTTCATCACCTCGACATCCTTGAGCGCCTGCACCAGCTTGCCGGGCAGGGCGCCGATGTAGGTACGACGGTGACCCTTGATCTCCGCTTCGTCGCGCATGCCGCCGACGCTGAAACGATAGAACGGCCGGCCGAGGGATTCGGCGATGGACTTGCCGATGCTGGTCTTGCCCACGCCCGGTGGGCCGACCAGCAGGACGATGGAGCCGGAAATTTCGCCCTTGAAGGCACCGACGGCGAGAAATTCGAGGATGCGGTTCTTGATGTCGTCGAGGCCGGCGTGATGCTTGTCCAGCACCTTGCGCGCGCGTTTGAGGTCGAGCTTGTCCTGGCCGAACACGCCCCAGGGCAGGGCGGTGGCCCAGTCCAGGTAGTTGCGGGTGACGGCATATTCCGGTGAGCCGGTCTCGAGGATCGACAGCTTGTTCAGTTCCTCGTCGATTCGCTTCTGCGCGGCGGGTGGCACCACCTTGCCGTCAAGGCGGGCGCGGAACTCGTCGGCGTCGGCGCTCTTGTCGTCCTTGGTTATACCCAGCTCGCGCTGGATGATCTTCAGCTGTTCCTTGAGGAAGAACTCGCGCTGGCGCTCGCCGATCTTGCGGTTGACCTCGCCGGTCAGTTCCTTCTGCAGCCTGGCGACTTCCACTTCCTTGCGCAGCAGCGGCAACACCTTCTCCATGCGCTTGAGCACTGGCACGGTATCCAGCACTTCCTGCAGCTCCGCGCCAGGCGCGGTGGTCAGCGCGGCGGCGAAGTCCGACAGCGGCGACGGGTCGTTGGGGCTGAAGCGATTAAGGTAGTTCTTCAACTCCTCGCTATACAGCGGGTTGAGCGGCAGCAGTTCCTTGATCGCGTTGATCAGTGCCATGCCGTAGGCCTTCACCTCGTCGCGCGGGTCGTCATCGCTTTTCGGGTAATCGACTTCCACCAGATACGGTGGTTTGCGCCGCAACCAGCCGCGGATGCGCACCCGCGCCAGGCCCTGGGCGACGAACTGCAGCTTGCCGCCCTCCTGCGAGGCGTGATGTACGCGGACCATGGTGCCGTGCTCCGGCAGGCTGTCCGGGTCGAAGGTGGCCATGTCCAGTACCGGCGAGTCAACGAAGAACAGTGCCACGCGCTGGTGCGGCGTCTTGGCCACGCGATCCAGGGTTTCGGCCCACGGGTCTTCGTTGACGATCACCGGCAACACCTGCGCCGGGAAGAACGGCCGGTTGTGCACCGGGATGATGTAGAGCTTGTCCGGCTGCTGTTGATCGGGCAGTACGAGACCGTTGGAGGAGATGATTTCCTGCTCGATATGATCCTGATTGACGTCGTCGTTCATGCGGCACCCGTTGCGAATACGTGCACCTTAGATGGGTGGTGGCGCAGATGATTTCAATCCCGTTGCGTGGGGGTGGGCACTTCATGCCGGCTTCGGTACAGTGCTTGCACGCACAGGTGCCCATCATGCTCAACGCCCGTCTGCTTCGCCTGGATGACCAGACTCACCAGCACGCCCACGACTATCACCAGTTGGTGATGTCGCTTTCTGGGCGCGCGGAATTCGAGGTCAATGGCTCCGGTGGCGAAGTCTGCCGGATGCGCGCCTGTCTGGTGCCGGGTGATGCCGATCATGGTTTCGCCGGCATGGGCGACAACCGCATGCTGATCATCGATCTCGACGAGCAGGATATTGGCACCGAGGACCCGGAGCTGCTCGCCCGGCTGTTCGAGGCGCCGCGCTATCCGGCACTGGATGCCGACTTCCAGAATCTGCTGGCCTACGCCGGCGCCGAGCTGGCGCGCTACGGCAGCGATCCGCTACTGGCCCGGGCGCTGGGCGGCGTGTTGTTGCGGGCGTTGCACTTGCGACTGTTCGGCGAGTCCGTGCAACGCCCGACCGGGCCGCTGGATCTGCAGCGGCTGGACAGCCATATTCAGGACAACCTGGCGCGCCGCATCACCGTCGCCGAGCTGGCGCAGGTCGTCTGCCTCAGCCCCAGTCACTTCCACGCCCAGTTCAAGGATTGCGTCGGCCTCACGCCGCACCAGTACCTGCTCAAGACCCGCCTCGATCGTGCCGCCCGTCTGCTGCGCGAAACGCCGCTGCCACTGGTGCGGATTGCCGAGGAGTGCGGTTTCTCCAGCCAGAGCGCATTGACCACGGCGACCCGCCGCTACCTCGGTCTGACCCCTCGCGGATTGCGCAAGTCGGACTCCTGAGCTTTCTTCTGAGCGCCCTGTTTTCGGGCTCTTCAGCTACCAGGGGTATATTCCTGCGCCATCCTGGTGCGCTTTCATTACGGCCGCGTTTCCGCGTCCAGCTTTCGTAGTTTTTCGTAAAACTTCCGTAGTTTTGCGCAAGAACGGCTCGTCTTGCAGACCCTACATTCCGTCTCCCGACCTGGCTCTTCGTCTTGTGCTGCACCATCAGCCTGGCCGTGGACTAGACCTATAAGCAGACACAATCACAAGAGGAGCGGCGCATGTTCAAGGCCGGTCACGTGCTGGAAGGCGCCTTCGCCAACCAGAAAGCCGCGGAATTCTTTCCCGCCATCAGCGCCAATTACGCCGTTGACGAGGCGCAATATCTCACCGAACTGCTGCAGCTTGCCGATCCCGGCGAGGCGGGCATTGCCGCCATTCGCGAGCGCGCGCGCAGCCTGATCGAGGCGGTGCGCGGGCGTGAGAATGCCGTCGATACCCTCGATGCGCTGCTGCGCCAGTACAGCCTGGACACCCAGGAAGGGCTGATGCTGATGTGCCTGGCCGAAGCGCTGCTGCGGGTGCCGGATGCCGCCACGGCTGACGCGCTGATCCGCGACAAGCTCAACGCCGCCGAATGGGAACGCCACCTCGGCCAGAGCGACAACGTGCTGGTCAACTTCGCCGCCTGGGGGCTGGTGATGACCGGCAAGGTGGTCGATCCGGAAACCGCCGATGGCCGTCCGAAGAACGTCATCGGTCGTCTGCTCAAGCGCTCCGGCGAGCCGGTGATCCGCAGCGCAATGAACCAGGCGATGAAGCTGATGGGCAAGCAGTTCGTGCTTGGCCGCACCATCGCCGAAGCGCTGAAGAACGGCCGTCCCGAGCGCGAGAAGGGCTACACTTATTCCTTCGACATGCTCGGTGAGGCGGCACTGACTGCCGAAGACGCCGCCAAGTACATGGCCGACTACCGTCAGGCCGTGGAGACCGTCGGCGCCGAGCCGCAGGTCGGCAAGGGCCCGCGTCCGTCGGTGTCGATCAAGTTGTCGGCACTGCATCCGCGCTACGAAGTCGCCCAGCGCGAGCGCGTGCTCACCGAGCTGTTCGCCAGTGTGCGCGAACTGGCCGTGCTGGCGCGTCAGCGCAATGTCGGGATCACCATCGATGCCGAGGAGGCCGACCGCCTCGAGCTGTCGCTGGAACTGTACGAAAAGCTCCTGCGCGACCCGGCTATCGCCGGCTGGGGTGAGTTTGGCCTGGTCATCCAGGCTTATTCCAAACGCTGCCTGCCGGTGCTGGTCTGGCTGACGCTGCTCGGTCGTGAGCTTGGCGAACGCATTCCGCTGCGGCTGGTAAAGGGCGCCTACTGGGACAGTGAGATCAAGCAGTGCCAGGTTCAGGGCCTGGACGGCTACCCCGTCTACACGCGCAAGGAAGGCACTGACACCTCCTACCTCGCCTGCGCGCGCTACCTGTTGTCCGAGCACACCCGTGGGGTGATCTACCCGCAGTTCGCCAGCCACAACGCGCACACCGTCAGCTGCATTCTGGCCATGGCCGAGGAAATCTCACAGCCGCGCGAGTTCGAGTTCCAGCGCCTGCACGGCATGGGCGATGCGCTGTACGACACGGTGATCGAAAAGTACGCCCGCAACGTACGGATCTACGCCCCGGTTGGTGCGCACAAGGACCTGCTGCCCTATCTGGTGCGTCGCCTGCTGGAGAACGGTGCCAACTCGTCGTTCGTCCACCAGCTGGTTGACCCGCGCGTGCCGGTCGAATCGCTGATCGATCACCCGGTGAGCCAGCTGCGCAAGTTCGCTGCACCGGGCAACCCGCGCATTCCGCTGCCGCCGGCGCTGTTCGGCAATCGCAAGAACTCCCAAGGGATCAACATGAATATCCAGAACCAATGGAACGACCTGGCCAGCGCCTACCAACCTTTCCTCGAGCGCCAGTGGCAGGCGGCGCCGGTCATCAGCGGGCAGAGGCTCGCCGGAACGCCGTCCGACGTGCGCTGCCCCTATGATTTGAACAAGGTCGTCGGCCAGGCCCAGTTCGCCAGCGCCGAGCAGGCGCGCCAGGCCGTCGATCGCCTGGCGGCTTACTGGCCCACCTGGAATGCCACGCCGGTGGAAGCCCGTGCCGCCGTGCTGGAGCGCCTGGGCGATCTGCTGGAGCAGCACCGCGCCGAGCTGATGGCCCTGTGTACCGTGGAAGCCGGCAAGTCGCTGCAGGATGGTATCGACGAAGTACGCGAGGCGGTGGATTTCTGCCGTTACTACGCTCAGCAGGCGCGGCAGAAGCTCGGTCGCGAAGAGTTGAAAGGCCCCACCGGCGAGCGTAACGAGCTGTTCCATGAAGGCCGCGGCGTGTTTGTCTGCGTCAGTCCGTGGAACTTCCCGCTGGCGATCTATCTCGGCCAGATCACCGCGGCACTGGTGGCCGGCAACACCGTGCTGGCCAAGCCGGCCGAGCAGACCAGCCTCATCGCGGCGCGTGCGCTTGAACTGATGTTCGAAGCCGGCCTGCCGAAAGAGGCAATTGCCTTCCTGCCAGGCGATGGCGCTACCCTGGGCGGCGTGTTTTGTCGCGATCCGCGGGTGGTCGGCGTGTGCTTCACCGGTTCGACCGACACGGCGCGCATCATCAATCGTCAGCTGGCCGAGAAGGAAGGCCCGATCGCCACGCTGATCGCCGAAACCGGCGGGCAAAACGCGATGATCGTCGACTCCACGGCGCTGCCCGAGCAGGTGATCAAGGATGCCGTCGGTTCCGCCTTCACCAGCGCCGGCCAGCGTTGCTCTGCGTTGCGCGTGCTCTATGTGCAGCGTGATATCGCCGATCGTGTGATCGAGTTGCTCAAAGGCGCCATGGCCGAGCTCAGAGTTGGCCCGACCCATCTGCGCGAGAACGACATCGGTCCGGTGATCGACCAAGAAGCCCGCGAAGGCCTGCTGGCGCATATCCAGCAGCTCAAGAGCGAAGGGCGCCTGATCGCCGAGGCGACATTGCCGGCTGGCCTGAACGGTCACTTCGTGGCGCCGGTGGCCTTCGAGATCGACGGCATACACCAGCTGAAGAAGGAACATTTCGGCCCGGTGCTGCACGTGGTGCGCTACGACGCGGCGGACCTGGAAAAGGTCGTCGCGGCGATCAACGGCACCGGCTACGGCCTGACCCTCGGCGTGCACAGCCGCAACGAGGAAACCGCCGAACGCATCGAGCAACTGGCGCGGGTCGGCAACCTCTACGTCAATCGCAACCAGATTGGTGCCGTGGTCGGCGTGCAGCCGTTCGGCGGCTGTGGCCTGTCCGGCACCGGTCCGAAGGCGGGCGGCCCCAGCTATGTGCTGCGCTTCGCCAACGAGCGGACCACCTCCACCAACACCACCGCGGTGGGCGGCAACGCCTCGCTGCTGTCGCTCGGAGACGACTGAACGCATTCACGCTGTACCACCGAGTGAATGGCCTTGGTCATTCACCTGGCGCATCACGCTAAACCTCCCGGCCGCTCAGGCGGCCGGAACACAACAACAATTGGACAGTTGGCGGACGCTCTTCCGCCACTGACGGGCCCGGGTTGGGCCTGTCACAGGTGATGGCCTTTTCGCTATCGCCCTCTGCCAAGGTGCAGCGTGGGTCCGCTCGCGTTGCGCCGAACAACAACTAACGAGGGACACACATGAGCATCAGTACACCCACGCTGATCACCTTTCTGATCTACATCGCGGCGATGATCCTGATCGGTTTCGTCGCTTACCGCGCCACCAAGAACTTCGACGACTACATCCTCGGCGGTCGCAGCCTCGGCAGCTTCGTCACTGCGCTGTCGGCCGGTGCCTCCGACATGAGCGGCTGGCTGCTGATGGGCTTGCCCGGTGCGATCTTCGTCGCCGGTCTGTCGGAAAGCTGGATCGCCATCGGCCTGATCGTTGGCGCCTGGCTGAACTGGCTGTTCGTCGCCGGACGGTTGCGTGTGCATACCGAGCACAACCACAACGCCCTGACGCTGCCGGATTACTTCTCCCATCGCTTCGAGGACGAGAGTCGCATGCTGCGGATCTTCTCCGCGCTGGTGATCCTGGTGTTCTTCACCATCTACTGCGCCTCGGGCGTGGTCGCCGGCGCACGGCTGTTCGAGAGTAGCTTCGGCGTGCCGTACGAGTACGCACTGTGGATCGGCGCCGCGGCGACCATCCTCTATGTGTTTATCGGTGGATTCCTCGCAGTGAGCTGGACCGATACCGTGCAGGCCACGCTGATGATCTTCGCGCTGCTGATCACCCCGGTGTTCGTCATCCTCGCCCTGGGCGACATGGGCACCGCGATGGCCACTATCGAAGCGCAGAACCCGGCCAACTTCGACATGTTCCGCGGGCTGTCCTTCGTCGCCATCATCTCGCTGCTGGCGTGGGGCCTGGGTTACTTTGGCCAGCCGCATATCCTGGTGCGCTTCATGGCGGCCGACTCGATCAAGACCATCCCCAATGCCCGCCGCATCGGCATGACCTGGATGATCCTGACCCTGGCCGGCGCGGTCGCGGTGGGCTTCCTCGGCACCGCCTACTTCGCTGATCATCCGGAGCAGGCCGGTGCGGTCAGCCAGAACGGCGAGCGGGTATTCATGGAGCTGGTGAAGATCCTGTTCAACCCCTGGGTTGCGGGCATCATCCTCTCCGGCGTGCTGGCGGCGGTGATGAGTACCCTCAGTGCCCAGCTGCTGGTCAGCTCCAGCGCGCTGACCCAGGACTTCTACAAGGCGATGCTGCGCAAAAATGCCTCGCAGACCGAACTGGTCTGGGTCGGCCGCGGCATGGTGCTGTTGATCGCACTGATCGCCATCGGCATCGCCTCCAACCCCGACAGCAAGGTGCTGGGCCTCGTGTCCTACGCTTGGGCGGGTTTCGGCGCGGCGTTCGGTCCGGTGGTGTTGATCTCGCTGCTGTGGAAGCGCATGACCCGCAACGGTGCTCTAGCCGGGATGCTGGTCGGTGCCGTCACCGTGGTGGTGTGGAAGGAGTTCATCGGTCTGGGCCTGTACGAAATCATCCCCGGCTTCATCCTCGCCAGCCTCGCCATCTATGTGGTGAGCAAAATGAGCGCCGCGCCGGCCCCGACCATCATCAAGCGCTTCGAGGAAGCTGACGCGGATTACCACGCCGGCTAAGGCTACTGTCGGAGTGTCGCCGCGGCGCGAAGCGGGGGCGCGCTCCCACAGTCGGTTGCTGCAGCGGATCTCGCTTTAAATAACCTGCAAAAAACCCCGGCTAGCCGGGGTTTTGCGTTTCTGTCGCAGATTCAGTCGTCCGCTACCAGATTGGATCGGTCGTCCACTGCACCCGCGGCAATCAGGTGTTCGGCTTCGTCTTCCGGCACGTGGATGCTGGTGCCGTCGATATTCATCACCGACATGCGTGCCTGGGGATCGGTGGTGATGCGCACGTCCATCAGGGCGCTGCGGTGCGTGTTGCCGTTGATGACCACGGCGCAGGTGCCGGTGGTGGTGTCGATGTCTACGGTCATGATCTCTCTCCCGAAGCGGTGCAAAAGCCGCGCGCGGTTCGCCCGGCGTTTCCATATCGACCACGAACAGGGTGCATCGGTTGTACCTGTTACTGGAAAAACAGGGTTAAATGTTACGATATAACATGTTAGATTCTCGCCCCGCGAAGCTGGTTCCGCTACCGGATGCCGGCGCACAGCCGTCTTCGGTTGCCTCGGAAGGCAACCGCCATTGTCTGGAGAGTCACATGAAACTGAAGCGTCATCCCCTGGCCTGGGCGATCAGCCTGACCCTGGTTCCGGCTGCCTGGGCCGCCGAGCCGGTCGAACTGCAATCCGTCGTGGTCAGCGCCAGCGGCCTGGCCAAGCAGAGCCATGAGATGACCACGCCGGCTGCCGTGATGGAGGGAGATGAACTGGTGCTGCGTCGCGAGGCAACGCTGGGTGAAACCCTGGAAAGCCTGCCTGGCGTGCGCTCCAGCAGCTTTGGCGCCGGTGCGGCGCGCCCGGTGATCCGCGGGTTGGATGGCGCTCGGGTCAAGGTGCTGAGCGATGGCGTGGAGTTGCTCGACGCCTCAACCATCAGCCCCGACCACGCGGTGACTAGCGAGCCGTTACTGGCCGAGCGCATCGAGGTGCTCAAGGGGCCGGCGACCCTGCTCTACGGTGGCGGCGCCATCGGCGGGGTAGTCAACGTGATCGACAAGAAGATACCCACCCGCGTGCCAGAGAAGGGCTACGAAGGCGAGCTGGAGCTACGCGCCAACAGCGTCGCCAACGAAGGTGCCGGGGTGTCCGGTATCACTGCTGGCAGCGGCAACTTCGCTGTCCGCGCCGAGGGCACCAAACGCCAGGCCGCCCCTTATGAAATCCCCGGTTCGCCGGACAAGCAGGAAGGTTCCTACAACGACACCGACAGCTTCAATCTCGGCGCCAGCTTCATCGGCGAGCGCGGTTACATCGGCGCCGCCTACGGTGAGCAGAACAATCGCTACGGGCTGCTGGCCCATGAGCACGCCGATTGCCATACCCACGGCAGCGACTGGCACTGCGGTGCCCATGATGATCACGACGATCACGACGATCACGACGATGACGACGATGACGACGACCATGATCATGACGAGCATGGCAGCGTGCCTTATGTCGACATGCGCCAGAAGCGCTGGGATCTGCGTGGCGAGCTGAGCGATCCGCTGCCGGGCTTCGAGCTGGCACGGCTGCGCATCGGCCACAGCGACTATCAGCACAAGGAAATCGAAGGCGGTGAAGTGGGCACCCGCTTCAACAATGACGCCACCGACGCCCGCCTGGAACTGACCCATCAGCCGCTGTTCGGCTGGCGCGGCGTGCTCGGCGCACAGACCCTGCGGCGTGACTTCGAAGCCCTCGGCGAGGAGGCCTACGTGCCGCAGACGCTGACGCGCAATCACGGCCTGTTCCTGCTCGAGGAATATACCGCCGGCGCCTGGCGCTATGAACTCGGCCTGCGTCACGAATGGCAGGACATCGATGCCGATGGCCGCCAGGATACCGATCACAGCGGCACCTCGATGTCCGCCGGTGCGGTCTGGACCTTCGCTCCGCAGTACTCGTTGGGCTTCTCGCTGACGCGCTCGCAACGCCTGCCCAGCGCCGAAGAGCTTTACGCCAACGGCCCGCATGCCGCGACCCGCACCGTCGAGCTGGGTAATGTCGACCTGGAGGAGGAAACCTCGCATAACGCCGAGATCACCCTGCGCAAGTTCGCCGGCCGCACGACCTTCAGCCTGAGCGTCTTCCGCAACGAGGTGGATGACTTCATCTATGCCGCCGACACCGGTAACGACATCGGTGGCGGCTACCGCGAGATCGAATACCGCCAGCAGGACGCCGTGCTCACCGGGGCGGAAGGGGAGGTGCGCTTCCAGGTCACCGACGCCACCGCCTTCACCCTCTTCGGCGACCACGTGCGTGGCAAGCTGCGCGACGGCGGCGGCGACCTGCCGCGTATCCCCGCCGATCGCCTGGGTGTTCGGGTGGACCAGAGCTTCACCCCGGCGCTCAACGGTCAGCTGGAGTTCTATCGCGTGCAGCGTCAGGACGAGCTGGCCGATTACGAAAGCGAAACCGGTGGCTACAACATGCTCGGTGCCAGCCTGGGTTACAGCGGCTCGCTGAACCAGACCGACTACCTGCTCTACCTCAAGGCCAATAACCTGCTGGATGAGAAGGCCCGCCAGCACACGTCCTTCATCAAGGACGACGTGTTGCTGCCCGGACGTAACCTGACCGTAGGCATGCGCCTGGCGTTCTGAGGCGGACAATTGCCTTGCAGCACTGACGAGGGCCGGCAGCTACTGCCGGCCCTCGTTCATTCCGGCAGGCAAAACCTCGCGGTCACGCGCAAGTAGGCGGATGACGCGCTATCCTTGCGCCCCTCGATTGCTCCGTTGCGGGTGCCGGTCGCATCCCGGGCTGTGGCGGAACGTCAGGACCAACAAGGAAAACAAGTCCCATGAACGTCAGCACTCCCACTCTGATCACCTTCGTGATCTACATTGCGGCGATGATCCTGATCGGCTTCATTGCCTACCGCGCTACCAAGAACTTCTCCGACTACATCCTCGGCGGTCGCAGCCTCGGCAGCTTCGTCACGGCGCTGTCGGCCGGTGCCTCAGACATGAGCGGCTGGCTGCTGATGGGCCTTCCCGGCGCGATCTTCGTCGCCGGCCTGTCGGAAAGCTGGATCGCCATTGGCCTGATCGTCGGCGCCTGGCTGAACTGGCTGTTCGTCGCCGGGCGCCTGCGCGTGCACACCGAGCACAACCACAACGCCCTGACCCTGCCGGACTACTTCTCGCACCGCTTCGAAGACGAGAGCCGCATGCTGCGGATCTTCTCCGCGCTGGTGATCCTGGTGTTCTTCACCATCTACTGCGCCTCAGGCGTGGTTGCCGGTGCGCGCCTGTTCGAGTCCACCTTTGGCATGCCGTACGAATACGCACTATGGGTCGGTGCAGCGGCGACCATTCTCTACGTGTTCATCGGCGGCTTCCTCGCGGTGAGCTGGACCGACACCGTACAGGCCACGCTGATGATCTTCGCGCTGCTGGTCACCCCGGTGTTCGTCATTCTCGCCCTCGGCGACATGGGCACCGCGATGGCCACTATCGAAGCGCAGAACCCGGCCAACTTCGACATGTTCCGCGGGCTGTCCTTCGTCGCCATCATTTCGCTGCTGGCGTGGGGCCTGGGTTACTTTGGCCAGCCGCATATCCTGGTGCGCTTCATGGCGGCCGACTCGATCAAGACCATCCCCAATGCCCGCCGCATCGGCATGACCTGGATGATCCTGACCCTGGCCGGCGCGGTCGCGGTGGGCTTCCTCGGCACCGCCTACTTCGCTGATCATCCGGAGCAGGCCGGTGCGGTCAGCCAGAACGGCGAGCGGGTATTCATGGAGCTGGTGAAGATCCTGTTCAACCCCTGGGTTGCGGGCATCATCCTCTCCGGCGTGCTGGCGGCGGTGATGAGTACCCTCAGTGCCCAGCTGCTGGTCAGCTCCAGCGCGCTGACCCAGGACTTCTACAAGGCGATGCTGCGCAAAAATGCCTCGCAGACCGAACTGGTCTGGGTCGGCCGCGGCATGGTGCTGTTGATCGCACTGATCGCCATCGGCATCGCCTCCAACCCCGACAGCAAGGTGCTGGGCCTCGTGTCCTACGCCTGGGCGGGCTTCGGCGCGGCGTTCGGGCCGGTGGTGCTGATCTCGCTGCTGTGGAAGCGCATGACCCGTAACGGTGCCTTGGTTGGCATGCTGGTCGGTGCGGTCACCGTGGTGGTGTGGAAGGAGTTCATCGGTCTGGGCCTGTACGAAATCATCCCGGGCTTCATCTTCGCCAGCATCGCCATCTATGTCGTGAGCAAGATGGGCGCCGAACCCGTCCCAAGTATCGTCAAGCGCTTCGAAGAAGCCGACGCGGACTACCACGCCGGCTGATCTGCACAGCGCAGGTCGAGCATGGCTGCTCGACCTGCGGTTGGATCCGGTATCCCGGTTCTAACCGTTCCGCCCCATATCGATATTTGCCACTGCCCGGCCTCTCCGTCGAGGCTGTCCAGGCTTCAATTCGTCACTTCCGACAAATCGATCCGCCGCCAGCGTGCTTCGGCGAAGCTGTATACAGCGAAGGCCAGCAGGCCGACCCCGATTGCCAACAGCAGCGCGCCACCCGCAGGCATGCCCTGAAGCGCTTCGAGCGCTTCCTTGAGGCCCGGTGGATCGGTGGGCTCGTAGCGGCTACCGCCCATGAACAACAGCCCGGCGATTATCAGAAAGGAACAGCCACGTGCAGCCAGCCCAACACTGGAAACGGGGCGCACCAGATGCATGGTGCGTTCATCGCACTGGAAGTAGCGCTCGAAATGCGCACGCCATGCCTTGATCAGATGCGCAATGGCGACTCCAAGTGGAATCAGCGCAATCGCCCATATCAGCCAGTGAGAGTGCTTCAGGCCAAGAAAACGCATGAGGCTGTCGGTGCTTTCGCCTCCGGAACCGCCGCCGCCTTCGGAGAAGCGGTCCAGCCCGCTCACCAGCATGCTCAGCGTGAACAGTGCAAGCAGCAAGTTGACCACGCCACTGCTCACCAACCCCGTGCGGATCAGCAGACCCTTGGCGTCATGGCCGTGCCGATCGGTATCACCGATGCCCTGCGTCAGCCGCCACGCCACGTGCGCGAGCAGGCCGATTACCACCAGCCAGAGCAGTATTGCCCCGAATGGCTGGCCGAGCAGTTGCTGAACTGCGCCGCGAGTGTCGACCGTTTCGCCGGAACCGAGTGCCGCCATGATCGCAAAAAAGCCGACGATGACGTACACCACGCCCCGCGCCGCGTAGCCGCTGCGTGCCAGCCAGACCACTCCACGTGTCACGTTCATATTCGCTTTCGCTCCGAAATTGAGATCATCCGAGACAGTGTCGTCATAGTTGGGACGCGGTTGCAGCCCGTTCGGTTCGCTCGAACTGGTCGCGTACACCTGCCTTTGGGCGGCGAAAAGAATTAATACCGACGAAGGAACGGGACGAAACGGCGAAGGTCTGATTCCTCGCCCAGTAGCGTTCGGGCGTCCTGGGGCGGGACGGCCTTGCGACTACGGAGGATCAAGGAGTATCTCGATGAATTACTGGAAGGTGGTATTGCTCGGCATGGCGCTCGGCTTGGCCGGATGCAGCATCAATGCCCCAGGTGTACATGCGCGGGTTGGCGATGCCGATGCGGTACGGCTGGACATCGGTGGTCACGGTCATGGTGGCGGGTTCTGTCCGCCGGGACATCGGATGAAAGGAAACTGCTGATGAGCGCTCGTCTTCTTGTAGTCGTACTGGCAGCCCTCCTGATGTCCGGATGCAGCCTGCGTCTACCGGGCATCGGCATCGATATCGGTGATGGCGGCGGCGGGCCTCCGCATTGCCCACCAGGTCAGGCCAAGAAGGGTAACTGCTGAGGCGCCAGGCGCCGGCTGGTCACGCTCAGGCAAGGCCGACTAGCAGGCCGTTGAAAAAAGCCAGAGCCCGCGTGGCTCTGGCAAAATGGCGGCCATCCTCTTCTGCCGAAGCCAGCCCAAGCCGATGCGTGGACTCGACCTCAAACAAAACGAGCTGTTCAGTTATA
>NZ_JACXXG010000019.1 GCF_014764705.1 Stutzerimonas kunmingensis
AGAAAGCGGCAAGATCAATAGGATGCACGGCGACAGCAGGGACAGGTGAAGGGTGTGTTTGGCGACTGCCAATTTACCTGCTTCCCTGACTGTCAACTCGCTCTTCCCCCAGACTCCGCGAAGAACCAATAAAAAGCCCAGCTCGATGCCGGGCTTTTTATTGCCCGGCAATCAGCGGTTGAAGCGTTCGACCAGTGCCCGCAGCCCGTGCGCTGCGCATTCCAGGTCGCGACCGCGCTGCATGGTCAGGTCGGCCTTGCTGACATTGCTGTCAGTCGTGACGGCAATACGGGTGACCTGACGAGCAATGTCTTCGGCCACATGCGCCTGCTCCTCGGCAGCGGCAGCCATCTGCTGGCTCATCCCGGCAATACGCCCGACCGCATCGCGAATGCCCTGCAACGCCTGCTGCGCCTCGACGACCTGGGCCAACCCCTGGGCCGCCTCCTTGTCACCCAGCTGTGCGATTGTCACGGCCTCATCCGCCTTGCTGGTGAGCGACTGGATGATGGCCTGGATCTGCTGCGTCGACTCCCGCGTCTTGCTCGCCAACGCACGCACCTCGTCGGCGACCACGGCAAAGCCCCTGCCCTGCTCGCCAGCACGTGCGGCCTCGATGGCAGCATTCAGCGCCAGCAGGTTGGTCTGGTCGGCGATGCTCTGGATCATGCCGGCAGCGGATACGATCTGCTGGGTTTCGACAGCCAGCTCGTTGACCACGTTGCCGATGTTGGTGACGGTCGCCGCCAGCATTTCCATCGCCTCGCGGGAACTCGCTGCGACCCGATCACCGTCGTCTGCCAGCGCGTTCGCCGTCCTCGCCTCCTCTGCCGTGTGCTGCACGTGCCCGGCGACCTCACTGATCGATGCGGTCATCTGCGTCACCGCGGTGGCCGTCATGTCCGTCTCGCCGCGCTGCTGGCGCAGCTCGTTTTCGGTCTGGCTGGCCAGCGAATAGGTTTCCGCCGATGCACCGGCGAGCTGCACGGCCAGATCGGACAGACGCGTCAACGCCGTACGCAATCGCGCGTCTTCACTGACCAGGGCCATCTCCAGCCGCGCCGCATTGCCATGCCGCCGGGTGTAGGTCAGGGCGACCACCGGATCGGCGAAGGCTTCGGGTACGCGCTGCAGGATGCTCAGCAACTGGCGTTCCGCAGCGAAGTGACAGCTGAGCCCGAGCACGAAGAACAGACCGAGCACGACGAGCGCTTCCACTGCCGGCGGCAGCCAGAAGATTCCACCGGCCGCCAGCACCGCGGCGCCCATCGGCATCGCCAGTGCACGCGCCCAACCCTGCGCGCGCCGGCTCAACGAAACCGCCGGCCGGCCGGTACGCAGACGCTCGTACAGCGCCGTCGCCTGGGCGACCTGCTCGGCTGTCGGCTTGACCCGCACCAACTCGAAGCCGGTCAGCTTGCCATCGTCGAAAACAGGCGTGACGTAGGCGCTGACCCAGTAGGAATCGCCGTTCTTGCAGCGGTTCTTGACCACCCCCATCCAGCTTTTGCCGGCCTTCAAGTAGCGCCACATCACCTCGAACACGGCCGGCGGCATGTCCGGGTGGCGGACCAGGTTGTGGTCGCTGCCGATCAGCTCGGCTCGTGAGTAGCCACTGATGGCGACGAATTCGTCGTTGCAATAAAGGATCTTGCCCTGGGTATCCGTTGCCGAAATCAGCCGCTGATGCGCCGGAAAGGTTCGTTCGGTGTTGCTTACCGGCCCGTTGTTTCTCATCGCCTGAACTCCCTGCCAGCGACCTGCTGAAAAAAGCGACTCATCAGTCACGACGAATCAATCTGTTACAAGAGTCGGACAGCGCAAAGCGAACTTGAGCGGGGACGGTAAGTATTTGCCGAACGGCATGACCAGGTGGCGCCGCTCGTGAGCGGACTAGCGACCGGCGCTCTGTTCTTCGATGTACAGCGCTTCGACTTTCGCCCTGGCCCAGGGCGTCTTGCGCAGGAATTTCAGGCTGGACTTGATGCTCGGCTCATTGCTGAAACAGCGGACATCGACGCGCTCGGCAAGGCCGTCCCAGCCGAAGCGAGCATGCAGCTGGACCAGGATGGCCTCCAGCGTCACGCCATGAAGGGGGTCTTTTGCTTGAGTCATGGGGCACTCACGAACACGAGGGCATAGCCTCACGGATGAAAAAACCCGCCGCGCGGTATGCGGGGCGGGCTTGGGTGACGGTCTGCATCTTACAGGCTGATGCGAGTTCCGAGCACCTCGAGGAATGCCGCCAGCCACGCCGGATGGGCGGGCCATGCCGGAGCGCTGACCAGGTTGCCATCGGTATGCGCCTGATCCACGGCAATGTCCACGTACTCGCCACCGGCCAGCTTCACCTCGGGTGCACAGGCGGGATAGGCACTGCAGGCACGCCCCTTGAGCACGCCCGCGGCGGCCAGCAGCTGGGCGCCGTGACAAACGGCGGCGATTGGCTTCTTGGCCTCATCGAACGCACGCACCAGCGCCAGCACCTGCTCGTTCAGGCGCAGATATTCCGGCGCCCGGCCACCGGGAATGACCAGGGCATCGTAGTCTTCGGCCCGCACGTCGGCGAAGTCGAAGTTCAGCGCAAAGTTGTGCCCCGGCTTCTCGCTATAGGTCTGGTCGCCCTCGAAATCGTGAATCGCGGTGCGCACGCTGTCGCCGGCCTTCTTGTCCGGGCACACGGCATGCACGCGATGACCAACCATCTGCAGGGCCTGGAAAGGCACCATGGTTTCGTAGTCTTCGGCGTAATCACCCACCAGCATCAAAATGTTCTTCGCCGCCATTGGATCGTCCTCTTCGCGCGGGTTTGGAGCATTGCTCCGTGACGCGGCGGCTTCAGCCACCGCGGTTGAAGATGTTAACCAGCAGCCGGTCCATCCAGCCCCACATGCGCTGGTAGAGGCGCAGGTGCAGCGGTCTGGCGTACCAGCTTTTAATGTCGATTTCGATACTGTCCTGAAAATCGCGCTCGAAGCATGCCTGCACCTGGGCACTCAACGCAGCGTCGATGGCCTCAAGATTGGCTTCCAGATTCCAGCGCAGGTTCCAGTGATCGAAGTTGCAAGAGCCGACGCTGACCCAGTCGTCCACCAGCACCATTTTCAGGTGGGAAAAGTGTGGCTGATATTCATGGATTCGCACGCCGGCACGCAGCAGCCGTGGATAGAAACGCTGCCCGGCGTAGCGCACCGGCGGGTGATCGGTATTGCGACTGGTCAGCAGCAGGCGTACGTCCACCCCGCGACGCGCCGCCCGGATCAGTGCCCGGCGCACCTTGCCGGTAGGCAGGAAATACGGTGTCGCCAGCCAGATGCGCGTCTGCGCGCGCCGCAGGTTGCGCAACAGGCTGTGCAGTATGTCGCGGTGCTGACGCGCCGCCGCATAGGCGACGCGCCCTAGCCCCGAGCCACTGGGCAGCACTGGAATGCGCGGCGCACCGCTGGGCAGGGGCAGCTGCCAGATGCGCCGCTTCAGGCAATGCACCCACTGGGTGTCGAACAGGTCCTGCCAGTCCTGCAGCAGCGGGCCGGTCATCTCGACCATCACCTCATGCCAATGCACGTCGGGCTGATCAGGACGCCAGAATTCGTCGGTGACACCGGTGCCGCCGACGTAACCGATGCAGCCGTCGACCAGCAGCAGCTTGCGGTGGTCACGATGCAGATTGCGCAGCCTCAGGCGGAGCGAAAGCGGGTTATAGAGACGCAGCTCGACGCCGGCGGCGGTCATCCGGTCACGATTGGCCTGGCTCATCTTCAGGCAGCCGAAACCATCGAACAGGCAGCGCACCCGAAC
The DNA here is from genome assembly GCF_014764705.1 of Stutzerimonas kunmingensis. GTDB lineage: Bacteria > Pseudomonadota > Gammaproteobacteria > Pseudomonadales > Pseudomonadaceae > Stutzerimonas. The sequence continues at coordinate 3,799 of NZ_JACXXG010000019.1, forward strand.
GCCGCGTGCCGCCGCACGCAGCAGCGGCTCCAGCAGGCGGTCGAGACAAGCGCCGTCCTCCACCAGATAGAGTTCGAGATCGACCCGGCGCTCGGCGCGCTCGATGGCGTCGAGCATGGGCGGAAAGAACCCCGGCCCGTCTATCAGGAGGCGGAACTGATTGTCGCTGCGCCAGGGGAACACCGCTCCAGCCAGCATCACAGGGCGGCACCCCGCGTAAAGCCAGATGACGTCAGGCACAGCGACGAAGCGGATGAGCAACGAAATGACATGAAATCCCTTTTTCCGGACGGCATCCAGGGGCTGCGGCCTCGATACCGCCCCTCTGCACTGGCGGTGCTGAACGAGCAGTTGGCTAGCTTACCCGGGCGTTCGAGCAAGGCAAGGCAGCAGGTCAGACCGCCGCAGCGGAAGTGCCGCCGTGAAATACGATCCTCTATAGGCCCGACTCGCCTGGGCAGAGTTCCCAGCTGTTCGCCGGCGCGCGCCCTGCCTTTCAACTGCCTACTGAAGATTCGAGCCCGAGCGCGGCAAGCGCCTGTTCCAGACGGCGCGCCTGGGCATCGCGCGCCAAGCCCAGCACTGCGCGATCACGCCGCCACAATGCGCCCCGGGGCCCCTGCGAATCCGCCAACGCCCTATCCACCTCAGGTTGCAGCGCAGCGAACTGCTCGAGCAACGCGGCCAGCAGCAGATGAGTGGCAGGCTCATGGGCTGGCCGCCGCGCAACCTCTGCCGCAGCCGCAAGAACGCCGAGCAGACGCAGTGCCAGCGCGCGCGGCCACTGCTCAAGCAGCGCCACACCGTAGAGCCAGGCAGTCAGCGCCGCCAGCACATGTAGATCCTCGTGGCTGCGGAACGGCTTGACGTACTCGCTCCAGCCGTCACCAGGCAAGCGTTTCCCAGCAGCCTGCTCAAGGCTCAATCTGCCATGCGCGATATCCGGCACGATCGGCAGATCCGGCCCGGCCACCAGTGACACGCCGGCACCGGACGGCTCGACGACGAACAGGCCGAGGCGCGGTGACTCACCGCCCCCCTCCTCCCGAGCCGAAACGAGCAGCCATTGCGCCGCGTCCCCCGCCGTCACGAAATCCTTGCTGCCAGTGAGCTGGCCGTTCTCGCAACGCGTCGCCATGTCGGCCGGCCGCAACTTGCGCCGCTCCGTCGTGCATAGCGCGCCAAGCCCGGGCGGCGCATCCGGCCAGAGCGCCCGCAGGGCTGCCTGGTATCCCGCGAGAAAGGCCAGCCCCGGCGTGGTCGCCAGCCGGCCGCCGTAGACCGCTTGGCTGAACGAGTCCGTACTCGGAGCACCGTTACACACGGCCCGATACCAGTCGCGCAGCCCGGAGGGCTCGGCAACTGGCTGTAGCGGACCGATCAATCGTTTCCAGGGCATCTTCATCTCCAAAGGTTCTGCAATCACTGGCCACAGGCTCGCGCCGTCATCCAACCATCATCCGAACGTCACAGTGGCGACATGCGCCGCTCCTAGCCTGATCACGCCAAACCCGTCGAGCCCAACGATAACAACCAGACGCTCGCGTTGCATCGCCAACCCGCCACTGCCCCGGCGGACAAGGAGACAGAGCATGAATGCCATCGTCGATCCACGCAGCACGCGTCAACTTCGAGCCGAACGCCTGGAAGGCGAACGGGCCCTCCGCGAAGCCCAGTCCTTGCGCTATCGGGTGTTCAGCAGTGAGTTCGACGCCCAACTCAATGGCGCCGAGCTCGGGCTGGACATGGATGACTTTGATATCCACTGCCGGCATATCGGCGTGCGCGATCTCGCGACCGGTGAGCTGGTCGCCACCACCCGCCTCCTCGACCACCTCACCGCCAAGCAGCTCGGGCGCTTCTACAGCGAAGGAGAGTTTGCCCTGCACGGCCTGGCGGACATCAACGAACCGGTGCTGGAGATCGGCCGTACCTGCGTGGCGCCGGCCTATCGCAATGGTGCGACCATCGCAGTGCTTTGGAGCGAACTGGCCGAGGTACTCAACCAGGGTGGCTATCGCTACCTTATGGGGTGCGCGAGCATCCCGATGCGCGACGGTGGCATCCAGGCCCGAGCGATCATGCAACGACTGCGCGACAGCCACCTGAGCACTGAACTGCTGCACGCCGAGCCGCGAACACCACTTCCCGAACTGGAACTGCCGGACAACGTCACTGCCCAGCTCCCGCCGCTGCTCAAGGCCTATATGCGCCTCGGCGCGAAGATCTGTGGCGAACCCTGCTGGGACCCGGATTTCCAGGTTGCCGATATCTTCATCCTGCTCAAGCGCGAGGAGCTGTGCCCGCGCTACGCTCGCCACTTCAAGGCGGCGGTATAGATGCCGCGGTTGCGCCTGTACTGGCGCCTGCTGCGGGTCGCCGCGGTGATCCTGCTGGGGTTGCTGTTGGCGACCGCGCTGGGTCTCGGCGACCGCCTCGCGCTACGCCTATCGCTGCAACTCAGACAACAGCTGACCCGCTGGTTCATGGTCCGCCTGGCCTCCGCGCTGCCCTATCGCGTACACATCATCGGTCAGCTACCAGCTCAGCCGATGCTGTGGGTCGCCAACCACGTGTCCTGGTGCGATATCCCGTTGCTGGGAATGCTGCGGCCGCTGTCGTTCCTGGCCAAGGCCGAGGTCGCACAATGGCCCGTGCTGGGCTGGCTGGCACGCCAGGCTGGCACGCTGTTCATCCGCCGCGGCGCCGGCGATGCCGCGCAGATCAACCAACAGCTGGCCAGCCACCTCATCCAGGGCCGCCACCTGCTGATTTTCCCTGAGGGCACCTCGACCGACGGCAGCAGCGTGCGCACCTTCCACCCCCGACTGTTAGCCTGTGCGATAGAGGCCGGCTGCGCTGTTCAACCCGTGGCGATCCGCTATACGCGCAACGACAAGCCCGATACCGTCGCCCCCTTCATTGGCGACGACGAACTGCCCGCGCACCTGCGCAGGCTGTTGGCCAGCGACGTGGCAGAAGTAGAAATCCAGCTGCTGGCGCCGATACCCGTTGCCTCACTCAGTCGCAGGGCTCTTGCCGAGCAAGCACAGCGGGCCATCGAACGGGCACTGTCTGGGGAGGCGCAGGAGCCCGCGCGCGAGGCCGCATAGCGACCTCCTGTCGAGGCGCGCTAAGCTTCGCCCATGAACTATCTCGCTCATCTTCATCTTGGCGGCCCCGGCCCCGCGGACATGCTCGGCAGTCTTTACGGGGACTTCGTCAAAGGCCCACTCCAAGGTCGCTGGCCGGCGCAGATCGAAGCAGGCATCCGTCTGCATCGGCAGATCGATGCCTTCACCGACAGCCATCCGCTGGTGCTGCAGGCCAAAGCGCGCTTTCCCAGCGAGCGTCGCCGCTACGCCGGAATCCTGCTGGACCTGTTCTTCGATCATTGCCTGGCTGCGAACTGGGCGGACTACTCCGGCGAGCCGCTGGACCAGTTCACCCGGCGCGCCTACCGAGCGCTGGCCGATGAGCCCGCGCTGCCTGGCAAGCTCGCCGTGATCGCACCGCACATGGCGGCACACGACTGGCTCGGTAGTTACCGTGAATTCGAGGTACTGGGCAGGGTGCTGGCGAACATGGGCCGTCGCCTGAGCCGGCCGGATGGCCTGGCCGGCGGGCTGGAAGAGCTGGAGCAGCTGTACGACCCGCTGCTCGAGGACTTCCGCCACTTCTACCCGCAGCTGCAGCAGTTCGCCAAGGCAGCGATGTAGCGCGAACGCCCCGTACTACTGCGCATAGCCCGGGCTTTGCGCATCCAGCTTGCGCAACAGACCGGGCCATGCCAGCGCGCCGCCCATGCCCGAGCGAGTGCGGGTCACGCCCGCTGCCATGGCCTTCGCACCGGCTAGAATCTGCTCCGGAATGGCGATCAGCTCGCTGCCACCGGCCTGCGCCATGACCTGGATTTCACAAGCGCGCTGGAAGATGAACATCATCAGAAAGGTATCGGCGATGCTGCTACCGCAGGTCAGCAGACCGTGGTTGTGCAGCAGCATGAAAGCGGTTTCGCCAAGATCGGCCTGCAGACGCGCTTTCTCGTCGTGATTCAGCGCCACACCCTCATAGCCGTGCGTCGAAAGGCTGGCCAGCACGAACAGTGACTGCTGGCTGATCGGTAGCACGCCCTGACGCTGGGCCGAGACCGCCACCCCGGCGGCGGTATGTGTGTGCATGACGCAGGCGACGTCGTGGCGAACCTCATGCACGGCGCTGTGAATGGTGTACCCAGCGGGATTGATCTCGTACGGGCTGTCCGTCACTTTGTTGCCGGCCAGATCGACTTTCACCAGGCTGGACGCGGTGATTTCGTGAAACATCAGCCCGTATGGGTTGATCAGAAAGTGATCGGTTTCGGGAATCTTGGCCGAGATGTGCGTGAAGATCAGGTCATCCCAGCCATGCAGCGCGACCAGTCGGTAACAGGCCGCCAGATCGACCCGCGCCTGCCATTCGGCGGGGCTCACTTGGGTTTCTAAAGAAGGCAAAGCGTGCAGCGCAGTCATCGAGGGCACCTCTTGTTATTGTCGTGAAGATGCCCTGGATTCTAGCCAGCCGCTACTGGCCCGGCAGTTGCTCTTGCAGCCAGGCCGCTGACCCGGCGAGCCACTCAGGCACGCAAGGCCGCCGCGAAGGTTTCCAGCCACGGTTCGGCGTCGCTTTCCGGCGTGACCGTCTCGCTGGCATCGAGGCGCAGCATCTCCACGACTTCCCGCACGCCCAGTTCGGCATAGAGCTCGCGAATCAGCTCGCCGCCAGCACAGAAGGTGTCGCCGTAGCTGGCATCGCCAAGGGCGATGACGCCTCCGGGCAGGCCACTCCACGCGGGAAACTGATCACGGATTGTCGAGTACAACGGAATGAAGCTGTCCGGCAGCTCACCCATGCCGGTGGTCGAGGTCACGACCAGCAGCGCTTCGGGGGCGAAATCGAGAATCTGTGGCAGCTGGGCGCGGGGATCGTGCCAGGTTTCGAAACCGGCGGCTTTCAGCTGGTGTTCGGCGTGACGGGCGACATCTTCGGCGGTGCCGTAGACGCTCCCGGAAAGAATGGCGACTTTCATGTGCGCTCCGAGGCAATCAAAGCTGCGCATTATGCCGCAATCGCCAAGTCTGGTCGGCACACCCTGCTCAGGCGAAGCCGTCCATCCAGAACATGTGCAGCCTGCGGAACCACTGTCGAGCCCATTTGTCATAGGGCCGATTGCCCCACCGCGACCATACCGGTTGCAGGCGTGTAGCGGCCCCACCGCGCGACGCCAAACGTGGAGGGCACTGTCCCTCCGAGGGTATCCGCATGGCGGAAGAGACGATTCTCAGCAAAGACGAACTGACCTTCATCCGCAAGTTGATGCAGCGCAACGGCAGCAGCAGCGCTGAGCGCACGACAGGCTTTCGGATCGACGGCGGCGCGCAATCCAACGAATTGCTGCTGCAGCTGGCCGCTCGCGCCAACCTGTCGCTGCAGGCGGAATTCGAGGATTTCCGCATGTCCTTCCCGCTGCAGCTCAGGGAAGACGAACTTCACAGCCTCGACCTGCAGCTGGCACCTCCGGTGATCTACGAGCGCGGGCCAACCACGCGTGCCTGGCGCCTGCACCTGGACCAGCCGCTGCCTCTGCTGGAAAACGATGGTGGTGAAAGTTCGCTCAGCGTGCACGAGCTGTCTCCGCACGGCCTGCTGGTAGATGCCGGCGGACACCGCAAGCCACCCAAGCACTTCCACCTGCGCCTGGCGCTGCCCGACGACGGCCCGCTGGAAATCGATGCCCATCGCGTTCGCGAGCTGACCGGCGGGCGGGCCGCCTACGAAGTCGAATTCACCCAGGAAAAGGACGCCGAGCGGATCCGCTCCTTCCTCTATCGCCAGCATCAGCGCCTGCACCCAGATTTGCAGCCAGAGCTGCCGGCCGATCTGGTGTAAGCTGCCACGCCTGTAGCGACCGCCTCAACCTGTGGGCGGTCCGCCCATTACAGGCAGTGGATTTTCATGCATCAGGCCCCGATTCTCATCACCGGAGCCAGCCAGCGGATCGGGCTGCATTGTGCCGAGCGACTGCTGGAAGACGGCTTCCCGGTCATCCTTACCTACCGCCGCGAACGCGACAGCATCGACCGGCTTCGCGCCCTTGGCGCACAGGCGCTGCAGGCGGACTTCAGCGATGAAACCGGCATCACCACCTTTATCAGCGCTCTCAAGCAGCAGACCGACTGCCTGCGGGCCATCGTGCACAACGCCTCCGAATGGCGCCCGGATACCCCCGGGCAGGAAGCCGAGGCGTTCCGCCAGCTGTTCCAGGTGCATATGCTCGCGCCCTACCTGATCAACCTGCACTGCGCCGAACTGCTGCGCCGCGGCGGGCCGGCGGACATCGTGCACATCGGCGACGACGTGACCCGCAAGGGCAGCAAGAAGCACATCGCCTATGCTGCGAGCAAAGCGGGCCTGGACAACCTGACACTATCGTTCGCCGCCAGCCTGGCGCCGGCGATCAAGGTCAATGGCATCGCCCCGGCGCTGATCCAGTTCAACCCGGACGACGACGCCGAATATCGCCGCAAGGCGCTGGCCAAATCCGCGCTGGGCATCGAACCCGGTGCCGAGGTGATCTACCAGAGCCTGCGCTACCTGTTCGACAACCCTTATGTCACCGGCACCACACTGACCGTGAACGGCGGCCGCCACCTGATCTGAAGACTGCAAGGAGTCCCCATGCCCCGACTGGAACCCGCGATGGCCCGCATCCGCGTCAAGGACCTGCGGCTGCGCACCTACATCGGCATCAAGGAAGAGGAAATTCTCAATCGCCAGGACGTGCTGATCAACCTGACAATGCTCTACCCCGCTGCGGAGGCGGTGCGCGAGAACGACATCGAACAGGCGCTGAACTACCGCACCATCACCAAGGCGATCATCCAGCACGTCGAAGACAACCGCTTCGCCCTGCTCGAGCGGCTGACCCAGGAAATTCTCGACCTGGTCATGCGCTACCCGCAGGTGCGCTACGCCGAAGTGGAAGTCGACAAACCCCACGCGCTGCGCTTCGCCGAGTCCGTATCGATCACCCTGGCTGCGCATCGGGATTGACCCTGCGCAAGGCTGGCCGGCTCACTGACGCAAGGTTATGATCCGGCCGACCTCAGCCAACGCCGAGACCCACGAGATGAACGATCAAGAACGCACCGAACTGGAAGCCGCAGCCTTCCGCCGCCTGGTCCAGCACCTGCGCACCCGTCCCGATGCCCAGAACATCGACCTGATGAACCTCGCCGGTTTCTGTCGCAACTGCCTGTCGAAATGGTACAAGGCCGCCGCGGACGATCTGGACATCGAACTCAGCATCGACCAGGCCCGCGAAGAGGTGTACGGAATGCCGTACAGCGAGTGGAAAAAACGCTATCAGAAGGAAGCGTCTGCCGAGCAGCAGGCCGCTTTCGACAAGGCCCAGAAAGAATGAACGACCTGAAGGATTTCCGCGCCAGCCTGCGCAATCGCAACCACGCATTCAGCGAAACGCTTGCCTTCATCGAGGGCGCTTACGACTACCAGCCGAGCCGCTTCGTCAACGGCACACTGGAGAACGCTGCCGGCGAGAACGAAGGTTCCTGCAAGACGCTGGGCCTCGCATTGCTTGAAGACTTCACGACGGAAGAAGCGCTGCTTGCGTTCGGCGAGCACTATCAGGCGGTCCTGGCCGACCCGAACGGCAGCGACCACCGCAACATTCGCGCGCTCATGGAAACCGGCCTGCCGGGCGTGCGTTTCGACACCCAACCGCTCAAGCGCAAGTAACGCGCATCCTTTCGACGGATCGAGCCGGCTATGCCGGCTCAATGGGAATAAAAAGGGTCATCCCAAGCACTTGGGGAAGGCTGAAGGAGCGGATGACCCGAAAACCGTTGAGCGCCACCTTAGCTATCCGCCGAGGCCTTGGATAATTCAGGTTCTGCATACAACCCATAGTCATCGACTATCCCGCTGCGCTACGCCCCTCTCGACGAAACCCTGCCCTTTTTCAGGAGACGCCAATGCCCGTATCCGCCCTCTCCGGCCCGCAATACCTTCGCGAAGGCCTGCGCCTGGTGCTCAGCCCAGGGCTGCGTCTGTTCGTGATCCTGCCGCTGACGGTGAACGTGCTGCTGTTCTTCGGCCTGATCTGGTTCGCGGTCGGCCAGTTCAGCGGCTGGGTCGACACCTTCATGCCCAACCTGCCCACCTGGCTCGCCTTTCTCGAATACATCCTCTGGCCCCTGTTCGTCGTGCTGGTGGTACTGATGGTGTTCTTCAGCTTCACCATGCTGGCCAACATCATCGCCGCACCGTTCAACGGCTTTCTGGCGGAAAAGGTCGAGGTGGTGGTGCGCGGCGAAGATGCCGCGCCGCCTTTCAGCTGGGCCGAGCTGCTGGCCATGCTGCCCCGCACGATTGGCCGCGAGCTGCGCAAGCTGGGCTATTTCGCACCGCGCGCGCTGGCGTTGCTGGTGCTTTCATTCATCCCCGTGCTGAATCTTGTTGCCGCGCCTTTATGGCTGCTGTTCGGCGTGTGGATGATGGCAGTGCAATACATCGACTACCCGGCGGACAACAACAAGCTGAGCTGGGCGGACATGATGGCCTGGTTGCGCCAGCGACGCTGGCAGAGCCTGAGCTTTGGTGCGGTGACTTATGCGGCGTTGCTGGTGCCGGTCCTGAACCTGCTGATCATGCCGGCGGCCGTGGCGGGAGCGACGCTGTTCTGGGTAAGAGAAGGCGGGCCGAATCGGCAGCTGGACCGACCTGCGTAGACGTCAGGCGTCGCACTCCGCGGTCGCGGTTCTAGCGCCGCAAAGTGTGAGAGTTCGAGTCTCTCCGTCCGCACCACGTCACATGCTGACAGCTCAGCGTGAAGGCCTGGCGAGATCGGATGCTGCCGGGTAAGGGGAAATCGGCAGCCAGATCACCCTGGCTGCCGCCCTCACTCACGCCAGCGTCTTCAACGCCTCACGACTGAACGGCAGAATCTCTTCCATCCGCCCTTCACGCACCTTAACCGCCCAATCCGGATCGCAGATCAGCGCACGCCCCACCGCCACCAGATCGAACTCCTGCTTGTTCAGACGCTCCAGCAATCCCTCGATGTTGGCCGGCTGCGCCACCTTGTCGGTCTTGACCATGAACTGCAGGAATTCGCCATCCAAGCCGACACTGCCGACGGTGATGGTCGGCTTGCCGGTCAGTTGGCGGGTCCAACCGGCCAGATTGAGATCGGAGCCTTCGAACTCCGGTTCCCAGAAACGGCGCGTCGAGCAATGGAAGATGTCCACGCCGGCCGCCGACAGCGGGGCCAGGAAGTCGCCGAGCTCTTCGGGCGACTGCACCAGGCGCGCCGTGTAGTCCTGCTGCTTCCACTGCGAGAAGCGGAAGATGATCGGGAAATCAGGGCCGACCGCTGCACGTACGGCCTGCACCAGCTCGATGGCGAAGCGCGAGCGGTTGGCCAGGCTGCCGCCGTACTCATCGGTGCGCTGATTGCTGCCTTCCCAGAAGAACTGGTCAATGAGGTAGCCGTGGGCACCGTGGATTTCCACGCCGTCCATGCCTATCGCCTGAGCATCGCGGGCAGCCTGAGCGAATGCTTCGATCACATCCTGGATGTCTTGCTTGGTCATGCCATGAACGACGACCTGGCCGTCCTTCTGCTTCTCCATCGGGCCGTAACCGACGACCTCCGGCTCCGGCTCGGTGCCCTTGCGGCGCACGTTACCGACGTGCCAGAGCTGCGGGACGATCTTGCCGCCAGCGGTGTGCACCGCATCGACCACAGCCTTCCAGCCAGCCAGCGCATCTTCACCGTAGAAACGCGGCACATGGGGATAACCGTTCGCCGCGGCGTGACCGACCGTGGTGCCCTCGGTGATGATCAGCCCGACCCCGGAGGCGGCACGACGGCGGTAGTACTCGACCACATCGGCAGTGGGTACGCCGTTAGGCGAGAACGAACGGGTCATCGGCGCCATGACCACACGGGTCGGCAAACGGAGAGCACCCAACTCAAAGGGCTGAAACAAGGCTTGTACGCTGGCGGTCATCGATCGACTCCTGTGGCATTGGTCAAGGCAGCCGGGCGCTCATGCCCCGGCGAAGTTATTGCAGCCGGCGCCAACAGGCGTTCGAGCTGCTGGAAAAACACCTGCAAAGGCGCAACGCTGCCGCTCACTTTCATGCGCAGCAGCGCACCTTCCCAGGCGTTGCTTATGAATTCCGCCTGCACTGCACAATCGCAATCGGCCGCGATCTCTCCAGCGACACGCGCCTGTTCGAGGCAGGCCGTAAGCAACTCGACCGATTGCGTCAGTATCGCGCTGAGCCGTTTGGCGATGGCCGGGCACAGCTCAGCCATCTCGAAGCTCAAGCTGCCGATGAAGCAGTGATATTCGGGCTTTTCCTGGCGGGCGAAGTGCGCAACGAGATCGGCGTAGTAGTCGAGGATGCGCTGCCGGGGCGAGACTGCTGAGTTACTCAGCGCCGCCTGATAGCGCTCCAGCCGGGGCGCATAGATATAGTCCAGCGCCTGCAGGGCGAAGTCTTCCTTGCTGGCGAAGTAGTGATAGAACGAGCCCTTGGGAATACCGGCCGCCTGGACGATTTCCTGGACACCGGTGCCGTGATAGCCGCGGCGGGTCATCACCCGGGCCCCCTTGGACAGGATCAGGTCGCGCTTGTCGTTGCGTGCTGGATTGGTCATGCAGCGAGAATATGACCGGTCGTCTCGCCGGCACAGCATCATCCATGACACTTATTCAGCGGCAACCATGGCAAGCATGGCCGGCATATCCAGTACTCAAGATAGAGAACGCGACCGCGCGTACGGTCGCAGAACTGCAGATCAGGCCAGAGCGGTTTCGATCGCCTGGATCAGGGCGGGGTCGTCGGGCGTGGTGCGCGGTGAGAAACGGGCCAGCACACGGCCGTCCTTGCCCACCAGGAACTTCTCGAAGTTCCAGGTGATGTCCCCCGGAAAATCGGCACCTTCGCCAGCCAGCAAACGATACAGCGGATGGCGCTGCGGACCGTTCACCTCAAGCTTGCCGCTCAGAGGAAAGCTCACACCATAGTTGAGTGTGCAGAACGAGCGGATTTCCTCATCGCTGCCCGGCTCCTGCGCAGCGAACTGATTGCATGGCACGCCCAGCACGCTGAAGCCGCGGGCAGCGTATTGCTGCTGCAGCCGCTCCAGGCCGGCGTACTGCGGGGTCAGCCCGCACTGCGAAGCGACGTTGACCACCAGCGTGATCCGATCGCCGAACTGCGCCAACGGCAGCTCCTCGCTGCCCAGGCCTGGCAACACCAATTGGTGGAATGCGCTCATCTCATCTCTCCTAACGAAAAAACGCCCCGGCAACGACCGGAGCGCTCTTCTTTTCGATCCGCACGACAGCGGTTCCTGCCGCCGTGCCTGCGGACGCCTATGCGGCGACCAGGATCAGTGGTGGTGACCACCTTCGCCGTGGACGTGGCCGTGGGCAACTTCTTCTTCGCTGGCGTCACGCACGCTGACGACCTTGACGTCGAAGTTCAGGCGCTGGCCGGCCAGCGGGTGGTTGCCGTCGACGATCACGTCGTCGCCTTCCACGTCACGAATCGTGACGATCTGCATGCCGCCGTCCGGACCGGAAGCGTGGAACTGCATGCCCACTTCCAGCTCGTCGACGCCTTCGAACATGGCGCGATTGAGGGTAGCGACCAGCTCCGCGCTGTACTCGCCGTAAGCGTCCTGCGGCTCAATGGCGACCTGGATCTGGTCACCGCCCTGCTTGCCCTCGAGGGCCTTTTCCAGGCCCGGAATGATGTTGCCTGCGCCGTGCAGGTAGACCAGCGGCGCGCCGCCGGCCGAGCTGTCGATCACCTCACCGGCGTCGTTGGTGAGTGTGTAGTCGATGGAGACAGCCTTGTTAGCGGCAATCAGCATGGGGCAGAACCTTTGCTTTAGAGAATGGATGTCGAAGTTTAACCATCCACCGCGCCGATTGCGAACCGACCTTGGATGAACGGGCCAATGCCGTTCGTCGCCCTCGCCCCGCATGTAGTGCCATTGAACATGGGACTACAACCTTTGGATGGCATCGCTTTCATGGCCGATGTGCAAGAATCGGCGGAAAGTATCTTTGGCACCCATATCAATAACATTAGAGAACCAAGGAGCACCGATGTCGGCTCGTAACATCCTGGTGATTAACTGTGGCAGCTCGTCGATCAAGTTCGCCTTGGTCAACGAAGCGCAAGCGACCTTCCCGCTACAAGGCCTGGCCGAATGCATCGGCAGCCCGGAAGCCGTCATCCACTTCGAGAGCGCAGCCGGCAAGGAAAGCGTCAAGGTGCCGAATGCCGATCATCAGGCTGCTCTGGCCCAGATCCTGCCGCGCGTGGAAGACGCCGCTGGCGGCCATCTGGATGGCATCGGCCACCGCGTGGTACACGGCGGCGAAAAGTTCTTTGCCTCCTCGCTGCTCACCGATGAAACCCTGGCCGGCATCGAAGCCAACATTCAGCTGGCGCCGCTGCACAACCCAGCCAACTTGAGCGGCATCCATGCTGCCATCAACCTCTTCCCCGAGCTGCCGCAGGTTGGCGTGTTCGACACCGCTTTCCACCAGACCATGCCCGAGCACGCTTACCGCTATGCCGTGCCGGATGTGCTGTACAAGGATCATGGTGTACGCCGCTACGGCTTCCATGGCACCAGCCACCGCTACGTCAGCAAGCGCGCCGCCGAACTGGCCGGCGTACCGGTCGAGAACAGCAGCTGGCTGGTCGCTCACCTGGGCAACGGCTGCTCCACCTGCGCGGTAGTCAACGGTGAAAGCCGCGACACCAGCATGGGCCTGACGCCGCTCGAAGGCCTGGTGATGGGCACCCGCAGCGGTGACGTCGATCCGAGCCTGCACAACTTCCTGAGCAAGACGCTGGGCTGGGACCTGGCCAAGATCGACAACATGCTCAACAAGGAAAGCGGCCTGAAGGGCCTCTCCGGCCTGTCCAACGACATGCGCACCCTGGCCGATGCCCGCAACGCCGGTCATCCGGGTGCGGTACTGGCCTTCGAAGTGTTCTGCTACCGCCTGGCCAAGTCGCTGGCCGCCATGTCCTGCGCCCTGCCGCAGCTGGACGGCCTGGTGTTCACCGGTGGTATCGGCGAGAACTCCTCGGCAGTGCGCGAGCGGACACTGGAACACCTCAAGCTGTTCGGCTTCAAGCTCGACGCCGAAGCCAACGCCCGCTGCACCCGCGGCGTTGCCGGCGAAATCCAGGCTGAAGGCAGCCCGCGCGTCATGGTCGTCCCGACCAACGAGGAGCGCCAGATTGCCCTCGATACGCTGGCCATGCTGGACGCCTGAGCGCAGTAGGCATGCAGCGATTCCGAGACCCGACAGCCCCTGGCGGTCGGGTCTTTGCACATCAGCGCCGCGGCAATCCGGCAGTTTCCGTCCCGAGGCAACTGCCCTAGCCTTGCCGGCGCCCAGCACCGTTACCCCGAGCACCCTGCCCTCAAGGAGATGCCATGCACACAATCTTTCTAGCCCCCACCGGTTTCGGCGGCGGCCTCAATTCCATCAGCCTCGGCCTGATTCGCGCCCTGGAAAACGCCGGGCTGAAGGTCGGTTTCTTCAAGCCGATCGCCCAGCCCTTTCCGGTCGATCAGGGCCGTGAGCGCTCCTGCATCCTGGTCGAGCGCACCCTTAACCTGACCTCGCCCGAGCCGCTGCCGCTAGAGCAGGTAGAGCGTCAGCTTGCCGATGGCGAGATCGACCTGCTGCTCGAAGATGTCATCAGCCGCTACCAGGAAGTCGCTGCCGGCAAGGACGTGGTCATCGTCGAAGGCATGGTGCCCACCCGCGAGTCCAACTACACCCAGCGCATCAACACCCAGCTGGCCAAGAGCCTGGACGCCGAGGTTATCCTGATCGGCGCCCAGGGCAGCGACAGCCTCAAGCGCCTGGCCGAACGCATCGAGATCCAGGCGCAGCTGTACGGCGGCGCGAAGGACCCCAAGGTGCTTGGTGTCATCCTCAACAAGGTCAAGACCGAAGAAGGCCTGCCGGCTTTCGTAGACAGCCTCAAACAGCACCTGCCGCTGCTGGGCAGCGCCGACTTCCAGCTGCTGGGCGCGATCCCCTTCTCCGAAGAGCTCAACGCACTGCGCACCCGAGACATCGCCGAGCTGCTCGGCGCTCAGGTACTGAACGCCGGTGAAGCCGACCAGCGTCGCGTCAACAAGATCGTTCTGTGCGCGCGCGCCGTTCCGAACACCGTACAGCTGCTGCGGTCCGGCGTGCTGGTAGTGACGCCAGGCGACCGCGACGACATCATCCTGGCCGCCAGCCTGGCCTCGCTCAACGGCGAAAAACTCGCCGGCCTGTTGCTGTGCAGCGACTTCGCCCCGGACCCGCGCATCCTCGAGCTGTGCAAGGCCGCACTGGACGGCGGCCTGCCGGTGATGACCGTGGAAACCAACTCCTACGACACGGCGAACAACCTGTTCGGCCTGAACAAGGAAACCCCGTCGGACGACATCGAACGTGCCACACGAGTCACCGATTTCATCGCCAAGCACCTGCATCCCGAGTTCCTGCACACCCGCTACAGCGTGCCGCGCGGCGAGCTGCGCATGTCGCCGGCAGCCTTCCGCTACCAGCTGGTCAAGCGCGCGCAGGATGCCAACAAGCGCATCGTGCTGCCCGAAGGCAACGAGCCACGCACCATCCGCGCCGCCGCCATCTGCCAGGAGCGTGGCATCGCCCGCTGCGTGCTGCTGGCCAAGCCGGAAGAAGTCCAGCAGGTCGCTCGCGAGCAAGGCATCACCCTGCCCGCCAGCCTGGAGATTCTCGATCCGGACAACATCGCCAACCGCTACGTCGAGCCGATGTGCGAAATGCGCAAGGCCAAGGGCCTGACCCCGGACGATGCCCGCGAGCAGCTGAAGGACACCGTGGTCCTCGGCACCATGATGCTGGCGCTGGACGAAGTGGACGGCCTTGTTTCCGGCGCAGTGCACACCACCGCCAATACCATCCGCCCAGCCCTGCAGCTGATCAAGACCGCACCGGGCTACAGCCTGGTGTCCTCGGTGTTCTTCATGCTGCTGCCGGATCAGGTTCTGGTCTACGGCGATTGCGCGGTCAACCCGAATCCGAGCGCCACCGAGCTGGCGGAGATCGCCCTGCAGAGCGCCGAGTCCGCCGTGGCCCTGGGCGTCAACCCGCGCGTCGCGATGATCAGCTATTCCACCGGCAGCTCCGGCAGCGGTGCAGAAGTCGAGAAGGTCGCCGAAGCCACTCGCATCGCCCAGGGTCGTGCGCCCGAGCTGCCGATCGACGGCCCGCTGCAGTACGACGCCGCCTCCGTGCTCAGCGTCGGCAAGCAGAAGGCCCCTAACAGCAAGGTCGCCGGCCAGGCCACGGTGTTCATCTTCCCCGACCTAAACACCGGCAACACCACCTACAAAGCGGTTCAGCGCAACGCCAACTGCCTCAGCGTCGGCCCGATGCTGCAAGGCCTGGCCAAGCCGGTCAACGACCTGTCCCGCGGCGCCCTGGTGGATGACATCGTCTTCACCATCGCCCTGACCGCTCTGCAGGCTGCCAACCAGAAGGCCTGACGGCCGCTTCCGACTGGAGCCGCCTCGCCCTCCGGCAGGCGGCGCCAGTGCTTCACCCCTCTCGATAGTTGCAGTTCAGCGCGTAATCGCTACTCTTGGCGCCTCGAATCAGCCGTATCGACGAGAACTTCATGCTGAGCTTTCTCCCCGCTCCACTGCGCGGCAGCCTCGCCGCCCTGCTGCTTGCGCTCAATACCCTGTTCTGGTGCTGGCCGCTGTTTGCGCTCTCGCTGCTCAAGCTGCTGTTTCCAATCCCTTCGATACAACGCAGCCTGCGCTTCGGCATGCACTGGATCGCCGAGTCCTGGATCGCGATGAACAGCTTCTGGATGGATCTGGTTCGCCCGATCCGCTGGGACGTGCAGGGTCTGGATCAGGTTGACATGCATCACTCCTACCTGGTCACCAGCAACCATCAGAGCTGGGCGGACATCCTCGTGCTGCAGTACCAGCTCAACCGGCGCATGCCGTTCCTCAAGTTCTTTCTCAAACAGGAGCTGATCTGGGTCCCGGTGATCGGCCTGTGCTGGTGGGCGCTGGAGTTTCCCTTCATGAAGCGCTTCAGCAAGGAGTATCTGGCCAAGTACCCGGAGAAGCGTGGCGAGGACCTGGCGACCACACGCAAAGCCTGCGAGCGCTATCGGACCAATCCGGTGTCGGTGTTCAACTTCCTCGAAGGCACACGTTTCACCGAGGACAAGCACACCGAACAGGCCTCACCCTATCGCTATCTGCTCAAGCCAAGGGCTGGCGGCATCGCCTTCGTCATCGATGCCATGGGCGAGCAACTCACCGCGCTGATCAACATCACCATCCATTACCCCGACGGGCGCCCGAGTTTCTGGGACCTGCTCGCCGGCAATATCCATCAGGTAATCGTGCGCCTCCAGGCACAGCCGATACCCGCCGAATTCCTCCGCCGCAACTACGACCAGGACGAGTCGTATCGGCTGGCATTCCAGCAGTGGGTCAACGGGCTCTGGAGTGAAAAGGATCTGCAACTGGAGCAACTGCACCAGCAGTTTCCGGTGCAGCCCTGACCAGCTCGCTCAGAGCGCGTCCCAGGCGACCTGAGTGGGAAAGGCCCGCGCCTGCTCGGCGCTCAATGCCGGTGAGACGAGAAAGCCCTGCATGACGTCGCAGCCGTTCTCCACCAGCCAGTCACGCTGCGCCCGGGTTTCCACGCCCTCGGCCACCACCTCCAGGTTGAGATTGCGGCCCAGATCAATGATGGTACTGACCACCGCCGCATCGCGGGGGGAATCCAGCATGTTGGCGATGAAAAGTCGGTCGATCTTCAGCGTATCCAGCTCGAAGTGCCGCAGATAAGCCAGCGACGAATAACCGGTACCGAAATCGTCGATGGCCACGCGCACGCCGAGCTTGCGCAATTGCCGTAGTTTCTCGCAGCTCTGCTCGAGATCTTGCATCAGCGTGCCTTCGGTGACCTCCAGCTCGAGTTGCGCAGGGTGGAGCTGATATTCATCCAGCAGACGGCGAAGCGAATCGAACAGCCCAGCCCGGCTGAACTGCACCGGGCTGACGTTCAGGCTGAGAATCAGATCGCTGCCGAATGACGGCAGCCACTGGCGGTACTGGTTCATGCCTTCGCGCAGCACCCAGTCGCCGACGCGCTCGATCAGTCGGGTTTCTTCCAGCAGCGGGATGAAGTTGCCCGGCTGGTTTTCATCCGCATCGCCCTGGGGCCAGCGCAGCAGCCCCTCGAACCCTCTGAGCTTGCCGCTGCCAAGCATCACCTGTGGCTGGTAGAGCAGTTCGAAGTCGTTGCGCTCGGTGGCGCTGCGCAGGTTCTCCTCCATCATCAGCCGCGCATGCGCACGCTCGTTCATGTCGCTGGAGAAGAAGCGATACTGTCGGCGACCGGCACGCTTGGCCTCGTACATCGCCATGTCTGCCGAGCGCAGCAGCTGATCGACGCTGACCCCGCAGTCGGGAAAGTGAGCGATGCCGATACTGGCACCAAGGGTCACCTCGGTACCGTCGATCCTGTGCCGTACCGAGATCAGCTCGATCAGCTTCTCCGCTACCCGTGCGGCATCCTCCGGGTGATCGAGGGAATCCAGCAGCGCGGTGAACTCGTCGCCGCCCATGCGCGCGATGATGTCGTAAGGACGCATGCAGGTCTCCAGCAGGCGCGCCACCTTGCACAGAATTTCGTCGCCGGCATCGTGGCCGAGCGAATCGTTGATGCGCTTGAAGCCGTCCAGATCGATATAAAGGATCGCCATGCGCTTGCCGTTGCGATCGACCCGCGCCAGCGACGATTCCAGCGCCTGATGGAAGCCACGCCGATTCAGCAACCCGGTCAGCGAGTCGGTGACCGCCTGGGTCTCCAGCTGAACGTGAAGGTTGCGCACCACCGACATGTCCAACGCGATGACCACCATGGAGCGCTGCTGGCGCGGCAGCGGCGAGCTGGACAACGCGACGGGCAACGGCGTACCGGTGGCGGTGTGCAGCTGCGCCTCGTGCAGACGATAGGTCGAGCCGCTGCGCCAGTAACGGTAGAAGTCCGACTCCTGCCAGTTGGCCGGCATCTCCGGCGCCGCCAGATGCGAGAGCAACGGCGTGCCCTGCAGGTCCTCGACGCGGGTGTGCAGCATGCCAGCGATCGCTGGATTGGCGAAGCTGATATAGCCGTCCTGGGCGACCACCAGAATGCCCTCGGCCGCGTTGCTCAGGACCGAGGCATTGAATGCACGGGCGCTGTCCAGTTGCTGCGTGAGCAGTTGCAGATCACGGCGGTTGTGTTCGTGGGCCAGCAAGGTGTTGATTTTGTGTTTGAGCACCTGTGGATCGAACGGCTTGAGGATGAAGTCCACCGCGCCGGTGGCGTAACCGCGCAGCACGGAGTCGCGGGTATGCGCGATGGCCGAAACGAAGATGATCGGCGTGTAGCGGGTATGCGGGCTGCCACGCATCAGCCGGGCGACCTCGAAGCCATCCATGCCGGGCATCTGCACGTCCAGCAACACCAGCTCGACGTCCAGCTCCAGCAATGCCCGCAGCGCAGCCTCGCCGGAGTTGACCGTGTGCACCTGCCAGTCACCATCGCCCAACAAGGCTTCCATGGCCACCAGATTCGCTTCCCGGTCGTCCACCACCAGCAGCGTACGACTGCGTGGCTTGGCCTTGAGCTGCGTCTGCGTCATCGCCAACCTCCGAGCAATCCGTTGCCAAACTGCCGACAAAAATCGTCCCACGGGGAATTCGCGCACCAGGTGTCATCGATCAACGCATCACCACAGGCATGTTCAACACGCACGACTTGCTTACTCCTCTTCAGCCTCGGCCGCACCGCTCTCCAGACCCAGCCATTGCTGCAACAGTGCCGCCAGCGCCGTGGCCTCGACGGGTTTGAGCAGAACGTCGTCGACACCAGCCGCCATGCAACGCTCGCGCTCACCCCCACCGGTCGTTGTCACCAGCGCAACGATGGGGGCCTGACAGTCATGTGCCTGCTTAAGCCGCTGCGCCAAATCAGGACCTTCCGCCCCAGGCTGGCTCATGTCCAGCAGTACCAGATCGAAGGCATCCTCATCGAAACGCTCGACCGCTTCGTCGGCACTTGTGGCCGGGACCACCAGCAGCCCGAGCTCATCGAGCTGGGCCGTCAGCGAATAGATCAGCCGTACATCCTCATCCACCAGCAGCACGCGCCGACCCGACGCCGCCACCTGCAGCGAAGCCGCGGCGCTTGGCGACGACACCGTTGGCCCTCGGCGCACCAGTTCTCCCATACGTTTCACATCATCCTCCTTGGACAGTGCTGAAGCCGAATAACGGCGCAAGTGTTGCAGGTCTGTATCCGACAGCTTTTCACAACTGTTCACCAACACCGTGACGCCGCGAAGCGAACGCAGGCGCTCCAGCGCATCCAGCAGATCCAGCCCGCTGCCGTCAGCCAGTTCCTGCTCGACCACCACCACGGTGAAATTCTGTTCGGCATACGCCAGCCGGGCCGCTTCGACGCCCCCCGCCAGCGTGACGCTATAGCCGAGCCGCTCGAAGTACTCACGGATCAGTTCGCGGCGACGGGGATCGGTCTCGACCAGCAGCAGGCGCAGCGAATTCTGTTCGTGGCGCGCCAGTTCGATGAAGATGCGCTCGAGTTCGGCCTGCGCTACCGGCTTGACCAGATAGCGCGAACCATCGTCATGCCAGTCGTGAGGCTGCGGCACGCAGGAAATGATCAGCACCGGCATGCCCTGATGACGCTCGTCGCCACGCAACTCCCGATGCACCTGCCAACCACTGATGTCCGGCAGCAGGATGTCAAGGATCACTGCGGCAAAGTGCTCGCGCCGCAGGGCTTCCAGCCCCTGCTGGCCGGTGCTGCAGATCAGGCTGGTAAAGCCGTGGCTCTGCCCGACCTCCGCCACTACCGATGCGAAATCGGCATCGTCCTCGATGATCAGCAGCCCCGGACCACGCCCACGGCGCTGCGGTTGGCGCGGCAACAGCGGCTGCGCTGATGCGCCCGACGTCGACTCCACCGGCAATCGCACAGTGAAGGTGGCGCCGTTGCCGAGTTCGCTATCAACCGTGACGTGCCCCCCGAGCACCTCCACCAACTGGCGAGTGATCGCCAGGCCCAGACCGGTGCCGCCGTAGTGACGGCTGATCGAACCATCGATCTGCTGGAACGCCTGGAAGATCCGCTCCTGCTGGTCCTTGGCGATACCGATGCCACTGTCACGTACCTGCAGCTGCAGGATTTGTCCGTCAGCGTCCTCCGGCGGGTAGCTCGCCAGCAACTCCACCTGCCCCTGCTCGGTGAACTTCAAGGCGTTGGTCAACAGGTTGCGCAGAATCTGCTGCAGCCGCGCCCGGTCCGAATTCAGCGCAGGCGGTACGTCCGCGTCGACCACCACCTTCAGCGCCAAGCCCTTCTGCTCGGCCATCGGCGTCAGCGAGGTTTCCAGTTCGGTCAGCAACTCACGCAGGTTCAGCGGCTCCAGCTTGAGTTGCATATGGCCGGACTCGATCTTGGCGAGATCCAGCACATCGTTGATCAACTGCAGCAGCTCATGACCGGCGCGATGAATGATGTCAGCATGCCGGACCTGCTTGTCGTTGAGGTTGCCCGAGCCGTTCTGACGCAGCTGATCGCTGAGGATGAGAATGCTGTTGAGCGGCGTGCGCAGTTCGTGGGACATATTGGCGAGGAACTCGGATTTGTAGCGATTGGCTACTGCCAGCTGGTCGGCCTGCTCGCGCAAGCGACGCTCGGCCGCCTTGCGGTGACTGATATCGATGATCACCGCCTGCACCAGCTGCTCGTCGCCACTGCGCAAGGGCGACAGGCCGATTTCCACAGGCAACGCGCTGCCGTCGCGGTGGCGGCCGAACAGCTCGCGATTGCCGCCCATGCGACGTGGTTCCGGATTCTCGGCATAACCCTGGCGCAGACCGCGATGCGCTTCGCGCAAGGCTTCGGGCAACAGCAGTTCCACGGGCTGCCCGACCAGCTCCTGGCGCTCATAGCCGAACAGCAGCTCGGTCTGGCGATTGACCATGACGATGTCGCCGCGGGTATCCACCAGCACGAAGGCATTGGGCGAGGCCTCGACGACATTACGGAAGCGCTCCTCGTCGCGCTTGCGCGCCTGCAGATCGAGCAGATTCAGGACGTAATACAAGACATCGTCATGTCTGAAGCTGGTCAGGCTGACGGCAACCGGGATCGCCTTGCCGTCCTCGCGCTGCGCCTGCAGTTCGAGCTGACTGGTTTCGCGCAGTTGCCCGAGCACCTGCTCGCCGAGCACGCCAGGTACGTAACGACTCACACGCTCACCGGCCAGCAGCTCCGTCGAGCTGCCGAACAGCTGCCCGGCGCTCTGGTTGGCCAGTTCGATGCGCCCACCGGCGTTGCATAGCAGGGTCGCCACGGGCAATTGTTCGATCAGCTGACGGAAGCGCGCCTCGCGCTCCTGCAATTGCAGGCTCAATACCTGACTGTTGCGCAGCGCACGTTCGCGCAGATACAAATAGCCGCCCACCAGCAACGAGAACAATGCCGCCGCCATAAGCGCCGCCGCGAGGCTGAAGGCCCGATTGTTGTCACGCAGCACCGCCTCGTATTCCGGCGTGCTGGCCACCTGCAGCTGCCAGCTGCGGCCGTACATGTAAATATTCCGAGTGCGCTGGAACTTGGCGTCGGCACTGACCGGCGCACGTCCGGTGAGCAGTGGCGACTCCGGATTAGCGGCATCGAACAGCTGCAGTTGCAGCATTCGGCTGCGCGAGCCGAGGATGCCTTCCATCAGGTCGGTCAGACGGAAGGCGCCGTGCAGGGTGCCGACAAAGGCGCGCTGACGCTCCTCCTCGGTGGTAACCGGCGCCGTCGCCGCATAGATCGGAAAGAACAACAGAACACCCACCTGTACGTTCTGCTCGGTTTCCTGCTTGAGGCGCAACGGCCCCGTGAGCACCGGATTCCCACTGTTGCGCGTACTGATGATCGCCTCGCGGCGGGTCGCCTCACTGAACAGATCGAAGCCGAGCACCCGCCGATTGCGCCAGTCGGTCGGATGGATGTAGTCGGTCACCACGTACTCTTCGCGGTCGCCCGGCGGATACATGCGAAAGCGCTCGCGGCCGGAGGCGCGGATCTGGTCGATCAGGGTGGTGAGGGTTTCCGGCGTCGCATGCCGCGCCAGCGCGACAGCCTGGATGCCCGGATAGAAGTCCTGCAGCTGCAGCTGGTCCACGGCCCGCGCCCAATCATCGATGCGGACCTCGTCGCTGCCGGCAACGACGCCAGCAAGCCCGCGCAAGACCATCTCGTAGGCGCGCATCCGCTCGCGTAGCGTGTGTTCGATGTCATCCACAGCGAAGGTGAAGCGCTGCTCCTGCTCGACCTTGCTGCGCTGTTCCTGGACATGCCACTGCCAGCCGATCCATCCACCCAGGCCCGCCATCAGGGCCAGAGCGACCAATAATGGCAACCAGGACCTGCGGGAATGGAGAGCGGTACGATCATCCATTCGACCTCCTCTGTGCCACAACTGGCGTGCTATCGAATGTCAGATACGAATAGCGCAGAGAGGTTCAATGGAAGCAGAGATAAACGGAATTATGGCGTCTGAATTTCGACGTCCGCGAGGCCGTTGCAGCCTCGCGGCCTATGAATGCTTACAACGGACGCAGGTTGATCTCGACGCGGCGGTTCTGCGCGCGACCGGCAGCTGTATCGTTGCTGGCGATCGGCTGGCTGGGGCCGGCACCGTAGGAAGAAATCCGCGAAGCGGCCACACCATTGCCGACCAGGTAGGAAGCAACACTCTGGGCGCGGCGGTTGGACAGGTCCTGGTTCAGCTGCAGGGAGCCGGTGCTGTCGGTGTGGCCGACGATATCGACGCCGTTCTTGTTGAACTCCTTGAACACCTGCACCAGGGAATTCAGGGTCGGGTAGAAGCTGCTGGAGATATCCGCCGAGTTGCTGGCGAAGGTGATGTTGCCGGGCATGATCAGCGTCAGGTTGTCACCATTGCGCTGAACCTGAACACCGGTACCCTGCAGCGTCTGGCGCAGCTTTGCCTCCTGGGTGTCGACGTAGTAGCCATAGCCACCGGCAGCCGCACCACCGACCGCTGCACCGATCAACGCGCCCTTGGTGCGATCCTTCTTGCTCGAGGTCGCCGCACCGATGACGGCGCCACTGACGGCGCCGATACCACCGTAAACGCCGGCCTTGCCGGCTTGCTGCTCGCCAGTGTAGGGATTGGTGGTGCATCCCACCAGCAGAGCGACGCTCGCTGCGAGGGCGGTCATGTTCAGCATTTTCATAGTTACTTCCTTCTCTCGTCGGTTACCAGGGCAGTCCCCAGCCCTTGCGAGCGCGGCCCTGAATGCGGCGCTAGAGTACCATCGGTCACCGCCTGGGATAGGAACCGTGCAGCAGAACCCGGCCAACGGCACCCCGGGTCAGGCCCGGACGAAAGGATTCTCGCGCATTTCGTCCCCCAGCCGCGTATCCGGGCCGTGGCCGGTAACCACGGTCGCGTCTTCATCCAGCGAGTAGAGCCGCTGCTTGATGGAGCGCTCGATGGTGGCGTAGTCACCACCCCACAGATCGGTGCGCCCGATGCCGCGGCGAAACAGGGTGTCGCCCGCGATCAGCAATTTGGCGTCGGCGAACCAGAAGCTCATGGATCCCGGCGTATGCCCCGGCGTGTGCAATGCCACGCCACAGCCACAGGCCAGCTCCTCATCGTCGCTCAGCCATTGATCGGGCGCTGGCACCGGACGGTAAGGCACGCCGAACATGCGGCACTGCATCTCTAGGCTGTCCCAGAGCACCTGATCGGCCTTGTGCAGATGGAGCGTGGCGCCGGTCTTCTCCTTCATCGAGCCGGATGCCAGGAAGTGGTCCAGGTGCGCATGGGTATGGATGATGCTCACCACCTTCAGGCCATGGGCGTCGAGTCGCGCCATGATCAGTTCAGGATCGCCACCCGGATCGACCAAGATGGCTTTCTTGCTGACAGGATCGCCAATGATCGTGCAGTTGCACTGCAAAGGGCCGACGGGGAAGGTTTCGCGAATCAGCATCGGTTGGGTGGCAGCCATGACGTCCTCGGGTGCTTGGCAATCTCTCGCTACGCGGGCGCGCAGGGAGGGAAGCTTGCCGAGTGGGCAGGCTTCAGGCAACTGCCCGGATCGACATCGATGAATGCCCGCCGCGATGGTCAGGCCGATCACGACGGTGATCACCCGGTATCAGGGCGCCCGGCAAATCCGTGGACGGACCCTACCGAGAGTTGAACCGATACGTGACCTCGCTTCAGCTGAGCGAGGTCTGCTCGGCGCTCCCCTCTTTCTGCCAACGCGCGATTTCGCTGCGGATGCGCTTCTTGTCCAGCTTGCCGACGCTGGTCTTTGGAATCTCGCTGACCACCGCGATCTGCTGTGGGATCGCCCACTTGTTGATGTGCCCCTCGGCCACTGCCGGCTCAAGGAAGGTCTGCAAGTCGGCAGCGCTCAGTTCGCGGCCTTCGCCCAGCACCACCAGGGCAAAGGGTCGCTCACCCCAGCGCTCGTCCGGCACACCAACCACGGCGACATCGCGCACCGCCTCATGACGGCTGATCAGCCCTTCAAGGGTGAGGGAGGACAGCCATTCACCACCGGTCTTGATCACATCCTTGATGCGGTCGCGGATCTCGATATTGGCCATCTCGTCGATCACCGCGACGTCGCCAGTGTGCAGCCAGCCGTCAGCCCACAGCTCTTCGCTCTTCTCCGGCTCGTTGTAATAGCCCTGGGTAAGCCAGGGCGCACGCAGTACCAGTTCGCCCTGGGAGCTTCCATCCGCCGGCAGGAAGCTGCCGTCCGCCGCCTGAATCGCCGCATCGACCAGCACCACCGGGACGCCGGCCTTGAGGTGGAAGGTACTGCGGGTGTCTTCGTCGGCCTCGAGTAGCTCGTCGTTGATGTGCGCGCCGGAAATCAGCGGGCAGGTCTCGGACATGCCGTAGGCAGCGATCAGGTTCATGCCATGGGCCTTGGCCTGGTCATACAGGCCGCGGGTCAGCGCACTGCCGCCAATGGTGATCTTCCAGCCCTTGAAATCGGTGCCCTGCGCCGCCTTGGCGTTGAGCAGCATCTGCACGATGGTCGGCACGCAATGGGAGAAAGTCACCTGCTCACGGCGCCACAGGTCGATCAGGTACTCGGGATCGTAACGCCCGGGATAGACCTGCTTGAGGCCGAGCATGGTGGCGACGTAGGGCAAACCCCAGGCATGCACATGGAACATCGGCGTGATCGGCATGTAGACGTCGTCCGAGCCCAGCAGCCGAGGATTCTCCCGGCAGCCGACCGTCACTGCCGCAGCCAGGGTGTGCAGCACCAGCTGGCGATGAGTGAAGTAGACGCCCTTGGGGTTTCCGGTGGTGCCGGTGGTGTAGAAGGTCGTGGCGACCGAGTCCTCGTCGAAATCGGGAAAGTCGTAGCTCGGCTCGGCGGCAGCCAGCAGGCTTTCGTACTCGCCGACGCAATCCGGCAGGCCGGCGTCGTGCACGTCGCCATCGGTGAGCAGCAGCGTCTTCTGCACGGTGGTCAGCTGCCCGGCAATCGCCTGGTACAGCGGCACGAACTCGCTGTTGACCAGCACGAAGCGGTCATCGGCGTGGTTCATGGTGTAGAGGATCTGGTCCGGCGAGAGGCGCACGTTGATGGTATGCACCACGGCGCCGATCATCGGGATGGCGAACATGCATTCCAGATAGCGGTGGCTGTCCCAGTCCATCACCGCCACGGTGTCACCTGCCTTGACGCCGGCTGCAGTCAGCACGTTGGCCAACCGCGCGACACGTTGATTCAGGGTGCGGTAGTCGTAACGCAGCTGGTCACGGTAGACGATCTCGCGGGTGCGCTCGTAGCGCACGCCGGACAACAGCAGGCGCTTGATCAGCAGAGGGTACTGGTAAGCGTTCGCCGCGGGCTTGATGACACGGGTCTGCAGCATGAGGGGCATCCTGTTCTTGTTGGAGTTGTAAACAGCACTCTAGAGCGTCCGCCCCCAGGCAAAATCAGTCCAAAGGATTATTTTCCGCGCACCTCGTTTCAGCGTGTTAACCGATCTCGCTTACCGCCAGACGTACACCAAGGCCGATCAGCACGGCGCCGGTCAGCCTGTCGAACCAGTGGCCCATTCGCGCAAAGCCAGCACGCACGCGGCCTCGACTGAACAGCCAGGCCACCAGCAGAAACCACAGCGCGGTGGCACCGGCGAGGTAGACGCCGTAACCGGCCTGCACCCACAGTGGCGTATCGGCGCTGATCACGACCGTGAATAGCGAGAGGAAGAACAGCGTGGCCTTGGGATTCAGGCCATTGGTGACGAAGCCGACGACGAACGCCTGCCAGGGTGAGCGATCCGACGTGGTGTCGACCTCGTCTGCCGTATCCAGGCTCATGGGTCGTGCACGCAGCGCGCGCCAGCCGAGATAGAGCAGATAGCCTGCAGCCAGCCACTTGAAGAGGTTGAACAGCACAATCGACTGCGAGACGATCAGGCCGATACCGAGCAGGGAATAGGCGACGTGGACGAATATCCCGCAGCCGACGCCCAGCGCCGTCCAGCTTCCGACACGACGACCCTGGGTCACGCTTTCGCGGACCACCACCGCGAAATCCGGTCCCGGGCTGGCCACCGCGAGCAGATGCACCAGCGCCACGGTCATAAATTCCATCCAGTACACAATCCAGTCTCCACGCAATGCCGGGCTTCATTGTCGATCAGCCCCGGCTTCTTCGAAAGGTACAGTTGATGTCCAGTCGCGCCGTTTTCCTCGATCTTTCCCCACTCGAACAAGGCGACCTCGATCTGACCCCGCTGCAGGACGCGTTCAGCGAACTCGTGTGTCATGAGCAAAGCACAACGGATCAGATTGTCGAGCGTCTGCGCGGCGCGCAGGTGGCCATCGTCAACAAGGTCGCGCTGAGTGCAGACACCCTGGCGGCCTGCCCCGATCTCAAGCTGATCCTGGTCTCTGCCACCGGAGTCAACAACATCGACCTGCAGGCCGCTGGCGAGCGCGGCATCGTGGTCTGCAACTGCCAGGCCTACGGCACCCCGACCGTGGCCCAGCACACCCTGATGTTGCTGCTGGCACTGGCCACGCGCCTCCCCGACTACCAGGCGGCCGTCGCCCGCGGCCGCTGGCAGGAAAGCGGTCAGTTCTGCCTGCTGGACTTTCCCATCGTCGAGCTGGAAGGCAAGACCCTCGGCCTGCTCGGCCACGGCGAACTCGGCAGCGCGGTGTCTCGATTGGCCGAGGCGCTTGGTATGCGCGTGCTGGTCGGCAACCTGCCGGGACGGCCGAAGCGCCCGGAACGCCTGGATCTGGACGAACTGCTGCCGCAGGTGGACGCATTGACGCTGCATTGCCCGCTGACAGAACAGACGCGCAATCTGATCGGTGCGCGCGAGCTGCAACTGATGAAGCCGAGCGCCTTCCTGATCAACGCCGCTCGTGGTGGCCTGGTCGACGAACAGGCACTGGCCGATGCCCTGCGCCGCGGTCACCTGGGTGGTGCCGCCACCGACGTTCTGACCAGCGAGCCGCCGAGCGACGACAACCCGCTGCTGGACCCGAGCCTGCCACGCCTGATCATCACCCCACACAGCGCCTGGGGCAGCCGCGAGGCGCGCCAGCGCATCGTCGGGCAGCTCGCCGAGAATGCAACGGCGTTCTTTGCCGGCAAACCGATTCGGCAGGTGAACTGAGCACCGGCCCAGGGGCTGGGCGTCCCGGCTTGCGAGAAAACGCCGATAGCCCCTAAGCTCCCCGACTTTTTCCGGGAGACGCCAATGGACCCTCGAAGCGAAGTGCTGCTGCGTCAGGCCGAGCTGTTTCAAGGCCGGCTGCTGCTGGCCGGGCCGCCCGCCGACGACCTGCTGGGTCAGCTTCCCGCCGCGGTTGGCTGGAGCTGGCATGCAGGCGAGCAGCAATTGCTGGACCGTCGCTTCGGCGGGCGTTGCAGCTTTGGCGTCGCACCGGTACCGGGCGAGTTCGACGCCGCCGTGCTGTTCCTACCGAAATCCCGCGAACTCACCGACTATCTGCTGCAAACGCTGGCGGCGCGCCTCAACGGACGGCCGCTGTATCTGGTCGGCGAGAAACGTGCCGGCGTCGAGCGCGCCGCCAGGCAACTGGCCGGGTTCGGCCGCGCGCGCAAGCTCGACAGCGCCCGCCACTGCCAGCTCTGGCAGGTAATGGTCGAGCAGGCACCTGCTGCTCCCGAACTGGACGCCCTGGCGCACCATTTCACCCTCGAGCTGGCGGACGGCCCGTTGCAGGTCATCAGCCTGCCCGGCGTGTTCAGCCATGGTCGCCTGGATGTCGGCAGCGCCCTGCTGCTCGAGCATCTCGATGACCTCCCAAGTGGGCGCGTGCTCGACTTCGGCTGTGGGGCCGGCATTCTCGGCGCCACGCTCAAGCGTCGCTATCCGCAAAGCAATCTGCTGCTGCTGGATGTGGACGCCTTCGCCATCGAGAGCAGCCGCAGGACGCTCGCCGCGAACGGACTCGAAGCTGAAGTGATTGCCGGGGATGGCATCGACGCCGCGCCACGACAGCTGGCGGCGATCGTCAGTAACCCGCCGTTCCACCAGGGCGTGCACACCAGCTACCGGGCCAGCGAGGCGCTGATCGAGCGCGCGGCCGAGCACCTGGTCAGCAGTGGCGAGCTGCGCCTGGTAGCCAACGCGTTCCTCAGGTATCCCCCCCTGGTTGAGCAGCATCTTGGCCCCTGTCACACGCTTGCCGAGCGCGACGGCTTCCGTATCTACCGCGCCGTGCACCCCTGACGCCAGCGACCGGCGGTTGCACCGACCGGCCGGTTGCGGCAAACTCGCCGCCGTCCTTGGGGGAGTAGTCTCCGACGAGCGCCCTGCTCGTCCGGCATGCGTCAACATACTTGGTCCGCAGACCATGGCGCATGCGACCGGCCAGCGCGTAACGATACGCCAGGCCAGGTTTGACAAGACCCATGACATGTACACCTGACCCGGGCGGGCAGGCTGCGCATGTCATGGTGAATCTGTAGACCCGCCCTAAAGGAATGCCGCTTGGAATCGTTTTTCGTCCCCACCCTGATCGTTGCGCTCGCCGAAATCGGCGACAAGACGCAGTTGCTCGCGCTGCTGCTGGCGGCGCGTTATCGGCGACCGTGGCCGATCATCTGGGGCATCGTCGTCGCCACGCTGGCCAACCATGCCGCCGCCGGCGCGGTCGGCAGCTGGGTATCGAGCCTGCTTTCGCCGGTGGCGCTGAGCTGGATACTGGCGGCAAGCTTCGCCGCGGTCGCGCTGTGGACGCTGGTGCCGGACAAACTGGATGACGACGATGCCAAGCTGGGCCGCGCCTACGGCCCCTTCGTCGCGACAACGATCGCCTTCTTCATTGCCGAGATGGGCGACAAGACCCAGGTCGCGACGGTGATGCTCGCCGCACAGTATCCGGAATTCATTCTGGTCATCCTCGGCACCACGGTCGGCATGCTGCTGGCCAACGTTCCGGTGGTGCTGATCAGCCACTTCGCCGCCGACCGCCTGCCGTTGACGCTGATCCGCCGGGTCGCCGCGGCCGGCTTTGCCGCACTCGCGCTGTACGCCGGCTATCAGGCGCTGTCCATGAGCACGATTGTCTCAGGCTGATACCCAGCGCAAATCTGCGCCACCGGGGAGCTGATAGAGTGCGCTACCGCAGCGCACATCAGCGCCCCGAGGAGATCAGGCTGCATGTCAGCGGATGGACGCAAGAAACGAGTCTGCAACCATATCGATCTGAGCTGGAACAAGGGCCGCCTGGCCCTTTCCGAACAGATGCAGAGCAAGTATTTCGCCTACAAGGGCTCATTCATCGGCCAGCCGCTGAACAGCGCAGGTTTCGCCGAGCTCGTGCGCAATGTGCGTACAGCCGTGCCGGATCTGGAAGTGGTGGTGGATGAGTGCATCTGCGAGGGCCACAAGGTGGTCACCTCAACCACTGTGATGGGAACGCTGGCGACGCCGCTGCTCGGCTACTCGGTCGCCGACAAGATTCTCGCGATCGCCGTGATGAGCGTCTGGACGCTGAACCCAGCTGGCGATATCGAGGAAATCCACACGCTCATCGACCTCGAAGGCGTGCATCAGCAACTGGGTATCGAGACCCCCCTTTCGACGCTGCTGTCGCCGGCCTGAACGGCCGGCGACAGGTCATCGTTCAACGGCCGCTGCGGGCCTGCTCGTAGAGCGGCATCACTTTCGGAATATTCGTCTTCAACGCTGCGGTGCGGGTGGTGGACGACGGGTGCGTGCTCATGAACTCGGGCGGTGCCGAACCACCGGCCGAAGCCATCTTCTCCCACAGCGTGATCGCCGCATTCGGGTTGTAGCCCGCGCGCGCCGCGAGCTCCAGGCCGATCAGATCCGCTTCGTTCTCGTTGCCGCGGCTGTTAGGCAGCGTCATCAGATATTCCACACCCATGTTCGCCAGCTGCAGGCCGCCGGTACCGACGCCCATGGCCGACCCCAGCTGCGTCGCCATCTGCACGCCATAGGCCTTGGACATGGCTTCGCGACCGTGCTCGCGCAATGCGTGGGCGATCTCGTGGCCCATCACGGCCGCGATCTCGTCGTCGGTGAGCTTCAGCTTCTCGATCAGGCCGGTGTAGAAGATGATCTTGCCGCCCGGGCCGCAGTTGGCGTTAAGCTCCGGGCTGTCGATGACGTTGACCTGCCAGTCCCATTGCGTGGCATCGGGACGGAATACTCCGACCTTGGCGATCAGCCGCTGGGCAATACCGTTGACCCGCTTGGTGATTGCGCTGTTTTTCTCCAGCACACCCTTGCTTGACGCCGCACTGAGCGTCTCTTGATAAGACTGGGCGTACATCTGGTTGACCTGCTCGGTCGACAGCATGCTGAACATGTACTGCTTGCGGTCGACGCCTACGGCGCCGCCGCTGGTGGTGTTGACGGCCTGACAGCCCGCCAGCACGGCAGCGGCGACCAACAGCGACAATCTGTGCGGTTTGAACATCGAGTCTCTCCGGAAAACCTGCGCCGTATCCTAGGGTCTGTTCCCGTTTCGTCGCAAGCCACGTTGCTGCGCCAAATGGCGCCATGGCCGGGCGGCGTTCCGCAGGCGCGGGACGCAGGTAATGGTGGCTCCCTTGCCAAGTCCCGCAACGCCGCATGGCGCCATTTGCCGCGCTACCCGCAGGGCCGGGCGGCGCGGCCGCGTACGAAACGGGAACAGACCCTATCGCGGACCCACCTGTCAGGCAACCGAACGTACCGCTGCAGTTGTCGCAAATCCTGCCGATAGCCTCCTTATCCGCTGCGCAATTGGGGTTCCGCACATGTTCAGATCCATCCAGACCGCCTTCGCCGCATTGGCCGGCGCCTGCACCCTGGCCGTGATCGCCGCACTTCTGCTGTATGCGATGGTTTCCGGAATGCGCAGCCAGGCGCTGGTCGAGGAGCGGACCCGTTCGCTGATCGACGGCATGGTCGAGCAGCGCGTCACTGCCCTCGCCCAGACCCAGGTCAGTCGCATCCAGGCACAACTCCAGGCCCCCCTGCAGATCGCCACCGGCCTCGCTCGAGTACACACCCTGACCGGCCTCAGCGATGACGAAGGGATGCCGATGGCCAACCTGACGCGCGAAGAGCTGATCAATCTGGCGCGACAGACCCTGCTCGAGAACCCCAATCTGACCAGCACCTACATCGCCTGGGAGCCCAACGGCGTGGACGTCAACGACGTCATGTATCGCGGCGACGCCCCGGGCATGGTCGACGGCCGCTTCGCCAGCTGGATCTACCGCGACGCCAGCGGCCAGATGGTGGTCGACAAGCTCACCGACATCGAGGACACCCGCCTGCTGGAAACCGGCGTGCGCGCCGGCGAGTACTACCTCTGCCCGCGCGAGCAGCTCAAGCCCTGCGTAGGCGATCCAGCACCCTACGAGATGAATGGCAAGACGTCGCTGCTGTCGTCGTTCAATGCGCCGATCATAATCGAGGGCAAGTTCCACGGTATCGTCGGCGCGGACATCAGCGTCGACTTCATCCAACAGCTGCTGAGCGAGGCCAACACCCAGCTCTACGGTGGCGTCGGCCAGATCGCGCTGATCTCCAACAACGGCCGCCTTGCCGCCTACAGCCGCGACACCAGCCTTATCGGCAAGCCCGCCGCACAGATACTCGACGCCGAGGAGCAGGCACTGGTCAAGCAGTTGCCGGCCGGTCAGACCCACTATCGAATCGATCAGGCCCGTGGCCGCGTCGCGCTGTTCCTGCCGTTTTCCTTTGCCGGCACCGAAGCCCGCTGGGTGCTGATGCTGGAGCTGCCGACCGCCGAGGTGATGAAGGAGCTGGACCAGTTGATGGTCGCCCTCGCCGACGAAAGCCGCAGCAGCCTTGCCACCATGCTCGTCATCGGTGTGCTGATCGGCCTTGCCGGTCTGCTGGCGATCTGGCTTATCAGCCGCCGCATCACCCGCCCGCTGCGCGAAATGGTGGTCATGCTGGACAACATCGGCCAGGGCGAAGGCGACCTGACCCAGCGCCTGAACATCGACAGTCGCAACGAGCTAGGCCAGATCGCCGCCGGTTTCAACGCCTTCCTCGCCCGCCTGCAGGGCATGATCGGCGAGGTCGTCAGCTCGGTGCAGAAGGTCAGTGATGCCTCCGAGCACACCGCCGACATCGCCATCCGTACCGACAAGGGCGTGCAGACCCAGCTGGCGGAAATCGAGCTGGTGGCCACTGCCGTGCACGAAATGACCGCCACCGCCCAGGACGTTGCGCGCAACGCGACCCAGGCCGCCGAAGCCGCCAACAATGCCGATCGCGCGGCCAATCAGGGCCGGCACATCGTGCAGGACACCGGCTCGACCATCACGGAACTGGCCGACGAGATCGGCCGCGCGGTGGAGGTGGTGCAGACGCTGGCCCGCGACAGCGAGAACATCGACGCCATCCTGGTGACCATTCGCAGCATTGCCGAGCAAACCAACCTGCTCGCCCTAAACGCGGCAATCGAGGCCGCCCGCGCCGGCGAGCAGGGACGCGGCTTCGCCGTCGTGGCCGACGAGGTCCGTAACCTGGCGCAGAAGACGCAGCAGGCGACCGGCGAGATCCAGCAGATGATCCAGCAGCTGCAGAACGGCACGCGGGATGTGGTGCAGGTGATGGAGCAGAGTCAGAGCCGCACCCAGCGCAGCGTCGAGCAGGCGGATGCCGCGGCCGAGGCGCTGCAGGCGATCACCCAGGCGGTCTCGCTGATCAACGACATGAACAACCAGATCGCCAGTGCCGCCGAGGAGCAGAGCGCGGTGGCCGAAGACATCAACCGCAACGTCACCAACATCGGTCAGGTCGCGCAGGAAGTTGCCGGTGGCGCCGAGGAAGCCAGCCAGGCCAGTGCCGGGTTGACGCGCCTGGCCGAACAGCAGCGTCGCCTGATCAACCAGTTCAGGGTGTGAGGACGACGCAGCCGCGCCGGTTCACGCCGGCGTGAGGCACTCCGGCCCGTCGATACGCGGGTCATTCACCACGGTTGCCAGTGGCCGCTCACGCAAGGCCGGCTGAGGCTGGGCCAGCAGCGCCTGCAATGTCTCGAGCGGCGTTTCGGGATCGAGCCAGGCGGCCTGCCCGGCTTCATTAAGCATCAGTGGCCGACGCAGCGTAGCCGCGGGCAGCGTCACCACGGCGGCGCTCAGATACGTATGACCCTGTACCGGATAGGCTTCCCAGAGTGCGGCGAAATAGCCGAGCGAGCCTTCGCTGGTCATCCAGTACGGGCGCTTGCGCGCCGAGCCACGCCACTCGTAGAAGCCGTTGGCCGGCAGCAACCCGCGCCGCTGGCGAAACGCCTCGCGAAACATAGGCTGTTCGCTGATGGTTTCTGCCCGGGCCTGGGCAGGGGTGCGCGTCAGATCGGTAAGCCAGGCCGGGGTCAGCCCCCAGCGCACGCGGCTGAGCTGCAACTGCGCATCGACCTGACGCAACAGCAGCACCGAAGCGCCAGGCGCGAGGCTCCAGTGCGGTTGCTGATCGGAGGGGAAGCCGGGCAAGGCAGCGAAGTCCTGGCTCCAGCGGAAAAGGGCATAGCGACCGCACATAAAAAGACTCGTCAGCAGATCAGTTCGCCGGGGTAACTCTCCGGTTCATCGCCCGGCAACGGCTCGGCGCCATTGTACGCAGCGATCAGCTGACGTGCCCGCTCGGCATCCGCATCCGCAACCATCAGTCCGAGCAGCCCGGCCGCCGGCAGCTCGCCCATGGCGCCGATCAGATGACTACCCGCCAAGAATGCCTCGATGCCCTCGGCAATCAACATGCCGCTGAGCATCTCCGCCTCCAGCAGATCGCGCGGCTCGTAGATACGCCGCATCATTCGTCCTCCCCTCGGGTTTCCAGCTGCCACTGTTCACCGTCCGTACGCAGATCAAAGACGATCGGCCGGCAGCACACGGCGCAGTCCTCGATGTACTGCTGATCGCCCGCACTGAGATCGAGGACGGCCTCGACCGGCTCGCCACAATAAGGGCAATGAAAGAGCTGTGTTTCCAGCATCGGTCCTCCGCGTGACTTGTCGCTATAATCGCCGTCTTTAAAGGTCGCTGATTCGAACCTTTAAGAAGACCGACTCGGTGTGTCCCGCAATTGGGCACCCTGGGCCGCAAGTAGGGTTTCTCAGGCATGAGGCGAAACGGCCGTTTACTCGATGAGTATGAGCCAGCCGGCTCCGGTCCGTTCCGCGAATTGCCTGCCCACCGCTGCAGGCCCGTTCCTCGTTTCCTTTACAGAGAGCATGATGGACGAATTCGAAGCCATCCGACCCTACGCCGACGCCGAAGTACCGCTAGTCATGGCGCGCCTGTTCGCCGATCGCGAGTTTCTCGACATTCTGGCGCACTTCCGTTTTCCGCGGCTGGCCGACAGCATGGGCTGGCTGATCAAGCCAGTCATCTCGCGGCGGTTGCGCAAACAGTTCGCCAGTATCCGCACGGTGGATGCACTGCAGCACAAGATCGAAGCTTACATCGACCGCACCATCGAACGTGCTACCGACGGCGTCACCTTTACCGGGCTCGAGCAGCTTCAGCAGGGCCGAGCCTATCTGTTCCTGGCCAACCACCGCGACATCGTCATGGACCCGGCGTTCGTCAACTATGCGGTCTATCAGGCCGGCATCCGCACCCCGCGCATCGCCATCGGCGACAACCTGCTGCAGCGCCCCTTCGTCAGCGACCTGATGCGTCTGAACAAGAGCTTCATCGTGCGCCGTTCCATCAGCGGTCGGCGCGAGAAACTGGCGGCTTACCAGGTGCTGTCGGCGTACATCAACCATTCGATCCGCAACGATGGCGAGTCGGTGTGGATCGCCCAGGCCGAAGGGCGCGCGAAGGATGGGGACGACCGCACCGATTCGGCGATCCTCAAGATGCTGCACATGAGCCGCAAGGACGAGGCGTTCGCGGACGCACTGGCGGCACTGCGCCCGGTGCCGGTGGCGATCAGCTATGAATACGACCCATGCGACCAGGCCAAGGCCCGCGAGCTATACATCCGCGCCACCACCGGCACCTATACCAAGGCACCGGGCGAGGACGACGCGAGCATTGCCCTGGGCATCACCGGCTACAAGGGACGCGTGCACATCGCCTTCGGCACGCCCATGGAGCGCGCGCCCGAAGATTCCAAGCAGATGGCCCTGGCGCTGGATCGGCAGATTCTCGGCAGCTATCGGCTGTTCCCGGTGCACTACCTCGCGTACCGGCTCTGGGACGACCGTGATCCGGATATCCAGGTGCCCAGTGCCGCCGAGCTGTTCAGTCGCGAGGAAGTGGAGCGCGCCGAAGCCGAATGGAGCAAGCGTCTGGCCGCCTGCCCAAGCGTGCAGCAGCCCTATCTGATTCAGCAGTACGCCATGCCGGTGCGCAATCAGTACCGGCTCAACGCCGGTCTGGAACCCTGAACCCGAAAGGCCCGCAGTACCTGATCCGCGGGCCCTTCAGCGAATCGAAAACACGTTCAGAGCAGCCGTGAGGCCATCGACAGCCCCAGGCCGAGCAGCAGTCCAGCCCCGCCTACCCTGTTGAACAGCTGATTGACGCGCTGAGTCGCGCCATCGCTCGTCGACGCCGTTTCCAGTGCGGAAGCGACCAGCGGCCGCCGCAGGGCGCGTGTCTCTCGCCAATGCGTCGCCAGTAGCAACCAGCCGCCGCATAGCGCGCACAGCAGCGCCAGCCCGTTGAGAAGCAATGCTGGGGCGATCACCAGCCCCGACTGCGCATGTAACACCATCCAGATTTTCCTCTCTTCGAAGTCGCCCAGGCAGCCGCATAGTGTATCCAGACGCCCGCCAGGATTCCGAATTCCCCGACGGAGCGATGTCAGCTCTGCACCATTATCAGGCCAGCTTATGACGCGCTCTTCACCGGTCGGCCTTGACTAAAGGTCGGGCGCGCCGTCACCCTCGGCATACCTCGAAACGGCGAAATAGAGCCTGTGCGGGGGCGGCAGCCAAATGCGATAACGGTCGATGGACAAGCATCCCTTTCCATCGAGCGGTTATCCGCAACCCAGGCGCTGCAGGCACAGCTCTTCAGGCCGAATCACATGGCGCAGCAGCAGCGAGCGCCACGGGGAATCAGCTATTCAGAAATGACAGGACGAGATAATGAAAATAACAATGTTCACAACCGGAGCGCTCACGCTTTCACTGCTGGCCAGTAACGTCATGGCTGCGGTGTCCGAAACCGAGGCGGCCCGCCTCGGCAACGAACTGACGCCGATCGGCGCGGAGAAGTCCGGCAACGCTGCAGGTACCATTCCGGCCTGGACCGGCGGACTGGCTCAGGACGCTGCGGCGGTGACGCCAGACGGTTTCGTCGGCGACCCTTACGCCAGCGACAAGCCGAAGTTCACCATCACGGCGCAGAACTACGAGCAGTACAAGGACAACCTGACGCCTGGGCAGATCGCCATGCTCAAGCGCTATCCGGACAGCTACCGCCTGCCGGTCTACGAGACACGCCGCAGCGCGGCCATGCCCCAGCATGTCTATGACGCCGCCGCGCGCAATGCCACGCAGACCAACATGGTCCGCGGCGGCAATGGCCTGGAAAACTTCGAGAAGGCCGTCGCCTTCCCGATTCCCAAGGACGGCCTGGAAGTCGCCTGGAACCACATCACCCGCTACCGCGGCGGCTCGGCGCGGCGCGTCGTCGCCCAGGCCACGCCACAGGTGAACGGCAGCTTCAGCCTGGTTAAGTTCGTCGACGAGGTGGTCTATACCGACACCCTGACCGACTACAACCCCGATAAGCATGGCAACGTGCTGTTCTACTTCAAGCAGCAGGTCACCGAGCCGTCCCGCCTGGCCGGCAACGTGCTGCTGGTACACGAGACCCTCGACCAGGTGAAGGAACCGCGCATGGCGTGGATCTACAACGCCGGCCAGCGGCGTGTACGCCGCGCCCCGCAGGTCGCCTATGACGGCCCGGGCACTGCAGCCGACGGTCTGCGCACATCCGACAACCTGGACATGTTCAACGGTGCGCCGGACCGCTACGACTGGAAGCTGATCGGCAAGAAAGAGGTGTACATCCCCTACAACTCCTACCGCCTGGATTCGCCCGAGCTGAAGTACGAAGACATCGTCAAGGCCGGCCATATCAATCAGGACCTGACCCGCTACGAGCTGCACCGCGTATGGGAAGTGGAAGCCACGCTGAAGTCGGGTGAGCGCCACATCTATGCCAAGCGCCACTTCTTCATCGACGAAGACACCTGGCAAGCTGCGGTGATCGACCATTACGACGGCCGCAACCAGCTGTGGCGAGTAGCCGAGGCACACAGTCTGTACTTCTACAACGTGCAGGTTCCGCTGTACTCGATGGAGACCCTGTACGACCTCATCTCTGGCCGCTATCTGGTCATGGGCATGAAGAACGAAGAGAAGAACCCCTACACCTACAACTACAAGGCCAACTCCAACCAGTACACCCCGGCTGCGCTGCGCAACTCCGGCGTTCGCTGATTCGACTGGCTGCACTCGACGCCCCGCTGATCGCGGGGCGTTTTCGTTTACGCCCCGTGAAAACGAAGAAACCCTGCCAGGCGGGGCCATGGCAGGGTTTCGGATCGGCAGGACCGGCGAGTCGTGCGTATCGCTGGCGACTTACTCGGCTAGCAGGCGACCGATGTTGTCGTCGCGGAAGACGCGGGTCAGCGCATCGCTCAACACATCGGTGACCAGCTTGGTGTTGGTCTGCTCGTTCGGCGCCATGCCGAAACGCTGGTTCAGCGAGGCACCATAGCGGCCGTTGTAGCGTTTACCGGCGTTCTGCACTTCGATCTTCAGCGTCGCGCCAATATTGGCCTCGGTCACGTACAGGCCTTCTTTCGGCGACTGGTACTTCAGCTCCGCGAGGGTCAGGGTCAGCTGCGGCGCGTTGTAGGCGTTGGGCGACGGGGTGAAGCCGAGCAGGCGCACCGCCGCTTCGGTCTGAGCCTGCAGCTTGGGTATGACCTTGGCACTTGGCACGATCACCGCGCTGGTTTCCGGGTAAAGGCCGCCGCGGGTGCCAAGCGTCGGCGAGGGGCGCGCATCGACCACGCGCACGACGACCGGCTGGCCCTGGCCGACAGGATTGATGGTGCCATTGAGTTTGGGGTTCGGATCGAGCTGCTGCGGGCTGTGGGCACAGCCTACGAGACTCATTCCAAGAACGGTGACAAAACCGAACAACAGGCGTTGCAGCATGCTGTTTTCTCCAGGTTAGGGGGCGACGAGTGCGGCGCAGTATACCCAGCGGTGCGACGCGCCGACAGTGATGCGATTCAGACCGATGGCAGTGCTGCGCCGTTCATTTAATGCGGCTGTCATAGAGCCCTGCGATAAGGGAGCATCTCTTCGCCAGGAGTGAAACCCATGCGCCAGATCCTTTCGCTGCTGCGCCGCCGCAAGCCCCGTCATTTCGCCCTGCTCGACGAACAGGGGCGCTGCCGCATGCTGCTGAGCAGTGCCGGCCGGCCCGATGGCGCGAACTGGGTGGAGGTCGAGGAAGCGCGTCTGAGCTGGATTGGCCAGCATCTTCCCACCGACTGCGAACGCGCGGCCTGAGCGGCAACAGGCGCTTTGTTCAGGGCACAAAAAAGCCCCGCAGGTTCGTACGGGGCTTTTCGTTCGAGCCGGGACTGGCCTGCTGGTCAGTACTCCAGGCCCAGGCGCTTGTCGGCCATTTCGCTGATTTCGCGGTAGGCTGCTGCGTCGTTCTGCAGTGTGGTTTCGCGAGCCGGGAACATTTCCTGCAGCTTGCTGGACCAGGCCTGCGAACGGTACTGCTCGGGGAAGCAGCGCTCGAGCAGGTCGAGCATGATCGAAACGGTCACCGAAGCACCCGGCGAAGCGCCGAGCAGCGCGGCGATGGTGCCGTCTTTCGCCGCGACTAGTTCGGTGCCGAACTGCAGGATGCCACCCTTCTTCGGGTCCTTCTTGATGATCTGTACGCGCTGACCGGCGATCTCCAGACGCCAGTCCTCGGCCTTGGCCTCGGGATAGAAACCACGCAGGGTTTCCAGGCGATCCTCCATGGACTGCATCACTTCCTTGATCAGGTAGCGGGTCAGGTCCATGTTGTCGCGTGCCACGGCCATCATCGGGCCGATGTTGCTCGGCCGAATCGACAGCGGCAGGTCCATGAACGAACCGCGCTTGAGGAACTTGGTGGTGAAGCCGGCGTAGGGCCCGAACAGCAGGGACTTCTTGCCGTCGACGACACGGGTGTCCAGGTGCGGTACGGACATCGGCGGCGCGCCGACCGCTGCCAGGCTGTAGACCTTGGCCTGGTGCTGCTTGACGATTTCCGGGTTGTCGCAGCGCAGCCACTGACCGCTGACCGGGAAGCCGCCGAAGCCCTTGCCTTCGTCGATACCGGACATCTGCAGCAGCGGCAGCGCAGCGCCACCGGCGCCGAGGAAGACGAAGCCGGATTGCACCTGGCGCGATTCGCCGGTGCGAGTGTTCTTGATGTCGACTTTCCAGCCGCTGGCTGTACGGTCGAGACCGGTGACCTTCTGGTTGTAGGACACCTTGACCCCAGCACTGCGCGACAGATAGCCGAGCAGTTGGCTGGTAACCGCACCGAAATTGACGTCGGTACCGTTCATGGCGCGAGTTGCAGCGATAGGCTCGTCGGCGGCGCGGCCCGGCATCATCAGCGGCATCCACTCGGCCAGAGTCGCGCGATCCTCGCTGTACTCCATGTCAGCGAAGGCATGATGGGCCTTCAGCGCATCGAAGCGACGCTTGAGATAGTCGATGTTCTTGCTGCCGCGCACGAAGCTCAGATGCGGAACAGCATTGATGAAATCACGCGGGGAACCGAAACCTTCACGGTCAGCGAGGTAGGCCCAGAACTGCTTGGAGACCTCGAACTGGGTGTTGATCAGCACGGCCTTCTTGATGTCGATTGCGCCATCTTTGCTGTCGGGCGTGTAGTTCAGCTCGCAGAGCCCGGCGTGACCGGTACCGGCATTGTTCCACGGATTGGAGCTTTCGATGGCCCCGGATTCCTGCAGC
This sequence comes from Stutzerimonas kunmingensis, assembly GCF_014764705.1. Classification (GTDB taxonomy): domain Bacteria; phylum Pseudomonadota; class Gammaproteobacteria; order Pseudomonadales; family Pseudomonadaceae; genus Stutzerimonas. Next base: position 44,560 of record NZ_JACXXG010000019.1, read on the forward strand.
TCGACGATTTCCAGCTTGATATTGGGATCGAGTTCCTTGAGCAGTACCGCGAGGGTCGCACTCATGATGCCGGCTCCCACCAGCACCATATCCACTGCTTCGCTATCGTGTTGCGTCATCAACGCGTTCTCCAGAATCACAGCATTAAACTGTCGAGACCGCAGTACGCGGCCCCGTAAAACCCACCAGCCAGACGGTCAGGAACGGAGCATGTGCCTGGACCGCTGCTCGGGAACATGTGCCCGAGAACAGGAAGCCAGAGGCTGCCTGCCAGCTGTCGGAAGGGCGGCTTTTGGCCTCCTTCCTCTCGCTGCGATCCATCCGGAGCGGGCCTGGCCCAGTGCTCGACGGTGGACGCTGCGAGGAAAACGATTGCGAATCATGTTGCCGAAGCCAGCCGCAACCTTCGCCGCTGGCAGCGGACTGTGCCGATGCATTCGATACGAAACGGCGGCCCTCAGTTCAGCCGCGCATGGCCTCGATCAGTTCGATATAGGGCCTGGCCTGACGCTGCTTGGCGACCAGATCGATAAAGCTCTGCCCTTGGCTATCCCGGGCATCGAGGTCGTAGCCGGCGGCCACGAAGAAGCCGAGAAAGCGCTCGAAATCATCAATGCGCAGGCCGCGATAGGCCTTGATCAGCTTGTGCAGCGAAGGGGGGGTATCGTCAGCCGGTTCAGGCTGAAGAAACAGCTTGATCGACTCATCCGCGATCTCGTCGCCAATCACCTGCTTCTTGTCTTTACGCATGCCGCCTCCGGTCCACGGGGTCTCACGGGGGCGGCAGTTTACTCCTCGCAGGCGACGCACTCAACGCGCCAGGCCGGCTTGCGACCAAGGTCGTACATCGCCGCCTCGGTATACCGGGCGATCTTTCAGCACAAATAACAAGAGCTGCCCGCGCTTATAATGGCGCCTTCGCCTACAAGGAGCGTCCCAGGCATGAAGCTTCCCCCACTGTTTGCCGCCTGGCATCAGGTCCTGCGTCTGGGCTACGGTGCCCGCGCACTGCGCGGCGATATCAGCGCCGGCCTGACGGTCGGCATCATCGCCATCCCGCTGGCCATGGCTCTGGCGATCGCCGTTGGCGTGGCGCCACAGCACGGCCTCTACACCGTACTGATCGCCGCGCCACTGATCGCGCTGACCGGGGGATCGCGCTTCAATGTCTCCGGGCCGACAGCGGCTTTCGTGGTGATCCTGTTGCCGATCACCCAGCAGTTCGGCCTTGGCGGCCTGCTGCTGTGCACCATGCTCGCCGGTCTGATCCTGATCGCGCTGGGCCTGCTGCGCGCTGGACGCCTGATCGCATTCATCCCCTACCCTGTCACCCTCGGATTCACCGCGGGCATCGGCATCGTCATCGCCACTCTGCAGATCAAGGACTTGTTCGGCCTGACGCTGACCGAACAGCCACAGCACTACGTCGAGCAGGTCGGCCTGCTGCTGCGCTCGCTGCCGGGCGCCCGGCTCGGCGACGCGCTGGTGGCGGCGATCTGTCTCGCGGTGCTGATCATCTGGCCGCGCTGGGTACCGAAAGTACCCGGGCACCTGGTGGCACTGACCGTCGGTGCGCTGGCAGGTTTGCTGCTGGAATCGTCCGGATTGTCCGTGGCGACCCTTGGCGAGCGGTTCAGCTACACCCTGGACGGCATCACCCATCCGGGTATTCCACCGTTTCTCCCAGATTTCGCCTGGCCCTGGCTGCTACCCGGTCCGGATGGCCAGCCGCTGCAGCTGAGTTACGAGCTGTTCCGCGAATTGCTCGCGCCGGCGTTTGCCATCGCCATGCTCGGCGCCATCGAGTCGCTGCTTTGCGCCGTGGTCGCCGACGGCATGACCGGCAGCAACCACGAGCCCAACGGCGAGCTGATCGGCCAGGGGCTGGGCAATCTGGTCGCCCCGCTGTTCGGCGGCATCACGGCGACCGCAGCGATCGCCCGCAGCGCCACGAATGTCCGGGCCGGGGCGTTCTCGCCGCTGGCAGCAATGATTCATGCGGGTGTGGTGCTGGTCGCAGTGCTCTGGCTGGCGCCGCTGTTCAGTTACCTGCCCATGGCGGCACTGGCGGCGTTGCTGGTGATGGTGGCCTGGAACATGAGCGAAGCACCGCACGTGATGCACGTATTGCGCATCGCACCGCGCAGCGATGTGCTGGTGCTGCTGACCTGCCTGACACTCACCGTGCTGTTCGACATGGTGCTGGCCGTCGGGGTCGGGCTGCTGCTGGCAGCCGGGCTGTTCATAAAGCGCATGAGCGAGCTGACCGACACCACCACTCTCTCGCGCGAGCAACGGCGCATCCTCCAGGACATGCCCGAGCACGTGGCGACCTACGCGATCCGTGGGCCGCTGTTCTTCGGCGCGGCGGAAAAGGCGCTGGGCGCCCTGCGGCGCTTCAATCCCGAGGTGAAGGTGGTGATCGTCGACATCAGCGCAGTGCCGATGCTGGACATGACCGCGCTGGCATCGCTGGAAAACGTGCTGGTGGATTACCGCCGACTGGGGGTAACGCTGATCCTGAGCGGCAGCAATGCGCGAGTCCGCCTGAAATTGCGCCGCGCCGGCATTCACCGCCTGCAGGGGCATCTGCTGTATGTGCGCAACCTGAGTCAGGCCCGCGAGAAAGCACTACGCCTGTTGCGCCCGGAGCCGGGCGAGGCCCCCATCTGAATGCGCTCCCGGATTGCCCGGCAGCGCAAGCCATAGGTCAGCCTGCGTATTTTTGCAGGTTGGCCATCATCTCCTTCAACGCTTCCATGTTGTCAGCCGGGTGCGCCGCGTTCTCGAAATTACAGATCTGCTGCCACTGCGCGGCGACATCCTCGGCATCGAAACCGGCCTTCGGATCGAAGCCGACGCCAAGGCTGCGTTCCCAGCGCACCTTGCCCATCCAGCCGCCGCCCACCTCGAACAGGCCGGAGGTTTCCTGGCACTGCTCGCTAGCCAGATACACCACCAACGGACTCACCAGTTCGGGTTTGAGCTGCTCGAACACCTGCGGCGGTATCAGCCCCTCGGTCATCCGCGTGCCGCCGGTGGGCGCGATGGCGTTGACCAGCACGTTGTTCTTGCGCCCTTCCAGCGCCAGCGTGCGGGTCAGGCCGTACAGACCGAGCTTGGCCATGCCATAGTTCGACTGCCCGAAGTTGCCATAGATGCCGGAGGTCGAAGCGGTGAAGATCACCCTCCCGTAGTTCTGTTCGCGCATGTGCGGCCAGGCGGCACGGGTGACCTTGTAGGCGCCCTCGACATGCACCCGATAGACCAGATCCCAGTCGGCGTCTTCCATCTTGTGGAAGGTCTTGTCGCGCAGGATGCCGGCGTTGTTCACCACCACATCGATGCGGCCGAAGGAATCGAGGGCCTGTTGCACGATGCGATCGCCATCGGTTACTGAATCATGATTGGCGACAGCGGTACCGCCCGCCTGGCGAATTTCCTCCACCACTCGGTCGGCGGCGGAGCTGTTGGCTCCATCGCCCTGAGTGCTGCCGCCCAGATCGTTAACCACGACCTTCGCACCGTGGCGGGCGAACAGCAGCGCGTGCGCCCGCCCGAGCCCGCCGCCGGCTCCGGTCACGATCACTACCTTGTCTTCGAAGCGGATGGCATCAGTCATGCGTACTCCCTCAGCGGTCTTGGATGAATTCAGGAGCGCCGAGTGTCGATCAGGCGCCGGGACCCGACAACCAACCGCCCGGAAATGAATGCCAGTGCATAAGAGTCGAGGATGGGCTGCTCCGACGCCAATGTTCTGGACGTTTTTTATTCATACCGCCGACAGCCGTGCCATCACTGGCCCGGCGGCGTATTTGCCCAAACAACTCACAGCGTTATCCACAGCCATCGTGGATAACTGATGCGATCACTACCATCGTGAAACGGCACCGCACACATTGCCTATGAACGTGCGAGGCCTTCTGTTATGCGGCCTGTGGTCGCATCAAGCGGGACTGAGCAAAAAACGCACATACTGCTGGAAGTCCCGCGCCGCTTCGCCTGGAGCAGACCTTCCCAAGGTTATCCACAGAACCGCACACAACTATCGGGGATAAATGAAGCGGCAAATAGCGCAAGTGCTATCACGGCAATGTCGAGAATCTAAGAGCGCCGGGAGCGCCCTGTTCTTAGCATGAGCGCATCAACCGACGGAGAGATTGTCCATGTCCAGTCGCAATCTGCTCGAGAGCCTGTTTGCCAATTACGCGTGCGCCAGCGGAGGTGCATTGAACGGCCGCTGACATCGCCCAGCACGCTTGGCCGTTCGTCCATGCCCGCGTACCCTTCCGCCAGCCCTAAGAGCGGAGTTAACGATGACCTTGCGTTCCATTTGCGTTTTCTGCGGCGCCAGCCGTGGTTCGAACCCCATCTATGAACAAGCAGCCCAGGATCTCGGCCGCACCCTCGCGGCCAACGGCATCCGGCTGATCTACGGCGGCGGCGCCGTCGGCCTGATGGGGGTCGTGGCAGACGCCACCATGGCTGCCGGCGGCGAGGTGATCGGCATCATTCCGCAGAGCCTGAAAGATGCCGAGGTCGGCCACACCGGCCTCACTCGGCTGGAAGTAGTCGACGGCATGCACGCCCGCAAGGCGCGGATGGCAGAGCTCGCGGATGCCTTCATCGCTTTACCTGGCGGACTGGGTACGCTGGAGGAGCTTTTCGAGGTCTGGACCTGGGGTCAGCTTGGCTATCACCCCAAACCGCTCGGGTTGCTGGACGTCAACCACTTCTACAGCAAGCTCAGTCATTTCCTCGATCACCTCGTCGAAGAGGGATTCGTCCGCTCCCAGCACCGCGAGATGTTGCAACGTAGTGACGAGTCGCAGGCGCTCATAGAGTTGCTGGATGCCTGGCAACCGCCTACTCATAGTCGCTGGGCCAAAAATTCGCCGCTGTGATCTGGCTGAATCCAGCTGATCAAATTTCACTCTCCGAGCTGTAGCCCACGCATCAAGCGGGCCGCAGCTCTGCCTCCCCATGTTATCCACATGCGCATCCACAGCAAAAGTGGATAAGCGCTCGCTTCGACCTGTTGTGTTACGCATGTGCGGGCAATACGACGTTTTAGAAGCCTTGAACCTGCGAACGTACAATTTTCGATCAATAGGCTCGATCGCTAGTGCCGCTAGGGCTGTAGCAAGCAGCTAAATGGTTATCCACAACTCGGCCCACAGCTGTAGTGGATAAGGTAGCCGAACGAATCGAACGCGCTGGACTCAACAAAAGCATCGCTCGTCTAATTCCTAGGCTTACACCATGGGTGCATCAACAAGGCTTCAATCGCTGCATCAGGGCAGACGTCCATGAGCTGGCTGGCCCTGACACTGGTGGCGTTCGTCATCTTCGTGCTGGTCTTCTTCGTCAAGAACCGGCAGCTCAACCATCCCGCGCTGCAGTATCCCTATCGCCTCAAGGCGCCACTATTCTCGCCAGCGGAACGCGAGCTGCTGGAAATGCTGCAACGCACGGTCGGCGAGCGCTATCTGATCTTCCCCAAGGTAAGCGTCGCCGACGTTGTGGAAGTCACCGCCATCGCCCGACGGGCGTACTGGTACCGCGCCACCAACCGCATCGCGGCCACGCGCTTCGATTTCGTGCTGTGCGACAGGGCCGATCTTCAGCCGGTCTGCGTCATCAACCTGCACGACCCGGACACCGATGAGGAATTCATGGATCGACTGTGCGAGACGATCGGGTTACCGCAGGTCCGCCTGCCAGCGGATGCAGCGCGCTCCTATAGCGTTGTCCGGGAAGCCATCGAGTCGGCACTGCAGCCCTGATCGACCGCTGGCGGGAATGAGCGCAGCAGCGGACGGTCACAAGTCTGCATGACGTATCCAAGCTGTGCAGTACCGCTGCGGAGACATCCGCAATCGACCACCGGCTACGAGTGACACTATGAAATACGCCCTCCCCCTGCTCCTTTCCCTCGCCCCGCTGGCTGCGCTGGCGGACGACCCGACCTGTCATGGCACCAACGAAGCGCAGGTCGCCGCGCTTTTCGATCGCTGGAACGACGATGTGCAATCAGGAGACCCGAAACGCGTGGTGGAAAACTACGCACCTGACTCGATGCTGCTGCCTACAGTGTCCAACACGCCGCGGCAGACGGCGGAAGCCAAGCTCGACTACTTCGAGCACTTTCTGGCGCTGAAACCAAAGGGCGAAATTGTCTCGCGAATGATCATGATCGACTGCAACAGCGCGCTCGATACCGGGCTCTACAGCTTCAAGCTGGGCGACGGCAAGACGGTGCCGGCTCGTTATACCTTTACCTACAAGTGGTTCGCCGACGCCGGACAGTGGCTGATCACCAGTCACCACTCATCGGCGATGCCAGAGCAGCCCGAGGCGGTACAGCAGGTGATCGAAGAGAGCGACTGATCGTCCTGCGAAATACGCCAAATAGGGGCGCCTGGCCACACCAGCGGGGCGCGCCCGCTGTACCATCCGCCCTCGACAAGCGAAGGGTCTCGACCGCGGGCTTGCACCAGCCCGCCTGTGCTCGATACTTCTGATAAGCACGCCGTATCCGGACCCGAACCATCATGCAACTCAAGCCGCTGTTATCACGCCTGTTCGACCTGGCTAGCCGCCTGATTCGGCGCTATCCAGGTACGGTTGCGCTGTTCGGCTTCGTTTCCGGGGTGGCGAGTTTCGTTCTGGTGGAACGCCACGCCGGCCTGGCCAAGGTGGTCGCCCTGGTGATGCTGGTGAGCTGGCTCTGGCTGGTACTGGAATCGAGCCTGCGGCGCAGTCTGCAGCGCTGGTTCGGCTGGCAGGTGCCAAGACCGCTGCTGCGCTATGCCACCCAGATGGTGCATCAGGAAAGCCTGTTTTTCATCATTCCGTTCTTTGCCATCACCACCACCTGGAACAGTGGGCAAGCCCTGTTCACCAGCCTGCTTGGCGCCGCCGCGCTCGTTTCGCTGATCGATCCGCTGTACTACAAATGGCTGGCACCGCGGCGCTGGGTCTACCTGGGGTTTCACGCGCTGACGCTGTTCGCCGTCCTGCTGACCGCGTTGCCGATCATCCTTCATCTGTCCACCCCGCAGAGCTATCAGCTGGCGCTGGGCGTCGCAGTAGTGCTGGCCCTGCCGAGCCTCAGCGGACTGTTTCCCCGCTCGAACTGGCGCACGTGGCCCGGCATCCTGTTGCTGGCAGTGGCGCTGGGTGGCGCTGGTTGGCTGGGACGGACCTGGGTGCCCCCGGCAACCCTGTGGCTGACCGATGTCGCCGTGACCATGAGCCTCGATGATCAGCAACGCAAACCCGGTAAGGGGCTGCGCGAAATCACCAGCGCAGAACTGCACGCAAATGGCCTCTACGCCTATACCGCCATCAACGCACCGCGCGGCCTGAAGGAGCGCATCTTCCACGAGTGGAACCACAACGGCCGGCGCGTCGACCGTATCGCCCTGGAGATCAGCGGCGGCCGCGAAGCCGGTTACCGCGCCTGGACCCACAAGCGCAACTTCCCGGAGAAATCATCGGGCCGCTGGCGAGTACGTGTCGTTACCGAAGCAGGCCAGATGATCGGCATGCTGCGTTTCCAGGTCACCGATTAGCGAACCCCCCGCCGCCTCGCGTATCCAAATCAGAACCAGCCTGGCTTGGAGAAGGACATGGAGTGGTGGGCGAGCATCTCCTACACCATCGCGTCGGAGTTCTCCGACATCACCGACCTGGAGGACGCGACCCGCGTCAGTAGCCGTCTGCTGATCGCGTCGATTCTCGGCGGCCTGCTCGGCTATGAACGCGAGCGCCGACGCAAGGCCGCCGGCTTGCGCACCCATATGCTGGTTGCGCTTGGGGCAGCGTTGTTCGTACTGGTGCCGGTGCAGGCGGGCATGAGCCTCGAGGACATTTCCCGGGTGATTCAGGGCCTGGTTACCGGTATTGGCTTTCTCGGAGCCGGGACTATCCTCAAGGGCGACTCCGCGGAAGACGTCAAGGGCCTGACCACCGCCGCGGGCATCTGGCTTACGGCCGCGATCGGTGTCGCCGTCGGCCTCGGGCATGAAGCAACGGCCGTAATGAGCACGCTGTTGGCGCTGGCGATCTTTGCTTTGATGCCACGGCTGGAGCGGCATACTGCCCTGCGTGCCGCGCGCAAGCGTCGCCACCCGGACCAGCCGCGCTAACGAACGCCACTCCACTGCCCAAGGATTTCGCCATGTCCAACTTCCGTATTCTTCTGACCGGCGCTGTTCTGGCTGCTCTGGCAGGATGCAGCGAAACGGCCAAGCTTCCAGTGGAATTCGGATACGGCCCGACACCAGCGCTGCCAGAGCCGAAAAAGACAGTCCTGCCCACGGTGCACATCGCCCCCGCCAAAGGCTGGCCGCAAGATGGCAAGCCGCAGGCGGCGGCCGGTCTGCGCGTGGCGGCGTTCGCCCGTGACCTGGACCATCCCCGCTGGCTCCATGTGCTGCCCAATGGCGATGTGCTCGTGGCGGAATCGGACGCACCGCCGAAGCAACAGAGCCAGGGACTGCGCGGCTGGATTGCCAGCAAGATCATGGCCCGCGCTGGCTCCGGAGGCCCCAGCGCAAACCGCATCACCCTGCTGCGCGATCGTGACGGCGATGGCGTGGCGGAACAGCGCACGGTGTTTCTGGAAAACCTCAACTCCCCGTTCGGTATGGCGTTGGTAGGCAACCACTTCTACGTCGCCAACACGGACGCGCTGCTGCGCTTTCCCTATACGCCCGGCACCACCCGTATCACTGCGAACGGCGAGAAGGTCGTGGACCTACCCGCTGGGCCGATCAATCACCACTGGACCAAGAACGTCATTGCCAGCCAGGACGGCAGCCGCCTCTATGTCACCAGCGGCTCCAACAGCAATGTGGCCGAGAACGGCATGCAGGCCGAAGAGAACCGCGCAGCGATTCTCGAGGTGGATCCGCAAGCCAGGAGCATGCATCTGTTCGCTTCAGGCCTGCGCAACCCCAATGGCCTTGCCTGGCAACCGGACAGCGGAGCGCTATGGACCACCGTCAACGAGCGCGACGAGATCGGCAGCGATCTGGTGCCGGACTACATGACGTCGGTACAGGACGGCGGATTCTACGGGTGGCCCTACAGCTACTTCGGCCAGCACGTCGATGAGCGCGTGCAGCCCCAGTGCCCGGATCTGGTCGAGCGCGCCATTGTCCCGGACTATGCACTGGGCGCGCATACCGCCTCGCTCGGCCTGATCTTTTACGAAGACACGCTGCTGCCGCAGCACTACCACCATGGCGCGTTCGTTGGTCAGCACGGCTCCTGGAACCGCAAGCCGCGCAGTGGCTACAAGGTGGTTTTCATCCCGTTCCGCAACGGCATGCCGGCTGGGCAGGCAGAGGATGTGCTGACCGGCTTCGTCAACGAGGCAGGAGAGGCAATGGGTCGCCCTGTAGGCGTCGCCGTGGACAAGACCGGGGCCGTGCTGGTGGCCGACGATGTCGGCAACGTGGTCTGGCGCGTCACCCCTGATGACCGTTGATACCGTCGCCCGCTGATCCGTTGAACCTTGCCGGACGCCGTATGGCCATAAAGGTAACGTCCATACGCAACGAGGCACTCCCATGATCAAGCGCGCCATCTACATCTTCGCCCCTGTCGTGCTGCTCGCCGGCTGTTCCGGCAATGTGCAGAACCCGGTAGACCGCATCACCTTCCGTGACGAGCCACTGGTACGCGATGTGGAGACTGGCATGTCTCAGGAGCAGGTACTGGCCATCGGTGGGGAGCCCTCGAAGGCCGCAGCTCGCACTGTAGTGCCTGGCATCTGCCACGATTACATCCTCAATCGCGATGGCCATCAGCAACCTTATTACGTCAGTTTCGATGGCTCCGGCCGCGTGGACGGCCAGGGCTTCCTGACCTGCGATCAGCTTGAGGAAAACCAGCGCAAACTGCATCGCTGACAGCCGGGCACAGGCGCGAGCACGCTTCGGGCCTGTGCATTCAACGCTCCCCTTGAAGGAGACCAGCATGCCTCGTGGAGAAAAAACCAAGTACACCGACAAGCAGCAACGCAAGGCCGAGCACATTGAGGAAGGCTACGAGAAGCGTGGCGTCCCTGAGGACGAGGCCGAAGCGCGCGCATGGGCGACGGTCAACAAGCAATCCGGTGGCGGCGAACGCAAAGGGGGCTCGGGCAGGAGCAAGAGCGAGACCACCAAGCGGGCTGAGCGCAAGGACTCGGCCCACCGCGCAGCCGATGCCCGCCAGGGCAGATCACCAAACAAGGGTTCGGCACGAAGCTCGACGTCGACCAGCACGGCGCTTGCCGACATGACCCGCGACCAGCTCATGGAAAAGGCCCGCGAGCGGGACATTCGTGGCCGTTCGAAGATGCGCAAGAACGAACTGCTACGGGCGCTGAGCTGAGGACTGAGGGCATGCCGATGATTGACCAAACCGCTCCGAAAGAGGGCAATCCTAAGCGCGAGGACCCAGGCGACCCTGTGCCGATTGATGAGCCGGGTGAGCCTGAGCCGGCGCCCGCACCGCCGGACGAGCCCCACCGCTAAACTTTTCGCCAGCATCCTGTTCTCAAACTGGGAACCGTGAATCACCGCGTCCGCGGTGAACCAGACCAGGAGATGGCAATGAGCTACGTACAACTGAGCGATAAACAGAGCCTGCGCGAGCGGGCTCGTCAACATGTCGAGAATGGAGCCGTCACCGAGAGTTACTCGGCCGATCGAGAAGTCGTGATCAACCTGCTGAACGAAGCGCTGGCGACCGAACTGGTTTGCTATCTGCGCTACAAGCGCCACTACTACATGGCCACAGGGCTGAAATCCAGCGCCGCCGCGGACGAGTTTCTCGAGCATGCCAATGAGGAACAGGAACACGCCGATCGGCTGGCCGAGCGCATCGTACAACTGGGTGGCGCACCGGACTTCAACCCGGACGGCCTGACGGAACGCGCCCACGCGCAGTACGCCGAAGGCAACGGCCTACGCGACATGGTTTTCGAGAACCTGGTGGCCGAACGCATCGCCATCGACAGTTATCGGGAAATCGTCCAGTACATCGGCGACAAGGATCCGACCACCCGCCGCATCTTCGAGGACATCCTCGCCCAGGAGGAAGAGCATGCCGACGACCTGGCTGGCTTGCTGGACGGCATGAACTAGCCCAGCACGCGCCAGCGGCGCCTCGCTGAATCCGTCGATACGACGTTTCCACCAGCGTTCAGCGAACCTAAAAAAAGGCCACCCTAGGGTGGCCTTGAATATAGGAAGAGAGGTACAGCTTAGCCGGCTGCCACCGGACGCATGTAGGAGATCGGTGCGGTCTGCGGGTCATCGAAGGTCACCAGCTCCCACGCATCCTTTTGTTCCATCAGGGTGCGCAGCAAACGGTTGTTCAACGCGTGGCCGGATTTATAGCCGCGGAATTCGCCGATCAGACTGGTGCCCAGCAAGTACAGATCACCAATGGCATCGAGAATCTTGTGCTTCACGAATTCGTCCTCGTAACGCAGGCCGTCTTCGTTGAGCACACTGGTTTCGTCCACCACGATTGCGTTCTCAACGCTGCCGCCAAGCGCCAGGTTGTGCGAGCGCAGGAACTCGATGTCGCGCATGAACCCGAAGGTACGTGCACGGCTGACTTCCTTGACGAAGGAAGTGCTCGAGAAATCCACACTGGCAGTCTGGGTGCGGCCTTTGAAAACCGGATGGTCGAAATCGATCTCGAAACTCACCTTGAAGCCGTCGAAAGGCAGGAAGGTAGCGCGCTTGTCACCTTCCTCGACTGTCACTTCACGCTTGATGCGGATGAACTTCTTGTGGGCGTCCTGCTCCTGCAGGCCGGCGGATTGAATCAGGAATACGAAAGGTCCAGCGCTACCATCCATGATCGGCACTTCCGACGCTGAAAGTTCGACGTAGGCGTTGTCGATCCCCAGGCCAGCCATTGCCGACAGCAAATGCTCCACTGTGTCGACCTTGACGTCACCGTTGACCAATGTCGTGGACATGGTGGTTTCGCCAACGTTCTCGGCCCGCGCAGGAATCTCCACAGGCGGGTTGAGGTCGGTGCGACAGAACACGATTCCGGTATCCACCGGTGCCGGTTTCAGGGTGAGATAAACCTTCTCTCCCGAATGCAAGCCGACGCCGGTGGCGCGAATGATGTTCTTCAGGGTGCGTTGTCTGATCATGGCCTTTTGCTTCGCTTTAGCGCTAGTTGCGAATAGTTTTCAACAATTGGCGGCGATAATAGCAGAAGCCAACTTTGCTGAACACCAATCACAACGATACTCCTGATAAATTCAATCAATCGGCCTGACGACGCAGAAACGCGGGAATGTCCAGATAATCCAGATCTTCCTGCGGATTCAGCTTGGCTGCGGTGGCAGCTGCATGCGCCTGATTACGCATCACGGTCGGACGCTCCAGGTCACGATAATTGACCGCGACCTGCTCATGCTGACGCGGTGCCGGAGCGGCGGAAGCGGCAACAGAGGTCTGCACGGTGTTGTCGACGACCTTGACCGGCTTTTCATTGCGCGGACCGAGCCCGGTAGCGACCACGGTGACATGCAGCTCGTCGGCCATGTCCGGATCGATCACGGCGCCAACCTTGACGGTGGCCTCATCGGACGCGAAGGCCTCGATGATTTCGCCCACGGCAGCGTACTCGCCGAGCGAAAGGTCCAGACCAGCAGTGATGTTGACCAGAATGCCACGTGCGCCCTGCAGGTTGACGTCTTCCAGCAGCGGGTTGCGAATGGCAGCCTCGGTGGCTTCGCGAGCACGGTTCGGGCCGGTGGCGCAACCAGTGCCCATCATCGCCATACCCATCTCGCCCATAACGGTCTTGACGTCGGCGAAGTCGACGTTCATCAGGCCCGGACGCTGCATGATGTCGGAGATGCCACGGACCGCACCGGCCAGTACGTCATCAGCCTTGGCGAAAGCGGCCAGCAGGCTGGCGTCCTTGCCGAGGATGGTCAGCAACTTCTCGTTGGGGATAGTGATCAGCGAATCGACGCAATCGGACAGCGCACGGATACCTTCGTCGGCCACCTGCATGCGACGACGGCCCTCGAAGGGGAACGGACGGGTGACCACGGCGACGGTAAGGATGCCCATTTCCTTGGCTACCGAAGCGATGATCGGCGCAGCGCCGGTACCGGTGCCGCCGCCCATGCCGGTGGTGATGAACACCATGTCCGCACCTTCCAGTACTTCGGCGATGCGCTCACGATCTTCCATCGCCGCCTGGCGACCGATGTCCGGATTGGTACCGGCACCCAGACCTTTGGTGATGGCCGAGCCGAGCTGCAGCACGGTGCGTGCTTCAACTTTCTTCAGCGCCTGGGCGTCAGTGTTGGCGCAGATGAATTCGACGCCTTCGACGTTATTGCGAACCATGTGGTTCACGGCATTGCCGCCACCGCCACCGACACCGATGACCTTGATGACTGCACTTTGCGGGGTATGATCTACGAGTTCGAACATTTCCCTCTCTCCTTCCAGCTTTCTAGTTTTGGTTGTTACAGCGCACTGCTTAAAAATTGCCCTGGATCCAGCCCTTGAGCCGGTCCAGAACAGACGTCTTTGGTTCGTCGGCGAAACTGCCGATGCCAGACACGGGAATGCCGTCGGCCTGCTTTTGCAGTCCGTACAGCAACAGGCCCACGCCCGTTGAATAGATGGGGTTGCGTACTACGTCGCTCAGTCCCTTGACGCTATGCGGCACGCCCAGGCGCACCGGCATGTGAAAGATTTCCTCGGCCAGGTCGACGGCTCCTTCCATCTTCGCTGTACCGCCTGTGAGAACGATCCCGGCCGGGATCAGATCCTCGTATCCGCTACGACGCAGCTCGGCCTGGATCAGGGTGAACAGCTCGTCATAGCGCGGCTCGACCACCTCTGCCAGAGCCTGCCGCGAGAGTTCGCGCGGTGGACGATCGCCGACGCTGGGAACCTTGATGGTCTCGCCTGCACCGGCCAGCTTGGCCAACGCGCAAGCATAACGAATCTTGATCTCTTCGGCATACTGGGTCGGCGTGCGTAATGCCATGGCGATGTCGTTGGTGACCTGATCGCCGGCGATCGGGATGACCGCGGTATGACGAATCGCGCCTTCGGTGAAAATGCAGATGTCGGTGGTGCCGCCGCCGATGTCCACCAGGCAGACGCCCAGCTCCTTTTCATCGTCGGTCAGTACCGCGTGTGCAGAGGCCAGTTGCTCCAGGATGATGTCATCCACTTCCAGGCCGCAGCGACGCACGCACTTCTCGACATTCTGCGCCGCATTCACCGCGCAGGTGACCACATGGACCTTGGCCTCGAGGCGCACGCCGGACATGCCCAGCGGTTCGCGCACACCTTCCTGGTTGTCGATCACGTAATCCTGCGGCAGCGTGTGCAGCACGCGCTGGTCCGCCGGGATTGCCACAGCCTGGGCGGCGTCAAGTACCCGCTCCAGGTCCGCGGCGCTGACTTCACGGTCGCGGATCGCAACGATGCCATGGGAGTTCAGGCTGCGAATGTGGTTGCCCGCCAGGCCGACGAAGGCCGAATGGATGCGGCAGCCAGCCATCAGCTGAGCTTCTTCTATAGCGCGCTGAACCGACTGCACGGTGGATTCGATATTGACCACCACGCCCTTCTTCAACCCGCGCGAAGGATGGGTACCGATTCCCACGATTTCCAGCTCACCATCGGCGGTCACCTCACCTACCAGCGCCACCACCTTGGAGGTGCCGATGTCCAGGCCGACGATCATCTTGCCGCTTTGCACGCTCGACATGTGTTTCATTCCTCAATTCTTCGCAGCGACGGTCGTATCCGTCACAGTCGGGACCGGCTCATGCCAGGCGACGGCCAGGCCGTTCGCATAGCGCAGATCGATCCGTGCGATCTTCTCGCTTTCCTGCTCCAGCGCCTTTTGATAGATGGCGGTGAAGCGACGCATTTTTTCTACAACCTGGTCCCGCCCCAGCAGCAACTCGACGCCCTGGTTGGTGGTCAGGAACCAGCTTCCACGCTCGCGCAGCTCCAGACGGGAAATGGAGAATCCCAGCGGGCGCAGCATCTGGCTGAGTATCTGGTATTGCTGCATGACACGCTGTTGGGCCCGCTTCGGACCATATAAATGTGGCAAGTGTTCATATCGGGTCAGGTCATCCGGCGAGAAAGCCTGCCCTTTATTGTTAAGCAATGCTTCACCCCCCCAGCGGGCAATCGGCAATTGCTCATCCAGCCGCACCATCACCTGGTCCGGCCAGACGCGGCGGACTTCGACATGGGCGATCCACGGCATCTGTTCCAGTTGGTGGCGCATGCCGTTCAGATCAACCTTGAAGAAGCTCTGCTCGACGAAAGGCGCTATACGCTGCTGGACCGCCTCGCGACTCACATAGCCCAGTTCGCCCTGCACACTGACCTTGGCGATCGGCCGATCGGCATAGGGCAGCAGCCGCTCGCCCAGCTCGTAAAGCCCGACCGCCAACCCGACCAGTAGCACCGGCCAGACGAAACGCTTCAGCCCGGCGAGGCTCGGCTTCGGCAGGCGCTGCGACAGCGGCTGCGGTTGCACCAGGCGGCTCGCTCCCCGTTGCGCGGGCTTGCGCGAGGCGCGGCCGCTTCCGGGTTGCGAATGGCGCAGCGTGGCGATCATGGCTAGCTCCCCGCCTCGAGGCTGTCATCGAGAATGCTCAGGACCAGTTGCTGGAAATCCAGACCGGCAGCACGCGCCGCCATGGGCACCAGGCTGTGATCGGTCATTCCCGGCACGGTGTTCACTTCAAGCAGCCAGAAATCGCCGTTACCGTCCTGCATCACGTCAACCCGGGCCCAGCCGCGGATACCCACCGCTTCGCAGGCACGTGCCGACAGCGTCTTCAGTTCCTGTTCGCGCACCGCGTCGAGGCCACAGGGAATGCGGTACTGGGTATCGGAAGCCAGGTACTTGGCGTCGTAGTCGTAGAAGGTGTGCGGCGTGCCCAGGCCAATCGGTGGCAGTACCTGGCCGTGCAGCACCGCCACGGTGAATTCCGGGCCTTGTATCCACTGCTCGACGAGTACTTGCGAGTCATAGCTGCTGGCGGCACGCCAGGCTTCGATCAGCTCGGTGAGCCCGCCGACCTTGGCCATGCCGATGCTAGAGCCTTCGTGGGCCGGTTTGACGATCAGCGGAAAACCCAGGGTTTCCGCTGCAGCCTTGCAATCGGCCTCCGTAGCCAGCACGGCATGCTGCGGCGTCGGCAAGCCAAGGCTCTGCCACACCTGCTTGGTGCGCAGTTTGTCCATGGCCAGGGCCGAAGCCAGAATGCCGCTGCCGGTGTAAGGGATACCGGCGCATTCCAATAGTCCCTGCATGCTGCCGTCTTCGCCACCACGACCATGCAGGACGATGAAGGCACGATCGATGCGCTCGTTGCTCAGGCGTTGCAGCAGGTCATCGCCGGCATCGATGCCGAACGCATCCACACCGGCCTCCTGCAACGCGGCGAGGACCGCCGCGCCGGATTTCAGGGACACTTCGCGTTCGGCACTCTTGCCACCGAAGAGCACGGCGACACGACCAAACGCCTTGGGGTCGCGAGTCGAATGCAGGGTCGTCATTTGGATTTCCTCGCGGCGCCATCGCCACCGAACAGCGGACTCTTGAGCAGTTGCGGCGCCAGGCCACCGATGTCACCGGCTCCTTGGCAAAGCAGAATGTCGCCGGCACGCAGCAGCGGCTTGACCAACGGAGCGAGGTCGACGCCACGCTCGACGTAGATCGGGTCCAGCTGGCCGCGCTGGCGGATGCTGTGGCACAACTGGCGGCTGTCGGCGCCGGGTATCGGCTCTTCGCCGGCCGGATAGACTTCCATCAGCAGCAACACGTTGGACTCGCCGAGCACCTGCACGAAGTCGTCGTAGAGGTCGCGGGTGCGGCTGTAGCGATGGGGCTGATAGACCATGACCAGGCGCCGCTCCGGCCAGCCACCGCGGACTGCCTTGATCACTGCGGCGACTTCGCGCGGGTGATGACCGTAGTCGTCGACCAGCATCACGCTGCCGTCCTCGACCGGTAGATCGCCATAGACCTGAAAGCGGCGGCCGACGCCTGCGAACTCCGCGAGGCCCTGGACGATGGCTTCGTCGTCGATACCTTCATCGGTAGCAATGGCGATGGTGGCCAGGGCGTTCAGCACGTTGTGGTTGCCCGGCATGTTCACTGACACATCCAGCGGCTCACAGCCATCGCGCAGCACCGTGAAGAAGGTACGCATGCCTTCCTGACGGACATTGGTGGCGCGCACGTCGGCGTCATCGCTGAAACCGTAGGTCGTGATCGGCCGGCCGATCTGCGGAATGATCTCGCGAACGAACGGGTCGTCGACGCAGAGCACTGCCAGACCGTAGAACGGCAGGTTGTGCAGGAACTCGACGAAGGTTTTCTTCAGCTTGCCGAAGTCGCCGCCATAGGTGCTCATGTGGTCGGCATCGATATTGGTGACCACCGCGACCATCGGCTGCAGGTGCAGGAAGCTGGCATCGCTTTCGTCGGCCTCGGCGATCAGATAACGGCTGCTGCCGAGCTGCGCGTTGGTACCGGCCGCAGTGAGTCGGCCACCGATGACGAAAGTCGGATCGAGCCCGCCGGCGGCAAAAACCGAAGCCAGCAGACTGGTAGTAGTGGTCTTGCCATGGGTGCCGGCGACAGCAATACCGTGCCGGTAGCGCATCAGCTCGGCAAGCATCTCGGCACGTGGAACCACTGGAATACGTTGTTCGAGCGCCAGGGCGACTTCCGGGTTGGCCGAATTGACCGCGCTGGACACCACCAGCACGTCGGCGCCGGCAACATTGCCGGCCTGATGACCGATGAAAATCTGCGCACCGAAGCTCTGCAGGCGATCGGTACTGGCGGACTCCTTGAGGTCCGAGCCCGACACCTCGTAGCCGAGATTGAGCAGCACCTCGGCGATGCCGCACATGCCGACCCCGCCGATACCGACGAAGTGAATGCGACGAATGCGCCGCATACGGCGGACTTCGGCTTTTACCGCGGCGGGAGATTTAGCCACGGGCCACCTCCAGACAGATATCGACCACGCTGCGGGTGGCGTCGGGCCGGGCCAGACGGCGCGCGATGGCGCCCATGGCCTTGAGTTTTTCCGGCTGCATCATTACCTCGGTCAGCTGAGCGGCAAGCACGGCCGCATCAGTCTTGGCTTGCGGCAGAAGGACGGCAGCGCCCTCCTTCGCCAGATATTCGGCATTGCGTGTCTGGTGGTCGTCGATCGCATGGGGCAGCGGCACCAGAAAAGATGGCAACCCAGCTGCGGCCAGCTCGCAAACGGTGAGCGCTCCGGCACGACAGATGACCAGATCGGCCCAGGCGTAGGCCCGCGCCATGTCCTTGATGAAGGGCGCGACTTCCGCCTCGACTCCGACCTCGGCATAACGCTGCGTGGTGATATCGGCGTGCTGCTTGCCGGCCTGATGAAACACCTGCGGCCGCACATCCGCCGGTACCTGGGCGAGCGCGGCGGGCAGCAGTTTGTTCAGCGGTTCGGCACCGAGACTGCCGCCCAGTACCAGGAGGCGCGGGCGACGATGCGCAAGGGCATCGCGGGGCGTCTCAAGGAACAGCTCCTCACGCACCGGATTGCCGGTGGTGCGGCGCTTGGCGCTGGCCTTGAAGGTTTCCGGGAAGGCTTCGCAGACGCGGCTGGAAAGCGGCGCGAGGCTACGATTGGCGGTCCCAGCGACGGCGTTCTGTTCGTGAATCACCAGGGGCACCCCGGCCAGCTTGGCAGCCAGTCCGCCCGGACCGGTAACGTAGCCGCCCATCCCCAGCACGCAGACCGGTTGCAGCTCGCGCACGATGCGACGCGCCTGGAAAAGCGAGCGAATCAACTGCAGCGGAGCCTTGATCAGCGAAACGATGCCCTTGCCGCGCA
Source organism: Stutzerimonas kunmingensis (assembly GCF_014764705.1). Classification (GTDB taxonomy): domain Bacteria; phylum Pseudomonadota; class Gammaproteobacteria; order Pseudomonadales; family Pseudomonadaceae; genus Stutzerimonas. The sequence goes on from NZ_JACXXG010000019.1 coordinate 63,485, forward strand.
ATCCGCTGACCTGGATCAGATGCAGCGGCAGGCCAGCGGCGGGTACCAGCTCGTTCTCGATACCGCGCGGCGTGCCGAGCCAGTGCACGGAGTAGCCGCGGGCCTGGAACTCACGAGCACAGGCGAGCGCCGGGAAAACGTGGCCACCGGTGCCGCCGGCCATGATCAGTACATTAGCGGCCATGGGCGACCTCCTTGGCCGGCGGCTCGGCGAAATCGGCCTCGTCGAACTCGGTGTCCTCGCTGCCCAGCACGGTTCGGCTTTCCCATTCGATGCGCAGCAGCAGCGCCATGCTTGCGCAGGTCACCACCAGCGAGCTGCCGCCATAACTGAGGAACGGCAGCGTCAGGCCCTTGGTTGGCAGCAGACCTACGTTTACTCCCACGTTGATCAGGAACTGTCCCAGCCAGAGGAACGCCATCCCCCAGGCCACATACGCCGCGAAGAACTGCCGGGCCTTCTCTGCCCACAGACCGATATACAGTGCGCGAACACCGACGAAGGCAAACAGCGCGATGGTCACCAGTGCGCCGACCATGCCCAGCTCTTCGGCCAGTACGGAGAATACGAAGTCGGTATGCGCTTCGGGCAGGTAGAACTGCTTTTGCACGCTATTACCCAGGCCGACGCCGAACCACTCCCCGCGGCCGAAGGCGATCAGCGCCTGGGTCAGCTGGTAGCCGGCGCCGTACTGATCAGCCCAAGGGTCGGTGAAAGTGATCAGGCGCTGGAGGCGGTATTCCTGGGTCTGCACCAACACCACCACGGCACCCACCGCGGCGATCACCAGCAGACTGAAGCGGATCATGCCAACACCACCGAGGAACAACATCGCCACTGCGGCGCCCATCATGACCACGGTCGCACCGAAATCGGGCTCCAGCAGCAGCAGGAACGCCATGGGCAGCAAGACCAGGAAGGGTTTGGCAAAGCCCCACATGCTTTCGCGAACTTCCTCTTGCCGGCGCACCAGATAGCCGGCCAGGTAGATCACCACGAAGACTTTCGCCAGCTCGGACGGCTGCACGTTGAAGGCGCCGAAACCGATCCAGCGCATCGAACCGTTCACTTCCCGGCCGATTCCCGGCAGCAGGACAAGGATCAGCAGGCCGAACGCCGCCAGCAGCAGCATCCAGTCCAGGCGTTGCCAGACCGACAGCGGTACCAGCAGCATCGCAATTCCCGCGCCGAGGCCCAGCGCCACATAAACCAGATGGCGACTCATGTGATACAGCGGATTGCCGGCATTGACCGCCGCGACTTCGGACGACGCCGAAGTGATCATCACCAGACCCAGGCCAAGCAAAGCCAGACAACCGGCGAGCATGGGGAAGTCAAGATCCAGACCGCGGCGGCCGAACAAGGGCGAAGGAGCATGGCGCAGGAAGGCGAGCATCAGTCGAGCGCCTCCACCGCAGCGGCGAACAGGCGACCGCGCTCTTCGAAATTCTTGAACATGTCCAGACTGGCACAGGCCGGCGACAGCAATACCGCATCGCCCGCTTCGGCACACTCGGCGGCGCGCTGCACGGCTTCGCCCAGTGTTGCGACATGAACCAGGGTGGTGGCATCGGCCAGCGCATCCGCAAGGCGTTGCGCATCACGACCGAGCAGCACCACGGCACGGCAATAGCGTGCAATCGGCGCGCGCAGCGCGGAGAAGTCTGCGCCCTTGCCATCGCCACCGGCGATCAGCACCAGCTTGCCGTCGATATCCGCACCCAGTCCTTCGATCGCGGCCAGCGCGGCACCGACATTGGTGGCCTTGGAATCGTCGTAATAGCTGACGTCGCCACGCTGGCCAACCCACTGGCAGCGATGCGGCAAACCGACGAACTGGCGCAACGTCTCCAGCATCGGCTCGAACGGCAGACCCACCGCGTGCCCCAGCGCCAGCGCTGCCAGAGCATTGGACTGATTGTGCGCACCACGCATCTTCAGCTCGCGAACCGGCATCAGCGAATCGAACTGGAACGCCAAGTACTTCTCGCCTTTTTCCTCGAACAGCCCAAAGCCCTTGAAGTCCGGCTTGCCGAGGCCAAAGGTCCAAGTCGGCAGGTCATCCGCGACCAGCGGACGGCTGAGCCGGTCATCGCGATTGACCACCACCTGACGCGCGCCGCGGAAAATTCGGTGTTTGGCCTGATGGTAGGCTGGCAGGCCGCTGTAGCGGTCCATATGGTCTTCGCTGATATTCAGGCAGGTCGCCACTTCGGCATTGAGCTGCTCGGTGGTCTCCAGCTGAAAGCTGGACAGCTCCAGCACATAAAGCTCGACGTCGTCTGCCAGCAGATCGAGCGCCGGCGTGCCCAGGTTGCCACCAACCGCCACGGTGCGCCCTGCCGCCACGGCCATCTCGCCGACCAGCGTGGTCACGGTGCTCTTGGCGTTGGAGCCGGTGATCGCAATGATCGGCGCCTTGGCTTCCCGGGCGAACAGCTCGATATCACCGGACAGCTTGACCCCACGCGCCGCCGCTTCCTGCAGCGCCGGCGTACTGATCGCCAGACCCGGGCTTACCAGCAGCTCGCTGGCGGTGCAGAGAAACTCGACGTCCAGCTCGCCACAGCGCACTTGCACGTCTGGATACTCGGCCTTGAGCGTCGCCAACTCCGGCGGGTTCACACGGGTATCAGCGACGGCAAACGGCAGCCCCCGGCGCGCCAGATGGCGAACCAGGGACATGCCGCTCTTGCCGAGGCCGACAACGATGCGGAACTGGTCGGAAGCGATGAGCACTCTTGATTACCTCAGTTTCAGGGTGGCAAGGCCGACGAGCACCAGGATCACAGTGATGATCCAGAAGCGCACGATCACCCGGGGTTCGGGCCAGCCCTTGAGTTCGAAATGGTGATGGATCGGCGCCATGCGAAACACGCGCTTGCCAGTCAGCTTGAAGCTCGCCACCTGGATCATCACCGAGAGGGTTTCCATCACGAACACGCCGCCCATGATGAACAGCACCACTTCCTGGCGAACGATCACGGCGATGGTGCCCAGCGCCGCGCCGAGCGCCAGCGCGCCGACATCGCCCATGAACACCTGAGCCGGATAGGTGTTGAACCAGAGAAAGCCGAGGCCGGCACCGATCAGCGCGCCGCAGAAGACGATCAGCTCGCCCGCACCCGGCACGTAAGGAATGAGCAGGTACTCGGCAAAATTCACGTTACCGGAGAGGTAGCAGAAGATGCCCAGACCGCCGCCGACCATGACCGTTGGCATGATCGCCAGACCGTCGAGGCCGTCGGTCAGGTTGACTGCGTTGCTCGAGCCGACGATGACGAAGTAGCTCAACACGACAAAACCAATCCCGAGTGGGATCTCGATGTGCTTCAGCAGCGGCAGAATCAGCGTGGTTTCGACCGGTGTCTGCGCAGTCATATAAAGGAAGACCGCGGCGCCGAGGCCAAAGACCGATTGCCAGAAATACTTCCAACGGCTTGGCAAGCCGCGGGAGTTCTTCTCGATCACCTTGCGATAGTCATCGACCCAGCCGATCGCGCCGAACAGCAAGGTCACCGCCAGCACCACCCAGACGTAGCGATTGGACAGATCGGCCCAGAGCAAGGTGCTGATGCTGATGGCGCTGAGGATCAGCGCACCACCCATGGTCGGCGTGCCGGATTTGGACAGGTGCGACTGCGGACCGTCGGTACGCACGGACTGGCCAATCTGGCGCATCTGCAACGTACGGATCAGCCAAGGGCCCATCCACAGCGACAGCACCAGCGCGGTGAGGACGCCGAGAATTCCACGCAGCGACAGGTACTGAAAGACCGCGAAGCCTTTGTGGAACTGTTGCAGATACTCGGCGAGCAGCAGCAGCATCAGTGTTTCTCCATGGATGGCCCAGCGAGCACATCGACGACTTTGTCCATCGCCGCGCTGCGTGAGCCCTTGATCAGAATGGTGGTACCGCTGCCCTGTTCGGCTCGCAGGCTGTCGATAAGGCTGGCCTGGTCAGCGAAGTGCCGAGCGCCTGGACCGAATGCCTGAATTGCGTGGGCCATCAGAGGCCCGACGGCATAAAGCGTGTCGATCTTGCCAGCGGCATAGGCGCCGACGTCACGATGGCCCTGCTCGGCCCACTCGCCCAGCTCGCCCATATCGCCAAGCACAAGGATGGTGCGACCGGCAAAGCTGGCCAGCACGTCGATGGCGGCGCAGATCGATGCCGGATTGGCGTTGTAGCTGTCGTCGATCAGGCGCACACCGTTGGCCAGCATTTGCGCCACGGCTCGGCCTTTGACCGGTTGTAGGCTTTCCAGCCCCGCCACTACGGCCTCGGCCCCGATACCCAGCGCATAGGCTGCCGCGGCTGCCGCCAAGGCGTTGGCCACGTTATGCCGGCCCAGCAGATTGAGCTGGATACGGAGATTGCCCAGCGGGCCGGTCAGCACGAAATTGGGGCAACCGCGCTGGTCGTAGGCGATCGAACCGGCGGAGAAATCCACAAGGGGGTCATCCAGGCCGAACGATACGATGCGTTTGCCCGCAGCGCGCTCGGCCCAGATCGAATAGGCCTTGTCGTCACGGTTGAGCACGGCGGTGCCGGATGCGTTCAGGCCATCGAGAATCTCACCCTTGGCCTCGACGATCCTGTCCGGGCCACCGAACTCTCCGACGTGGGCGGTGCCCGCATTGGTAATTACGCTGACATCCGGGCGCACCAGATCGACGGTGTAGGCAATATCGCCGGGCCGCGAAGCGCCGAGTTCGATGACGGCGCTGCGATGACTGGTGCTCAACTCCAACAGCGTCAGTGGCGCACCCAAGTCATTGTTGAGGTTGCCGCGAGTGGCCAGTACGGCGTTCTGGCCATGGGCGCTGCGTAGAATGCTGGCGAGCATTTCCTTCACGCTGGTCTTGCCGCTGGAGCCGGTGATCGCTGCGACCGGACCGTTGAATGCGGCGCGATTGAGCGCGCCGAGCTGCCCAAGCGCCAACCGGGTATCGGCAACGACAAGCTGCGGCAGGCCTGCATCTGCAACTTCACGCTCGACCAGTGCTGCAACGGCGCCTTTGGCGGCGACGTCCGCCAGATAGGCATGACCATCGAAGCGTGGCCCGGTAAGCGCAATGAACAGCTGGCCAGGTTCGATGGCCCGGCTGTCTGTGCTGACGGCAGTGAAGCTGGCATCCGCTCCGACCAGGCGGCCAGACAGCGGTAGCTGCAATTCGCTCAGGCGCATCGACTCAAGCATTGGCCTTCTCCCAGACGGACAGCGCCCTGCAGGCTTCCTCGAGATCGGAGAACGGCAAGCGTTCGCCGCGAACTTCCTGATAGTCCTCGTGACCTTTGCCGGCCAGCACGACCACATCTTCCGCTCGCGCGGCCGCGATCAGACTGGCGATTGCCTGCGCGCGGCCATGGCTGAAAGTGACCGCCGCAGGATTGCTGAACCCCGAACGAATACCCTCGAGAATCTGTTCCGGCGCCTCATTGCGCGGATTGTCATCGGTGACCACGACGCCGTCGGCCAGCCGCTCCGCGACTTCAGCCATCAGCGGGCGCTTGCCGGTATCACGATCACCGCCGCAACCGAACAGACAAAGCAGCCTGCCGCGCGCGTGTGGACGCAGCGCGGTGAGGACTTTCTCCAGCGCATCGGGGGTGTGTGCGTAGTCGACCACGATCAGCGGATGGTCGCCGCCACCCAGCCGCTGCATGCGGCCGGCGGGGCCTTGCAGTTCAGGCAGCACGGCCAGGATTTCGTCCAGCGGATAGTCCATGCCAAGCAGGGCGCCGACGGCGGCCAATACATTGCTGACGTTGAAACGCCCGAGCAGCGGACTGCGCAACGAGCGCTCGCCCTGCGGCGTGATCAGCCGAGCATGAATGCCGTCGTCGTCGAGACGCGCTTCAGCGCAGAACAGGTAGGCCGCGGGGTCTTCCAGGCTGTAAGTGATCAGGCGCGACTCGCGCTCCTCGCCGGCCAGCACGCGGCCAAAGGCATCGTCGAGGTTGATTACCCGACAGCTCAGCCCGGGCACCTCGAACAGGCGCGCCTTGGCAGCACCGTAAGCATCCATGCTGCCGTGGTAATCGAGGTGGTCACGCGACAGATTGGTGAACACGGCGACATCGAAATCCAGGGCCGCGACGCGCCCCTGATCGAGACCATGCGAGGACACTTCCATCGCTACCGCGCGAGCACCCTCTTGTTTGAGGTTCGCCAGTGTCGCCTGCACGCCGATGGCGTCTGGCGTGGTATGGCGTCCCAGTTCCAGCTGTCCGTGGAATCCAGTGCCAAGCGTGCCGATGATTCCGCAGGGTTCGCCGAGCCGATCGAGCGCCTGGGCAATCAGCTGGCTGACACTGGTCTTGCCGTTGGTTCCGGTCACACCGACCACACGCAGGCTGCGGCTGGGCTCGCCGTAGAAGCGGCCGGCAATCGCCGACAGCTGTTCTGCCAGATGCAGCACCGGAACCATGACTGCGTTGCCGGTCAGTGACTGGTCGAGGCCTTCTGCCTCATAAGCGACCGCGGCCGCGCCACGGGCGACGGCATCCTGTATGTGATCGCGACCATCGAACTGCAGACCCGGTACAGCGAGGAACAGGTCTCCGCCGCGAACCTTGCGACTGTCGAGTGTCAGCTCACGGATCAGCACGTCGCTGCCGGCCTGAGGCAGCAGGTGATTCAATGGCATCGGCATCAGATACGCCCTCCCTTGCCCTTTGCCGTTTCGGCGGTCTGCAGCTCGGCAGGCGGCGGCAGATTGTCCGGTGCGACGTTCATCAGCCGCAGGGCGCGCGCCATGACCTTGCCGAACACCGGTGCCGCGACCAGTCCGCCGTAGTACTGTCCTTTGCTCGGCTCGTCCACAACGATCACCGCAGCGATGCGCGGATTGGAAAGCGGCGCAACCCCGGCGAAGAACGAGCGATAGGCGTCTTTGGTGTAGCCGCCGGTGCCGGAAATCTTCTTCGCGGTACCGCTCTTGCCGCCGACGTGATAGCCCGGCACCTTGGCACGAGCGCCGCCGCCACCCTCCTCTTCCACGACCGCGCGCAACATCTGCAGAACAATGCCGGAAATCTCTTTGTCAATGACCTGCACGCCGTCCTGGGTGCGATCCAGACGCAACAGAGAGAGAGGCACGTTGCTGCCCTGGTTACCCAGCACGGCATACGCATGCGCCAACTGTACGGCGGTCACCGACAGGCCATAGCCGTAGGCAAGCGAAGCCGTCTCAGCGTCTCGCCACTTGCGATGATTGGGCAGATTGCCGACGCGCTCGCCGGGGAAACCCAGCCCGGTATCCTGGCCGAAACCGGCCTGTTGCATCACCGCGTATACTGGCTCGGCGCCGATATCCAGGGCGATCTTGCTGATGCCGACGTTGCTCGACTTCATCAGAATCCCGGTCAGCGTCAGCATGCCGCCACGGGAGACATCACGAATCGTGTAGCGGCCGATACGCATCCACCCGGGCAAGGTATTGACGACCGAATCCGGCTGATATTTACCGGTACCCAGCGCCGCCGCGATGCTGAAAGGTTTGACGGTGGAACCGGGCTCGAAGACGTCGATCATGGCGCGATTGCGCATTGCCGCGGGCTGCAGATTGCGCCGATTGTTCGGGTTATAGGTAGGCTGGTTGGCCATGGCGAGGATCTCGCCGGTCTTGACGTCGACCATCACCAGGCTGGCGGCTTTGGCACCGTATTCCTGCACGACGTTGCGCAGCTCGCTGTGCGCGAGGTACTGCAGGCGCAGATCGATCGACAATGCCATCGCCTTGCCAGCCTTGGCGTTCTTTACGACCTGAACGTCCTTGATCAACCGCCCGCGACGATCCTTGAGCACCTGACGCTTGCCTGGCACACCAGCCAGCCACTCGTCATACGCGAGTTCCATGCCCTCACGGCCACGATCATCGATATCGGTGAAGCCGACCACATGGGCAGCCACTTCGCCAGCCGGATAGAACCGACGGAACTCTTCTTGCGCATAAACGCCGGGGATCTTCAGATCGAGGACTTCCTGCCCCTGCTCCGGGGTAAGTCCGCGCACCAGATAGATGAACTCGCGCGACGCCTGCGACCTAAGACGCTCGCTCAGCGTGGCAGCATCCTGACCCAGCGCCTTGGCCAAGTCCGGCCAACGCGACTTTGCTGCCTGCAGCTCTTTGGGATTGCCCCACAACGTGGTAACCGGCGTGCTCACCGCAAGCGGCTCGCCGTTGCGATCCGTGATCAGACCACGATGCGCAGGAATCGGGATATGCCGAACGCTGCGCGCATCACCCTGACCCTTGAGGAAGCCCTGGTCCATCACCTGAAGATCGACGATGCGCCAGACAATCGCACCGACCAGCAGCGCCAGCAGCGTGAGCACGATACGAAACCGCCACGGATACAGCGCACCTTGAAGGGTCATGGCTTCACCAGCCTGACGTCTGCCGCTTCGGGGATATGCATGTGCAATTGCTCGGTCGCCAGCGTCTCGATGCGGCTGTGCGCAGTCCAGGTGCTCTGCTCGAGGATCAACCGCCCCCACTCGGCCTGGGCCTTGTCACGGACGCTAAGCTCACCGTAGAGCTCGTTGAGCAACTGACGATTCCAATGCGCCGAGTAGGCAACTGCGATCGCCGACAGCAGGACGCTGACGAACAGCACCAGCATCAACAGGCTGCCGCTGGGCATGGAGCGCATTACCTTGGTCACCGCAGCTTCTCCGCCACGCGCATTACCGCACTGCGCGAACGCGGGTTGCCCTTGACCTCCGCATCGGACGCGTACTGCGGCTTGCCGACCAGCTTAAGGCGCGGCTCGAATGCCTTTGGAATGATGGGCAGGTCGCGCGGCAGCTTGTCCGCCTCGCCCTTGGCGTGGCGGCGCATGAACTGTTTGACGATGCGATCTTCCAGCGAATGAAAGCTGATGACCACCAGCCGGCCGCCCACTTCCAGTGCCTCCAGGGCTGCATCAAGGCCATGCTCCAGGTCGCCAAGCTCATTGTTGATGTAGATGCGCAGTCCCTGAAACGCACGAGTCGCCGGATTCTTGCCCTTCTCCCAAGCGGGGTTGGCCTCAGTCAGGACCTTGGCGAGGTCGGCGGTACGCTCGAAAGGCGCCGCTTCGCGGCGCTGCACCACCGCACGAGCCATGCGCTTGGCGAAGCGCTCTTCGCCATAATCCTTGAACACCCGGGCGATCTCATCTTCGTCGGCGTGCGCTATCCAATCGGCCGCACTGACGCCTCGGCTAGGATCCATGCGCATGTCCAGAGGACCGTCGTTAAGAAAACTGAAGCCGCGCTCGGGGTCGTCCAGCTGCGGTGACGAAACGCCCAGATCCAGCAAAACGCCACTGACGGTTCCGCTCCAGCCGCGCTGCGCCACCTCTTCGCCAAGTTCGGCAAAACTTCTCTGCACAACGACAAAGCGGCCGTCCTCGGCCGCCAGTGCTTGCCCCGTAGCGATGGCTAACGGATCCTTGTCGAATCCTAGCAATAGGCCATCAGGCCCAAGCTGCTGAAGCAATAGCCGGCTGTGACCACCCCGCCCAAAGGTGCCATCCAGATAGCGTCCGTCCGGGCGCACGCTCAGCGCCGCGACGGCTTCGTCGAGCAACACGGTGATATGTCGCAAGCTGCTGATCTGGTTCACAGGATTAGGTCACGTAGTTCTTCCGGCAGACCGCCGGGTTGCTTGATGGCCGCTAGGTCCGCGTCAGAAACCGCGTTCCAGTCGTCCTCGTTCCATAGTTGAAACTTGTTCAGTTGCCCTACCAACATCGCGCGCTTGTCCAGCCGGGCGTACTCACGAAGACGCGGCGGCACCACGACGCGCCCACTGCCATCCATCTCCAGATCGACAGCATTACCAATCAGCAGGCGTTGCAGGCGGCGGGCCTCTTCACGCAAGGAGGGCAATTCGCGGAGCTTGGCTTCGATCAGCTCCCACTCGGGCAGGGGGTAAATGCACAAACAACGGTCCACGGCGTCGATCGTGATGATCAGCTGGCCGTCGCCACGGGAATTCAGCTCGTCGCGATACCGGCTGGGCATGGCTAGCCGGCCTTTGGCGTCGAGACTGATGGCGTTAGCTCCGCGAAACACGGCTGCGCTTCCCCTGAATTAGCTATCCATGCCCATATTTACCCACTTTCTGCCACTTCCTACCACTTGTGTGCACTATAGAAACGCAGCCGCCCCACCGTCAAGGCGAGCCAGACGGGAAAAAGCCTTACGGAGCGGCAATTTAGCGACGTTGAGAGGTAATTCGAGCGGAGAATGCGCAGAGGACTGGAAGCACCTTCAGAGACAACAGCGAGTTGCTCAACAAAGTTAAAGTACTTTGTTAAGAGCAAGAATGTTTCGGAATTAAAAACGGGGCATTACGAAGGAAGAAAGGAGGAGAGTCGATCTGTAAGCCGGGTTCTGTCGAGGACAGCCATTCCTCTACGACAGCCATCGCTGACTGCCTCTAGCAACCTACCCGGATCCAGCGCGGGCCACGCCGATGGATCCCTATTTGGTCTTGCTCCAAGTGGGGTTTACCTAGCCACGGACTGTTGCCAGCCGCGCGGTGCGCTCTTACCGCACCTTTTCACCCTTACCGGCACCGAAGTGCTTAGGCGGTTATTTTCTGCGGCACTTTCCGTAGGCTCGCGCCTCCCAGGCGTTACCTGGCACTTCGCCCTATGGAGCCCGGACTTTCCTCCCTCCCTTTTTGCGGAACAAAAAGAGACAGCGACTGTCCGATCGACTCTCCAGGCACCAGAGTATCGCCGCAACGCGCTGCCTGCAAGCTCACCAAGTGGCACGAGGCCCAGACCCAGCTCCTATTTGCGTTCCAGCGCCGCCTGGTACAACAGATTCTTACGCACACCGGTAATATCGGCTGCGATTGCGGCCGCCCGCTTGAGCGGCATTTCTGCCAACAGCAGATCGAGCACCCGGAGCGCCTCTGCGCTCACCGCGCTCTCGTCTAGCGGAGCATGCCAACCCTCTACAAGCACCACGCACTCGCCGCGCTGCTGATTGCTGTCGGCCTCGACCCACGCGTGCAACTCGCTCAGTGGCAGCCCTTTCAGCGTTTCGAACGTCTTGGTCAGCTCTCGGCCGAGCACGGCAATTCGATCGCCACCGAACACATCTCGAAAGTCGCCAAGCGATTCCAGTATGCGGTGCGGAGCTTCGTAGAAGATCAGCGTACGCGGCTCTTCTTTCAGTGCTTCGAGCCGTGCACATCGTGCAGCTGCCTTGGCAGGCAGAAAGCCTTCGAAGATGAATCGATCCGAGGGCAACCCAGCCGCCGACAGTGCGGCGATCAGCGCACAAGCACCCGGCACCGGCACCACTGCAACCCCAGCGGCACGCGCCTGGCGCACCAGGTGATATCCCGGATCGGAAATCAACGGCGTACCCGCATCGGAGATCAGCGCGACATTCTCTCCACCTTGCAACCGCCCGATGAATCGCCCCCCCTCTTCACGCTCGTTATGCTCGTGGCAAGCTGCCAGCGGCGTCTGAATACCGAAGTGCGCGAGCAACCGAGACGAGTGACGGGTATCCTCCGCGGCTATCAGCGACACCTCTCGCAGCACCCGCAGCGCTCGGGCACTGATGTCCTCCAGATTGCCGATCGGCGTGGCGACGACATAAAGCGTCCCCATTCCGGAATTCGCACCACCGCTGGCAGTCACAAGGGCTTACCTCTGTCACGGAAATGCGCATTGTAGCCCGATTCACCGCCGCAACATCGCCGCCACTTCAGCGCTTGGGTACAATCCCCCAACACTCGCCAGTGCTTTCAGGAACGATCAAACAATGGCTTGCTTACGCCCCCTTCTACTCCTGTGCGTCGCAATCATGCTCGCGGCTTGCGCCAGCTCTCCCTCTTCGACATTGGGCGAACTGCCTCGCACACCACAGGCTTCCACCCAGCAACTGCTGGAGAAAGCCGACCAAAGCGACCCCGAACAAGCCGTGCAGTTGCGCCTGGCCGCCGCCGACCAGAGCATCCAACAGGGCAACCATGCCCAGGCTCGCAGCATTCTGGAAAAGGTTCAGCTGGATACACTGAAACCAGCGCAGCAGATCTTCGCATTGACACTGCAGGCCGAAATCGCACTAGCCGATGGCAAACCGGAACAAGCCGAGCAAGCACTGCAGCACCCTGCGTTTGAACGCCTGGGCGAGCTACCAGTGGCGCAGCAGGTTCGTAGCCAGCTGGCGCGGGCGGAAGCGCTGGAGGCGACCGACAAGCCCCTCGCCGCTGCGCGCGAACGGGTTTTCACTGCTCCACTCCTGAGTGGCGAGCAAGCCAGAACCAACCACGAAGCCATCTGGAAACTCATATCCGCACTTCCCGAGCAGCAACTGCAAGGCGCGGCAGATGACGATCTCGCCGGCTGGCAGTCGCTGGCGCTGTCACTGAAACGCGCCGGCACCGTTGCCCAGCAACAGCGCGCCATTGACGACTGGATTGCACAAAACCCCCAGCACCCTGCCGCAGAACAGCTCCCTGAGCCGCTGCAGAAACTTCGTGAGCTGGCCGATCAGCCCCTGAACAACATTGCACTGCTGCTCCCCATGGACGGCCAGCTGGCAAGCGTCGCTCGCGCCCTGCGTGACGGCTTCCTCGCGGCACACCTGCACGCGCAGCAATCCGGCCAGGCGCTGCGCATCGAGCTTTATGACAGCACCCGCATGACCTCCATCGACGAGTTCTACCGACAAGCCCAGGCTGCCGGCGTACAGCTGGTCGTGGGCCCGCTGGAAAAGGATCTGGTGCGCCAACTGGCCGAGAGGGATCAACTGCCGATCACGACACTCGCCCTGAACTACAGTGACGCCGGTCAGAGCACCCCGCCCCAGCTGTTCCAGTTCGGCCTGGCTGCCGAGGACGAAGCCCGCGAGGTCGCCCGCCGTGCATGGGCGGACGGCCATCGCCGCGCCATCGCACTGGCTCCTCGCGGAGACTGGGGCGGGCGGATTCTGGATGCCTTCCGCCAGAGCTGGGAAGAAGCCGGCGGAACACTGGTTGCAGCCGAGCCATTGGCCGAGCCCGTGCAACTCGCCAACCAGATCGCCGATCTGCTGCAACTGCGCAATAGCGAGAGTCGTGGCGGACGGGTCAGCAGCATCACTGACGCCTCGACGAGCAACCAGCCCACTCGCCGGCAGGACGTCGACTTCCTGTTCTTGGCAGCCACTCCGCAGCAGGCCCAGCAAGTCCGACCCACCCTGATCTTCCAATATGCGGGCGACCTTCCGGTATACGCCACCTCTCACCTGCATGCGGCCAGCCACGATCGCACCCAGTACCTCGACCTCGAAGGCATTCGTTTCGCAGAAACCCCTTGGCTATTGAACGACCAACTTCCATTGCGCCAGGAAGTCGAGCAGAAATGGCCGCAGGCGGGCGGCAGTCTGGGTCGACTGTACGCAATGGGTGCGGACGCCTACCTTCTCGCGCCGCGGCTGAATCAACTGCTGGCACTTCCGGATACTCAACTCGATGGCCTCTCCGGCACGCTCAGCCTGAACCCGCAGCAGCGCATCGAGCGTCAGCTTCCATGGGCCGAGTTCCGCGACGGCGAGGTCCAGCGCCTGGACAACATGCAGTAATGAGCGACAGCCAGAGCAGCGGGCGCTTTGCCGAAGCACTCGCGTTGCGTCACCTGTGCGATCAGGGCCTGCGCCTGCTGACGCGCAACTGGTCCTGTCGCAGCGGCGAGCTTGATCTGGTCATGCTCGACGGCGATACAGTAGTATTCGTCGAGGTCCGCTACAGGCGCTACGCCGCCTGGGGTGGCGCCCTTGAAAGCATCGATGCGCGCAAGCAGCAGAAGCTGATCAAGGCTGCCCAGCTCTTCCTGCAGAAGGAAAGCCGATGGGCCCGGAGCCCTTGTCGCTTCGACGTCGTTGCGATCACATCAGCCGGGCAGACCGAGAATCTGAACTGGATCCGCAACGCATTTGATAGCTGAACGATTCATTACGCAGCGACTGCTGCACGATGCCGCCCAGCCCTAGCGAACCGCAAGCGCATACCGAAGCGATAGCCGGTGGCGCTTGCAACCTTTAAGGTCGAACACAATGGACATGCAAACCCGAATCCGCCAACTGTTCCAGGCCAGCATCGAAACCAAGCAGCAGGCCATGGAAGTCCTGGCCCCGAGCATCGAGCAGGCCGGCCAGGCGATGGTCAATGCCCTTCTTAGCGAAGGCAAGATTCTTACCTGTGGCAACGGCGGCTCCGCTGGCGACGCGCAGCATTTCTCCTCCGAACTGCTCAACCGCTTTGAGCGTGAGCGGCCGAGCCTTCCCGCCATCGCTCTGACCACCGACAGCTCGACGATCACCTCGATCGCCAACGATTACAGCTACAACGAAGTATTCTCCAAGCAGATCCGCGCCCTGGGTCAGCCAGGCGACGTATTGCTAGCGATCTCTACAAGCGGCAATTCCGCCAACGTGATCCAGGCCATCCAGGCAGCTCATGACCGGGAGATGCTGGTAGTGGCACTGACTGGACGGGACGGCGGCGGCATGGCGTCTCTGCTGCTGCCAGAAGACGTCGAAATCCGCGTACCAGCCAAGGTGACCGCCCGCATCCAGGAGGTGCACCTGCTGGCTATCCACTGCTTGTGCGACCTGATCGACAACCAATTGTTCGGAACTGAGGAATGAACGTGCCCCGCCTGCCTGTTATCGCCCTAGGCCTGTGTCTAGCCGTCAGCGGCTGTAGTTCGGTACTGACCGCAACCCGCGACGATCCAATTGCCGATAACCGCGGCACCCGCACCATCGGCAGCAAGATCGACGACTCGCTGATCGAGACAAAGGCTGCGGTCAATATCGCCAAGGCCCATCCCGACCTTGATCAGGGCTCGCACATAGTCGTAGCGAGCTACAACGGCGTCGTACTGCTGGCCGGACAGACTCCGCGCGCAGAACTCAAGGAAACGGCCGAACGAGCTGCAGGCAGCGTGCAGCGCGTCAAGCGCGTCCACAATGAACTGCAGATCCTGCAGCCCTCCTCTGCACTGGCACGTAGCAACGACTCTTGGCTGACCACCAAGATCAAGACCCAGATGCTCGCAGATAACAGCGTGCCGGGCTCGCGGATCAAGGTGATCACCGAAAACGGCATTGTCTATTTGCTGGGCCTGGTTACCCGCCAGGAAGGCAACCGCGCAACCAACCTCGTTCAGAGCGTCAGTGGCGTGCAGCGTATCGTCAAACTGTTCGAATACATCGACTGACCGACTTTGGCGCCCGATAGGCCCGGGCGCCGCGCTCGCCTACTTGACCACCTTCAAACTCGGACGTCCGCCCGGCCGCGGCGCATCATCACCACCGCTCTCGCTTGGCGCATCGTCGTCCGGCGGCGTCGGCTCGATCTCGAACACCATGCCCTGCCCATTTTCCCTGGCATAGATGGCCATCACAGCAGCGGACGGTACGTTCAACGAGTGAGCAACGCCACCGAAACGCCCCTCGAAGCTGATCGCCTCATTATCCATGTGCAGGTGGCGTATGGCGCTTGGCGCAACGTTCAGCACGATCTGCCCGTCACTGGCGAACCCGGCAGGGACCTGCACGCCGGGATAATCGACGTTGACCAGCAAGTGCGGCGTGCAATCATTGTCCACGATCCACTCGTAGAGCGCCCTGACTAGATAGGGGCGACTTGAATTCATGGGAACCCTCTCTCAGCGCATGTTGCGCTCGACGGCGGAAAGACTGGCCTGAAAGGCCTCGCGGGCGAAACTGCGCTCCATATAGTCAAGCAACGGCTTGGCAGCTCGAGGCAACTCGATACCGAGTCTGGGCAAACGCCAGAGGATAGGCAACAGGCAGCAGTCGACGAGACTGATCTCGTCACTCATGAAATACGGCTTTTCCGCGAATATCGGCGACACGCCGGTCAAGCTTTCACGAAGCTCTTTGCGCGCCTGCGCGCGTTCCGGCTCAGCGGTACGCTGGTCAAGGATACGGTCGGCCAGCGAACACCAATCTCGCTGAATACGATGAACCAGCAGGCGAGTATTCGCCCGCGCAACCGGATAGACCGGCAATAAAGGGGGATGGGGGTAACGCTCTTCCAGATATTCCAGAATCACACCCGGCTCATACAGTGCCAGATCGCGATCCACCAGCGTCGGAACACTGGCATACGGGTTCACCTCGGCCAGCTTGGCGGGACACTGCCCCGCCTCGACGTCAAGTATGTCCACACTGACGCCTTTCTCTGCGAGCACGAGACGAACGCGATGGGAATAGTGGTCGGCGGGATCGGAGTAGCAGCCCAACCGATTGGTTGCAGCCATAGGTCCTTCCTCACTCTTTTATCTTGAAGCAGAAAAAACACGCGCGCCCAGAGGGCGCGCGCAGGGTACAGCAGTTGCGGCTTGCAGCTTAGTGAACGTCTTTCCAGTACTCACGCTTGAGCAGGTAAGCGAACACGAAGAACACCGCCAGGAACAGCAACACATAGGTACCGATACGCTGGCTCTCCAGCTTGACCGGGTTTGCCGAATAGGCAAGGAAGGTCACCAGGTTCTTGATCTTCTCGTCGTACTCGGCCTCGGAGAGTGTGCCGGTACCAGGCTCGACGACCATCTGATCGCATGCCTCCTCGGTGATCGGTGTGCCGGTCAGAGGATCGAACTGCTTGCGACCGTCTTCGACCACCTGCACCTGCTTGCAGCCCACGACGCGACGCCCCTGAAGCGGAGCCAGCACGTGCGGCATACCCACGTTCGGGAAGACCGTGTTGTTGACGCCATAAGGGCGGGCCGGATCTTCGTAGAAACTGCGCATGTAGGTGTACAGCCAGTCGTTGCCGCGAACGCGAGCAACCAGGGTCAGGTCCGGCGGAGCGGCACCAAACCAGACTTTGGCGTCATCAGCCTTCATGCCGATCTTCATGTGATCGCCAAACTTGGCATCAGCAAAGACGATGTTGTCCATCATGACCTCTTCGGGAATACCGAGGTCAGTGGCAACACGCTCATAACGCTGGTACTGCGCGCTATGACAACCCATGCAGTAGTTGGCGAAAGTCTTCAGACCGTCCTGCATGGCCGCTTTGTCAGTCAGGTCGATATCGACCTTATCCAAGTGCACCTCGGTCCCTGCAGCGGAGGCAAAGACCGGCAGGATTGCAAGAATCAATGCAGCAAATTGCTTTTTCATCAGCCAGCCACCCTTTGCGGAACCACTTTGGTCTTCTCGAGCTTGGTATAGAACGGCATCAGGATGAAGTAGCCGAAGTAGATAGCAGTACATATCCGCGCGAGCAGAGTGCGCTCGGGAGTCGGTGCAAGTACGCCAAGCACGCCGAGAATGATGAAGGATACACAGAACGCCAACAGCGTTACTTTGCTCATCCAACCCTTGTACTTCATGGATTTGACCGGGCTTCGATCCAACCAGGGCAACACGAAGAGCACTGCGATCGCCGCCCCCATGGCAATAACGCCAAGCAGCTTATCCGGCACCGCGCGCAGAATCGCGTAGAACGGAGTGAAGTACCAAACAGGAGCAATGTGTGCCGGAGTCTTGAACGCGTTCGCCACTTCGAAGTTCGGCTTCTCAAGGAAATAGCCGCCCATCTCAGGGAAGAAGAACACGACCGCACAGAAGACGAAGAGGAATACTACGACACCGACAATGTCTTTAACGGTGTAGTAAGGGTGGAACGGGATGCCATCGAGCGGCACGCCATTCTCATCCTTGGTCTTCTTGATATCGACACCCATCGGGTTGTTCGAGCCAACCTCGTGCAGCGCCAGGATGTGCAGAACGACCAGGCCAAGAATGACGATTGGCAGCGCGATCACGTGCAGCGCGAAGAAGCGGTTCAGCGTGATGCCTGAGATGAGGTAGTCACCGCGAATCCACTGGGTCAGGTCACCACCGATGACCGGAATGGCACCAAACAGCGAGATGATTACCTGGGCACCCCAGTAGGACATCTGTCCCCAAGGCAGCAGATAGCCCATGAAGGCCTCAGCCATGAGCGCCAGATAGATCATCATGCCGAAGATCCACACCAGCTCGCGCGGCTTCTGATAGGAGCCGTAGAGGATCCCACGAAACATATGCAGATAGACCACCACGAAGAACGCAGACGCGCCCGTGGAGTGCAGGTAACGGATGATCCAGCCGTACTCAACGTCGCGCATGATGTATTCGACGGAGGCGAAGGCGCCCTCAGCCGAAGGCTCGAAGCTCATGGTCAGCCAGATACCGGTAAGTATCTGATTGACCAGTACGAGCAGCGCCAGCGAACCGAAGAAATACAGGAAGTTGAAGTTCTTGGGGGCGTAGTACTTCGAAAGATGGTCTTCCCACATCTTGGTCGCGGGGAAGCGGGCGTCGACCCATTCCATGAACTTGCTCATCAGGCGTTCTCCTGGTCCACACCGATGATGATTACATTATCGGTCTCGTACGAGTGCGGGGGCACCGGCAGGTTCAAGGGAGCTGGCTGCGACTTATAGACGCGACCGGCCATATCGTATTTGGAACCATGGCAAGGACAGAAATACCCACCAAGCCAATCGGCACCGAGATCGGCCGCAGCCACCTCAGGACGGAAGGACGGCGCACAGCCGAGGTGAGTACACAGACCGACCACCACGAGCAACTCGGGCTTGATCGACCGGTTCTTCGGATCGACATAAGCAGGCTGCTCGGAAGCCTTGGACTCAGGATCGGCTACCTGGCCGGCAACCTTCTCCAGATTTCCGAGGACCTCGTCGGTCCGACGCACGATAAATACCGGCTGACCGCGCCACTCGGCGACCATCTGCTGCCCCGGCTCGATCTTGCTGATATTTACCCTTACCGGCGCACCGGCCGCCTTGGCCTTGGCACTCGGGAACCACGATCCCACAAACGGGACCGCAGCACCCACCGCTCCTGCAGCGCCCACCACCGAAGTGGCGGCCACAAGGAAGCGACGCCGGCCTGCATTCACGCCGTCATTGCTCATTCAGTCGTCTCCCATCAGCTTCTTATGGCCTGCTTGACGCAGGCATGTACCACGTAAAATTGGGCCGCGAAAAATTCGCCAAATGGTAAAGAAAAGGCCTTCTTCTGACAAGGTAATAGCCTGTCACATAAGCCCTAATGCCCGGCCTTCAGGCTTTCCAGCGCGCGACACACTGTCGCACCGCCATATAAAAACGCACCCCCAAAAAAAAACGCCCAGCTCCGAACGAAACTGGGCGTTTCTTTTGAAAGCGCGAATTAGCGCTTGGAGTACTGCGGACGCTTGCGCGCTTTGCGCAGACCGACCTTCTTACGTTCCACTTCACGAGCGTCGCGAGTGACGAAGCCAGCCTTACGCAGCGGGCTGCGCAGAGTTTCGTCATACGAGATCAGAGCACGAGTGATACCGTGACGAATGGCACCGGCTTGACCGCTGACACCACCACCGAGAACGGTGACGTAGATATCGAACTTCTCGACAGTCTCAGTCAGCTCCAGCGGCTGACGAACGACCATGCGGGCAGTTTCGCGACCGAAGAAGTTATCCAGCTCACGGTTGTTGATGGAGATCTTGCCAGTACCCGGGCGCAGAAAGACGCGCGCGGTTGCAGTCTTGCGACGGCCAGTGCCGTAATTTTGAGTCGCCGACATAATGAACTATTCCGTTAAATCTTCAGTTCTTGGGGCTGCTGAGCGGTGTGCGGGTGGCTGGCACCCTTGTACACCTTCAGCTTACGATACATGTCGCGACCCAGCGGGTTCTTCGGCAGCATGCCTTTGACCGCGGTCTCGATCACACGCTCGGGCGCCTTGGCGATCAGCTTCTCGAAGCTGATCGACTTGATGCCACCCGGGAAACCGGAGTGAGAGTAGTACACCTTGTCTGTGGTCTTGGCACCAGTCACACGCACTTGCTCAGCGTTGATCACGACGATGTAATCGCCAGTATCCACGTGAGGGGTGTATTCCGGCTTGTGCTTGCCACGCAGGCGGCTAGCGATTTCGGTTGCCAGACGACCCAGGGTCTGGCCGGCAGCGTCGACGACGAACCAGTCGCGCTTGACGGTTTCCGGTTTAGCAGTAAATGTCTTCATTCGTTATAGCCTCAGGGGCCGCCCTGAAAATAAGACGGCGAATCTTACTGAATGGTGCTCGCCCTGGCAAGGCCAGGGCAGCCGGAAACAGACGCTATCGGGGGCTCGGGTCAGCGCGTCCGCCACGGCAGTGGTTCGGTAGGCTAGACATCCCCTACCTTTGGCTTGCGTCGACAGGCTAGGCATCCCCGGCGACAGGCTGCGGAATTATCCTGATTACCAGCAAAATAGCAACCGACATTTATATTTATCGAATTCCGCTACACCCGCTCTCAAGCAGGCACAGCCCACCAAACAGGGAGCCTCACTCCCTAGATCTGCCAGCGTGACATCCAGGGCATTTCGGATACGTCGAACGCTCTCATGAGCACAAGCCGTCCCGTCTTCGTTAAGCTCTTCGGCACTCAGTCTCAGATCACGCGAGGTATTGCATGGAATATCGCTCACTCGGCCGCACAAATCTGAAAGTCAGTTCACTTTGCCTCGGCACCATGACATGGGGAGAACAGAACGACCAGGCCCAGGCATTCGCCCAGATCGACCGGGCGAAGACTGCCGGCATCAACTTCATAGATACGGCCGAGATGTACCCGGTGCCGCCGCGCCCGGAAACCTACGCAACCACTGAGCAATACATAGGAAATTACTTCCAGAGCCGGGGCGACAGAGCCGACTGGATCATAGCCACGAAGATCGCGGGACCCGGCAACGGCATTACCCACATTCGCGACGGTCAACCCAAATTCAATCGCGAACAGATCCGCACCGCGCTCGATAACAGCCTTCGGCGCCTGCAAACCGACTGGATCGACCTGTACCAGCTACATTGGCCGGAACGCAGCACCAACTTTTTCGGGCAGCTGGGCTACCGACATCAAGATGGCGACTTCACTCCACTGGAAGAAACTCTCGAAGCGCTCGATGCCGAAGTCAAAGCGGGCAAAATCCGCCACATCGGCCTGTCCAACGAAACACCTTGGGGCGCGATGAAATACCTGCAATTAGCCGAAGCTCGCGGCTTGCCGCGTTCGGTTTCGATACAGAACCCTTATAACCTGCTCAATCGCAGTTTCGAGGTTGGCCTGGCGGAAATCAGCATCCGCGAACAATGCGGCCTACTCGCGTACTCGCCACTGGCATTCGGCATGCTCAGCGGCAAATACGAGAACGGTGCTCGCCCTGCCAGCGCGCGCCTCACGCTCTTTGAACGCTTCGCACGTTATAACAACCCCCAGGCCAAAGCCGCATGCTCTCGGTACGTTAAACTGGCTCGCGAGCATGGACTGGATCCAGCACAGATGGCGCTTGCGTATGTCACAGCGCAACCCTTCGTCACCAGCAATATCATCGGCGCGACATCACTAGAGCAACTTGAGTCGAATATCCGTAGCGCCGAAATTACGCTCTCGAGTGAAGTGCTAGCCGCAATTGAAGCGATCCACACAGAACAGCCGAATCCAGCCCCCTAAGCCCCTTCACGAAGCACCGACTACTGCGCACCGGCAACAACGAGCACAAAGGAATCACTAGCATGATCGCCGCCCACCTGCTTGCTCCATCCAGCCTGCTGGCAGGCTGGATAATCTATGTGATCGCACTGTTATGGGCGACCTGGCGAGCTCCCTGGGTCGAGCTCTTCAGTGATACTCGCCGTCAGCACTTGCTGTTCGGCGCAATGCTTTCGATCTTTCTGCTCTGGCTGGTGCGAAGGGACTTCGATTCGGGCCTTTCATTCCACTTCATCGGGCTGACAGCCGTCACCTTGCTACTGGACTGGCCACTGGCAATCATCGCCGCCCTCATCGCCCAGGTCGGCCTGACACTGACAGGTCATCAACAAGTTGCAGCCCTGGGCATGAACGGCATCCTGCTGGTACTGATCCCAGTGCTGGTCACGGTTGTATGCGCGCGACTCGTAGAACGCGCCCAACCCCGCAACCTGTTCGTCTTCATTTTCTTCGCTGGATTCTTTCCAGCGGCGCTCGCAGCATTGGCGTGCATCCTGGCATCGCTCGGCGTACTGCTACTAGATGGTCGCTACCCGATGCCGCCTTGGCTGGCGGATTTTGCCGGCTACCTATGGCTGGTCATGTTCCCCGAAGCCTTCATCAACGGCACAGCGATTACCGCCCTGGTGGTTTTCTACCCGGACTGGATGGAAAGTTTCAATCAAAGCCGCTATCTGCAGGCGCCATGGAAAGAAGACAAGTAGCGTCAAAGCGCTAGCAGGCCGTTGAAAAAAGCCAGAGCCCGCGTGGCTCTGGCAAAATGGCGGCCATCCTCTTCTGCCGAAGCCAGCCCAAGCCGATGCGTGGACTCGACCTCAAACAAAACGAGCTGTTCAGTTATA